>CAZMSH010000030.1:9567-33068 GCA_964568875.1 uncultured Rikenellaceae bacterium | reverse complement strand
CCGGTGGATGTGGCGTCATCACCGCAAACGGAATCATCAATGTAACACCTGACAACACTATCACACTTACCTCACCGGCTGGCAGCGATAATCAGTCGCTTTGTATCAACACTCCGTTGAATGCGATAACCTATTCTACCACGGGAGCCACGGGAGCTACATTTGCAGGGTTGCCTGCAGGTGTTACCGGTATCTGGGCTGCTGATGCAGTAACTATCAGCGGCACACCTTCAGAGTCGGGTATCTTTAACTATACAATTACTCTTACGGGAGGATGCGGATTGGTATCAACCAACGGTACCATTACTGTTGCACCCGATAATACCATATCTCTTACTTCGCCTGTCGGCAGTGACAATCAGACACTCTGCATCAATACACCACTGAATGCTATAACCTATGCCACCACGGGAGCTACGGGAGCCACATTTGCAGGTTTGCCTGCGGGTGTTACGGGTATATGGGCTGCTGATGCAGTAACTATAAGCGGCACACCTTCAGAGTCGGGCATATTCAACTATACTGTTACCCTTACAGGTGGTTGTGGCATCATCACCGCAAACGGAACCATCAATGTAACACCTGACAATACTATCACACTTACCTCAGCTCCAGGCAGTGACAACCAGTCGCTTTGTATCAACACTCCGCTGAATGCAATAACCTATTCAACCACCGGAGCTACGGGAGCGACATTTACCGGCCTGCCTGCAGGTGTTACGGGTATCTGGGCCGCGGATGCAGTGACTATCAGCGGCACTCCGACGGAGTCGGGTGTGTTTAACTACACTGTGACCCTTACCGGGGGCTGCGGTTTGATTACAGCTACCGGCACCATTGAGGTTATCCCTGACAACACCATAACACTCACTTCACCTGCGGGCAGTGATAATCAGACTGTGTGTATCAACACTCCTCTGGGCATACTGACCTATTCAACCACCATAGCTACGGGTGCAATAGTTACGGGATTACCTTCGGGTGTTACCGGATTATGGGCTGCGGATGCGGTTACCATCAGCGGCACTCCTGCAGAGTCGGGCATCTTTAACTACACAATTACTCTAACGGGAGGATGCGGGTTAGTATCAACCAACGGTACCATTACCGTTACACCTGATAATACTATAGCTCTTACTTCTCCTGCCGGCAGTGACAATCAGACACTATGCATCAACACTCCGCTGAATGCAATAACCTATGCTACCACAGGTGCTACCGGGGCTACATTTACCGGTTTGCCTGCAGGTGTTACGGGCCTCTGGGCTGCTGATGCAGTAACCATCAGCGGCACACCATCAGAGTCGGGTATCTTCAACTATACTGTGACCCTTACCGGTGGATGTGGCGTCATCACCGCAAACGGAATCATCAATGTAACACCTGACAATACCATAACACTGATATCACCTGCAGGCAGCGATAATCTCTCGGCCTGTATCAATGAGTCTTCTGCTGAGATCGTTTATGCAACTACAGGGGCTACAGGGGCAACGGTGTCTGGCTTACCAGCCGGAATAACAGGATCATGGCTGGCTGATACACTTATCATCGCCGGAGTACCGACTGAATTGGGAATATTTGGCTATACTGTAAACCTTACAGGAGGATGTGGAGTTGTTACTGCAACCGGAACTATTACTGTCCTTCCCGAAAGTACAATATCAATCACTTCTGCTCCTGGTACTGATAATCAGACACTCTGTATGAATTCGGCTCTTACAGACATTACGTACGCTACGACAGGAGCCACTGGAGCGACTGCTTCAGGTCTGCCTTCGGGCGTTACAGCAGTTTGGGCGGCCAATGTCGTTACCATAAGTGGAACACCACTGGAATCAGGTGCATTCAATTACATAGTTACACTCACAGGAGGATGTGGTACAATTACAGCTACAGGTGTAATTACTGTCAATCCCGTACCTGTTCTGATCATAACCAACCCCAACCCCGTATGTCCCCCTGCGACCTTTGACCTTACAGATCCCACGATAACGGCAGGTTCCACACCAGGAATCACTCTCACTTACTGGACTGATGAGTTTGCTACGTTGCCATATGCTACTCCTGAAACTGCGGCGGCGGGGGTATATTACATCAAGGGAGAGACGCCTGAGGGATGCTTTACAATCAGCCCTGTGACTGCCATATATGGCACGCCTCCGGTTATTTCAGCCGTTGTTACAGATGTTCTGTGTCATGGCGAGGCCAGCGGTACAATAGATATATCACTTACCGGAGGGGCAGCGCCATTTACTTTCCTATGGAGCAACGGAGCTGCAACTGAAGATTTAAGTGGACTTTCTGCAGGTATCTACAGCGTGGTTGTTACTGACGCGTACGGATGTGTAGCTTCAGAAGGCTATACTATCAATGAACCGGCAACACCGTTAACGGTATCCATAATTTCACAGACGAATGTCCTTTGCTTCGGACAGGCAACCGGCAGTGCCACGGCAGAAGCCTCGGGAGGTACAGCACCTTACAGTTACTCATGGGATTCAGATCCCGTTCAGACAGCTGCCTTAGCTGAGAATCTTGCTGCTGGCGTTTATACGGTAACTGTGACAGATGCAAACGGTTGTACTGCAACTTCAACTGTTACAATTACTCAGCCTCCGGTAGGGATTACCGTAAATATAACCAGCACTGATGTATTATGTTTTGGAGAAGCTAACGGCACTGCCACAGCTGAAGCTTCAGGAGGGACAGCTCCATATAGCTACTCCTGGAATACGACACCGGAACAGACTGCAGCCACCGCAACAGGTCTGGCTGCCGGTAGTTATACCGTAACGGTCACTGATGCTGATGGATGCACTGCTACCGGCACGGTGATGATTGTTGAACCATTGGCTTTGGTCCTGTCTGCAAGTTCCACCGATGCAAGCTGCCCGGATGTAACTGATGCAACCATCGATCTTACAATCAGCGGAGGCACCTCACCGTATAGTGTAATATGGAATGATGGGTCAACCAGTGAGGACCGGACATCAGTAACCAATGGCACATATACGGTAGTGGTGACTGATGCAAATGGCTGCAGTGCCAACCTGACTGTAGTTGTGGGCTTCTCCGGTATAGGTTGTCTTGAAATTCCCGACGTATTTACACCTAATGATGACGGAAAGAACGATGTATGGAGAATACGTTACATTGAACTATATCCCGATGCAGAACTGACAGTCTTTAACAGATGGGGAAGGAGGATTTATCAGACCAGGAATGCCGGAGCAAATCCGTGGGACGGTAAACTAAGGGGCAGACCTCTTCCGACAGACTCGTATCATTACATACTTGATCTTAAAGACGGATCATCTCCAAGAACCGGTGTAATTACAATAGTCAGATAAAAGAAAGATATGATGCAACATAAAATGAGAACTCTGAAATTTCTTATCATCTTCCTGCTGCCATTGGCATTATGCCTTCAGGTTCAGGCACAGCAGGTTCCGATGTACAGTCAGTACATAATGAACGGATTCCTCATAAATCCATCATATGCAGGTTCTGATGGCTATTCGACGTTTAACCTGACAGCTCGTGAGCAATGGATGGGACTTCATAATTCTCCGAGTACATATGCTCTGAGTTTTCAGACCCGGATACTTCAGACCAGTTACATATCACGATCTACGTCTGTGAGACATAAGGAGATGAAACCTACAAAAGGAGGGAGAGTAGGCCTGGGTGGTTACTTCTTTAATGACAATAATGGCATAATTCGCAGAACCGGATTCCAGGCTGCCTATGCCTATCATATACCGGTAGGAGCAGAGAACCAGCTTTCTTTGGGTCTTGCTGCGACTGCCTACCAGTTTGCAATGGATCTCCAGGGGGCCCTCCTGTTTGACCTTGACGATGATTTCCTTAATAATTATGATCAGGTAGTATATATACCCGACTTCAATTTTGGCGCCAGTTTTACTACCCGTAACTACTATGTTGGCTTTGCCATGTCACAGTTGCTGAGGGGTTCACTGCTCCTGGGTAATGATAGCGATAATAACCGTACAGAGATGGGGCATTTCTTTCTCACCGGAGGAGCGAAAATACGATTACCGAACCGTGATTGGATAGTAGAACCTTCAGCATTGATAAAGACGTCAGATCTGGTCTTTAAGGCGATGCAGATGGATCTTACAACAAGACTTTATTTTAAGGAGGATTTCTGGGCAGGACTTTCATATCGCACGGGGGACGCTGTTATACTGATGACGGGTCTGCGCTATGACAGGTTCTATTTTGCTTATTCATTTGATTTTGCCCTCACCGATATAAGAAGTTACAGTTTCGGATCTCATGAGATAACCCTGGTAGCAAAATTTGGCGATAGTCCGAGACGTTACAGGTGGATCAACAGATATTAATCTTGAATTATTAATGCAGTTTGCCTAAATTTACATCATTGTCACGTGGCAATGATGTAAGCTGCATTTGTGTGAAGCTGTTATACCTTGTCAGAATATTGATACCGGTAATACCACTTGCCTTAATTTTCATGAAGGCATATGCAAATGGTATTGTGCATTCTGCACCAACGTTTACAACTTATGCACAGGATACTGCTTCCCGGAGTTTTACTTTTCTTTTTTATAACGCCGAGAACCTGTTCGATGCTATTGATGATACCATTACAGATGACCAGGAGTTTTTGCCTGATGGGGCGAGGCGATGGACATATACTAAGTACTACAGGAAGCTTCATTCTGTGGCTAAGGTTATATTGTCGGCAGGTGACACAGTTCCACCTGCCCTTATCGGATTATGCGAGATTGAAAATATCGGTGTGGCAGGGTCGCTTGTAAGTCTGACACCCTTAAGCCGGTATGATTATGGTATTGTGCATTTTGATTCGAAAGACAGCCGGGGTATTGATATATGTCTTCTGTACAACAGGGAAGTTTTCACTCTGATAAGCTCAGCGGCTCTATATCCTGAGAGATTTCCCGGCGACTCCCCTGGGGTGACAAGGCCTGTTTTATATGCAAAGATGCAGATCGAAAACAAGCCACTGCACTTGCTGCTTAATCACTGGCCTTCAAGAAGGGGAGGTGTGATGGCCGCCATGGAAGCCAGAAAGAGTCTGGCAGATTACATAATCGAATTTACTGATTCAGTTTTTCGTGCTGACGGCCGGGAAACAGCTATCGTTATTGCAGGTGATCTCAACAGTACTCCATCGGACGAGGAGGTTACATCTTTTGGCAGTGCCGGCTTTGTCAATCTTCTGGCAGCTGCTGAGAAAAGGGGAGAAGGCACTTACAAATACCGTGGAGTATGGCAGATATTTGATCATATTATCGTTTCAACTTCCATGGCAGAGGGCTGGTCGGATTTTAATATTGAGAAATGCCTGATTCATTCGCCTGCCTTCCTTCTTATCGAAGATGTTGTTTATCCCGGCCTCAAGCCTTTTCCTGCATTTGATGGTTATAGATATGCAGGAGGTTATAGTGATCATCTTCCTGTTAAAATGGTAGTCTGGTATTGAATTTGATTATCTGTCCTTGACCGGCTTCAGCCCGATGGAATCAGCTACCTTAAACATATACTCTCTTGCTTCTTCGTGATTGTTGCTGATGATACCTTCGAGTATGGCTTCCTTTATCGCCTCTTTTATGATACCAACCTCCTTTGCAGGACCTATGCCAAATGTCTCCATAATCTCGAGACCGTCAACCGGTGGCTGGAAATTCCTGACGGCATCCTTCTCTTCTATCTCGAGAAGCTTTGTTCTTACGAGTGAGAAGTTTGCCAGATGCCTCTTCACCTTTTCGGGATTCTTTGAGGTAATATCAGCCTCGCATAACATCATAAGGTCGTCAATATCGTTGCCTGCCTCAAAAAGCAGACGCCGTACTGCCGAATCGGTTACCTCTTCCTGTGACAATGCAATTGGCCTGAGGTGCAGCTCGACAAGCTTCTGAACATACTTCATTTTCTCGTTTAGGGGTAATTTAAGTCGCCTGAATATTGCAGGTATCATTCTTGCACCCAGATAATCGTGACCATGAAATGACCAACCCGTTTCAGCTGTGAATTTTTTTGTCCGGGGTTTGGCTATATCGTGAAGTAATGCAGCCCATCTAAGCCACAGGTCTTCACTTTTAATGCACAGGTTGTCAAGTACCTTCAGAGTGTGATAAAAGTTGTCCTTATGTCCCTTGCCTTCAACCATTTCAACGCCCTTAAGGTCGTCAAGTTCAGGAAGTATGATTTTAAGAAGTCCTGTCTTTTCCAACAGCTTAAATCCGTAGGATGGTTTGTCGCTCAGAATTATTTTATTCAGTTCGGTGGAAATTCTCTCTGCCGAGACTATATTAATTCTTTCTCTGTTTATAGTTATCGATTTCAGGGTGCCGGCTTCTATCGTGAAGCCGAGTTGTGCGGCAAACCTGACTGCCCTCAGCATTCTGAGCGGATCGTCTGAGAATGTGTTACCCGGTTCAAGAGGAGTTTTAATTATTCCGTCTCTCAGATCCTTTAGTCCGTTAAAAGGATCTGTCAGCTCACCATATGTCTCACTGTTCAGGCTTACGGCGAGTGCATTTATTGTGAAATCTCTTCTGTTTTGATCATCTTCCAGTGTTCCTGCTTCAACGAAAGGTTTTCTCGAATCACTGGAATATGATTCTTTTCTGGCACCAACGAACTCAATTTCAATATTCCTGTACCTGAACATGGCAGTGCCATATGTTTTGAACACCGTTACCTTTTGCCTGCTGCCGGTTTCTTTCGCGACCTTCTCTGCAATAGTGATGCCATCTCCAACGACAAGAATATCTATATCCTTACTCCTGGTGGTTCTTCCCAGCAATTTGTCACGTATGTATCCCCCTATGGCGTAGCCCCTGGTTCCTTCAGCGTCAAGTACACTGGAAATTACTTTGAATATATGATTGTTTAACGGTATGTTCATATATAAATATGACAATATGTACTCAATTCATGACAAAGTTACAATTTTGAGGTGATTTTGCGTAACTTGTCGTTCAATTGGTCTTTTGGTATGGCTATTGACATATCCGTTGAACAACTCGAAAATTAATCGGTTATATAATAAAAAAAAAGTAATGGTAGAACATTTGACAAAAGAGACATTTCTCAGTAAAGTATTTAATTACGAGAACAACAAGGAATGGAAATTTGAGGGAGACAAGCCCTGTATAATTGACTTCTATGCTGACTGGTGCGGTCCCTGCAAAATGGTGGCTCCGATACTTGAGGAGCTGGCTGATGAGTATGACGGTAAGTTAAACGTCTACAAGATTGACACTGAGGCAGAGCAGGAACTTGCAGCTGTCTTTGGGATAAGGAGTATTCCGTCGCTGCTTTTTGTGCCGTTGGACGGTCAGCCACAGATGGCTGCAGGGGCATTACCCAAGGAGACATTTAAGAAGGCATTTAAGGATGTTTTGGGTGTTGAGTAAGAAAAATAAAAAAAATTAGCATAAATCTGAAATATTATGTAACTTTTCGTGGCAATTTGCGTTTAAATAATTGAAGGTTGCATCAGAAACAGTAGTTTGTTTTCTGGACTTTAGGTTTAGGGTAATGAAGTTTGAGGCTGGTAACATGGAATGAGTTGCCAGCCTCACTTTTTCTGGTCTTCTTTGAAAATGCTTTCAATTTCCTCTTCTGTGGCCTTAAGTCTCTTTTGGCAGATCTTAATCAGTTCAGATGCCCGCCTTACACTTTCGGTGAGTTCATCAATTTCCATTTCGCCTCTCTCCATTTTTCCAAGTATCAGTTCAACCTCCTTCATAGCTTCACTGAATTTAATCTCTTCCTTTGTCATATTTTGTGGGTATTTTTCGTTTTTCGGTCACACTGCTTTCAATAATTCCGTCGTGAAAACGGGTAGTGATATGATCTCCTTTGGTAAGCTGATCAGAGTTTCTCACGGTTTTGCCGCTGCTTTCAGTAATTGTAAAGCCCTTTCTTAGGATATTCACCGGATCGGCCAGTTTAATCTGAATTTCCCGGGCATTTACCACTTCGCGGTACCTGGCTATAAGCCTTGGGACGGCTGACTGCAGGGCTGATGCTTCCTTTTCAAGTTTTGCCGAGGTGGTGTCTGACAAATACCTGCTATTCTTTTTGAGTTCTGATATGCTTACAGCTATTTTAATACCGGCATTTTTTATATAACCTGAAGTAGCGCCTGACAGTTTCACTGACATGGAGGCAATATCGCTTCTGATCTGTGCAACCATCCCTGATACTGAAGGTATTACTCTTCTTGCATAGTCGCCTGTCATAGCTGAATACTCTTTCAATATTTCCTTTGCAAGCAGTTGGAGTGATCCCTCCATTTCCTTAATATAGATGTCTGTCTCATGCATTTTCTCAGTTATGAAGACGGCAGCTGCGGTCGGAGTTTTTAGGGACCTCCATGCTACCATATCAGTTACTGAATTGTCTTTTTCATGGCCAATACCTGTAACAACAGGTAATGGAAACTGGGTAATATGAAAGGCTATTGAGTAATTGTCAAACCATTGCAGGTCTGTAGTAGAGCCTCCTCCTCTCAATATTGCCACGAGGTCAAAATCATTAATACGTCCTGATATCTTATCGAGTGCACCTATAATCCCCTGCTCTGTTTCTTTACCCTGCATCGGAGAATTGAACAGTTCAGTATAGAAATAGTATCCATACGGGCTGCCTGACAGTTGTTTGCAGAAGTCAGTATATCCAGCTGCTGATGAAGAAGATATTACAGCTATTCTTTGGGGTAGAATTGGGAATTCCATCTCCTTGTTCATACTGAATACGCCCTCTTCCATGAGTCGCTGAATAATTTCATTACGTCGAATTGCCAGCTCACCCATCGTGTAGGCCGGATCTATGTCGCTTATATTCAGGCTTAGTCCGTATAGTTCATGATAATCGACGGTGACTTTCATCAGCACCTGCAGCCCTGCTGTAAGGGAGCCTCCTGTTGTCATTTCAAAGCGGGGTTTCAGCATTCTGTACCGTGCTGACCAAATAATTGCCCTTACCCTTGCTTTAACATTATCAGTTTTAGAATCTTTCTCAACAAGTTCCAGGTAGCAGTGCCCTGCATAGTTTTCCTTTAGTTCGGCAATTTCTGCTGTCACCCAATAGCTTCCCGGCATAGCCAGTACTATTGAATCCCTGATAAGCATTTGCAGGGCTGTTAGTGACAACCTGTCGCTCATTGTTCAGAATATTATTTCCAGATTGTACCTGTGATCTCAGGATCTGATATTCTCCCTTTGTTTTTTTCAAGCAGGTCAAGGAATGCGTTTTCTCTTTCTGCAACGCGGGGATCGTCGAGGCTTCCCATTTTATAGACCAATTCAATTTCAAGCTTCCCTTCTTCGGTAAATATTTTCCACGGTCCGTCTCTTACATCATTATTATATGCACCGATATATTCAGGTTTGCCGTTGGCATAAAGGACCTCGAAGCTGCCATTTAGTTTACCGTTGTCATAATTTGCCTTGATACAGAGATTTCCTGTTACATAGTACTGGGTCCATTCTCCGTGACGTATATCATTGACATAAGTCAGTTTTTCTGCTATTATGTCATTTTTATAGAACTTTGTTGACGGTCCGTTTCTGAGATCGTTGGAGTAGTTTTCCTCGCAGATGCGGTATCCTTCAGTATTCAGGGAAAAGAATTTCCAAACGCCCTCTTTTTTCTGGTTAATATAGCTTCCTTCAGCAGCAATGAATCCGTTTGGGTGGTAGAATTTGGCACTAACCTCCGGATTGTCTTCCTGATGGAACATCAGAGATCTGATTGTGCCGTCTTCATAATAGCGTTTAAATTCCCCGACAGGTTTGTCATCTTTGAAAAAACCCTCATACTGTATAGTACCGGCCTCGTCTCTCTTTATCCAGTGGCCCTGCTTTTTACCATTTTTGTCGGTGATATTAATGGTGTCTGTCTGCTGACAGAAAACCACAGGACTTAATATCCAAACAAGTATCACTATAAGATATACTTTCATCTTTCGGGGTCAGAAATTAGAGAATGTAAAGGTAAAAAAAATCCCGGAATGCTCCGGGATCTCTATTCAGGGTTATTATCACTATTTAACTTCCTCAAAGTCTACATCGGTCACCTCATCATTCGGTGATTTGGTTTCTCCCTGATCTGAAGGAGCCGCACCAGGTTCCTGAGGCTGACCCTGTGTTGCCTTATACATCTCTTCAGAGGCAGCCTGCCAGGCAGTGTTCATTTCAGCCATTGCTTTGTCGATCTGATCGATGTCCTGACTTTTATGTGCTTCCTTAAGATTTGCCAGAGAGTTTTCGATAGCGGATTTTTTATCAGCCGGCAGCTTATCTCCGAACTCCTTCAACTGCTTTTCAGTCTGGAATATCATACTGTCAGAAGCATTGATCTTATCAACTTTTTCCTTTGCTTGTTTATCGGCTTCTTCATTTGCTTTGGCTTCGTCGCGCATCCTTCTTATTTCATCATCAGTGAGTCCCGATGAGGCTTCAATCCTTATTCTCTGCTCTTTGCCTGTGCCTTTGTCTTTCGCGCTGACATTCAATATGCCATTAGCATCAATATCGAATGTTACTTCTATCTGTGGTATACCTCTTGGTGCAGGTGGTATTCCGTCGAGATGGAACCTGCCAATGGTTTTATTCCCTGAAGCCATCGGGCGTTCACCCTGCAGCACGTGTATTTCAACAGAGGGTTGATTGTCAGATGCGGTTGTAAATGTTTCTGTCTTTTTTGTCGGTATTGTTGTGTTCGACTCAATAAGCTTAGTCATGACACCACCCATTGTCTCAATACCAAGAGAGAGAGGAGTTACATCAAGCAGCAAAACATCCTTTACCTCGCCTGTAAGAACACCTCCCTGTATGGCGGCGCCTACGGCTACCACTTCATCAGGATTAACTCCTTTTGAAGGAGCCTTGCCGAAGAATTTCTCTACCACCTGCTGAATGGCCGGTATACGGGTAGAACCTCCAACCAGCAATACTTCGTCTATATCTGATGTTTGAAGGCCGGCGTCGCTGAGTGCTTTTTTACATGGCCCAACAACTGCCTGGATAAGCTTATCGGCAAGCTTCTCGAAGTTAGCCCTTGTAAGGGTTTTTACGAGATGTTTTGGTATACCGTCTACAGGCATTATGTATGGCAGATTGATTTCAGTCTGGGTAGAGCTTGACAGTTCGATCTTGGCTTTCTCAGCAGCCTCCTTGAGCCTTTGCAGGGACATAGGATCTTTCTTAAGATCAACACCTTCATCCTTTTTGAATTCCTCTGCAAGCCAGTCAATAATTACCTGGTCAAAATCATCACCACCGAGATGTGTATCGCCATTGGTTGACTTTACTTCGAACACACCGTCACCAAGTTCAAGTATTGAAATGTCAAAAGTGCCTCCACCAAGGTCGAACACTGCTATTTTGAGATCCTGAGATTTCTTATCCAGTCCGTATGCCAGAGAAGCGGCGGTAGGTTCATTTATTATTCTTTTGACTTTAAGTCCGGCTATCTCTCCTGCCTCTTTTGTTGCCTGCCTCTGCGAATCACTGAAATATGCAGGAACGGTAATTACCGCTTCGGTAACTTCCTGCCCCAGGTAATCTTCAGCCGTTTTCTTCATCTTCTGGAGTACCATTGCGGAAATCTCCTGTGGTGAGTAGAGCCTGTCTTCCACCTTTACCCTTGGAGTATTGTTATCTCCTTTTATTACTTTGTACGGTACCCGTTCGATCTCTTTCGTGACTTTATCAAAGGTTTCACCCATGAACCTCTTTATGGAGAAGATGGTTTTTGTAGCGTTGGTAATTGCCTGCCTTTTGGCCGGATCACCGACTTTTCTCTCACCGTTTTCTACAAAAGCGACTATTGACGGAGTGGTTCTTTTCCCTTCACTGTTGGGAATTACAACCGGTTCATTTCCCTCCATTACAGCAACGCATGAATTTGTGGTTCCCAGATCAATTCCGATTATTTTACCCATGTTATTTTGTATTTTAAGATTTTATATTCAGATATGACTGGGTTGATCAATCATTATGCCATGAGGCGGTACTCCCGCGAAATGATGAAAATATGGCATTGTCAAAGCGAATACAACACGAACAGGCCATCTGAGTATGACAAAACGACAGTTGGTTTGACCATGTCGGGTCTGATTTTATTAAGGGTGTCAGCTTTTATCAGATTCATTTCGTAGCTTTGTCCCACTAACATTTAATACTGAATTCATGTCGGTACACAAAACTGTTAAGAGGGTTACCACCCATGTGCTTTTTGAAATGAAGCTCAGGGGCGAGAAAATAGCTATGCTTACGGGTTATGACTATTCTATGGCAAGAATACTCGATTCTGCTGGGATAGACATTATTCTGGTGGGTGATTCTGCTTCAAATGTTATGGCAGGCTTTGAGACTACCCTTCCAATAACTCTTGACAATATGATATATCATGCTGCTTCTGTAGTCAGGGCAGTGAAAAGAGCACTGGTAGTGGTAGATCTTCCGTTCGGAACCTATCAGGGGAATTCAATGCAGGCGCTTGCGTCAGCCATCAGGATTATGAAGGAGACGGGTGCTCATGCTGTTAAGCTGGAAGGAGGAAGAGAGATAGTTGAATCGGTAGAGAGAATACTCTCAGCCGGTATTCCTGTTATGGGTCATCTCGGACTTACCCCTCAGTCGATACATAAGTTCGGTACGTACGTTGTGAGGGCCAGAGACACCGAAGAAGCTGAAAAGCTAAAGCAGGATGCGCTAAGACTCGAAGAGAGCGGGATTTTTGCTTTGGTCCTTGAGAAGATACCAGCCAGGCTGGCAGGTGAAGTTACTTCGTCGCTGAATATACCTGTCATTGGTATTGGTGCCGGACCGGATGTAGACGGACAGGTTCTCGTATTGCACGATATGCTTGGCATTACGCAGGAGTTTTCTCCAAGGTTCCTGAGAAGGTACCATAACCTCTATGCAGAGATTTCTGATGCTGTCTCCTCATATATCAGGGATGTAAGATCAGGTGAGTTCCCGAACGAAAAAGAACAGTATTAAACAGGGGCCTGGAAAGTGGAAATATTATACGAGGATAATCACATTATTGCAGTTAACAAGAGGGGGTCCGATCTGGTTCAGGGAGACAAGACCGGTGATGAGACTCTTGACAGAAGGATAAGGGATTACCTGAGGGTGAAATATAATAAACCCGGGGATGCATTTCTGGGTGTGGTACACCGCCTTGACAGACCGGTTAGCGGCGTAGTTCTTTATGCAAAGACGTCAAAGGCTTTGACAAGGCTGAGCAGGATGTTCAGAGAGAAGGAGATTACCAAAACGTACTGGGCGATAGTAAAAGAGAGTCCGCCATCAGATAAAGGAGAGTTACGTCATTTTCTGCGAAAGAATGAAAAGCAGAATAAATCATATGCCTGGGACAAACCGGTGAAGGGTGCAAAGGAGGCTTCATTATCCTATAAGATTATAGGCAGGTCACAAAGCTATTATCTGTTGGAGGTGGATCTTCATACCGGCCGGCATCATCAGATAAGGTGCCAGCTGGCAACGGCAGGATGCCCGGTGCGTGGTGATCTTAAATATGGATACAGGCGTTCCAATGATAACGGATGCATCGATCTGCATGCAAGACGGATAGGGTTTAAACATCCTGTTTCAGCAGAACAAATAGATATTACCGCCCCGCTGCCTGAGGGAATCTTCAGGCAGCTATTCAGCAATATTGAATGATTGAAAAAGAAAAGAGCCCTGCGGGCGCAGGACTCTTTTGGAATTAGTACATGAAAGCCTGATTGAAATTGATTTGCTTGCTGTTGTAACCCTGTTTTTAAACCTAACCTTAAAACTTAACCTAAAACCTTACATTAGCCTGGCGTTTCATTACTTACTGATGCAAATATAAGGCTGATTATCCTGCCGGGAGGTTAACAGACGGTTAAAACAAGTTAAGGAAACGTTAAACTTAGTGATGCGAAATGGTTAAATATTAATTTTGCACTATGAACAGGAAGAGGTTTACATGGCTGATTATTATGATGGTAGTGTCTCTTGCCGGCATCACAGGAGTTCAGATATACTGGGTAAGAAATGCCATTAAGATACGGAATGAGAATTTCGATAACTCAGTAATAAGTGCAATGCATACAGCTGTGGGAAGCCTTGAGTCATCGAGCAGGGTATCCTTCTTCAGTCAGTTTTCATTAAGGGAGAAAATTTTCAGAGATTCATTAATCAAAGGAGCAGATCTTTTCGGTCTTGGCAATTATTCTCCCGTTTTTGATGATCGATTCAATTTAAGTGTTTCAAGCCGGTCAGGAATGGTTTTACCCCCTTCAGCAGGAGTCGATACTGTTGATACGGAAGATGTGCTGATCGACAGGGTGTATCCCGAGGGTGACTCGGTAAGTATTATAGTTACCTCCCCCGGATATTACACCGGCGATTCGATGGTAGGCGGCGATCCTCAGGAGAGGCGGATAGTTGTCGGGCATGAAGATTATGTAAGGTGGCTGCGGGCAAGAGCCCTCGAGTTGCAGAAGTTGAGTGACCAGATGATATCTGAGCTCAGTGACTGGGAGAGCAGGGTTGAAATAGATGACAGGCTGATACGCTATACACTCAATAAATTCTTCAACCTTCATGGTATTAAAATGCCATATGAATTTGCTGTTATCAGAGATGGTAACATATCAGGCGGGCAGTATTCACATGACAGAAAAGATCTGTTGCTTAACAGCAATTATATGGTCACCCTTTTCCCGGGCAGGATGGTAAAGGATGACATTATACTGAGCGTTATTTTTCCAGGAAAGTATGACATTGTTACAGGAAGTATGTCATGGATACTCGCGAGCTCTCTGCTTTTTTCGATGATTGTACTTGCAACATTCGCCATGAGTCTCTTCTTCATTATCAGGCAGAAGAAGATCTCAGAAATGAGATCAGATTTTATTAACAACATGACCCATGAGTTTAAAACTCCGATTGCAACTATCTCTCTTGCAGCCGATACAATAACCAATCCCAGGGTAATAAATGACGAAGTAGGGATAAAGCACTTTGTATCAATGATAAAGAAGGAAAACAGCCGGATGAACAGGCAGGTTGAGACGATATTACAGATCGCTTCACTTGACAGACACGATATTCAGTTCAGATTCGGAGATGTACCAATCCACTCCATCATTGAGCGTGCCGTGGAGGTGATGGAGTTTCAGATACAGCAAAGGGGAGGTGTGATTGCTCTGAATCTGCAGGCAGTTGACAGTGTAATATATGGAGATGCAGAGCATCTGTCCAACCTTATGCATAACCTTCTTGATAATGCCAATAAATATTCGCCTGAAAAGCCCGAAATCACAATATCGACTTCTAACAGAGACGAAGGGGTGGTAATTTCGGTCTCCGACAAGGGGGCGGGTATGTCAAAGTCGGTACAGGCAAGGATATTCGAGAGGTTTTACAGGCAGCCGGCAGGTAATATTCATAACGTAAAGGGTTTCGGGCTGGGATTAAGTTACGTCAAGTCGATAGTAGATGCCCATAAAGGAGTTATTGAGCTTACAAGTGAACCTGGAAAAGGAACCAGATTTGACATCTATTTACCATTTAACTGGGAGGAGTAAAAATGGCACGAAAGCAGCAGAAGATATTTCTTGTCGAGGATGATCTGAGCTTCGGATCAGTACTTAAGTCATATCTGGAACTGAATGATTTTTCTGTGGAATGGGTCGATGATGGCAAGTATGCTATGGAGCGTTTTCGCAAAGCTTCATATGATATTTGTATACTCGACATAATGCTACCCAATGTCGACGGTTTTACTATTGCGGAAGAGATACGTAAGATAAACGGGAAGGTTCCTATTGTGTTTCTGACAGCAAAAAAACTTAAGGAGGATCAGTTGAAAGGCTATGGAGCGGGAGCGGATGACTACATAACCAAACCATTTGATACTGATATCCTTCTTTGCAAAATAAAGGCAATTCTTACCCGCAACGAGATGAGCCTGCCTGAGAAGGATGTTTATGAGATCGGGAGGTTTATATTCAACTCAAAGCTGAGAATACTGACCATTGCTGACAAGGAGATTAAAATGTCGCCGAAAGAAGGTCAGTTGCTTGAGATGCTGGCACAGAATCCCAACGGACTGATAAGCCGTGAGGTTGCCCTGAAAAAGATATGGGGTAGTGACGATTATTTCACTGCCCGCAGTATGGATGTTTACATAACCAAGCTACGAAAATATCTTTCTGATGACCCATCACTGAATATAAAGAATATTCATGGTTCCGGGTTTCAGCTGACTATCAGCGCAAGTCAGGACTAAGATCCTTGTGTGAAAAAAGCAGAGGTAATAGGTCGCTTCCTTTTTCTATTATTGTCACTTTCGAACTTCCTGCCATTATTATTCTGACAGGACTTTTGTATCGTGATTCTTCCTCAGCTATTATCTGCCTGCATTTTCCGCATGGGGATACCGGAAGGGAAACCTGGACACCTGCCTTCATTGCCGTGACAGCAATTACTACAGGTGCGACTCCCGGAAATGATGCTGATGCTGATGAAAGAGCATTATGTTCGGCACATATTCCGGAAGGGAAGGCAGCGTTTTCGACATTACAACCTGATACGATATTACCGTCCTCCAGTCTGACGGCAGCGCCTACGGCAAATCCTGAATAAGGAGACCAAGAAGAGCCTGCTGCTTTGAGGGCAATCTTGATAAGCTCCTGATCGTCAGCGCTTAGTTCGCCAGGATTGCCGGTTTCAAATATTTCCGTTTCGACACAGATTCTTTTCATTACTAATCAGATGATTGAGATTCCAAACTTACACAAATTCTAATGATCATCGACATTCTGATGTTATAATCCTCTTGTTATAAATATGAAAGTTAATAATATCTGAAAAACTCAATGTTTCATGCCTCTGACTGATTGGATCATTTTTCTATTTTTGCCACAAATTATCAAAAAATGCGTATCCGGGGGTTCTATATCTGTCTGCTGTTGTCATTTGCAATTTCGTCATGCCGTAGTACCAGGACGGTTGTGGAGTCAGTCCCTGGAAATCATGCAGCCAGGGAGTATATCGAGAGATACGGTGATATCGCTGTACGTGAAATGAACCGTACCGGTGTCCCTGCCAGTATTAAGCTGGCTCAGGGGATGATAGAATCAGACCATGGGAGGAGCAGGCTGGCACGTTCTGCCAATAATCACTTTGGCATCAAATGTCATAATTCATGGCGTGGCCCTGTGATTTACCATGATGATGACAGAAGGAACGAATGCTTCAGGAAGTACAGTTCTCCTGAGGAGTCGTTTCTTGACCACTCAGATTTTCTTGTAAACGGATCAAGATATCAGTCACTCTTTTCTTTGAGGTCCGATGACTACAAAGGGTGGGCACGCGGATTGCAGAGAGCCGGATATGCAACCAATCCTGCTTACGCTGACATGCTGATCAGAAAGATAGAAGAGAACAAACTCTACCTTTTTGATACAGGTAAGGCTGTGCCGTTACAGGAGTCACCGGAATACGGTAGCAGCTCAGGTCAGCCAGGTTCGGAATACGGGTCTGTTAGGCCGGCAACGGCTAAAGGATCAAGATATTCTCTTGCAGCTGCCTCACGAGTAATGGTAAAAAACAGGGTTGAATACATAGTCATCAGAGAGGATGATAGTTATGAATCCCTGGTGAGTGATTTCGACCTGCTGTCATGGGAACTTGAAAAATACAACGAAGTTACCGTTGACTCGCTATTAAAGCCCGGAGCTACAGTCTATCTGCAGCCTAAGAGGAGGAAGGCTGAACCAGGAATCAGATATCACGTTGTCAGGGAAGGGGAGACGATGCATAAGGTCTCACAACTCTATGCAATCAGGCTACAAAACCTCTACGAGATGAATTTTATGGTACCGGGAAGTGAACCGGAGACCGGCCGACGTTTGAATCTTCGCTGAATTTGGTGTCAGAGATATCTCAGGAAACGGGATCGGTAATGGAATAATCTCCGGCCCTGAATCCACGCAAAAGTTCAATTGTCGACATTCTTTTACGGCCTGCCAGCTGCAGACTGATAATATTGAGGAATCCTCCCTTGCAGGCAATGCGCAAAAAATGCTTATTGTCGCTGTCAATTTCGCCTGGACTAAGGTCATGTTCCCTTGATTCCGCCTGAGTTTCGAATAGCTTGAATGTGATAATTTCATTACCTTTTCTGAATGCTGACCGTGCACACGGATAAGGTGAGAGCCCTCTCACCAGGTTATGGATTGACAGCACATCGCTATTCCAGTTGATCACACAGTTATGAGGAAAAATTTTAGGAGCAGTTTTTATTGTCTCACCAGGCTTAAGGAAATTACTTTGAGGAACCGGCATTACAGTGCCTGCTTCAATAGCATCTACCGTTCGGTTGACAAGAAGGGCTCCGGTGCGCATAAGCCTGTTATGCAGGTCTCCTGCGTTTTCTCCGGCAAAAACAGGGACCTCTTCCCTGAGCAGTATGTTCCCGGTGTCAATGTCATCATCAATCATGAAAGTTGTAACCCCGGTTGTATGCTCTCCGTTAATAAGCACATGGTTAATGGGAGCAGCTCCCCTGTACTGAGGCAGCAGAGAAGCATGAAGGTTGATAGTTCCCTTTGGCGGTATTTTCCATACTTCCGGAGGAAGGAATCTGAAAGCGACCACTACGACAAGATCTGGCGCCATCTTATTCAGCGCATCCAGGAACAGGCTGTCTCTGAGGTTTTCCGGCTGAAGCAATGGTAGCCTGCTGAATTCCGCAAATTGTTTCACGGCTGACTGTGAAAGCTTTCTTCCCCTTCCGGCAGGCTTATCAGGAGTAGTCACTACCCCCACGACATTCTGACCATTCATAAGCAGGGAACCGAGGCTTGCAACGGCGAATTCAGGTGTCCCCATGAAAACTATGCGCAGATTTTTGCTCATCGGTTACTCTTTGTTGGAGCAAATCTAATAAAAAACAGGGTGTAACAGAAGAGATGAGGGTGCTTTTTAACGTTTTTCCGATTATGTTATGTGAACTGTTAATGGTCGCTTTTATAATTTTTTAACTCGGTATTCTTGCCATTATGTTATTTTTGTGGTTTATCAACTTACGTTATAAATGAGGAAGAGATTTTACTGGCGCAGCTATGTAAGCTTCGGACTCTTTTTAAGTTTCCTTGTTATTACGATCTCAGGAATAGTGCTTTATGTTGCACCTCCCGGTCGCATCGCGCGCTGGACGGCATGGCAGATGCTTTTTCTGAGCAGGGAGCAATGGGAAGACCTGCATACTCTCTTTTCATATCTCTTCATCATCTTTGGTGTGTTCCACCTGTTTCTTTTTAACTGGAAGCTCTTCTTTTCTTACATAAGGTCAAGGGTGTCTATAGGATTGAACCGAAAGCGGGAAATGATATATGCCATCTTAACCTTCCTAATTGTTTTTGTGCTTACGATAGCCAGGACCCCGCCTGTTTACACCGTAATGGAACTAGGCAATTCTATTTCGGGAACCTGGGGGAAGAAGAATGGAACGCCTCCGGTGCCGCATGCCGAGGAGATGACATTGAGGGAGATATCGAAGGAGCTTTTACGCCGGGACCCTGAAGAGGTTTCTGAATATCTGAAAATGCTGGGCTACCAGGTTGACAGTGTAGACATGGTTTTTGAAGATATTGCACGTGAGAATGACATGTCCGCTTCCGGACTATTCAGGGAGCTGTCGCGACATTATGAGGTTTTTATCCTGATAAAGGAAAGAAACTGAACTGAGAGTAAATACTATTGACCTTTCTGATCATTTAATCTTATAGCACGAAATGCTGTGGCCCATCTTGCTTGCCTTGGTCTCGAGGTAGAACTCGTTGTGTTTATTTGGTTCTATCTCTAAAGGAATTGTTTCCACTATGGTTATTCCGTAGCCTTCAAGACCTGCCCTTTTTACCGGATTGTTTGATATAAGCCTTATCTTTCCAAGCCCCAGCTCTCTCAGTATGCTGGCGCCTACACCATAGTCCCTCTCATCTTCGGCAAATCCTAGTTCAAGGTTTGCCTCGACGGTATCGCGGCCCTCCTCCTGGAGCTTGTACGTCCGTATTTTATTCAGGAGGCCAATACCTCTTCCTTCCTGGCTGAGGTATATAACGGCTCCTGCTCCTTCCTGGTTGACCATTTCCATTGCCCTATGCAGCTGCTGTCCGCAATCACATCTTAGTGATCCGAATATATCGCCGGTGAAGCAACTTGAGTGAATCCTGACGAGCACCGTGTCGTTACGCGTCCAGTTACCCTTTACGATAGCAGCATGTTCAAGGCCATTGCTTAGTTGTCTGAAAGGAATGAAGTCGAAATCACCGTACAGGGTTGGCAGTTTTACCCTTTCACCTATTTCGATTATAGAATCTGACTTGAGTCTGAATGTGATAAGGTCTTTTATGGATATTATTTTTATCCCGAACCTTTCAGATAGCTTTATGAGATCGGGGAGACGGGCCATTGAGCCGTCATCGTTCATAATTTCTACCAGTGCGCCACCCGGTCGAAGTCCGGCCAGTACTGAGAGGTCAACGGCAGCCTCAGTGTGGCCTGCCCGCCGCAGCACACCCCTTGACTTTGCCTTGAGAGGAAATATGTGACCCGGTCTGCCAAGATCAGAAGGTTTAGTGTCAGGATCGACGAGGGCTTTTATGGTCAGTGCCCTGTCGGAAGCTGAAATACCTGTTGTTGTATGAGGACTGAGCAGGTCTACTGATATTGTGAAAGGTGTCTCATGAATGGATGTATTGTTGCCTACCATCAGCTCAAGCTCAAGCTCGGCACATCTCTCTTCAGGAAGCGGAGCACAGATCAGTCCTCTGCCATACATGGCCATAAAATTGACAATTTCCGGTGTTATGAGTTCAGCCGCGCATATGAAGTCGCCTTCGTTCTCCCTGTCCTCGTCATCTACTACGATAATGACCTTGCCCTGTCTTATCTCTTCAACAGCATCTTCAATCGTGTCGAACCTGAAATCTTTCATTATTATGATCTGTTACAGCTTGTTGGCTGTATTCCTTTATTGTGAGGTGCCCGGCAAAAGTATAAAAAATCGCAGTATCATGTGCTGCCGTTTTCTTAAAAATTATATGACTTATATCATTGAGAGCGGGTTCCGGTCAGTGATGATATTCTGTCTATGATCTTTTTAAAGAACTGCGAATAGGTTTCGGTATTCATTACTACAGAGTCGGTAGTTGCCATGTAAGTAAGCATTATGCCTATCGGCAGCAGGATAAATGTTGAAAGCCACATTCCCCCGATTGAAGATATCTGGTCCTCCTTAACCAGCTTTTCTCCTGACATTGATATAACATAATAGACCACAAAGAACAGCACCGAAATTACTGAAGGAGTACCCAGTCCGCCTTTTCTTATTATCGCACCGAGAGGGGCCCCGATAAAGAAGAAGACAATGCATGCAAACGGAAGGGTGAATTTCTTATGCCAGTCTACTTCATATCTTTTAATATTTTTTACTTCATTATGGAGGGCATCAGACTTCTGGTCAATAAACCTGGATGCTTCTCTTACATTTTCAATGGCGGTACTGAGAACAACATTTCTGAGATGAGTGTCAAGCGTGTCGAATGTAGTAAAGACTTCCATGGTTGGCACTATTACAGAATCTGGTGCGGGAATTGCATTATGATTCCTTCCTTTATAAATCTGGGTCTCGAGGAATTCAATATATGCGTTGTTTAACCTGAAAAGGTATCTCTTGTTAAGCGAATCTATCTGCTCGGTTAGCTCTGTTATATTCAGCATTGCTGCATGTGACCCGAACAGGTTTTCATCGCTTCTGATAAGATCAAATCCTGCAAGTTCAACCACTACTGTCTGTTCCTCAAATGAGTCGCTGCGGAAAGGAAATGTCCTTTCGCTATCTGTTCTTCCCGTCTCTTCGAGTTCGTTATAGGCGTATCCGTTGTATAGGGTCATAATAAGTCCCGATTTGTCGGGAGTGATCTTCATATACCCCGAATCGCCGTATATTACACTTATGTTGCCGCGTTTTTCACGATGGTCGTAAATGAGTATTCGTTTAAGAAGATTTGTTTCAGGGTCTTTTTCTCCAATTTTGATGCTTAAGCCGTCAACTCCGTGATAAAATGAACCGGCCTGAATATTGAGTTCAGGGCGTTTGTTTCTGATATCCCATAACAGCGTACGGGCTTTACGGCTGGAGTAGGGTAGTACATTATTGGAAAAGAAGAACGAGGCTACCGCCAGCATTGCCATCAGCACTATCAGGGGCCTCATGATTCTCTGCAGCGGTATCCCTGATGACTTCATTGCTGTAAGTTCAAGGTGTTCCCCCATATTGCCGAAAGTCATGAGTGCTGCCAGCAGTATTGCCAGGGGCAGGGCTGTAGGCACGAAGACGAGGGTGAACTGGAAGAGCAGCTCTGCCATTATGCCGAGTTCGAGGCCTTTGCCGGCAAGTTCGTCGATATAGAGCCAGAGGAACTGGAGTATCTGGATGATGAGAACGATAAAGAAGGTCAGTATCAGCGGGCCGATAAATGATTTAATTACAAGGATATTTACCTTCTTCATGAGGGGATTGAAAATTTTGACAAACCTACTTGATTTTTGTCAAAAATCATACCGTGGTTTGAGGCTATGAACCCAGGGCAGATTTAAGCCTTTGTACTTCGGTGTCCCAGAGGTATATTGCATCCTCTTTCTCGTCGGGTTCGGCAAAATCGGTTATCAGAAGAGCCACGTCTCCCGTAAGTTCCTCGACGTTTATTTTGAATTCGAAATAGTTTCTGGTTTTATCCTGATCTTTGTCTATCCATTCAAAGCGGGCCATCCTGTTTTCTTTTACACATAGCAGGCGGGCTTTCAGTACTATTTTATCCCAGGTGAATAAGAATATGTCACCATCGCTTGAGACATCATCGGCGAACCACTCGGCCAGGCCTTCTGCGGTGCTTATCCGGGGGAATAAAACCTTGGGTGAGCAGTTCAGGGTATATTCTAGTTCATATTGTGTTTTCATCGGAATTTCCGGCATTGGTAATTGATTATTACCCGCAATATAAAAAAAAAATTGAAAGGAAAAAACCTGTCTTGAATTAATAAAAAGTTAATCTTATATTTGCACCCTCAAAACGGCGAGATAGCTCAGATGGTTAGAGCGCATGATTCATAATCATGAGGTCGCGAGTTCAATTCTCGCTCTCGCTACAAAGAACAACCCTGGTCAGCCGAATGGCTGACACAGGGTTTTTTGTTGCGAGCTTCTGAGCTTGCTCAATAAGGCGAAGAAACAAAAAACCCTGATACCACGCAAAGCGTGGCAGGGTTGTTCTTTGTTAAGCACCCCCCCCTGGGAATCGCTGCCGGAGGCAGCAATTCCCGGTTTTTCAGCGCATTGCGCTGCAGGCTTTCTGTTGTTAAGCTCCCCACTGGGAATCGCTGCTGAAGGCAGCAATTCCC
>CAZMSH010000030.1:1539-9467 GCA_964568875.1 uncultured Rikenellaceae bacterium | reverse complement strand
TGGCAGGGCTTTTTTATTTTATCTTCTGGCCCGTAGAATAACATAATGTATTGTAAGACAATACAAAAGAATGACCGGTGTTTAATAGTAATTCCTGAGCTGTCGAAAAAGAAAAAAGAGGTATATTTGATTAAATCAAGTTCTTTATCATGCTTTTAGATATTTGTACGATTTCAAATGGACAATTCTTTTAGTGTTAAGACCTATAATCTCATATGTTATGGAAAAGTATAACCAGAAGTTCTTTTTTCTGTTTTCTTTATTAATATCGTTTGTAGTTATTAGTAGTTGCGAGAGAAATGAAAACACGATTCCAGGTGCACCAACTGACGTGGTAGCGACAGCAGGAGAAGCTCAGGCAATTATTGCATTTAAGGCCCCTGTAAGCAATGGTGGCTCTGAGATTACATGGTACAAGGCAACTTCAAGTCCGGGTGATTTCACTGTTACTGGCTCAGAAAGTCCTATTACTGTAAAAGGGCTTTCAACCAGTATTACCTATACATTCACAGTTTCCGCAAAAAATTTCAATGGCTATAGTGAGCCAAGTTCTGAATCAAATCCGGTAGCACCTTTCGGTAGTGTAATGAACCCATTGACCGGCAGAAAATGGATGGACCGTAACCTAGGCGCAAGCCGCGTTGCTACCAGCAGTACCGATGCTCAGGCATATGGTGATCTATACCAATGGGGCAGGGCAGCTGACGGACATCAGATAAGAACATCAGGCACCACCACAATCCAGAGCAACTCGGATACACCCGGGCACAGCAACTTCATTTTGGCTCCCGATGATCCTTACTATGACTGGCGTAGTCCTCAGAATGACAACCTTTGGCAGGGTGTGAACGGCGTAAATAATCCATGTCCTGACGGTTACAGATTACCAACGGAGTCTGAGTGGAATGAAGAACGGATGACATGGAACAGCAACAATGCAGCGGGTGCATTTGCCTCACATCTTAAACTGACCCTTGCGGGCGGACGATACCTAACCGATGGTAAAATCGTCTCTGTAGGTTCCTGGGGTGGCTACAGGTCAAGTACGGTTGCCAATAATTATTGTCGTACCCTGCTCTTCAGTGCTAGCATTGCATATATGGATACCGACTACCGGGCAGGAGGAATATCAGTTCGCTGCATCAAGGATTGATATTTGATCAAGAGCGCTGGCTGAGTTCCTGTCTCTTTGAAAATCTATTTCCCTTCAGATTCCTCAGACATCTTCCGGTACATGTCAACAGCCCTCTGTGCCAGTACCAGGGTGGCGTTAACCACGGGCAGGTCAACCCTGGCAGGGTTGTATGCAAGGGGTATTTCAGTGCAGCCCAGAACTATTACTTCAGCTCCCCTGTCTGCAAGATGCTGCCCTGCCAATGCAAGAAGATATTCATTTTCCTGGGGATCAGTTTTGGCTTTTATGCCGTATACGGCCTTCATAACCATGTTGATCTCTATGGAATCTTCAGGAGTTATAACCTCAAAACCAGCTACCTCAAGCTCCCTGCTGTAGAGGCCTGACTCAATCGTTCCCGTTGTGGCCAGCAGTCCTACCCTCCTGGCCTCAGGATATTTGCCCGCTACTTCCGCGGCCGTCTCCTTTATCATATGTATAATCGGTATGCTTACCGATTCCTGCATATAGTCATAAAAGTAATGAACAGTGTTGCAGGGTATCGCAATAAAAGATGCGCCTGCTTCTTCAAGCTTTCTCAGACTGAAATCGAGATATGGTTTGATATTCTCTCCCCCGTCAGCAATGGAAGCAATTCTGTCAGGCACCAGCGGATTGCTGAATATCAACGCCGGTATATGCTCCTGGTCCTTAGTTGCCGGGGTAATCTCGAGTATCAGTCTGTACAGGTCGGCGGTTGCTTCCGGACCCATTCCACCAAAGATTCCCAGGATAATTTCATTGCCCTGTGGTACAGGCTGATGGTCTGATTTACACCCTGCGGTCAGAATCGCAGCGGCTGTCAGCAGAATAATAAACAGTCTTTTCATTTTGTCACCTCCTTCCATCCCGGACCTCTGACAACCCTTCCCGGCAGGGCCCCTGTGTGTTCACCATCTTTGAGTACCTGCACCCCGTTGACGAATACGTGGACCATGCCTGTTGCGTATTGCCTCGGATTTTCGAATGTTGCATTGTCCGTGATCGTCACAGGGTCAAATATTGCCAGATCAGCATAATAACCCGTCTTGAGAGCGCCGCGCTTTTTTATCTTCAGATTTTGTGCAGGGAATGTTGTCAGCTTGTATACAGCCTCTTCAAGGGGTATTACCTTTTCGTCCCTTACATATTTGCCAAGCAGGCGGGCAAAATTGCCATATGCCCTGGGATGTGTACTTGATTTCAGGAAAACACCCTCGGGAGCGTTAGACTGGCCGTCAGAACAGAAGGCCATCCACGGCAGCGCTATCTGCCGCTTTACATTATCTTCTGACATCGAGAAGTAGACGGCGCCCACACGACTCCCATCGTCTATCACCAGGTCCATTACCGTCTCTGCAGGCGTTGTTCCCCTTAGTTCTGCCACCTCAGCCAGGCTCTTTCCGGTAAGATATTTCAACGAATCATTATTAAAACCTATAAGCAGTATCTTGTCGGCTGTTCCGGTTTTGGCAGTAATCGTCCTCTCAATTTCACGACCCAGCTGACTTCTGACAACCGGATCTTTAAGCCTGGCTACCCATTCATTGAAACCACCCTCCTGCACCCAGTCAGGCATCAGAATATCGAAACCTGTTGAACTGGCTATATAATTATACATATCAGCGGTTATATATAACCCGGCAGCTCTCGCTGAGTCAATCTTTTTAACAGCTTCATCAAGTTTCCACCAGTTTGACTGTCCTACCTGCTTGAAATGGTAAACTTCAGCCCTGATACCGGCCTCCTTGGCAATTTCCAGCATTTCGTCCAGACTTTCAAGAAGATAATCACCCTCATTCCGCAGATGGGTAATATACATACCGTCGTATTCAGCCGCTGCCTTGCACAGTTCAGTCAGTTCGTCAGTGCCGGCAAAGGCAGCAGGCACATATTCCAGCGCTGCGCTGACACCTACGGCACCTTCCTCCATAGCCTGCCTCACCAGCATCCGCATTGTATCCATCTCTGCGGACGTGGGCTCACGGTCTTCATATCCTACAGCGTATATCCTCAGAGTTGCGGTTCCGACAAAAGAGGCCACATTGGTTGATACTCCTTTCTTTTCGAGAAATTCAAGGTATTCGCCAAGGGTGGTCCATTCAATATCATATTTTACATCACCCTGCTCTGCCTTGAATTGTTCCTTCATGGCATCGTTCCATGGACCCCATGACTCACCCTCACCCAGTACCTCCAGGGTGACACCCTGCCTTATATCGCTTTGTGACTTTCCATCCTCTATAAGCGATTCAACGGCCCATGACAGCATGTTTATAAAACCGGGAGCCACAGCCAGTCCCGTAGCTTCTATCTCCTTCTTTCCCCTTGCATTTTCGAGATTGCCTATTGCAGCTATGGTGTCGGCGTTTATGGCTACGTCGCCTGTATAAGGCTTAAGGCCAGAGCCGTCATAGATGGTGCCATTCCTGATTATTATATCAAACCGCTCAGGTCCGGCGCATCCTGTAATTATTACGTGAAGCAGAACAACGATTCCTGCTGTCAATAAAGAGTTTTTCATTTCGTGAAGATTTGTGTTAACAATACTGAATAAACAGGTATGGTAAACTTACACAAAAAAATTCATGCAGAGAATAGAAACTACTATTACCACTTAGAGGATTTGTGGTTTAACGGTCTATTGTTCAGGTCCTGACTATGAAAATAAGCAGGCCTGCAGAGCTTTACTTCTGTGGATAGGTGGTTATCACGTTCAGCAGAAGAGTCTCCTCGTCGCCAAGCTTGGGTATCAGGGAATGGAATACGACATTGTCAACGGCTGTTCCGGGTACCAATATCATTTCTACTGACAGCACGAGATCCTGATCAGGACAATCACGCTTGTATTCATAATAGATAGTATCTACCTGGCTGGGTGTTGATTTCTTCCCGATTACCAGGTCGTACTTTCCGAAGTCCACAGTTGGTTTGCAAGTACCGTCAATCATACTGTCGAAGCTTGATTGTGAGCTTATTATAACTGCGTCATCAGACAGGTCAATTTCTATATCACGCATTGTGTTGCTGCAGCCGTAAAGATTTTCAAGGCTTTCGACTTCGTAGAAAATTTCTTCACACTCTTTCTTGCATGAGCTGGCAGCTACGGCAATAATGAGAACTATTATCAGGGAATATGCCTTTAGGTTTTTCATCAGTAGAATTGTTAGGTCCGGTAATTTCCTGCAAAGATTGAACCAATTATATCTATTTCCAAATAATTTATTCACCACAGGCTAAATACATATACTATTGGTGTTAGGTTTTAAAACCGTTTTAAAGTAGCTTTAGGGCCTGAATTAAAACAGTCAGTTTATGATATCGCTATCAGGAATATTTCCTCCACTGCCCACATCGTTCGATGAAAACCAGGAGGTCTCAGCAGACCGCATTGCATTTAACATCAAAATGCTGAGCCAGTATAACCTGGCCGGTTTTCTGATTCTTGGATCAAACGGAGAGCTCGTGATGCTGAGTCGTGAGGAGAAGATACGGGTTTACAACGCTGCCCGCGAATCTATAGGTACTGAAAAAGTAATGCTTGCGGGAACCGGGGCCGAATCAACCCGGGAAACCATACTTCTGACTGGAGAAGCTGCAAAAGCAGGGGCTGATGCTGTCCTGGTGCTGAATCCGTCGTACTATAAAGGACTGATGACCACCGATGCCCTCAGGGCTCATTATCATGCAGTAGCAGATGCATCGCCGGTGCCGGTGCTGATATATAATATGCCGGCCAACAGTGGAATCGACATGACGGCAGACCAGATCATTACCATAGCAGATCATGAGAACATTAAGGGACTGAAAGATTCCGGAGGCAATATTGTTAAGATGGGAGATATAATAAGACAGGCGAAACCGGGTTTCCAGGTACTTGCAGGATCGGCGGGATTTCTGCTTCCGGCGCTGACAGTGGGAGCAGTGGGAGGCATTCTGGCGCTGGCAAACATAGCTCCGCAGCAGTGTATTTCCATAGCCGCAGCATTTGACAGAGGTGACCTGGCGGCCGCCCGGGCAATTCAGCTTGAGATGATACCGGTAAATGCAGCCGTTACTGCAAGGTGGGGAGTACCTGCATTAAAGGCCGCGATGGATCATCTTGGATTGTATGGCGGTCCGTCACGCAGTCCGATTCAGCCCTTGAAACCGGATATAGAAAAACAACTGGTTGAATTGTTGAAAAAGCATAACATAGGAAATTTCTGATTACAGAATCATATGTAAAATATTTAAGCATCTATTTAACAAATTTTGAAGAATAAAAATCAAGCAGATGAAAGGAAGGAAACTGTTGATGATCCCCGGACCGATAGAGTTTGATCCGGCTGTTATGCGTGCAATGGGAGCACCGACTACGAGTCACGTGGCACCCTCGTTTATAGAGTCTTTCGGAAGGAGCCTGGAAATGATGAGGGAGGTCTGGATGGCTCCGTCGGGTCAGCCTTTTATTATAGCCGGCACCGGAACGCTGGCAATGGATATTGCCGGTGCCAATCTGACTGAACCGGGCGACAAGGTATTGGTTGTTTCTACAGGTTATTTTGGAGAGAGATATGCTGACTTGTTGAAGCGCTACGGTGCTGAGGTTACGGTACTTAAGGCAGAGACAGGGGGTATAGTCTCTTTGGAAGCAATAGAAATTGAACTAAAAAAAGGCACCTACAAGTTGCTGACCTTTACTCACGTAGACACCTCCACTGCGGTACTGGTTGATCCAAAGCCGATTGGAGAACTGGGTAAGAAGTATGGCGTGTTAACAATCCTTGATGGTGTGTGCTCAGTAGCCGGTGAAAGAATAATTCAGGAGGAATGGGGTATTGACATTGCACTGACAGCGTCGCAAAAAGCGATCGGCGTGCCGCCCGGACTGGCTCTGCTGGTTGTTTCTAAAAGGGCTATGGAGACCTGGCGCAACAGGAAGACACCCGTTGCCAACTACTATGCCGACTGGGGCAACTGGCTGCCGATAATGGAAGCATACGAACAAAGGAAGCCCTCATATTTCGGTACTCCGGCTGTCAACCTGGTAGCGGCTCTTGAGGTGAGTCTCGGACTGATATTAAAAGAGGGGATGGAAAACCGGTTCAATCGTCATGAAAGGACAGGAAGGGCTTTCAGGGCGGCAATCGCAGCCATGGGACTGGGAATGGTGCCACTGAAAGAGGAGTATGCAGCCAATACTCTTACAGCACCCAGGTATCCGGCAGGTGTTGAGCCTGCAGCCTTTCTGAAAGCTATGTCATCAACGGATGTAATAGTTGCGGGAGGTTTGCTTCCTGAAATAAAGAATGAGTATTTCAGGGTTGGACATATGGGTCAGGTCAACAGGAGTGATATTGTATCGACTGTGTGCGCAGTTGAGGTGTCACTAGCAGCCTGCGGCCACAGGTGCGGGCCCGGTGCAGCCATTTCTGCGTTGATGGAGAGCTATTAGCATGTAAGAGCTATCTTTGCCAGACAATGATACTTAATTACGTAGTTTGCCGTTATCAACTATGACCAACCTTCAAAAGAAGATATCTTAATGATGAAAACAACAATTACAACAGTAGTTATCTTGGTGTTTCTTTTTATTACCGGATGCGACCGGTGCAGAAATCCGAAGATAATTGACGCGGGAGAGCTTACACCTGAGCAACTGGCACTGGTTCCCTATACCGATGGACAGGTAGTTCGGCTGAAGCACTCTGCAGGACTTGTCATCGACTACAATGTCTCGCGTTCCACCACTACTGAGATGAGGGATTACCCAGGATACTGCGAGACCCTGAAATTCAGGCTTAACAAGACCACTCTGACGCCTTCGTACCCTGCGCCGGCCATGACTTTCTACATTGCGAACACGGATGAAAACTATACTGCCTTTGAGGCATCTGTAGGGAAATACTACTATTACCTGCCGAAGGACCTTGAAGATTTTTTCTCGTATGGAACAATTGGCGAGTATGTTGCGAACGACACCCTCTACCGGGATGTTTTCTTCATGCAGACTCCTTCATGGTCAATTCCCCGGTATGACGTAATTTATGTCGACTCGCTATATTACAACTTCACGTCAGGAGTAATAAAAATCATTATGTCGAACAGCGAAAACTATACGATATATGAATAAATGGGCAACCTTGCTGATACTGGTCGGACTGGCCGGCTGCATGGGCACTACGGAAACAGTTGATCTTCGCTATGAAAGTTTTGACTGGGTCGTCTCTGATACCGTGGGGTCGAGTTTTATAATGAGAGATGACAACCAGATAACCCAGAGCTATAGGTGCGATTTCCTCACCAGCTCATATGATTTTGAAACAAGTTCGTCGTTTCTGATTTTCGGTAAGAAGACTGTGCGCAATCAAAGCCTCTATATGGAGTGGAACTCGAGTTATAACACTCTCTTTTCAATGAGGCTCGATGCCGTGGCTGATCCTTACGGTGATGCCATTACAGTTACACTCAACGATCTGTCTTTTACCTGCGACCTTGGGAAGGAGGAGGTCATTAAGGTAGCTACGAAATTCGGATCGATTGAAAAGGCGGCATCCAATGGTTCCTATGTGTCTACGGAGCCCTTGCTGAGCGAAGTTGAATTTCTTGAAACGATAACGGCTGGTACCATAACGTATGACGAGGGGGGTATGCATTTAGCACTCAAGGATTTCGAATCTCAGTGGGGGCCCTATACAATAACTGACATCTATATTGCCAGGGTTGCAGGACTCGTGAAGTTCACCCTTTCCAACGGCGTTGAGTTTGTGAGATTGTAGAACCGTTCACATGA
>CAZMSH010000030.1:0-1439 GCA_964568875.1 uncultured Rikenellaceae bacterium | reverse complement strand
CGCAAAATACTCGATATAGATGAACCGTCCCTGGAAGTTGATCCAGAAAGCTGCGCTGCTTTCCTTGCCTGATTTGAAATCGGCGAGTATCTGTTCAACTATATTTACGCTGGCCGGCGGGTGGCACATACGGACATCCCTGCCTAGTATTGCCCTGTTTCTTGTAAACACCCTGTCGGGCCCGAGGCTGAAAAATTTTACCTTGTCGTCTTTGTCGACAAAAGTGATATCTATAGGTATTGTTCTGAAGAGTGCCTCCATCTCCTCTGGTTCAAATGAACCCGTCGAGAGTCTGATGCTCTTGCCTGCTCCGTATGTTACCTCTGAAACTTCAACACCTTCAGGCTTCCATTCAACCTGAGGATCATACAGGCAATATCCGAATTCCTGCGTCTGTTCATAAACGGCATACCACTCCTCATCGGTAAGCTTGTCCATGCACATCGGAAAGAGTATCTCCTCTTCCTTCATTATCATGTCATAGATACCCTGCACGGCGGGTTTGATCACCAGGTCTCTCAGCGATAACAGCTCCTCTTTTGTGACGCTGGTGACGGAACCAAGGGCTTCTATTGCTGCTTTAAGCAACTCGCGCTCTTCGTCGTGCTTGCCCCACATCACCTTAGGGGGACCGGTAATTCCTTTGCTTTCAAGGTAAGGGAACACTAGGTATTCCTTCCTGAGATAGTGCTTGTCAACATCCATGAGGGAGTTAAGGCCTGCCCGCAAACGCAGGACGAAGAAGCCGATCTCGTCCTCCATCAGGGCTTCAGTGCCATTCAGCAGCTTAATCATTTCATCGGCGATGCGCTCAAGCTCCCTGTTTTCTCTTTTGAAAGTATCTACCGGATGACCTTCAGGTACCGGCTTAGCTTTAGTCTGATCGATACTGCCTTCAAGAACAGATGTATGTATGTCGCAGAACTTTAAGACCTCCTCCTCGGGGAGACCTTCTGAAATGAGTTCCTGTTCTACTTCGACCACCTCATCGTAGGGTATTGACTTTAGCAATTCCTGCAGCCTCTTTTTAATCTCTTCGGGAGCTTCACCCGAATGTAGCTGCAGTATCATATGCTTAAGAAGTTCCTTTCGTTTTTGTGAGTTGTTTATCAGTTCGCTCATGTCATTATATTTCTGTTACCACGTAAAAATAAGATATTACGATCCAAAAATATAATTATTGTTGTGTAAATCATATTATGGATCTTAATTGAGGCATGCAAACTGCTGAACTGATAATGTCATCCATTATAGTGCTGATTTAACCGGTTATTAAGAGACTTTAACCATGCTTTAAGGATTCAGCAGCATGCCCGACAGTACCTTTACACCATAACCGGGTGATCCTGGTAATGAGGCGGTGGCCGCGGAGGATGGATTTACCTATATCCTCGATCTGAACAGGTCAGGGGTGATCTTCAAGTCGAAAGATAGTGAAG
>CAZMSH010000029.1:0-40355 GCA_964568875.1 uncultured Rikenellaceae bacterium | reverse complement strand
CAGAGTCGCCGTACAGGCTGTACACGGGTATTCCTGTCACCGGGTCGGGTTCTCCTTCCTGTATTATGCGTCCCTCCTGTGCTCCACGCACTCCGTGTTCTGCTCCGAAAAGAGCCACAAGATTAACGCCCCTGGTTCCAGCAAGAATATCAAGGGTGGTTCGCATATCTGAGCCCACGGCTGACGGGTTAGTGATAAGACCGATTCTTTTACCCTTTATCAGGTCAATGTGGTCTTCAATAAGCACATCGATGCCTGGTTTGACTGCCGGAGCCCTGTAGGCGGCAGGCCTTCTGGCTGACGGATAGCGTGCCAGGAGCGTCTCAAGAGAGGGGGCATTTCTCAGGGAGATGTTGTTTACCGGGTATTCTGTTATAGGGCTTTCGTTTCCAAACCTGTCAACAGCAGATACCGCAATGCTTTGAAGGGGGGTAAGCAGGTCACCCATGCTGTTGAACGTTTCGGGGTCGATGGTGTTGAGGAGGGTTCTGTTGACAGAAAAAGCCGGAATGTCAGCCGAGAATGCTTCTTTGCCGAAGATACTGTAGTTCCATGATGGCCCATAGCGGTAGTAGACAACATACTGTGCCATATCATCGCTTTGAGGGTGCGACCATGTTACCTTCACCGAGTCAAGTACCGTAAACAACGCAACTTCAGGAGCAGCAGGCGTTTTTGCCGAAAGCCATGGCGACGGAGGAACCAGGGCCTGTTTCTGATAGGGACCTGAAGACATTGCTTTTGCCAGCGAGGGCGACATTATCAGGGGTCCTATGCTCCAGTGGATCACCCCCGGACTGTTGGGAAGCATTCCCCTTGCAATCATTATCTGGCCTGTAACCTCATCAATTGCCCTGTCTCCCTGGAACCTGTCGATACTTATTCCGGGCCACAGATGACGGTTCTTTTTATTTTCCTGTGCCCACCAGCCCAGCAGTACCGGATAGCTTTGCTGTAGCTGCCCTATAGGCCAGTACAGCTGTGGCGAATAGTAGTCTATCCATCCTTTATTAAGCCAGAGACGTGCATCGGCATAAAGTACCTCGTGCTGGTCAAAGCCAGACACGGCGGGAGGGTTATATGGCCGCCAGATGCCAAACGGGCTCAGCCCGAATTTGACATGAGGCTTCTCAGCCTTGATACCTTTGTACAGCCGTTCGATAAAAGTGTTTACGCTCTCCCGGCGCCAGTCGCTTCGAGATAGTTTGCCACCACTGCTCATATATGCTTCCCAGCTGGCATCATCGGGAAAATCCCTGAAATTATTGTAATCGGGATAAGGGTAGAAATAGTCATCGAAGTGTATACCGTCGAGGTCATACCTGCGAACCAGGTCTATCACCACTTCGTAGGAGTGATCCTGTGTTCCCTGCAGTGAGGGATCAAGCCACCAGTAACCTGCCTCAAGAAATAGTGCCAGTTCGGGTTTTTTCTTAACAATCGAAGCATCACTTACCGGCCCTCCTGTAACATGATGAGCCCTGTAGGGGTTTAGCCAGGCATGAAGTTCAATTCCACGTTTATGAGCCTCCTCAATCCAGAATTCAAGCGGATCGTAATATGGATCGGGAGCTTTTCCCTGCTCACCGGTAAGGTAGTAAGACCAGGGTTCGAGATCGCTCTTGTATAGTGCATCACATTGGGGCCTTACCTGAAATATTACAGCATTGAAATTGTTGTCATGGAGCATGTCAAGCAGCTGCAGAGCTTCCTTCTTCTGTTGTTCAACAGGAATGCCGGGTTTGCTTGGCCAGTTGATGTTAGCTACTGTAGCCACCCAGGCAGCCCTGAATTCACGTACGGCAGAAGGGGTTCTGCCTGAAGGGTCTCCTGTCACCAGGGGCTTCGTTGTGGAACATTCCGTCAGCGATGCCAGCAATGCCAACGCGATAATTACAGTAAAGTAGTTTCTATTCATGGCTGATCTCCTTTTTCGACAGGTTTTTAGTTCAGACAAATGTAGCAAAACGGCCTTAATAAACATCTCGTATCAACCTGAAACAATTGTCACAATTAAAGTATTATATTCGTGTATAAAGAAGCACTTTACAGCAATCATTATTCTCCATAAAAAACCTACTGTCATGAAGTTAAACTCTACGTTCCTTTTTTGCCTGATTCTGTTTTCATCGCTGGCAGACAGCGCTATGTCACAGGTAGTATCAAATTCCGACAAAGCCGGCTTCTTCCCGTTTTCGGTATGGTACAGCGGAGGCAAGGCCAGGGCGCCGATGCTTTCGGTTATTGATAATAACTCTGAAGAAGAGTGGCGGCGCGATCTGCAGCAGATAAAGTCACTGGGATTCAATACTGTGCGCACATGGGTAGAGTGGGCAGCGTGTGAGCCAGTGCGTGGAGAGTACAATTTCGGCAACCTTCGTCTGCTTATGAGGTTGGCCGAAGAGGTTGGACTGAGGGTATTCATACAGATATATGTTGATTCGGCTCCTGACTGGGTTGCCGAAGAGTTTCCGCATGCTCTTTTTGAGGCACAGAGTGGAGACAAGGTATTTCCCCAGGCTGCGCCGGGGGCCTGTACCGACAATCATGATGTGGAAGAAGCGGTGCTTGGTTTCTATACCGAAACAGCCAGGGTAGCTTCAGAATATCCGTCTCTTTATGGCTGGGACCTCTGGAGCGAACCACACATTATCAACTGGGCATCTCTCGATTATATTCCCAATGTACAGTTCTGCTTCTGTCCCGGTACAAGAGCCAGATTCAGAAACTGGCTGCAAAACAAATACGGAACCATTGAGGCTCTCAACAGGTCATGGTACCGTAGGTTCACCGGATGGGATCAGGTTGACCCTCCCCGCTTCAGTACAATTCTTAGTTACACCGACTTTATTGACTGGAAAACCTTTATATATGAGAAGCTTATGGAGGATATGCAGGCACGCTACGATGCTGTGCGCAAAGGCGACCCTGATCACCTGATTACGGCTCATGCTGTCGGGGCCTCTCTCTTCCAGTCACCGCACGTCGGTGCAGGTGCCACCGATGATTTTATGATGGCGCGTCCACTTGACTATTATGGTGTATCTATTTACCCCAGACACAATCATCCTGACAGGGCCTGGTCAGTGACAACCCTGCGGACGGTCATGGATTTTACACGCAGTGCCAACCGCGAAAAGGGAGGCTGGTATGTAGGAGAGCTTCAGGCCGGGCTGGGTACCATTTCACTTCTCATCAGCGACCCTGTAACTGCTGATGACCACAGAATATGGGTTTGGTCGGCCATCGCCAAAGGAGCAAAAGGCATTAATATATATGCCTACTATCCTATGTCTTCAGGCTATGAGGCTGGTGGGTACGGACTTATAAACCTTGACGGAACCCTTACTGACCGTGCCCGAAAGGCAGGTGAGCTGGCTGCTGTCGTAGACCGCAACCAGGAGCTTTTTCTGTCATCGTTACCTGTTAAGGCCCGGGTAGGCATTGTCTATAATCCGCTCACACAAATGGTAGGCGGCATGCAGCGCCGCGACTATCCGTCCGCACTTACGAATTCTCTGATAGGGTATTATCAGTCATTTGCCAATCATAATATACCTGTTGATTTTATCCATCGTGAACACCTCGAGAACAATGATCTCTCACAGTATAAACTGGTCATTGTGCCCTACCCTGTCATGTTTACCGAGAAGGCTGCCAGGGGACTTAGCGAATTTGTAAGGGAGGGCGGATATGTGCTTGCCGAGGCCAGACTGGCATGGAACGATGACAGAGGATACGCTTCAGAGATAATTCCCGGTCTGGGTCTGCATGAAGTTTTCGGAGTGAGGGAGGATGAGATAAGGATGCGGGAAGACCTTACCCTGACAGTCACAGCAACAAAGCATCCGGCGCTGGCGGGGATGAAGGCAGGCGACCTGCTCAAGGGATCGCTTCATGTTGAGTCATTGAAACCCCTGGAGAAAGCAAATATTGAAGTACTGGCAAGAACACCCCAGGGTCAGCCAGCCATTGTAAGCAACAGTTTCGGCAAGGGTCAGGCCATGTTGGCCGGCACCTATCTGGGAATGGCCAGCTTTCCTGACCCCGACCTCTTCAATGACAGGTTTTTTGTTAACCTGACCGACTGGGCAAAGATTGATCGTCCCTTTGTGACTTCACTTGACGGGAGAAGATCATCGCAGGTTGAAGTTAGGTTGCAGGAGAACAGCCGCAGCAAGCTTCTGTTCATAATCAACCACAGTGACAGCCAGGAAGAGGTGGAGATTGAAATGAAAACAGATGTCACCGGAAGTTATATCATAAGAGATATTATAACCGATATCAGCACACGCCAGAGGAGTTCCGGCAACATTCTGAAACTCAAATTTAAGATTGACAGGAAACAGGTCGTAGTGTGCGAAATAAAACCTGAATCAAATAATAAATGAAATAATATCCTGCTAATTTTTGGCATTTTTTTTGAAGTTTCTTTTATGTCAACGACTTGATATAATGACAGATGAATAATCTGTCAGAGAGTCAGACGCTTAGTATGCAAAGTCTGTAAACAGACGTAGTAAGAAAGGAGGAGACTATGAAAAAGGTTATATATTTCATTTCTTTTATCCCCGGAACCATACAGGCCGTCATACTCTTTCTGCTTATGATCAGTATGCCTGCCGGGGCTCAGTATTTTGGCAGGAACAAACCTTCATACAGGGTATTTGATTTCAACGTTTATCAGACCCCTAATTTTGAGATCTATCACTATCTCTCCAATGACTCGGTTCTGAACATGATAGCCAGTCGCAGCGAAGCATGGTACAACCATCATCAGGCCATCTTCGGTGACACTATCATTGAAAGGAATCCGATCCTGTTGTATGAAACACATGCCGAGTTTCAGCAGACCACGGCTGTGTCGGGATTGCTTGGAGAGAGCGTGGGTGGTGTTACTGAAGCTCTCAAGAACAGGGTGATTATGCCGCTGTTTCCTTCATTTGCACAGACAGACCACATAATCGGTCATGAGCTTGTGCACGCATTCCAGTTCAATATTCTTACCAGCAGCGATTCTCTGAACCTGTCGAGGATATCGAACCTTCCTTTATGGATGGTTGAAGGTATGGCTGAATACTTTTCAATAGGGAGTGTCGATCCTCATACTGCTATGTGGATGAGGGATGCTGTACTCAGCAACGACATCCCGACTATCAGGGATATGACCAGGAGTTACAAGTATTTTCCATACAGATATGGTCAGGCGGTAATTGCCATGATAGGCAAGACCTGGGGTGATTCAACAATTATAAAGCTATTCAGGGAGACAGCAAAATCGGGTCATGAGAGGGCTTTTAAAAATGTACTGGGTTTCGACGATAAAACTTTTTCGGGGCTATGGAAAAGTGCCATGGAAAACCATTACAAACCAATACTTACCGACCCAATCGACAAGCAGACCGGAAGGAAGATACTTTTTGGAAAGAACGCGGGAAAGATGAATCTCTCCCCCTCTATCAGTCCTGATGGCAGATATGTTGTTTTTCTCTCTGAAAGAGACGTCTTCTCTCTTGACCTCTTCCTTGCCGATGCAAATACCGGAAAAATAATCAGGAAGCTGTCAAGCCGGATCAACAGGAATGAGATTGACGCCATGAGCTTTCTGGAGTCTTCGGGAACCTGGGCTCCTGATGGTAAGCATTTTGCGTTTGTAGTCTTTTCTGAGGGTAAGAATAAGCTTGTGATAATGAATGTTGAAAGACGAAGGAGCGTTGAGGAGATAGATGTTCCGGGGCTTCCTTCAATAAACAATCCTTCATGGTCACCTGACGGAAGATTCATAGCCTTGTCGGCTATGAAGGATGGTGCCTCTGATATATTTCTGTATGAGGTTGAAACCGGAAAAGTAACAAGGTTAACAAACAGCAAATACGCAAAGCTGCAACCCACATGGTCGCCTGACGGGAAGCAGATTGCATTTGTTACTGACAAACCTCTTCCGGGTCAGACACAGAGGTTCCGCCATGACTTCTACAATATAGGCATTATTGAGGTCAGCGATTCCTCAGATGAGCGGATGCCGGAACTATTCACAGGCGCAAGGAATATGAATCCGCTCTTCTCGCCCGACGGTCAGAGCATATACTTTCTGTCTGACCGTGACGGCTTCAGGAATCTGTACAGATATGACACTGAGTCTGATTCAATCTTTCAGATGACAAAATATATGCGCGGGATAACAGGCATTACAGCACACTCGCCTGCTGTAACCCTTGCCCGCCAGACCGGTGATATTGTATATTCATACTACTCAGAGAGGAGCTACTCAATTTTCTCAGCCGGTGGTGATGAATTTAAGGAGTTCCCCGTATCGAAGCAGGACATAGACTACATGGCTGCTACCCTGCCACCTGCAGAATATATTGCACAGAACCTCATTGACAGTTCGCTGCTATCGGAATTCAGTTCGGAAGAGGTCCCGGTATCGGAGTTCAAACCTGTTCCCTACAGGCCGAAATTCAAACTTGATTACCTCTCAAACACCTCAGTGGGTGTTGCTTCGGGAAGAATGGGAACAGGAATGGCAGGCAGTGTCAGCGCCATCTTCGGAGACATGACCGGTGACAACCAGATCTTCACCTCACTGGCCCTTAACGGAGAGATTTATGATTTCGGAGGAATGGCGGCCTACATAAATCAGAAAAGGAGACTCAAGTGGGGTGCCTCATTATCACATATACCCTACTACTTCGGATCTGTCTCTTTCGGAATTGACTCACTTAATATAGGAGGCGAACCGGTGTTGGTAAATAAGATGGATCTCCTATACACGAGAATGTTCGAGGATAAGGCCTCACTGTTCGCTTTCTACCCCTTCTCGCAAACGCGCAGGGTTGAGTTTTCGGGTGAGATGGCTCGATACAGTTACCGTACCGATCTCTACAGCACATATTACGATCTGCTGGGATACCCCATCGGAACCGATCGTGAGAAGCTGGAATCACCCGACGGATTCGGTTTGCACAAGATGGATGCTGCCTACGTGGTTGATAACAGTGTGTTCGGCCTGACCGGTCCGGTAAGCGGAACCAGGTACCGTATTGAAGCAGGCAGATACTTTGGTGCAGTAGACTTCTTTACCACACTTGCCGATTTCAGGAGATATATTCAGATCAGACCGGCTACTCTTGCCTTCAGATCCTACAATTACGGCAGATGGGGAGGATCGGGAGAAAACGACCTGCTCACACCGCTTTATATTGGATATCCATGGATGGTGAGAGGGTACCAGAGAACTGACAGCTACTATTCAAATGCACAGACTGCCGGTGAAGGAATAGGTTATGATAACTTTTTCGGAAGTCGCATTTTTGTAGCCAATGCTGAACTAAGGATACCATTTACAGGACCTGAGAATATTTCGCTCATAAGGTCGGAATTGTTCTTTACAGACCTGAATTTTTTCATCGACGGAGGACTTGCACTGGATAAAGGTAGCCGCATTGCCGGCGACTGGTTCAATCCGGGCCCCGGAGAGAAGGCTCCGGTATTCAGCTACGGGGCATCATTGAGAATAAACCTGTTCGGGTATCTCGTGCTTGAGCCCTATTATGCGGTTCCTGTAAGAAGAGGCACAGGTCCTTTGAACGGCACATTCGGCGTTAACTTCACACCGGGTTGGTAGACAGGTTCCTTAACACAATATTAATATAAAGATCAACAGTAATTAATATAGGCGTAATATGGCAGCCTTACCTTTGAGGCAAAACTTAGATAAAATGAAAACAAAGGTTTTAACAGCAGCTGTTATATTTCTTCTCACAGCCACCTCGGCTTTTTCAAACGGAGATAAGGACAAGACAAAGAAAAACAACAAAGCGTCAGATAATACCGAAATGGTGTCACTGACAGGAACAGTAGTTGACAAAGATACAGGTGAAGCACTGGCAGGCGTGCTAGTAAAACTGGAAGAGACAGAGGCATCAGTTTATACTGACTTTGAAGGAAATTTCGAACTCCTTGTTACACCTGGTTCATATAAGATTTCAACAACAATGATCTCATACAAAACGGCCAGCAACTCGTTCGAAGCCAAGTCTTCAGGAGATCAGTTAAAAATAAGTCTTGAAAATCTGACGGCAAAAAACAGATAAAATCAGAATTCAGTTATTTAAAAAAAAGAGGCTGCCTTTTTGAGACAGCCTCTTTTTATTTATTTTTCGTACGATCGTTCCATTATCAGAGAACCGCCTTCGTCCCACATATACCAGGTGCCAACCTTCTCTCCCTTTCTATACGTCATGTCATACCTTTTTATTCCGGTATCATCCCAGATATACCATTTTCCATTTTTCTCTCCCTTATGGTAATTAGCCACTGCGAGCCTGACCCCTTCATCATTCCAGGTAGTCCAGGTACCATGCATCTTACCTGAGCGATATGCCCTTACTTCATTTCTGGCTCCGTTTTCAAAATAAATAACCACATCTCCATGAAGCGCACCCTTCCTGACAGGCATTACGATTTTAAGGCTGCCGTCTGGATAATACTCATTATGCACTCCGGTGAAAAGCTTGTTTTGATCATCATAATAAAGTCCGTCTTCCCCTTCCCTTATCTGGCCCTGCTGTGCCATGGCAGACACCGCAACCAACCCAAGTATAAATACAAATGAAAATAGCTTCATAGTTAATAGTAAATTGTCAATAGTTAATAATTAATAGTTGATAGTCAATACATTAATATTCTACTCCCTTATTTCAGGTTCGTCTGGCTAAAGATAATACAATTAGTTATAAATGCAATTATAAATGCAGTCAAAAATCTGATTATCAATCAATATCACAAATAATTTACTGTTCTGGAACGCCAGGCACAACCAAGATTCCGTACTTCGCCAAATCCATTGATGGTTTGTATCTGGAAACCAATAATATCTGCCCGCAACAAAAAAAGACTGTCCCAAATTTCACATTTGAGACAGCCCATTAATATGTTGAAAACTGATTAATTGAAGGTATAGCCGGTCCAGGCAAAAACAGACGTATTTGCACCGGTATTAGCAGAGTTGACAGATATTGAAGCTGCGCCGGGATTCTTCACTTCTGATCCTTCAACAGTTACACCATCAATTTTGTATTCGATAACTGTTGCCGGATTCCCATTTCCCTTACCATCGGTCATGTCGATAAGATCGGTGCATGATCCTCCCTTTACAAGCAGGTTGGTAATAGATGCCTTTGCACCACGGCGAACCTTAACGGCATCCTGCATGGTGAACGAAGAGTTGTTAACCACAGTGATGTTTCTACAGATAAAGTCTGACTGACGAACGTCATTAGGAGTGTTTCCATCGAGGTTACCGTCAAGTTCGAGACCTCTGGGGTCGCCTTCGGTACTTGTATAACCTGACTCCCATACACCATAAGCATTATCAAGTGTACCGATCCATCCCTGGGTAACATCGAACATGTCGTCTTCAGAATTAACCACAAGAAGGTTTTTTACATTAACCGAACCACCGAAAAACTCTATACCATCGTCGGCTCCATCCTTAACATAGATATTCTCAATTATAGTACCACTGCCAACTGCATTTAGGGTTAACCCGTTATGTTCAATATCGGCCGATGATTTAGCTCCGGTATACTCCAGTATCAGATACTGAATCTCACCCGAATTGTCGCTGTCCAGCTCGCCACCATAGATTACTGAAGGATTTATCTCAGTAGTACCTGTGGAGACAACACCATCAGGGCCTGATATCCTTGCTTTGCCATTTATGATCAGTCCTCCCCAGTCGCCTATGTTAGGAGTGGCTGCTGCGGATGTAATTAAAACAGGATCCTGGGCCGTTCCGTTAATATATATTTTCCCACCCTGCTCAACAAGAATATACTTGTTAAAACCTTTCTCGGCTTTAATAACAGTACCGGCAGGAATCCTCAGTGTACCTCCGTTTATCACCTGCAACGCTCCTGTAAGTTTGTATTCAATGTTTGCATCGAGGGTTACATCGGTGGAAATATCACCGCTCAGTAAATTATTATCCGGATCAGGATTATCAGATCCATTCTTTTCACATGACACTAAAATCAGGGCAATAATTGCCAGGCTTAAAACTGCTTTTTTCATTTTATATTTCTTTTAAGTTACGCTGCTAAAGTAGTAGTAGTAAAATACTTGAACATTAATACAATACTAATTTTCCATTAAGTTTATGCTTCAGAAATATTAAGAGTTTAATATTGGAACCTGGTGCTCTGACCCTGCATTGACCTCTTATAGCTTAACGGTTATTCCTATATCAAACAGCAAGCCTTTGCGGTAGCTGCGTATTACGACACCGGGTATGCTGATATCATCGTTGGCGCCTTTCCTGGTAAGCCTGTATTCAGGGTTTAGCAGGTTCCTGGCCTTAAGATTGACTGCAATATTATTGTTTACACGTACCGAGCTGACAAAATCGAGTGTTGTTATACTCTCTTCAATAAGATTGTTGTAACCGCGGGTACCTATTGTATGCACCTTATCACTTAAATAATTAACAACCAGAGCCGATGTTATCGAGAAATAACCAGAGACCATACTATAGGTGAGGTCTGCATTAATAATATATGGCGCTGCTCCTTCAAGGGTGGAGGTTGTATTCTGGACGAACCAGACCGGATCAAGGTTAATCCTTGAATAGATATATGATGCATTTATCCCAAAGTTAATATTATGTCTTCCGGCTATCGACAGTACTCTTTTCCTCAGTTCAGCCTCAACACCTGCTGCAACGGCATGGTCAGACACATTGTCAAAAGTTTTCAGGCCGGCAGAGTTTCCCTGGTCAACCCTTGCAATGGGCTTTAAGATGTATTTATAGAATCCGTTAAGTGAGAAAATCTCACTGCCGGATATAAAGAAATCCCATCTTACATCAAAATTGTAGTTTGTAGAAATCTCAAGTTCAGGGTTGCCATTGTCATTTCCGTCGAATCCCAGGTAAATAAACGGAGATATCTCCTTATCCTGCGGCAGGGTAAAGGTACGGCTGGAACCCAACCTCAAATGGTTCCTGTCATTATGTATATATCTGATATTAAAGCTTGGAGAAACAAGAAGTCCGTTTATTGTATCAGATCCTATACTTGCCCCTCTGTTGACCTCATAGTCAATTTTGGTAAACACGTAATCAGCCCTTAGTCCGGCATTCAGCGTTGTTTTACTACCCAGCTGATAAACCAGGTCAGCGTATGTACCGTGCATATGCTTGAGTACACTATACATGTCATTATAGTATTCCATTCTGAACATATTTCCGGTTAAGCTTTCCTGATTGAAGTAGGGATCAAGCATGACATTGTCAAGACTAAAAACCGGCACGGTCATTAGCGGGTTCCAGATATGGTTATAGAATGGCGCTGAGAAATTTTTGATACCGATTTTTGAGTTGTATCCAATTTCGATGAAAGAGCCTGACTCACTATCAGATGATAAACTGTATCGCAAATTGATACGGGGAATAACGGATGTTTCGGTTATTTCACTGTTGAATCTCTGGTTTCTTGATTCAGCAACGGCCAGTTGAACGTTTCCGTTTCCAACCGATGGTAACTGAAAAATCCTGCGATCAGGTTCCTTGCCGATAACATGGTTCAGTGAAGCGCCGGCACTATATCTTACTCTTTCAGAAAGATCTCCGTTCAATACAACCTGGTTTACAAAAACGGTATTATCATTTATCTGGTACCGCCTTACCATTCCTTCTGAATTATAGTCTTCCGCGATCTGAAAAGTCTCAGTGTCCCTGCCGTAGAATTCAGCAGCATAAGCCGAACCTGTATGTATATACAATGAGTTGTACGATAATCTTTTACGGTTAAGGTTAAGTTCGAGGTTCCCCATTAAAAGATGCGAGGAATTTCGCATATACCTTACATAGGTCATATCACGAAAAGGATTATCGGCTCCTGTAGCAGTTATCTCCCTTGAGACCCCCTGCTCATAGTGATAGTCGTTACCGAAGGCTCCTACCAGGTAAAACCTGTGGTTGTTAAATATCTTTTTTCCCCAGTTAAAGGAGACAGAACTGTTGTATGGAGCACCCTTCTCAACAGGATCTATGGATGTGTTGAATGAGTATTCGGTAATTTTTTCATACGGACCGAATGAAGCATTGGAATAACCATACCTGCCAATTCCTTCAGGGAGGAAAAAGTTAACACCTGCAACCTGACTGTTCAGAGATGATGAAACTCCTATTTCAAGCTCCCTGTCATAAACAAGCTCTTTCGATCTGATATCAATCAGTGCACCTCCTACATCCCCGTTTACAGAGGCAGAGAAAACTTTACTCACATTGACGGCCTGTATCATGTCATTGGTAAAGAAGTCAAGAGAGATATTTTTGTATTCAGGGTCTTCAGACGGGACTGCAAAGCCATTGAGTGTTGTCAGATTATACCGGTCACCCAGACCGCGTACAAAGACATTCTTTACTCCTTCCTGTTTCGATATTCCTGAAACTTTTGTAACAGCTCCTTCGGCATCACTGACACCTTTTCTCGATAGTTCCTGGGCTCCGATTGTCTGTTTGGGTACTATTGCCTCTTTTCGCTCCAGAAGCAAGACGTTTTCTGACTCCCTGTTTGCTTTTGCCGTTATCTGAATCTCATCGAGGCCTATCGCAGCCTCAGACAATACAAAATCGACCTGAAGTTCATTGCCTGAAGTAATGACAACACTCTTCTTTGAAGGCTCGTATGATATAAAAGAACATATCAATGTTACTTCACCCGGGGTTATATTATCGAGTATATAGTTACCATCGAAATCTGTAAGCACACCTTTGTATGTTCCATCAATATGAACAGTTGCTCCGGGTAATATCTCTCCTTTGTTATCGGTAACCTTGCCCTTTACCGAGCCTGTCTGAGCTGCTGTATTTACAACGATCAAATGAAGAAGTAATGCAATAATCGAAATGACTGACCTGTTAATGAACATGAGGTAAATTTGTTTTCATTATCATAGGTCAAAAGTACCCCGGGTAATTTATATGTATGTTACCTGTTTATTATGAATTTATTACACATTTGTTAAGCCCCTGAAAACCATATTTGACATAACTATCACAAAATGAAATGGTTTTGTCCTTTCTGCAAATCAACAATACCATAACGATACCTTAACCTTAAATTAATCTTGATGCCATTACAACTTTATATCTTGGCTGAGAAAATATTGCAGCATGATGAGCCATGGAAAAGGAGAACAAATACAGGGTTTTACTGGTTGACGACGAACCTGACATACTTGAATTCCTGAGTTACAACCTGGAGAAAGCAGGGTATGAAGTCTTCTCAGACACAAATGGCCGTGCTGCTATAGAAACAGCCCTCAGAACCAGGCCCCACCTCGTTATACTCGATGTTATGATGCCCGAAATGGACGGCATTGAGACTTGCGAAGAGATAAGAAGATATAAAGAACTCGACAACACCCTTGTGCTTTTTCTTACCGCCCGGGCTGAAGACTACTCCCAGATTGCCGGTTTCACTGCCGGTGCTGATGATTATGTTTCCAAACCCATAAAGCCACGGGTATTACTGAGCAGGATTGCTGCCCTGTTAAGGAGGAGGGCCTCTTTCACACCGGTTACTGAAATACCGGCACTCCCGGCCGACAGCAAGAATACAGGTATTGTAATTGACAGAGAAAGGTATATGATTGTATGCGACGGCAGCGAGATGCTGCTTCCGAAAAAAGAGTTCGAGCTTCTCAACCTGCTGATGTCAAAACCGGAAAAGGTTTTTACCAGGGAGGAGATATTCAGCCGCATATGGGATAGTACGGCAATTGTGGGGGAACGTACTATTGACGTACACATCAGGAAACTGCGCGAAAAAATAGGAGACAGTTACATTAAAACTGTCAAAGGGGTAGGATACAGATTCTCGCATCAGTGATAGTCAGATGAAAATCTTGGTCTCCAAAGTATAACAATTTAACATTTTTTAATATATTGGTCCGGAATTTCAACCCAAACTACGAATGGGCGCCGTCATTCACGAAGGAGGAAGTATCGGAAAACTGGTTGTAAGGCTTATCAGGTCAGGCTTCTCTTCTAAACATTATTACAAATCAATGAACATGGCCCTCTACCATCTGAGAGATGAATACACCATGCTTCATTATCCACTCTACAAAGACATTGATGACGATTTTCATAAGGCCCAGGAAAACCTGACAAATCATTGCATGTCTTATGTACTGCCCATAGAAGGAAGGTCAGTGCTTGAGATAGGATGCGGCAACGGTGTTCAGACTAAATTCATTTCAGAGAAGTATCGCCCCGGCTTTATTACCGGCATTGACATCAGCCGTCCAAACATAGCTATTGCAAACAGGGAGAAGCAGAGAAGACGCATTGGTAACGTGTTCTTCCTGGTAGATGATGCGCAAAGGCTTAAGAAAGTACACGACAACTCATTTGAGGTGGTTATCAATATAGAGAGTGCCTTCCACTACCCTGACAAGCAGGCATTTCTAAGGGAAGTGTACAGGGTATTGGCTCCCGGGGGCCGCTTCCTGATAGCAGACATACTGAAGTCAGATGTCAGTGATTCAGAGAAGCGCGGCAGATTTACCAATAGAATGTCGCTTAACCACTGGACACTCAGAGAGTACAAAAAAGGTTTTGAAGAGGCAGGACTTAAAGTGGAGGCCACAGACGATCTGACACCAAAAGTTATTGACGGCTTCAGAAATTACCGATCATATTTACGACACCTGAAAAAGAAAGGCATGCTCAATAGCCTGGCATTCAGGATATTCTACGTAATCAATGTAAGGCTGAACATTTTCCTTCTGAAGAAACGCAGGAGATACATGCTCTTTGCAGGTTCAAGGCCGTGACACGAAGTATGTGCCATTATAATCGGTTTTTTTCATATATTTAGCACTGTTAAAGGCCTAAACCAGCCATCTGCCGTATATGAGAAATAATGTCACAGCCACCCTCCTTCTGGCACTTTTATTCGCCGGAGTGCAATTAGTTTGTGCCGGAACCGAAACCTGCCTTTCCGGTTGCATGTTTACCAACGCAGAAGTATCGGCATCTGAATCATCCGTCATTCCCCCCGGTTCCCCCGGTATTACTGCTGCAGAGCAGACTACGGATGAAACAGCACACCATATAGAGGAGGACCATGACGGCGGACACACGGAGAATATGTACCCGCTGCTGTTTATAATAATTGCCCTGATTATAGGGGCCGGTACAAGACATTGGTTGCGGAAGAGTCCCCTGCCCTATACCGTTACGCTGCTGGTAATCGGGCTGGCGCTGGGTGCCATGAACAGGCTCGGGTGGTTCGGTCTTATCAATATCGGAAATTTTTCACTCAACATCGGTTTTCTCGGTAGCGCGCTCGATTGGGCAGGGCATATCGATCCGCATATTATTCTGTTTGTATTCCTGCCCACCCTTATCTTTGAGGCAGCATTTGCCATGGACCTGCACACTTTCAAGAAGACATCGGCAAACGCTTTTATGCTTGCAGTACCAGGTATCATAGTTGCACTGCTTCTTACAGGTGCTTTTGTTATGTTCATAAACTATAGCGGGTTCGGTTTCTCCGGATGGAACTGGGCCCTTGCACTATTGTTCGGGACAGTGGTAAGTGCCACCGACCCGGTTGCGGTCGTATCGCTGCTGAAAGAACTGGGGGCAAGCAAGAAGCTGGGCACACTCATTGAGGGGGAATCGCTGCTGAACGACGGCACGGCGATTGTTCTGTTTATGGTCTTTTTAGCTGTGGTTACCGGTATGGGTGCAGAAAGCAAGCCCGTGCTTCAGTTTCTTAAGGTGGCTCTGGGCGGCACAGCTACAGGCCTGATATTCGGATACATAGCAATAAGCTGGGTGAAAAAGGTCTTTAATGATGCGATGATTGAAATAACAGTCATTATCGCAGCTGCATACCTGACATTCTTTGTGGCCGAATACTTTTTCCATGTGTCAGGAGTACTGGGTGTTGTCACCCTGGGCCTGCTAATGGCAGGTATGGGAAGGACAAGAATCAGTCCGGAAGTGGAACATTTCCTTCATGAATTCTGGGAACTGGCGGCCTTTATTGCCAACACGCTGATATTTATTATCGTAGGTGTGATAATCTCAAATCAGGCCAAGATCAGCCTTAACAACATCATCCTGCTTATACTCATTTACCTGGCCATTCATGTTGTGAGGGCCATAGTTATACTGCTGCTTTTCCCGGCTATGAAAAAGGCAGGCTACGGACTGACCAGGAAAAACAGCTATGTGCTCTGGTGGGGTGCCCTGAGGGGTGCCATAGCCCTGGCCCTGGCCCTTATTGTTGCAGGAGAAGAGACCATTCCACAGGAGCTGCGCGATCAGTTTCTCTTCCTTACCGCCGGGATCGTAACACTGACACTGCTGGTTAATGCAACGACAATTAAGTCTCTTCTCAACCGGCTGGGGCTGACACGTATAGCCCCTGCCAAAGCTCTGATGATGAGTTCGGCCAACAGATTTCTGAGACAGAGTACAGAAACGGCACTGGTAAAATCGAAGAAAGACCGGTTCCTTAACAGGGCTAACTGGAACAAAGTAGCTGAATACCTCCCCGACCAGCCTCAGACAGATAATAATGGCAATATCAAAATTGAAAGTGCCATAGCCGAAACCAGGATGCGTATTCTTGAAAAAGAAAAAAGCAGTTACTGGGGACAGTTCAAAGAAGGTATGCTGGGACCGGTTGCTGTAAGAAAACTTACAGAAGCAATAAATGAAATTATAGATGAAGGTGGATTAATATCCCTATCTCAGAGGAAAGATCTGGAACAAGAGTGGAAAACACCAAAGCTGCTGAGCAGGATACAGAATATGGCAATAATAGGTTCTCCTGCAAGAAGACTCTTCCTTGACAGACTGGCTATCAGCTATGATGCGGCAAGAGGATTCGTGCTTGCCCAGGAAGAGAGTCTTAAATTGCTTGAAAACATAATTATTAGCAGCGAGGGTGACGGTACTGATCTGAGCCAGGATGATATTGAAATGCTCGAAAGTGAGATAAATGAAAACCGTATACACGGACTGACCTTTCTCAGGAACCTCCGCAATTCGTACCCCGAAATTTACAGTGCCGTAACCACCCGGTATGCTATAAGAACGGTTCTTAATCATGAGAAAAGGACCATAGAAAAACTTCTTAACAAGGGACGACTCGATTCAGGTGAGGCTGAAAAAATGACCTCTAAAGTCGAAGAAAGAATGAAGAAACTGGTTGACTCTCCTCCCAGCCTCGAAATTCCAAAACCATCAGACCTGCTAAGGGAGATCCCCTGGATGAACAGGCTGAACAGAAGGATCTCCTCAAAGATCGAAAATGCGATGCAAAACAGAATGTTCTCACCAGGTGAGGTACTGGTTAAGGAAAATACGACTGATGAAGGATTGTTTATTATAATACATGGCCAGGTAAGCGTCAATATAGATAATGAAAAAGTAGACCTTCTTGGTCCGGGGTCGGTTATTGGAGAGATGCTGGTGCTTTCCGGACTACCCAGAACAGCAACCGTGATTGCTGAAACTCCGGTAACCACGCTTTTCATTACTATTGCAAAGATGCGTCAGATAATGAAAGAGTCTGATTTACTGACTGAAGAACTATGGAATTTCGCTTACGTGAGGTTTGCCGAGAACATTCTCAGCAAACAGGAACCTTTCAACGAATGGCACAAGAGAGAACTGCGGCAGTGGCTCGAAAACGGGGAGATTGTAAAACCTGACTCCGGAGGCAATATTGATCTGGAAGGCAAAATAGGCATCCTTCTTTCAGGTGAGGCAGTAGCTGAAGATGGTACAAGGCTTACTTTTCCGGCTTTGCTTACAGCAGGAAAAAAATACCGGTTCAAGCGTGATACAAGAGTATTTGTAAGGGAGACAAGGCCCGTAATCAACGACTGACAGCTTTTCGCGGTTGACAAAATCGGAGTTGATTATGAGCGCGGAATAAACGCGAAAACAATATCGTCAGTCCATATCTTAACTGCAATTAAAGACTTGCGACTCTTTTTTTCTTCCGGGCTAAACCTTTTTCTTCCGGGCTTGTTATAATATTCAGATGACAAACAATATAACCTTTAAAAAGAGATTAAAGATGAAAACGTTTAAACTTATAATACTAATAGCTATGGCAGCAGTAACTTCAATGTCGGCTCAGGAATTCAAGGCTGACGCAGACAATTCTGTTCTACATTGGACAGGCAGCAAGATAGTCGGAAAACATTACGGCAAAATATCACTTAAAGAAGGTCAATTCACTGTGAATGATAACCGTATAGTCAAGGGGTCATTTATAATAGACATGAACAGCATGACCAATGAAGATCTCTCAGGCGGGTCAAGAGACAAATTGCTTATTCACCTGAAGTCTGATGATTTCTTCAGCACCGATAAATTTTCCACCTCAAAGCTTGAGATCACAGGCAGTGAGCCCTTTGCAAATGATGAGGCTCTGGTTAAAGGAAATCTCACCATTAAGGATATTACCCAACCGGTAACCTTCACAGTAAAGAGAAACGGAGATACCTTCAGCACCAAAGTAACCGTCGACCGCACATTATATAATATCAGATATGGCTCAGGCAAGTTTTTTCAGGGCCTGGGTGACAACATGATAAGCGACAACTTTGACCTGGAGGTAAGTATCAGGGTTATACAGTAGTGTCCCATCATAAAGGCATAAACATTATATACCGGCCGGTGCAGTAATTCTGTACCGGTCTTTTTTTTTACAGCATCACTGCATTTCTTTGAGGGGTATGTTAATAATGCAGAAGTTGCATAAATGAAATTTTTGCATACATTTAACCTGTTTTTCCCTGAACCATTGGGAGGAGCATAGTAAATAATAGATCCGGGGGGGAAGGGTGACCATGATGGCACAATATATCCCGGTTGTGTTAACTTAAAACCAAGAAACCTATGAAAAAGCTGTTCATGTTTATTGTTTCAGCATCTCTTGCCGGAACTCTGTTTGCAGGAGGCCTGGTAACAAACACAAACCAGAGTGCCCTTTACGCACGACTTCAGAGCCGGAATGCTTCGACGGCAATCGATGCAGTCTACTACAATCCGGCAGGCCTGACAAAACTGAATGACGGATTTCATTTCTCTGTCAGTAATCAGACCATAGGGCAGTCAAGGGCAATTACAAGCAACTACCCATACCTGTCAGGCTCACCGAAGGAATATCCCGGTACCGTAAGCGCACCTCTGTTCCCCAGTGTGTATGCCGCTTACAAGATGGGCAGATTTGCATTCTCTGCCGGCTTCAATCCTATAGGGGGTGGCGGCGGTGCGAAATATGAACAAGGCCTTCCTTCGTTTGAGATGATGGTGGCAGACCTGCCTCCGCTGTTGAGTATCCAGGATATACCCACAACACAGTACTCAGCTGACATATTCTTTGAAGGCTCTTCGATCTATTTCGGGTATCAGGCAAATCTCTCATTCGAGCTGAATGATTATGTTTCACTGGCAGCCGGAATGAGGCTTGTAACAGCCAAAAACATAACCACCGGTTATATCAAGGATATAAGAATCAATCCGACCTACCAGGCGTTTGGATCGGCCTATGATGGTTCGATGGTTCTGGCAAGCACCTTCTTCACCTCAGGGGCCACTACTCTTACAGCACTACAGACCGGAGCAAATTTATACTATGCGGGACTCGATCCGATAGTTACAGGAGGAGGTGGAGCAACTCTTCTTACCGATGGTGGAACAGTTGGCCTTACTCCGACAGATATAGCAACAATTCAGACCATAATGGGTGCCGCAGGTCAGACTGCGGAACAGATAGGAACAGCAACCATTGCCTATGCCCAGGCAGTCCTCGGCGGCGCAGCTCCTGTCTTCGGTGCAGGTAGTGCACAGATGTCAGCTCTGGCGGGACAAACACAGGATACTGAAGTGGATGTGGAGCAAACCGGAAGAGGTATTACTCCTATTATAGGCGCCAATCTCACTCTGTCAGAGAACCTGAACGTCTCTTTCAGGTATGAATTCCAGACCAAACTGGAGCTCACTACCAAAGTAAACAATGGTATGGGAGGTGGTATCTTCATCGATGGGGAGAAGGTGATCGCAGACATGCCCGCACTGCTGGCTATGGGATTTGAGTATAAGCCTGCAGACCGTGTTATGCTTACGGGAAGCTTTAACCTCTATTTTGATGACAAGGTTGATTACGATGGTAGTGCAGATATCAATGTCAACATGATAGATAAAAACTTCAAGGAGCTGGCATTCGGAGCTCAGTTCGCAGTTAACGACAAGCTAAGGGCAAGTGCCGGATGGCTCGGAACCTACACCGGTGTTAACTCAAACTATATCAGCGACCAGAGGTACAGCACAAACACAAATTCCTTCGGAGGTGGCATAGGCTACAGTATTACTCCCATGATCGACCTTAACATTGGTGGAGCATATACTGTCTATGACCTCGGAGAAAAGGAGTATAACTATTTCCTTGGCGGTGCAATGCCGGTTCCGGTAAAAGAGACCTACGATAAGGCAACATGGATAATCGCGGTAGGCCTCGATTTCAACTTCGGAAAATAACAAGCCTGGTTTAACTTATAAGAAAGAGAGGCTTTCCTTACTGCAGGAAGCCTCTCTTCTCTTTTTCAGATACAATCTTCACCACTTAATACCTCTGGAAGCCAGGTTATCAACGTATCTGCCCACTTCAGGAGGTGAAGTCTCAATCATTCTTCTGTACCATCTCGCTGCCTCCTCTTCGTTACCTTCACGCAACGACATAATTACAATATTCGAATACAATGCCCCCTCTATTCCATGTCTCTTGCCCTCCATACCGGCCAGTATCTCCCTGAATAGAATACCGGCCTCTGCCGGCTGTCCGGTCTCTGCCAGTATGTATGCCCTTTCAATAGCCTCATTGAGCTCACTGTCAAGGGTGATGGCATATACCGAAAAGCAGTTGTCAGAACACTCCTCGATAAGGTGGAACCACCCTGGTACCTCAGGTGGCGCATTAAACCATAGCCTGAAGTTTATAACCTCGCCAATATTTCTGAAGCGATAAACATCAGGACAAGCAGGAATTCCCTCAGATCTCTCCATCTTTATCCGGGAACCGTCAGGCAATATTATAAAAGTGTTTTTGTCAGCGCAGAAGTAACCTCCTGATATCCGGTTCTCCACCGAGAGACTCACTACAAGCCTGCCTCGGGTAAACTCTACTCCCACCACTCTCATAGTCTCTGGTGTAAGTAAGCCGAAGGCCGGGTTGTTAAATGTCTGCGAAAAAAGTAACAATGATGAGGTCACTGTAAACATCATAAGAATAATTCTCTTCATGCGATAACTCTTTTATTGCGCAATTTAGCTCTTTTAGGAGAGAAGCATACGTCAACCGAATAAAAATGGTAACAATCAGGTAATACAGTAGTAACAATTGGTTAAAATTGAGTTGCCACTTTTGTACAGGGTAAATACCGATGAGGGGTTTAATACAAATAAACACAGGTAACAGACCTGATTATTATGGCAACAAACAGATTCAGAAACAAATTATTCCTGTACTATTCCCTGCTCTTTGCCCTATTTGCTGCTATTACACTCCTTTACCAGTATCAGAGGGAAAAGAACTTCAGGATATCCAATCTTAATACCTCGCTTGATGACATCGTAAATATTACTGATGCTTATCTGAATACCGGGAATCTTCCCGCATCAGAAAACATTGGGAATATTGATTTCCTGATAAGACTATTCCCTTATAACGATCTTAGAATTACTATAATAGCACGCAACGGCACAGTCATTTATGACAATTTCGTGGCAGATTGGTCAGAAATGGAGAATCATATTGACCGGCCTGAAATAATTGAGGCTGCCAGAGACGGCAAGGGTTCTGAGATCAGACTGTCAGAAAGTACAGGTAAAAAGCACTATTATTACGCAAGGACTTTTGACAATTATTTTCTCAGGGCAGCACTTATCTATGACATAAGAACTATCAGACTTCTGAAAACCGGGGCAGGCTATTTCATTGCCATGGCAGTACTCTTCATGGTGGTTTGGTTCTTTCTCCTGGTTATCTCTGATAAATTCAGTAAATCAATTACTTTATTAAGGGATTTTGCGATTGAGACAGGAAGAAACAGGTACTTCAAGCCTGGTTATACATTTCCTGATGACGAACTCGGAACCATAGGGAGGGAAATTACCCAGATATACAACAACCTGCTCAGGACGAGAGACGAACTGTCACTGGAGAGGGAGAAACTGTTCAGCCATCTTAGTGTACTGAATGAAGGTGTTGCATTCTACTCTCACGACAGAGAGCTTATCCTCGCCAATCAGCAGTTCTCACAGTTTCTGAACCTCATCTCGGATGACCTCAATGCCACTGCCAACGACGTTCTTATTATGGATGAGTTTTTACCGGCTAAAAAATTCATTGACAGACAGGTATCTGACAACAAAATTCCTTTTGAAATTCCGGTAACTGAATTTCAGCTGGCGGCAAGTTCCAGGTTCTTCTCAGTGAGATGCATTATGTTTGCTGACAAGAGTTTCGAGATAATAATAACTGACATAACCAAGGCAGAGAAGAACCGCAGGATAAAACAACAGATGACCTCAAACCTTGCCCATGAGCTGAAAACCCCGGTGACGTCGGTAATCGGCTACCTTGAAACTCTTCTCGAATATGATGCAATTGAGCCGTCCAGGAGAAAAACATTTCTTGAAAAAGCCACAATCCAGGCCAACAGGCTGGCAATCCTTATTAACGATCTGGTCACTCTTAACAAAATTGAGGAGGCTAACGGTAATTACATGTTCGAAAAGATAGGTATAAGCACACTGATTGAAGAAGTAAAAGATAACTTCGCACTTGCGCTGGCAAGAAAGAACATGACACTCGTCAATGAAGCCGGAAGTAAAACAATGGTATCAGGGAACAAGTCCTTGCTGATCTCAATATTCCAAAACCTTGTGGAAAATTCAGTGAATTATGCCGGTGAAAATACCACAATCAACATCGTCTGTTTTAAGACCGAAGCAGGCTTTCATCACTTTTCTTATTCAGATAATGGTCACGGGGTTCCTCCTGAGCACCTTAACAGGATTTTCGAACGTTTCTACAGGATCGACTCGGGCAGGTCAAGAGAAGATGGAGGCACTGGTCTGGGACTGGCCATTGTAAAAAATGCCGTTCTGCTGCACAAAGGAGATATTACTGCAAGACAGCACCATTCAGGTGGTCTTGAATTTCTATTCATGCTTCCACAGGCGACCTAGCCGGAAACAAAATATACTCTTAAGCAGGTTTTAAACACTAATAATGACATTAGTTTATCTTTACAGATGCAAACCAAAAATTTCCGCATCTATGAAAGCTACTCAACTCATCAAAATTGCTGTTATAATAATTGCCGTACTCATTGCTGCCGGTCAGGAACTTGTTTCTCAGACAAAAAAGCCTGTTTCAGACAGCCGCGAGCGGGTAGAGCTCTTTGCAAAGCATACTCTGCTTAAACAGGAATCGCCTTTCAAAGAGTTGAACTGGAGCTATATCGGTCCTACAAACATCAGCGGACGCTGTACAGATGTGGAATCTGTATCACCGAGAGGTAACAATTACCTTATCTGGATTGGGTCAGCAACAGGAGGAGTATGGAAATCCACCAATGAGGGGACAACTTTCATCCCGGTATTTGATGATATGCCAACAGGCTCGATAGGCGATATTGCCATCGATCCCGTCAACCACGATGTAGTGTGGGTAGGAACAGGCGAGGCAAACATCTTCAGAAGCTCTAATGCCGGTTGCGGAGTCTTCAAAACAACTGACGGCGGAAACAGCTGGAAGCTTATGGGACTTGAGAACACCCATACCATCGGAAGGATAAGAGTCAATCCTGAAAACACCGATATAGTATATGTGGCTGCCACCGGGCATGAGTGGACTCCCAATGAGGAAAGAGGGCTTTATAAGACCGATGACGGAGGTAAGACATGGACTAAGGTGCTTTATGTTGACCAGAATACGGGTGTCTTTGATATTGTCCTCGATCCAAGGAATCCTGATATTATTTATGCAACAACATGGGAGCGTGTGAGGCTGAAATGGAATGATCCCCGCACATATGAAACCACCAGGCACTGCGGCATTTGGAAATCGACAGACGGAGGAAAGAACTGGAAGCAGATAAACAACGGGTTGCCGGCTCCGCAACACAGGGGCAGAATAGGAATTGATCTCTGTCTTTCAAAACCTGATGTTGTATATGCATATCTTGACAACTATGAAATTGCCTACGAAGCAGCACCCGGTGACATGGACTCCTATGGAAGACAGAAGCAGAATGTAATAAAGGGAGCCACAATCTACCGTTCTGACAATGCAGGTGAAGCCTGGACCCAGGTAAGCGGTCTTACCGCCCAGATGAAGACCTTTATGGAAAGACATTCAGCAACATATGGATGGGTATTTGGTCAGATACGTGTGGACCCTAACGATGAGAATACCATCTACACTATGGGTATACAGCTTAATGTATCGTATGACGGAGGAAGAACCTTCACATCACTGAGGGGCCCTCATGCCGACCACCATGGCCTGTGGATAGACCCCGACAATTCAAAATACCTTCTTAATGTTCAGGACGGAGGTCTGACAATATCATATGACGGTGGCAGAACATGGAAATATCCCATTGCTGAACTACCTCTAGCTCAATTCTATAACATAGCATATGATTACAGCACTCCCTTCAGGGTATTCGGATCTATCCAGGATCACCACAGTTACTATGGTGAGGTCCTGGTTGGAAGAAGCCGCAGCAATATCCGCCCGGTAGAATTCAGAAATACCCTCGGAGCTGAGGGAAGTTCACACGCAGTAGACCCCCGTGATAATAATACTGTATACGCCAGCACCTTCTATGGCGCCCTGGCGAGGGCAAACATCAATGATTACCCTGCCGGAAGAAAAAACCTTATCCCAACGCACCACCCTGACGGATCGAGGCTTAGGGGTCAGTGGGTGGCACCAACATTCCTCTCCCCCCATAATAATGATGTCGTATACCATGGAATGCAGTATGTTATGAAATCAACTGACCGTGGAGATACATGGGAGTTTATAAGCAATGACCTTACAGGAAACGACCCGAAGAAACTTGGTGATATAAATTACCAGACAATTCAGACGCTCGATGAATCTCCTTTAAAACAAGGCCTTCTCTACGCAGGAACAGACGACGGAAAGATATGGAGGACAATGGATGACGGCAGGAGCTGGAAAGAGATAAGAAGCAGTGCCGTACCTGAAAGATGGGTGTCTCGGATTGTAGCTTCAAAATACAACGAGGGAACTGTTTATATGACTCAGACAGGAAGAAGAGATGACGACTTCCAGGTTTATATCTGGAGATCTGATGATTACGGTGAGACATGGGCAGATATCTCAGGTAACATTCCGGTAGGGCCCGTAAACGTAATACGTGAAGATCCAATTAAGAGAGACCTGCTTTATGTTGGGACAGATGCATCGGTATATATCAGTAAAGACGGAGGAAAGAGATGGGACGTACTAGGCAACCTTCCGTTTGCATATGTACACGATCTGCAGATACATCCACGCGACAATTTCATCATAATAGCTACTCATGGCCGTGGAATGTTCGTACTTGACGCCGATCCGTTAAACGAAGGAGACAAACTAAGAACCAGATAACAAAACAAATTACAAATCTGAAATCTGAAATCCCCTGCTATTCCATCTCTTCATCGTTACTGTTCCTGATGAGATAGTAGAAGTAGGTAATGCCCCTCAGGAAGTCTTCTGTTCTGACTCTTTCGTCAATACCGTGTATGCGTGCCATATCATCTGATGTAACGATGAGAGGAGCAAACCTGTAAGTATTCTGACTTACTTCAGTATAATGCTTGCTATCTGAAGAGGCAAGCATGATTGTGGGTGCCACGACTGCTTCAGGATAGACCTGTTGTATGGTCTTCAATATTGATCTGAAACCGTATACATCTGCAGGTGAAACAGGAGCCGGTTCACCTCTGCCGGGCAATATCCCGATCACTATTCGTTCGTCGGGTACCACTTCCCTTATGTGGGTAAGGATATCATCGGTGGTCTCACCCGCCAGTATTCTGAAGTTTACCACTGCCGACGCACTGTTGGGAATTACATTATCCTTAGTACCGGCAGAAATAATTGTTGGTGCCGTGGTAGTTCTTACAAGTGCATTCCCTGAACTGCTGCCTGTATATATTTTCAGCAGCAGTGGTTTGAATATCCATTTGTTGGCAAAAATGACCTTTGCATAGAACGGCATCTCAGGTCCGACATAACTTATGAAATCATCAACAGGACCTGAAATACGTGCTTTGAGCTGTTTTTTGTTAAGTCTCGAAACAGCATCAGCAATAAGAGTTACTGCGCTCTCATTTTCAGGGGTTGATGAATGTCCACCATCCATTGTTACTGAAAGCCTGACAGACAGATACCCCTTTTCAGAGGTTCCTATAAGGGCTACAGGACTTTCCATCATAGGGACCATTCCCACAGTGATTGCCATTCCTTCATCAGCGACAAATTCGGCTTCCACTCCGATATCGGTGAGATAAGATGCAATTGCTTCAGCTCCCCGGTTACCACCTATCTCTTCATCATGACCAAAGGCAATATAATAAGTACGGGCTGGAGTGAAGCCTTCTGAAATCAGTTTCTCAACCGCCTCCATTATCTGAATAAGAGCGCCCTTGTCATCCAACGTACCCCTGCCCCATATGAATTCCTCATCAATCTCTCCTGAAAAAGGGGCCCTGGTCCATAAATCTGTTTCACCAGGGGGAACAACATCCATATGTGCCATGAGAACAACAGGCTTCAATGCAGGGTTAGAGCCTTTCCATTCATACAAAAGACTGAAATCATTAAACACCATAGGTGTAATAGCCTCATGAACAGCAGGATATGTATCAAAAAGGTACTGATGAAAAGCTGTAAATGCCCCTGAATCAATCGGCATATCCGTCTCATATGAAACTGTTGCTATTCTGATTGCACCGGCCAGCCGCTCTGCAGCCTCAATACCTGCAGGAGGTACAACAGATTCCCATACTGATATCTGCTGCGATTTGAAGGTAAATGTCTTTATGATTATTACCACTATTAATACTGCAACTGCCCAAAGGATTGTCCTGAGAATCTTTTTCATCGGTTTCTGTTTTGGGTTAACAATAATTCAAATATAGGTATTTACCAGTCAGCTCGCTAACATAACCTATTATTGCTGCACCTTTATGTCCTGATGATTGTAGCTTACGCAGCAATCCTGATGCCTTACCGCTGGTCACACCCATAAGTAAACCACCAGATGTCTGTGCATCGAAAGCAAGCATCTTATGATTGTATCCCAACTCACTGTCAAATTCAGTATCAGGTTCAGCATATGACAGATTCCTGAATGATGCTCCGGGAATGCATCCACTCTCTGTATACTCAAGTACTTTACCTATAACAGGCACTGAATGCATGTCTATACTTACAGAAACACCTGAAGCCCTGGCCATCTTCAGGGTATGCCCGGCCAGTCCGAAACCTGTAATATCAGTTGCCGACTTAACACCGGCATCAAACATTATGGCAGAAGCCTTGTCATTCAATTGCTTCATATAGCTGATAGCCAGTGAGAGATCCTGAGGGTCAGCCATGCCGAGCCTCGACGCTGACAGAATCGTGCCGGTACCCAAAGGTTTGGTCAGTATCAGGGCATCACCCGGTTTAAGGGCTGCATTCGTAATAATAGAATCCGGCTTTACAAATCCGGTAACGGCAAGTCCATATTTTGGAATACTATCCTCGATTGTATGCCCTCCTATTATGCTCACTCCTGCCTCAGCCGCCTTTTCATATCCTCCTCTGAGAATATCCGAGTATGCCTCCATGGGTAACTTATCAGAAGGAAACATCATGATGTTCAGGGCAACAACCGGGCGGCCACCCATAGCGTATACATCGCTGAGCGAGTTGGCAACTGCAATCTGTCCAAAATCATACGGATCGCTGCAGACAGGAGGGAAAAAGTCTGTGGTAAGAACCAGTGCCAGGTCATCATTTATCTTGTAAACACCGGCATCATCGTGGGTATCTATATCCACAATAATATTCTTATCAGTCGCTACCGGAAGTCCTTTAAGTACCTCCTGTAATTGCTGTGGCGATAGTTTAGCAGAACAACCTCCGCTATCGGTGAATTTAAGCAGGTCTGTCTTCATCTTTTAATTTGATCATAGCAGGCTTACATGAGCTGGCGCTTTATACTCTGTTTATGTTAAGTCACAGAATACTCTCAGGGTCTTATGACAGATGATGCCTCAGTAAGTTTGCCGGCAATCAGGTACATGTCGCCGGTACGCCCGGCCACAGTCAGGCCCTTTAGTCCATAAAAATCTATACATGTTCCGCATAGTATCACTTCAACTCCTCTCTTTTCAAGTTCTGCCAGCGATTCAGCCACCGGAGAGCCTTGAAGAGCCAGCCTGACCCCTGCATTATAGCAGAGCACTGCTGCCGGAAGATTATCAAGTTCAGTAAGCAGGTTGACAAATGAGCTCATTAGTTTCTTACCCAGTTCATCATCGCCATGCCCCATAACATCAGAAGTCAGCGCCACCACATAGTTTCCGGCAGGTGCCCGGGCAACTTCGGTACTGCAATACTCATCCTCTGGTCTGTCAATAATTATTTCCATACCGGAAGATACCGTCAGCCTCCAGTATCCGGTTTTCTTTTGGCTTTGATACGAGCAACCATTGTCATCGAGAAACTTACATACATTCCGCAGGGAGGTCTCATTATCAATCAATACATCGAAGCTTTCACCATTATCTGCTTCCTTAAGCGCCCTTTTGGTCTCAATTATGGGTCTGGGGCATTGCATACCCCGGGTATCAACTGTTTTCATACTTTCATGTCTGTTGAAATTGCAAAGGTACTGATAATTATTACTGCATATTAAGAGGAGACCCGCTTTGCCAATAAGCAGACTGGTCATTGCGAAAAAAGAGCCAAAAAGATATATCTTTACCCTTTGATTGTTAATTCTTCAAGTTACCGGAAATGAAAACAACAGCAAGTGTCAGGTTGATCTTAGGCATACTGATGGTTTTGGTATTGCAGCTATCGACGAGTGTAAAAACTTCTGCTCAGGATAAGGCAGACAGGGAGAACCTTGCCGGCACCTGGATGGGGCGCCTCGAATCAGGTGTAATGTATATTAGGCTGTTGTTTCACATCAACCTTAATGACAGGGATACTCTTACAGCAAGTCTTGAGAGTCCCGACCAATCTTCAATGATTATTCCTATTGGGCTGGTGACGTATCAGGGAGACAGTGTGATTATTGAGGCGGCAATAATAGGAGGCCGTTATACCGGCATTGTCAGGGGAGATAGAAACATTGACGGAACCTGGGAGCAGATGGGCATGAAATATCCGCTTAACCTGGAGAAACAGGATGAGCCTTTTGAGCTTAACAGGCCACAGGAGCCAAAGCCACCCTTCCCGTACATTACCGAAGAGATAAGCATAATTAATGAGAAAGCAGGAATAACACTTGCAGGTACTCTTACGATTCCGGAAGGCGAAGGGCCTTTCCCCGCAGCAATACTAATCTCAGGATCGGGTCCGCAGAACAGGGATGAAGAATTAATGGGTCACAAACCATTTGCAGTAATTGCCGATCATCTTACCAGGAACGGAATTGTGGTTTTAAGATATGATGACCGGGGCGTGGGACAATCGGAGGGTAATTATGCAATTGCTACCAGCGCTGATCTGGCAACCGATGCAGAGGCAGCACTCATATACCTCCAGGGTCACAGGCTGGTTGACATTAAGAGTATCGGTTTCATAGGCCATAGTGAGGGAGGACTTATAGCGCCTATGGTAGCATCTTCCAGGCCTGAAACTGCATTTATAGTATCACTGGCCGGACCGGGAGTAAAGGGAGAAGATGTGCTGCTTAAACAGGCTGAAGAGATAAGCCTGGCCATGGGTAACAGTGTAGAAGATTCAGAAACAGCAAGAGCTATTAACAGGAAACTATACAGGATAATAGGGAAAACACCCGATAGCAGCAAGGCTGAAGTAAAACTGGTGAAAACCATGACAAAGGAACTCAGGAAGATAGGCGTTGAAGATGAAGTTATAAAAGAGAGGATCAATAACCTTAAACTGACACTGCTGGGAGATTCATACAGATGGTTCAGATATTTCATTCTTAGCGAACCTGCAGATTACTGGTCAAAAGTGACCTGCCCGGTTCTGATTCTGAACGGAGAAAAAGACCTCCAGGTCAATCCTGTCATCAATACTGAAGGTATTGCCGGTGCACTGTCAAAAGGAGGAAATAATAACTACACAGTGAAGATATTTCCCGGACTAAATCATTTGTTCCAGGGCAGCACTACAGGCCTCCCGGGTGAATACGGAACAATTGAAGAGACATTCTCACCTGAAGTACTTGAAACAATATCAGACTGGATATTGAAAAAGTGATCTCAACCCTCCTTTACAGGTTTATTTAGTTTTCTGATCAGCTCCCTGCATTTAGCCTTAACACCTGCCGGCACATCATCAGGGAGCATGCCGGCTATACCGGCCAGCTCATTTGTAAGTCCGGCATAACGCTTAGATATCTCATACAGGACATCTATTGAATAAACCTTAACTGCAATGGCCGATGATGGTGACCGAAGCAGGCAGAAGCAATGATCGACAAGCTGCCCCAGCATCTCCTCGCTCAGAGAGGAAGTACCTGTTAGCTGCACTATTTTGAGAAACGATCTTTCAGCACTGCCATTTTTCGTGGTGAAAAGATTATTGACAATAACCTTCAGGTAAGGAAGAAAGATATCAGGATTCCTTTCACAGGCTTTAACAAGAACCCACGATGACCGGAAAACAAGCCTGCTGTCATCTCCTTCCGTAAACTCAAGCAGCTTTCTCAGCAGCAAGGGATTCGAAACTACAGATGACGCAACCCACTCTGCCTCTGATGAACCACCCATACGGTCAATCATTGATTTTAACTCATCGTCGCTGATAACATCATCATTACTGTCAGGCGGATTGAAATCAGTAACTGCAGGCAAATTAACCCGACCATCTAAAGAATGATATCTTTCAAGATAAGTACCGGCAACCTTAATGTCTGCCTCACAAAAGCCTACTGACAACAACTCAGACGGATCTGACCAGAAAAATGCATTATGTTCGTTAAGTACGGGATTATTATTAAGAGTATCGCAGACAAAAGGGATTAATCGTATCTGCTTACGGCCGTAATCATGTTCAACTGCAGGAAGTGAACCTACCAGGACTATTTCCATCTCGAGTTCCTCGAGAACTTCCCTTATCACTGAATCCTCAGGCGATTCATCACTATCTACTTTCCCTCCGGGGAATTCCCATTTGAACGGGTGATCGGTATTTTCTCCACGTTGTACAACCAGCACCCTGAGTTCTTCATCCCTTATAATTGCACACGAAACTTCAATCATTTGTTTTTAAGGAAGTTATCTATTTCGCAATAAGAGGGAAGACTATCAATAAAATGGTATTTACCTGGTTCTTCTTCTACACGGCAGGCAAAGTGTGTTATGCCGTTGGTCACTACAAGAACAGGAACCTGCAGTTTCATGTTATAGGTAAATATCTGATCGAAGACATCGGAACTTATTTTGACATCAGGAGCCTTACACTCCACAACAATCAAAGGGGTTCCTTTCCTGTTATGTACCAGAATATCTGTCCTGCGGCTTAACCGGTTCCACCTGAAGGCTTTTTCCACGGCTATAAGGCCAACAGGATATCCCAGTATCCTTACAAGAAAAGTTATAAAATTCTGCCTTACCCATTCTTCAGGTGTCAGTTTGACAAACTTCTTCCTGATCGGGTCAAAGATTTTCTTAAAACCTTCGTCTTCAATTATCCTGAACGAATATCCTGGCAGATTTAACTGTTTCAACTTTTATTGTAATTTTGAGTGCAGAAATTTAATGGCTTAATCTGACAGCCACACCTGCAAATATATATAAAATATAACCTTTCCCGTAATGAAAACCAAAGAGGAAATAGTCAATAACTGGCTCCCGCGCTACACGGGAAAATCCGTTGACACATTCAACAAATATATTCTTCTGACTAACTTTCAGTTCTATGTCGAGCTCTTTGCGAAGATAAACGGTGTTGAGGTAGAGGGCCGTGACAGAAACATGCCCAATGCAACCAGTAACGGAATTACCATAATTAATTTCGGCATGGGTAGTCCTAATGCCGCTACAATAATGGATCTTCTTAGCGCTGTTGAGCCTCAGGCTGTATTATTCCTGGGAAAATGCGGAGGGCTTAAGCAGAAGAACAAGCTTGGAGATTTTATTCTGCCTATTGCCGCCATAAGAAGCGATGGAACGTCAAACGACTACTTGCCTCAGGAGGTGCCTGCCCTGCCTGCTTTCAAGCTTCAGAGCGCGGTATCAGCATCAATCACCAGGATGAACAGGGAGTACTGGACAGGAACTGTCCTTACTACCAACAGGCGGGTGTGGGAATATGATGACAGATTTAAGAAATACCTTATCAAAACAAGGGCAATAGCCATTGACATGGAGACAGCCACAATCTTCACTGTTGGTTTTGCCAATGAGATACCCTCGGGAGCTCTGCTGCTTGTATCAGACCAGCCGATGATATCTACAGGCATCAAAACAGAAGAAAGCGACAGAAAGATAACCGACCAGTTCGTTGAAGATCATATCAGGATTGGTATTGCGGCACTAACAGAGATTAAGAACAATGGTATCTCAGTCAAGCACCTTAGATTCTGATTATGCCTGCTTCCTATGATTCAATAATTTCTGACCTCAGGAAGAAGATTTACAAGCCTGTATATTTTCTCGCTGGTGAGGAGCCTTATTATATCGACCAGATATCAAAACAGATAGAGGAAAACGTACTTGAGGATTCGGAGAAGGACTTCAATCAGTCAATTATCTATGGGGATGATACTACTGTTCCAGGGATAATTGAATTGTCACGAAGGTTTCCGATGATGTCTAACCATCAGGTTGTGATAGTGAGGGAAGCCCAGACCTTAAGAAAGATAGAAGATCTTGCAGTATATACCGAAAATCCGCTTCCCTCAACAATACTTGTAATCAATTATAAATACAAGACACTCGACAAAAGAACGAGGCTCTACAAATCAATGGAGGCAAAAGGAGTCTATTTTGAATCTCCACGACTACGTGATTACCAGTTACCTGCCTGGATCAAGGATTACCTTATGACCAAAGGGATAAAAATTGAGACCGATGCCGGCCTGATGCTTACGGAGTATCTGGGAACGGATCTGGGCAAGGTGGCGAATGAACTTGATAAAATGATTATCTCGTTGCCGCAGGGGAAGCCTCTGATAACAATGGCCGTAGTTGAAAGAAGCATTGGAATAAGCAAGGATTTCAACAATTTTGAATTGCAGAAAGCTGTAGGTGAAAAAAATATTGAAAAGGCAAACCGTATCTGCAAATACTTTGCCGACAATCCTAAAGATAATCCGATCACACTGACAATCGCATCTCTCTTTTCCTATTTTAATAAGATTCTGATTTTTCACACTCTTAAAGATAAAAGCAGGAATAATGTGGCTGCCGCCCTCAGGATAAACCCATATTTTGTGAGGGAATACGAAACAGCTTCAAGAAATTACAATCCTGGAAAAACCATGTCGGTAATCAGTCTTCTCAGGAAATACGATATGAAATCAAAAGGTGTCGGAGATGCCGGAACCGATCATGGAGACATTCTGAAGGAGCTGCTGTACCTTATTATGCACTAAAAGACGTCTGATTTGCTTACGCTGGTGACGGACCCGCCTGCGGCTTGGATCTGATATCTGAAATCTGAAATCTGAAATCTGAAATCTGAAATCATCAGTTCATTTCAGGAGATTCGGGGAAGTCGGCCCAGATGCGGTATTTCTTGTTGATCCCCCTCAGGATTACCTTCCAGCTGTCTTCACCGCGGCTTTTCATTATCATTTCAGGCCTGATACGTGCAATTACCCAGGAATCTTCGTTAAGTTCCTTCTGGAGCTGACCAGGGCTCCATCCGGCGTATCCCAGGAAGAACCTTATCTGATCATTTTTGATAACACCCTTTGATGTCATCTTCCTTATAGTGTCGAGGTCCCCTCCCCAGAAAATATTCTCGCGTACCCAGAAACTATTTGGTATAATATCACCGAGGGTATGCAGGTAATGGAGGGTATTTGCAGCAACAGGACCTCCCATTGAGATCACATCACTGAAATTATCAAAACCTTCAACAGCATTTTCTATTCTTATATCAAGTGATTTGTTTATAATGAATCCGATGCTCCCCTCGTCACTGTGATCAACAAGATAAACCACACTCCTGCTGAAGAACGTATCGGCAAGAAAAGGCTCAGAGATAAGAATGCTTCCCTTCTCGGCTATCTTATCTTCAGGATTGATAGAGAAAAAATCAAGGTCCTTTTCCATTAACTGCAAAATTATAATACCAATATAGTTATAAAATACTCCAATGTCAAATTTTATCGGTATCCTGCTACTATAACACAAAACATACCAGAGATGTTGTACAGAAGTCTCTTTTTACCAAAAAAGAGGTAAATTGCGCGACTTAAGTACGTTTTTTCTAAATAGCCAACATGACAAGTAAGACTATTAAGACTCCCACTCTGCTTCAATCGTTGATTCCACTTGCATTCCTGATTTTCTTTCTCACAATGAATGTCAAGTATTTCGGAGATGATACCCTCTCAGGAGCTAATCAGATTGCCCTTATACTGGCTTCAACTATTGCCGGGCTGATTGCAGTGAGACTAGGGTACAAATGGCTTGATGTACGGGTAAAAGTTGTCAATAGTATAAGTTCAGCAATGCCTTCCATACTCATCCTGTTTCTAATTGGTTCACTGGCTGGAACATGGATGATAAGCGGTGTTGTACCAATGCTTATCTATTATGGACTGATGATACTTAACCCAAAGATCTTTCTCTTTGCAACTGTTGTTGTCTGCGCTGTTGTTTCTCTAGCTACTGGGAGTTCATGGTCGACAGTAGCTACTATCGGGGTAGCGCTTCTAGGTATCGGTATCACTCTTGGCATTAACGAAGGCCTTGTTGCCGGTGCGATAATATCAGGAGCATACTTCGGTGACAAGATGTCGCCTTTGTCAGATACTACAAACCTTGCACCTGCGATGGCCGGGACCGATCTTTTCACCCACATAAGGTATATGGTACTAACAACCGGGCCCTCAATAACTATCACCCTTATTATATTCCTGGTAATAGGTTTCCGTTACGATTTTGCAGAGTCACAAACAAACGTAGCGAGTGTACTCTCAGCAATTCAGGAGACATTCAATATTTCGCCGGTTCTCCTCCTGGTTCCTGTTCTCCTGATAGTGGTTATAGTAAAGAAGGTGCCACCACTTCCGGCATTGATTTTCGGCACTCTTCTCGGAGCTTTCTTTGCTGTTGTTATGCAACCACATATTATCCACGAAATTGCCTCAGGCTTTAGGGCACCCGGCGACCCGGAAGGATCCTACTTCAAACAGGCATATATGGTAGTAATGAAATCGCTCTTCGGATCTGTATCAATTACAACCACCGATCCGGTAGTTAATGAACTTCTTACTACCAAAGGAATGGCCGGTATGCTGAATACTATCTGGCTGATTATTTCGGCAATGGTGTTTGGCGGAATCATGGAGGCAGCAGGTATGCTGGCCAAAATCACTCAGTACATCATGAAGATGGTTCACAATGCCGGTTCTCTTGTGGGGTCAACAGTTGCTACATGTTTATTTTTCAATGTAACTGCATCTGATCAATACCTGAGTATAGTCGTACCTGGAAGAATGTTCTCAAAAATGTACCGCGATATGGGATTCAAGCCAGAACTGTTAAGCAGGTCCCTTGAAGACTCAGGAACTGTCACATCAGTGCTTATTCCGTGGAATACGTGCGGTGCTACGCAATCTTCGGTACTTGGAGTATCTGTCTGGAGCTATGCTCCCTATGCATTCTTCAATCTTCTCAGCCCCTTAATGAGTATATTCATGGCCGCGTTTAATATCAAGATAAGACGTTTCTCTGACGACAACACACCTGAGCACACTCATTCAGAAGAAGAAAGAAGAGACATTTAGTACCGGCGGTATTTCTCTGGCATGGCTTCGTGCATCATCTCATATACAGTATCGAAAATGTCTTCGGCACTGGGCTTCGAGAAGTAATCACCATCAGTAGTATATGCAGGCCTGTGTTCCTTTGCTGCCAGCGTTTTAGGCTCGCTGTCGAGGTATTTCCATCCTCCCTGCTTTTCCAGAACCTGCTGCATCATGTAAGCCGTGGTTCCACCGGGAACGTCTTCATCAAGGAATAGCACCCTGTTTGTTTTTCTCAGCGATTCAATAATCGTACCCGTAAGGTCAAACGGTACCAGGGTCTGCACATCGATCAGCTCAGCCCTGATGCCGTGCATTGCCAGCTGCTTCACTGCCTCAACGGCAATCTTCACTGTTGAGCCGTAAGAGACTATCGTAATATCATCGCCCTCGCTAAGTATTTCAGGAACACCAAGCGGAAGTTTATACTCACCGATATTGTCTGCCAGCTTCTCCTTAAGGCGGTAGCCATTGAGAGGTTCTATTACCACTGCCGGGTCCTGGCCTTCCATCAGAGTATTGTAGAAGCCTGCCGCTCTTGTCATATCGCGCGGAACACATACATAAACGCCCCTGACTGAATTAATAAGCATGCTTATTGGCGACCCTGAATGCCATATCCCCTCAAGCCTGTGACCCCGGGTGCTTATTATTACCGGAGCTATCATACCTCCGGCGGTGCGATAATGTGTAGAAGCCAGATCATCACTCATCGTCTGAAGGGCGTACATCAGATAATCGAGATACTGTATTTCTGCCAAAGGCCTCATACCCCTGAGAGCCAAACCTATACCCTGTCCCAGGATGGTTGCCTCCCTTATTCCGGTATCGGTGATCCTTATCTCACCATATTTCTTCTGCAACCCTTCATACGACTGGTTAACGCCGCCAATCCTTCCGGCATCTTCACCGAAAGCAACCAGCAGAGGATACTTTTCAAAGAGCTTGTCCCAGTTGTCCCGCAACACCTGTCTTCCCGGAACTTCAGGAGAGTTCTCGCTGAACACCGGCGGAACAGGTTTTACTTTCATCACTGAGGTTGGAGTTTCGTTGTAGAGATAGGTATTGTATGCCTCTGCTGCATCTGCATAATTCCTTTTTAGCCATCCCTGCATCTCCTCCCTGAGGCTGTCAGCCTTGGGACAACTGCCGCATATATTCCTGAGTATCTTTCTTGCCGCCATGAAATTATCCTTCCTGATAGGCGTCAGTACCTTCTTAAGGTCGGCAACAATATTACCTATCTCATCCTCCTTAGCTTCATTGTGGCAGACACACCTGCGTTCCTCAATAATCCTCACCAATGCATCACGTTCGACTTTTATGGGTTTCTGGAACATCTCCCAGGCGGTCTTCCGTGCCTCTTTAGCTTCGGTTTCGGCATCTGCCTCTATCGAACTCAATTCCTCTTCAGTGGCTATTCCTGTCTCAATAATCCATTCCCTCATCTTCCGTATCGGATCAAACTGCTCCTCCCATTTCAGCCTTTCTTCACTCTTGTAGCGCTCGTGCGAACCTGAAGTTGAATGACCAAGTGGCTGGGCGACCTCGTCAATATGAAAAAGTACAGGAATATGCTTAGTCCTACACCTTGATATACCCTCTTCATACATTCCAAGAAGCCCCGGATAATCCCATCCCTTGCCCTTGTAGATCAGTATCCCGCCTTGTTTTCCCCTCTCCTGCTCAAATCCTTTCATTATATCAGAGATACTGCCTTTGGTGGTCTGATACTCCTTAGGTACCGATATTCCGTATCCGTTGTCATAGACAGAGACTGCCATTGGCACCTGCAATACTCCGGCTGCGTTCATAGTCTCCCAGAAATGGCCTTCTGATGTACTGGCGTCACCAATAGATCCAAATGCCACCTCATCTCCCTTACGTGTAAGAGTTGTAAATGAGTGCAGCTCCTTATTCTGTCTGAATAGTTTTGACGCGTAAGCGAGACCCAGCAACCTTGGCATCTGGCCCGCTGTAGGTGATATGTCTGACGATGAATTCTTTTGTTTGGTAAGGTCCTTCCATGTTCCGTCATCATTAATATTGGGAACCGAGAAGTGATTATTAAATACGCGTCCTCCGGAGCCGGGATTTATAGTCTTATCTGTATTACCGTAAAGCTGGTGCCAAAACTCAACAGCAGTGAAGTGGCCCATAGCCATCATCCATGTCTGGTCACGATAGTAGCCCGATCTCCAGTCACCATCTCTGAACTGCCTGGCCATAGCTATCTGAACTATCTCCTTACCGTCACCGAATATTCCAAATTTGGCCCTCCCGCTAAGCACTTCCTTTCTGCCTAAAACACTCAACACCCTGCTCAGATTAGCGAGCCTGTAATCAGCCAATACCTCTTCACGGTTAAACTCTTGTGATTCTTTCTTGCTTTTTGTCTTCATCGTCTGGTAAATATGTTTCTCGTTTTTTGATCAATGTTTAATCTCTAGGGTAAACAAAAAAAGGGTGCAGTTGTTTACTTATTGTGGTCATCAACGACTATATTTGCAATTCTGAAAAACTCCGAAAGCAAATTAGTTTTTATATTATAATAATGCAAGATAAATTATGTTTCTCAATCTACTAATCCTGAGTATAATATTGATCTCCATTTCACTTGCAGGCCTGGCAATAAGAATGCTTATTGAAAAATCAGGTAAGTTCCCCGATACTCATGTTGGGCATAATAAGGAGATGAAGAAGCTTGGTATTGGCTGTGCCAGAACAATTGATGTAGGTTGTCATCCAACTGATGATTTTCCGGGCTGCGCTGCATGCGGCAGGAAATAAAGGGACAACACCTCTGTTATTCTTCCCTGATCTTTTTACTGAGTCCCTCAGATATCCAGCTAAGATATTCGCCATCGTCACCTGAATAGATAAGGTAACCTTCAAGAAACTCATATTTAAGGATTAAATCCCTTGCCTTTTCGTGGCCAGCGACCATACATGCGGTAGCAAATGCATCGGCAGTAGCTGCATCAGGTGCCACAATTGTAACACTTAAAAGACGGTTTCTGGCAGGCATCCCGGTTTTAGGATCAATTGTATGTGAGTACTTCACTCCATCTTCAACATAAAATTTCCTGTAATTGCCGGAAGTGGCAAGAGCCTCATCGCTAAGCTCCAGAACTGCAGCCAGAGTGGCACCCGGAGAGTAATTTGCCTCTTCAGGCTTATCAATACCGACACGCCAGTACCTCTCCCCCTTTTTACCTGAAGCCCGTATTTCGCCTCCGATTTCAACCAGATAATTGCTTATACCGAAACCCTCAAGCAGACGGGATATTAAATCAACACTAAAGCCTTGAGCAACAGCGTTCATGTCAATCCATATTCGGGGGTCATCTTTTTCAATCCTGTCATTGACAAGCCTGACCTTGCTGAACCCCACGAATGACATAAGGCTGTCTCTCTTCAGCGGATCATAAGAACGAACCGCATCTGGTCCAAATCCCCACGCTTTAACAAGTGGCCCCACGGTAATATCAAACAGTCCGTCGGTCATCTCAGATACTTTTTGAGATATTACAAAGGCTTCTTCAAAAAGCTTGTCCACTTCAGAAGACTCATTACTGTTAATCGCTGATATCAGCGAAGATTGATTATAGACTGACAATGACCTGTCTATTTCAGTCAGCTTCTCATCAATTGCCCTGTTTATCTTTTCATAACTGACAAACAGCTTCTCCTGATAAGTAATGCTGTAGGTGGTTCCCTGGGTAAGACCTGAGTGATTCCTGAACAGAGCGCTTCTGTTACAGCCTGATAACAATATCACTAGAAAGATTAAGAGATTAACCCTGATCATGGCAAGAAATATTTTTCGAACGTGCCAAATTTACATACAATTAGATCAAGCTGAACCTTCACGGGCAGAAATTACTTTGCCGTAAGAAAATGAAGCATTCATCCAATAAAAAAGCAGGTTCGCCAAAATACTTTTTTGGTGTGAATTCAAATGAATAGATTTGCTCAATGACTCTTTAATCTTCGATTCAAATTTCAGGGTCAGTATTAAAATTCCCCCTTTCCCCTATTGAGAGAAG
>CAZMSH010000028.1:35487-41569 GCA_964568875.1 uncultured Rikenellaceae bacterium | reverse complement strand
TACCCGGTACCTGATACCCGATACCCGATACCCGGTACCTGATACCCGATACCCGGTACCTGATACCCGATACCCGGTACCTGATACCCGGTACCCGATACCTGATACCCGGTACCCGGTACCTGATACCTCTTTTTTCACTATCTTGCACCCGATTTAGATAAAACGCAATATACTGATTAAATGATATTTGATAATTTCAATCTGAAGCCTGAACTGCTCGATGCTGTCTATTATATGGGTTTCAGGGAGGCAACACCAGTTCAGGAGAAAGCTATTCCTGTAATACTCGAGGGCAAAGATCTCATTGCCTGTGCACAAACAGGAACCGGAAAGACAGCAGCGTTCCTGCTGCCTGTGCTTAACTCGATATACGGACGGCATACAACGCATACACATACACTGATACTGGTTCCAACACGCGAACTTGCCATTCAGATCGATCAGCAGATACAGGGTTTTGCATATACACTCAATGTAACTTCACTGGCTGTTTATGGTGGCGGTGACGGAGCAGACTGGGAGCAGGAAAAGACAGCCTTCCTTAAGGGTGCTGAGATAATCGTTGCAACTCCCGGAAGACTGATTTCACACCTCAATCAGGGCTATGTCGATTTCAGCCAGGTTGAGATGCTGATCCTTGATGAGGCCGACAGGATGCTCGACATTGGGTTCCATGATGATATAATGAAGATAATTTCATATGTACCAAAAACCAGGCAAACCCTGATGTTCAGTGCCACCATGCCACATAACATCAGGAATCTTTCGAAGCGGATAATGCAAAAACCAGACGAGATATCTCTCGAGATAGCAAAACCGGCTGATGGTGTCATTCAGGCTGCATATATGGTTTCCGAAAGCCAGAAACTGCCCCTGGTGAAGAGTCTTATCGATGACAAACCTGACTACAACAGCATACTTATTTTCAGTTCCACAAAGAAGAAGGTTCAGGATATAGTAAGGGGTCTCAGGACAAAGGAGTATGTCGTTGAGGGGATTTCATCAGATTTTGAACAGCGGGAGAGGGAAGAGGTGGTCATACGTTTCAGGTCCCGCCGGACCAGGGTGTTGGTGGCTACCGACGTGATGAGCCGCGGCATCGATATCAAGGATATAAACCTGGTAATAAACTTCGATGTTCCCCAGGATGCCGAGGATTATGTGCACCGGGTAGGGCGTACTGCCCGTGCTGAGACGACCGGAGTGGCTGTTACACTTGTAACCCGCGATGATCTCTTCAGGTTGCAGAAGATAGAGAGACTTATCGGTAATGAGGTTTATAAAGCGCCCCTGCCCGAATTTCTGGCCGGCATCAAAGATGAGAGAACTGAAGCAAAAGGACAGAAAGCCTCTTTCAGGGGAAAAAAATTCCATCGCAGGAACCCGGGGCAGAACAGGAAGTCAGGGCAGAGCCGCAGCCAGGGGCAGAGTGGAAAACCAGATCAGAAACCTGCCTCTCAGTAACTCCCCTGTATATCCAGGTTTGTTAATCCTGCCTTTATAGCGGCATTCACCGCATCACTGTACTCCCTCAATGTAATCCGGCGGTTGATCTCCGGATACTTGTGCGCCATGAATACCGGATTGTATTGTGCCATTATGTTAACGTAGGTGTCTGCAGGCAGATTGCCGGCTATCCATTTCATGGCCGCAACCGATCCGCTCACATTGTTGGGCATTACAAGGTGCCTTATCATCAATCCCCGCTTCATAAGGCCTGTCTCAGGGTCAGGCCTGGCTACTCCTGTCTGCCGGTGCATTTCAATCAGGCCCGCCTTGGTAACTTCAGGGTAGGAGTGTGCTCCGATTGAGTATTTACCGGCAATTTTTGAATCAGTGTACTTGAAATCGGCAAGGTAAATGTCCACAACGCCGTCAAGAAGTTGAAGTATCTCAAGCTTTTCCCAACCGCTCGTGTTCCAGACCAGTGGCAGCTGCAACCCGCGCCGTGCAGCTATGTCAAGGGCATCCACTATCTGCGGAGAGTAGTGGGTTGGGGTTACCACGTTGATATTATGACACCGGTTTCTCTGAAGCGCCAGCATCATACCGGCCAGTTCGTTTACCGAACCTGGTTCACCTGAACCACCCTGGCTTATCTCCCAGTTGAGACAAAAGACACACAGCATATTGCAGTGCGAAAAGAATATTGTTCCGGAACCCCGGGTTCCCGACAAAGGCCTCTCCTCACCATGGTGCGGATGGAATGATGATATTCTGAGTCGGTCGGTTGCCTGGCACTCCCCGGTCTGACGCCGCGTACGGTCCTTTTCGCACTCCCTCGGGCAGAGCCGGCAGTTGGTAAGGTAAGATTTGAGTACCTCAGCCCTGGCTTTCAGTTCGCCGCTTTGGTGCAGTTTAATGTAGCCGGGAATATATCCACTCCCGGTTTCCGGATTGCTATACATGTTAGTCAGATTATCAGATTCTTCTGCCATGGAAATCCCTCTCGCAAACGGACAAATAGCTATCGCAGGAGTCAACAGGCAAAGCCTGTTCATAAATTTCCTTCTGTTGAATTGACCCATTTTATACCTCTTAAGGCCCAATATAAACAATTTTGTTCAACTTCTTAACAGCCTGATTCCTAAACCAGACTTGAATAATTTGAGTGAATTTGTTATCTTGCTTATGGATTTGAAATGATGTCAAATCATTTAATATTTTAGATTGATCAGATGAGATTCCATTCCGTTGTTGTTGCGTTACTTATATATTTAAATTTTCCGTCAGCTGGTAAAGCAGTTGAGCAGGTACAGGAAAATGACACAACTTCAATCAACAGTCAGACCCGACGGGCATACCTGATAGCAAGAAAAGATCCGGATGATGCAATTAAAACATCCCACTCTGCTCTGTCTCTCTCACAAAAGATATCATATGAAAAGGGTGTTGCTGACGCCAGCCTCGCACTGGGACTGGCCTACTTTGCCAAATATAATCCTGGAGACAGTTCTGCATTTTATAACCATCAGGCTTTAAATATTTACCGGAAACTGGAGGATGCTGCAGGAATGGGCAGAGCCGCTTATTGCCTCGCATATGTCTACAGCCTGAAAGGTGATCTCGACGAATCGGAAAGGTTCAGCAGATTGAGTGTGGATAGCTTCAGTGAGACGGGTGATGACAGAGGGATGCTTAATGCATTGAACACCCTGATACACCTGGTAAGGCAAAAGGGAGACTCAGATGCCGCGCTTGAAATGACCAACATGGTGATCGAAACTTCCAGTGCAATCAATGATACTGCTTTCTGGGCTGATGCCCTTAACACCCTCGGTAATATTTATAAGAGCAAACTGGTATACAGCAAGGCTATGGAGTCTTATTATGAGGCTCTTAGGTTGTGGGAGTTGAAGAATGATTCTGTTGGTCTTGCCACTGCATATGGATCTCTTGCCCTTATGTATGATTATCAGAAAGAGTATGATAAAGCATTGGAATTCAATTTCAGGAAAGCAGATATTTCGGAAAAAAAGGGAGAAGTATGGGAGCTGAGTAAGTGCCTGAATAATATATCCGGAATATATGCAGCTCGTGATCAGCTCGACAGTTCAGTCTATTATCTGAGAAAGAGTCTACTCCTGAATGAATCAATGAATTATCCGTCAGGAGTCGCTTCTGTATTTTACAAAATCGGTTCAATCTACATGCAAAAAGGAGAGCCCGATTCAGCTGATTATTATCTGTCAAGAGCGGTTGATATTGCCAGAAGAATTGATGATCCGGGTCTCTCTTCATACCTGACCTCCTTCGGGCGCCTCAATCTGAACCGCAGGGAATATGGTGAGGCTCTTGAAAATGCATCTCAGGCCTACAATCTTGCTGTTGAACAGGATAACCAGACGTATATATTTTTAGCTGCAGGATTGCTTAATGATATCTACCTTGAAACCGGAAGGAAAGACCTTGCCTACGACTATCTAAAGGAGTACCACAGTATTAATGACAGGATAAACCAGACCGAGTCGAAGCAACAAGTGGCAGAACTTCTGGTGCGTTACGAGACAGAAAAAAATGAACAGCAGATTCAAATACTGGAACAGGCCAACCAGCTGAAGGAAAGCAGGATACGGCTGCAGGTTCTCATTATAGGGATATTGGCACTGGCAAGTCTGATTATAGCTATGACGGCCTGGTTCTGGATAAGACACAAGAATCAGGAACTACAGCAGATGAATAAGGAATTGCAGTTTTTTATTATCAGACAGGAGCACCAGGATAGTGTTGACGGATTAGAAAAGGCTAAGCCCTCACAGCCTCCCGGCGAGATGTATAAAAAATGGAAATTAACTGACCGTGAAAGTGAAATTCTCTATTATCTGGGCAGGGGTAATTCAAATACAGCCATTGGCGAGAAACTTTTTATATCAGAGAATACAGTAAAATTCCACATCAAGAATATCTACCTGAAACTTGATGTTAAAAATCGTATCCAGGCTCTCCTTAAGTGTAAGGATGATCAGCCAGAGATAGCATGATTGCACATTATCAGCTTTTTACATTCTAATAAACTTTCTTGAAAACCTTTATCTCAGGGTAAAAACTACCCGTTGGGGTAGTACTGTGTGTTTGCTCTATGCCGAAATTTACTATCGGATAATAATACTTTAAAGTAGAATCCATGTCGAAAGTGGCTGATTATGATAAGCAAATACTGAATCTGGTCAAGCTGGGCCTTACCAACAATACTATCGCATCAATTCTTGGTAAATCACCTGATACGATAAAATATCATCTTAAGAAGATTTACAAAAAACTGGGTGCCGGCAACCGAATTGAAGCGATAAATAAGTTCAATGAATTAATGATAACTAAACACTGAAAAAATGAAAAGAGTATTGATTTTAACAATGATGGTCGCTTTTCTGCTTGCTTTTTCTGACAGGGCACCGGCACAGGTGACCAAGACTGTAAAAAACGTGGAAAAGAAGGTGGGCAATGCTATCGAAAAAGAAATTGGCAATCTGTTTAAAAAGAAAAAGTCAACAGAGGCAGAGAAAAAGGATACAACTGCAAAGGAAGATGCTGCAGCTGCCTCAAAGGATCAGACTGTACCAGGGCAGACAAAGCCTGAACTTAGCTGGGCTAAATATGATTTCGTCCCCGGTGATCAGGTCATCTTTGAAGATGATCAGAGAGGGGAGGAAAACGGAGAGTTTCCTTCACGGTGGGACCTGGTAAGGGGAAATGTCGAAATAGCCAGTCTTGACGGGGAAAACGTCATTATGCTCAGAGATGGTGCTCCTTCAATAGTCCCCTACTTAAAGGACCCTCAGGCTGATTATCTGCCTGACATTTTCACTGTTGAAATGGACCTCTATTACCCTGGTGACGGCTCCTTTGAGATTTATCTGTTTGACCGCAAGAATCAGAAATCAGGGAGTCCGACAGGTTACACCTATATCCAGGTTCAGGATGACCAGATGTTAATGGGCCAGGCGCGAAGCAAATATCCTGATGAAAATATAGCAAAAAGCAGGTGGATGCATATAGCAATAGCATATACCAATGGAAAACTGAAAGCCTATATGGATGATACCCGCCTCCTGAATATACCCCGCCTTGACTTCGACCCTAAAGGATTATCTCTTTATACTTATCATGCAAAGAATGATAATATGTTTTATGTAAAGAATGTCCGTATAGCCAAAGGTGGCGTGAAATATTATGATCGCGTAATGCAGGAAGGCAAGATAATAGTTAATGGGATACGTTTCGACCTGAATAAAGCCACTCTGAAAAATGAGTCTATGGGAGCCATTAATGAGATTTTTAATCTCCTTAATGATAATCCCGACCTGAAATTAAGTGTGGAGGGACATACTGACAGCCAGGGAGATGATGCCTTTAATATGAAATTATCGGAGGAGCGAGCCACTACTGTGATGAATAAACTAATCGAGATGGGTATTTCACCTGACAGGCTTTCTGCAAAAGGATGGGGAGAAACAATGCCTATAGCTAATAATGCATCACCAGAAGATATGGCAAATAACCGCAGGGTTGAATTCGTGAAGAAGTGAGAGCAGAGCCAAACTTGTTTGAGCTATGCCGAGCGCCGAGCGAATGCGTGAAA
>CAZMSH010000028.1:0-35387 GCA_964568875.1 uncultured Rikenellaceae bacterium | reverse complement strand
CCGCCGGAGCAAAATGAAATACTCAGTTTCAGTATTAGTTGTCTTTATATCCTGTGCTCTATACAGCCAGCCGGCAATTAACCTCGGGCAGGATGTTATGGGTACATTCTCTTCGGGCGATACGGAATGTTACGTACTGACAATAGAAGAGGCCGGTGAATATGTACTGACATATAACCTGTGGGATGCTACAATTTCTGTTTCGACTTCAGTAGGGCAGCAACTCTTTACAGATTATATGGCGACATTCAGCCAGTCTCCTAAAGAGCAACTTCTTAGTCTGAGTCCTGATGTATATCAGATCTGTTTTGCCCGTGGTGGAGAGACTTCAATGTACCAGTGCAGGATAGTTAAGAAAAGTCAGACCCCTGGTGAACCTGTAACATTGGAATACGGAGCTTACGCTACAAAGGAGCTAAGCGTGGACGGTCTTCCGGCAAACTATTCTTTCAACGGGAGTACAGACGAAAAAATACGAATTGGATTTTCAACAATTTTTGGTGTAAACATAAGGATCTCAACACCCTCGGAAACTATCCTGTACGACCAGTCTTTTCAGACTCCACCGTCAGAGGGTCTGAAACTGGAATTTGACCTGGAAGAAACAGGCGAATTTCTGGTTACCATTACGCCATTAAATATCTATCTGCAATTTACCATTTCACTCTATTTGGTGGAACCGGCAGAAGCTGAATATGCTATATTCAATAAAACATATGGGGGTACTCTTGTAAATTTTGGTTTGAAATATTACAGGTTTACAGCTTATGAGGGGGACACTCTGAGCATAAACTACAGCGGGGCTACAGCAGGCATATCAATAGATATCATAAGTCCGGTACCTGACACAATAAAATGCGATGAAACTATAGGTGAAACTACAATTTCACAGTCAATATATATAGAAGAGGATGGGACATATTTGATTGTAATTGATTCTGACCTGCAAGGGTTGCTTTCTTATGGCCTTACCATTGGTATAAATCCGGAGAAATATGAACCGGGGACTCTAATCATCAAAGCGAGAGGCCATCTGTATAATAAACCCTATTCCTTTTTTGCCAGCAAAGATGATCTTTTAAGAATAGGCCTTAATATGCCCTCTAAACTAATTCAATTGAAAGATACTGATGGTACTGTGATATATGATCTTGATATGGCAGGCTCACCAATTAATGACACACTTACGTTTAAGGAGATAAAACTGGAAAAAACCGGTGAATATCTGCTTGTTCCCTGGCATGATTTTACGGAATACAGTCCTGTAATAATGAAATTTTGTGCCTCAATTGTACCTGTGCCTAAGACCATAGATTTGGATCATGTCTATGAGATCACTGTTCCTCCGTATCAAAGATGGCCTTATTCTTTTGAGTCTGCTTCCGGACAGGTTTTCAGGTTCGGCTTCCCTGACAGTTCACTATTTGAGGGTCCTGGTATTAATCCGGTTATCATAAATAGAGGGACATCTTATTTAATACAACAAAGCGGTACTTACACAATAAGTGCCAACAACTACTGTACGGATTCACTCAGGAAACCGGTATGGGTCAACACCATTCTCCCCCCGGCTGATGCCGTTCCGCTTGAAATCGGGCAGGTGTTAAATCAAGAAATTGAAATGTTTGAAGCACCCAGTATAGTATACAGTGGTCTGGCAAATGACACTATTTTTGTGCAGGGAGAGATAACCGAATATGTTCTTACGACTGATTTGGAAGATATTTTTTATACTCCCTGCTGGCTCTATATTACCCTCCCTTCAGGTATTGTATTAAGAACAGAAGGTATCCCAACGACAAGTGAAGCAGAGAGCGGTTATCAAATAACCTATTCTCTCAAAAAGGCTCTGGTGCTTGACAGGGACGGGGAGTGTATTATTACAGCCTGCCTTGACAAAGAGGTTACAGAATACCAGACGGACCTCTGGTTGAGGATTGATAAAGAAATTGAACAGATTGAAGTGCCTTTCGGGACCTGCTTCGATTATGAAATGCCCGGCACTTATGTTTGCTCAGTGCCTGAAGGGCTTGAAGAACTATATGTGATAGTAAAAAAGAATACGAATTTAAGTTCTGTATGGCGGGGATTTGTAGTATTGAAACATGGTGATCAATCATGGCATAGCAGGGAGGAATACTCAAACAGAACAACAGATGATATTATTTTTCAGGTTAACCAGCCGATACCCGGTATATACCTGCTTCCAATTGTCCCCGACATTTATAATAATGAAATTGTGGGGTCCATTGTTTTCACAGGCCAATTGCCAGAAGCACAAATGAATCAATGGACATCAGCTACCATTGACCGATCGTATGGCAGTGATTGGCACATACTTGAAACAGACAATGAGTTTGACACACTGTATTTTATGACAGAGGGCTATGGTTTGCATAGCACAATCAAGGTAACTTATAATCATTTGATTGATTTCCAACAATCGTGGTTTTTCGATCGCAAGTTCGAAGGTTATAATATTGAAGGAAAGATTACTGATGCACCTGCCGGTCGTTATTACATAAGGTATACAGATTCAGCTGTACTTCTTGATGAAGAAAATCAGCCTGATGAAAATCAGTCAAGACAATATCTTCTTTATGTGGGTTCTGCATGGTCAGATAATTCAGGCCTCCTGACCCTGCGAGAGGTGTCAGCCCACGAACTGGGCACAGGTCTGGCTTCAATCACAATGTCAGGGTCTGGCTTTTCATCAGTAAATAATGTTAGCCTCATTAGTCAGGAAGAGCAACCGATTATTACTATGAATATTCTGAACGTTTCAGATGACGGCCGGGAGCTTGTGGCCGGGTATGATTTCAGTGACGTGAATCCCGGGATATATTATCTTGAATTACAAGGCGCAGATACTCTTATCCGTTATAACAAAAATATCGAAATACTTCCCATGTTGACTGCCAGTCTAAGCAGTTCAATACTTACAAGTGGTCAGTATCGGCTGGGGCGCAATCAGAAATGCATCATCAGGATTACAAATGACGGAACAACTGACATACCTTATGCGGCAGGGTACTTCTATACAAGCAGCGAGGATGTTAGTGTTCTCATAACAGATACTCCGGGATCTGAATATGAGTTAGACTCAATCAATGCCGTTTTACAGGATTATGAGTTTACTTACATGCCCTTTTTTATAGAAAACCTGCGGGTTGGCGAACAATCTGAATTTATCTATAATATTTTCTCTTCAACTGTTTCAACGGATGAAGCTTTTCAGGTGGGGTATATAGCAGGGGTGCTCAGTGATTCACTATATTATTCGATAAGGGATACCATGGCAACAGACTGGTATGACTTTTTAACCTCCTCTGATGTCACACCTGATGAAATGAAGGCCTACCTTGGCGATATAACACTTACAGGTTTTATTGATATTTGGAACAGTCATAGCCAGATAGATACAAAGAGTAATACTAAAGGCATCACTAAATCAATCAATGAAACTGTAATTGAGAATGGTACGGAAAGATTTTATTCAGTTCTTGATAAATTGCCCGGAAAGCTGCCTTTTACAATCCCATATAAGATTGTACGTGCTGGTGTTGGGGTAGCATGGAAAACAACCAAGAAGTGCTGTAACCGGCTGAAACAGATAAAGAATTTTCTTGATAGCCTGAATGATGATACAAGCCCTGATGAAAATCCTGATGACTATTTTGAAGAAGAAGAGGTAACAAAATATCCGATAAACTCCACCACCCCTGAAGACAAGTACGGTCCCTCAGGATATAGCGATGAGTCCGGGAACAAGTATATCGATAGCCTGAAGGTATTTGAATACCGTATCGATTACTGGAACAAGGAGGATGCAACAGCCCCTGCTGCTATAGTTTATATAAGAGACACTATCGATACCGGTTTCGACCTGAAAACCCTCAGGTTTACAGAATTTGGATTCCTCAAATGGAAAGTTAAACTTGACGGTGGCCAGTATTTTAATGTCAACGTAGATTGCCGGCCCGACATGCCCTATATTGTCAATGTTGAAGGAACTGTTGACTACAATACCAGGGAAGTCTTCTGGGTGCATACCACCCTTGATCCCGGAACAATGGAGCTACCCGATGATCCAATGTCGGGATACCTGCCTCCTATTGATTCTACAGGCTATCAGATAGGATGGGTCAATTATACAGTCAGGCCGGAAGGTGAATTAAAACATGGAGATAGGTTCGAGAACCAGGCTTATGTAAATTTTGATGGCGTTGGTCCCTGGGGCCCTGCACCACCTGATGGCCCTTATACCAATATCTTCGACTTAAGTCCTCCTTCAAGTTATGTCGAGACTCTTGATCCTGTGCAGACAGAATTGACCTTCAGTATTAACGTGAAAGGTGAAGATATTGGTAGTGGTATAGACAGGTTCGATATCTATGTATCAAAAGACTATGCTGAACCATTCCTCTGGAGAAGAACTGAAGAAACAGTAGTTGAATTCACCGGAGAAGATGGTTCGCGGTACGAGTTCCATTCAATTGCAACAGACAGGGTCGGAAACAGGGAGAGCCTTAAAGGAACATATGACACCTACACTGTTGTCGATTCTTCCACTACAGGAATCGAACAGCCAACCGGTGATCCTGCAAAAAGGCTGCAGTTATTGCCTAACCCTAATAACGGAGTCTTCAGGATAATTATTGAGGGCTTTTCGGGGAAAGGCTTCCTGAAGATAGTTGATATGTCAGGAAGGATAATATATGATAATGAATATGTTACCGGTGGCTATGTTAATCTTGAATTCCTTGAAAGCGGAATCTATTTTATTAATTATAAATGTAATCACAGAAACTACTATACAAAAGTGACAATTCGCTGATTAATCCTTTAAACAAAATGATTATGAAATATTTAAAATTTTTTCCTCATGTCGTTATCCTGATTATGATCCTGGGCTATACAAGTGGATGTGAAAAAAATGGCCCGGAGACAGAAGATGACCTCCAGATACAGACAATTCAGTTTACCGGTGGATCATTCAAAATGATACGATGTCCTGGCGGTACGTTCCTTACCAATGATGATGATGGCGATTCCGATTATGAAGATGGCCCTGAAGTTACCGTTGAGCCTTTCTGGATATCTGAGGTTGAGGTAACCAATGAATTACTTGCCTGGATATATAATTGCGCTTCAGGCCTTGATATTGTACCAGGTGCCATAACAGGGGGACCTCCCAGATTTGATACGGAAGATATTAATGCCCCTAACTATCTCTGTGAGGATTATGTGAAATGGGGTGATCAACAGCTTATCTATACTGGAGGTTCGCAGTTGTATGGCTTTAAGGATATAGAGTTTAATAATGGTTTCAGCGTAAGGAGCGGACTTGATGAATATCCCTGCACTGATATCACATGGTATGGAGCAATAATGGCCTGTAACTGGCTTACTGAACAGGGGGTTTTACCTGGACAGTTGACCAAGGTGTATTCAGGGATTGATTATAATGAGTGGTGGGCCAATCAGATTGAATATGATTTCAATAAAACCGGATTCAGACTGCCCACTGTTTCAGAATGGGAATGTGCTGCCCGCTGGCAGGGAAGTGACAGCTCTGGAGATTGCTATGAATATCCTCCCGGTAGTGGTAACTATTGGACACGTGGCGGATCTGCAAGCGGCGAGCCATCTCTTTCAAATGATAAGCAGGAAGTTGTGGGAAACAGAAAACCCAATGCAATGGGGCTCTATGATATGACTGCTAATGTCTGGGAATGGTGCTATGACGAGGCTGCCAGTTGGACAGAAAGGATTATCCGAAGCGGTGATGATGATACGCCCAGGATAAGCGCTGCCTGGGAATATCCGTCAGACGGATACGCAAGCGATCTGGGTCTCCGGCTGGTAATGAGAGCTGAAAAATAGAACACTTTATCCATATCAAGGACAGTATATCACAGGATGTAAACTGAGTTAATAATAAATAATTGAGTATTATGAAAAGGAAGGACCGAATTTCAGGTGTAATTCTATTGCTCTGCCTGCTGACATATTCTGTTCAGGCACAATGGAGCACTGACTCCGGGGAGAATACCCTGGTAGTTAATGCTGAGGAAGATCAGCGAGAACCATCAGTTGTCTCTGATGGTAATCGTGGGCTTATCATTGCCTGGAGGGACTATAGGTTCAACAGTTCCTCTTTTGGTGGTGATATTATGGCACAGAGGCTTGATCATGAGGGGATCGTGATGTGGACTGCCAACGGAATCAGTGTGAATGCAAGCTCCATAGGTAAGGGTCACTTCAAACCGGTAATGACCGAAGATAATTATGGCGGAGCAGTTATTGGGTGGGGCAGGACTCCAGGTTTTGTGTATAACTATGACATCTTTGCTCAGAAGATCAGTTACACAGGTAATCGTAAATGGTCTCCAGGTGACGTAACTGTGTCTGATAGATCAGGGACAGAAATGTACCATCAGATAGTTAGTGATGATTCTTGTGGTGCCATACTGACCTGGGCTCACCTGCCAGGTACACCCGGATCAACCAACATCTATGCACAGAGAGTTGACTCGGCAGGCTTTATTAAATGGACAAACAACGGAGAGCAGATCTGTATGGCCGCTGAAAGCCAGTCTTATCCAAAACTAATTGGAGATGGTAACAGCGGTGCAATTATTACATGGGCCGATTCTCGAAAAGGAGTAGGTGAATCAGATATATATGCCCAGAAAATAAGCCATGAAGGTACTGTACAGTGGAAAACAGATGGTGTTGAGGTAAGTAACTATCTCTACTATCAGGGAGCACCTGTGATTGCTAGCGATGGAAAGGGAGGGGCAATAATCGCATGGCAGGATGTAAGGGCAGGCAATAATGATATTTATGCTCAAAGAATAAACCCAGAAGGTGAATATATGTGGACAGAACATGGCATCCCGGTTTGCAGCGCATCCCAGAGCCAACAGTCTGCTGTTATTGTAAGCGACGGTGTAGGAGGAGCGATAATCATTTGGGAAGACTTGCGCAATGGTAATTCAGATATTTATGCTCAGCGTGTTAATGGATCAGGGGAAATGCTTTGGAATGCAAATGGAGTTCCGGTATGTCTTGCGTCCAATAATCAGAGTGTCCCATCGGCAATATCTGATAATAATGGCGGAGTAATAGTTGCATGGATGGATAGCCGATCAGATGCTTCCGGTGATATCTATGCACAGAGACTTGATGGATCGGGAATCCCTCTCTGGATTGAACAGGGAGTCGGAGTTTGTACTGCAACCGGAACCCAGGAGTCTCAGGTACTGACCACTGATGGTGATCACGGTGCGTTGGTGGTTTGGGCAGACAGACGAAACGGTGATAATTATGATATTTATGCCCAGAAAGTTGATAAGTATGGCATAATTGGAGGATCAAAGGATAATGATCTGGATGGTATCAGTGATCAGGAGGAACAAGGTCCTGGTTCCGATAATCCTGATTACGACGGGAATTCAGACGGTAAGGCTGACTGGCTTCAGACTAATGTAGCATCATTATGGTCATACAATGATCAGCAGTATATTACGCTGGCAGTACCTGAACCTTTTGTTATTGAAAACGTGCAAGCTATTAATAACCCGGCCCCTGATGCTAATGGTTCTCCTGACTCAGATAGCTGTCCATACGGATTTTTCAGCTTCTCTATAGGAGGTCTTGCTCCGGGAGGAAGCACCATCGTAAAAATGTTACTCCATAATGGTCCGGATATTAATGAGTATTTCAAATACGGGCCCACGCCTTCAGCGTCTGCCGGATGGTATTCATTTGATTTTGACGGTCAGACAGGTGCTGTAATCAAAGGAGACACTGTCTTTCTTTATCTTACTGACGGAGCAAGAGGTGATTATGATATAACAGCAGATGGTAAAATTACTGATCCCGGCGGACCAGCTATGATCGCTACATCGATAGTTGATTATCTAATGCCTGGGTTGTCGATTAAAGACAATTATCCCAATCCATTTGATAATTACACAAATATTGTTTTTGAAACTGAACGAACTGCAGAAATCAGGATAGACGTATTTGACCTTACAGGTAGAATGATTTGCACCCTGTTTGACGATGCAGTTGTGGAAGGACGTTACGTAATAAGCTGGAATGCCTCAGCATATCAAGGGGGTGTTTACATACTTAAAATGACTACAGGGGCAAAATCTGTCACGAAAAAGATGATTAAAACCAGGTAATAGAAAGCCATTTTACACCCGGACCTAATGGTGTGAAGTCCTTCCGGCTGTGCCCGGGTTTGTTTCAGAATCTTTCTGTCAACGACAGATGCATATATGTCTATGGTTTATTCCCGTTTTGTCTTCGGTACCGGTAGGAGATAATGCGCCTGCCATAAACTTTGTTATCAGGCCTGACAGTCGCCCAGGGTCTGCAGGGCTACGCACAGCAAATAATCCAAATATGCCCTTCCTTAAAGGGATATAAGTTTTACCAGTAGATATTGCTATATTGTGTCGGTTAAATTTACAGGGGTATGATCAACAAAAAGCTGAAGACACTTCTCTTCTGTCTGCTTATTGGCAGTTGCATGTCAGGTCAGGGTCAGATACTTGACAAACAGAAGACTCTCGAGAAATTCGATTTCTGGTCGAATCACGACTGGGAATGGTATAAGAAGAACATACCATTCCTTGAGACTCCCGATATAGAAATTGACAAGACATACTACTACCGGTGGGAGGTGGTAACCATTCACCTGGTTTACGGATCTCCTGAAAGTGGTTATGCCACGACCGAATTTATTGACAGACCCTGGTGGTCTGGTGCCTTTGGTACAATCAGTTGTCCGGCAGGGCATCAGCTCTATGATTATCGCTGGTTGAGAGACCCGAAGTATGTGAAGGACTATTCTCGATTCTGGTTCAGAACACCGGGAGCGCAGCCACAGAACTATACGAACTGGATTGGCGATGCTATATGGCAGAGCTACAAGGTGAACCGGGACTTTGATTTTGTAACCGGACTGTTGAATGATCTTAAATATGATTACTACACCTGGGAGAAGAAATTCTGGGTAGAGGAGGAGGGAATGTTTGCCTGGGATGGCATGCATGACGGGATGGAAACTAATATCAACAGCAGGCAAACCCAGAAATGGTTTGACGGAGCCCCGGGGTACCGCCCAACCATAAATTCATACCTGTGGGCCCATGCAAATGCGATTGTCAATATTGCAGAGCTGAAGAGGGACAGAGAAACAATGAGAGAGTTTCAGCGGAAAGCAAATATTATTAAATCAAATCTCCAGTCAAAGACCTGGGATCCGTCAAGAAATTTCTTCTTTCATCGCTTTAAAAACGATGAACTTGCGGTAAACAAAATTGACACGATTAGAGCAAATACCCTTACTTATGAGAGCGGCACATACGCTGGAAATCCTCATGGCAGGGAACTTATAGGTTATGTGCCATGGTATTTCAATATGATAGATGATGAGGAGAAATATGGAGCTGCGTGGAAATACCTGATGGACCCTGACTATTTCTACGCTGACTTTGGCCCCACGGTTGTAGGAAGGCTCGATCCTCTTTTCAGAATCTCGCCAAGATGCTGTGTATGGAGCGGTAATTCATGGCCCTTTGCGACCTCGCAGACACTTAAGGCGATGTCGAATGTCCTGAATAACTACAGAAATATAGACGAGATATCGCGGCAAGATTTCTTGAAGCTTTTTAACATCTACACCTTGACGCACCGGAAAGACGGGAAGCCATATATAGCTGAAGCTGTGCATCCCGATACCGGATCGTGGGATGGCCACGATGTGCCGGGGCACAGTGAGCATTACTACCATTCATCCTATGTCGATCTGGTTATAGCTGACCTGATCGGGATCAAGGCACAGGCAGGAGATTCCATAGTCATAAAGCCCTTGGTTCCTGAAAACTGGGAATACTTTATACTTGAAGATGTTAATTATCATGGAAATAATATAACTGTACTTTGGGATAAAACCGGCAGGAAGTATAACAGGGGACAGGGTTTTCATCTGATTTCGAATGGCAGGGTCATTGCTTCGGCGCCTGAGGTCATGGAGCTGAGGGCTTATGTACGCTACCGGAAACCGGAGTGCGATACCACTTATGTTAATTACGCGGTAAACAACAGCAGGGAGTACTACCCGAGGGCTATTGCCTCCTTTCCGGGGATCAGCCATCCTGTTCACAAACTCAATGACGGACAGTTTTGGTATCTGACACCTACCACAAATCAGTGGAGCAATATCTATTCGGAAGAGCAGCAGGAGTGGGCAGGTATAGATTTTGGAACAGAGAGGGAAATAGACAGAATCGTCATATATTTTGTTGAGGATGATGATCAGATAAGGGTCCCTGAGCAATACATCGTGCAGTATTGGGATGGTAACGGTTGGAGAGAGATACAGAGACAAAAGAGGCAGTATAAAACTGCCCAGGCGAGAAAGGCAAATGCCATCACCTTCGCGAAGCTGAATACTAGCAAGATAAGGATTTTGCTTTTTCCGAAATCCAGCTACAGTGTTGGTATTAGTGAGATAGAAGCCTGGGGCGAGGCTGTTTTTCCGGTATCGGTCCCGGACAATAGTAACGTCATAAACATAAACGAAGGGTTTGAAGCGAGTGCTTCCTATACTTCAAGGTTTGACAGGGTGAGAACCATTGTTGACGGAGTGGCTGACCCCAATGGCAGGTGGACCGCTTTTGAATCACCAAATGAATCAGATTGGGTGCAGGTAGACTTCAGTCGCAGGATATCAGTGAATACGGTCTATCTCTATTTTTATCAGGATAATACCAATATTTTTCCTCCGGCAGGTGTGACAATGCAGTACTGGAACGGAGAATCCTGGGTGGATGTCGGTAATCAGAAGTCGGTTCCTGAAAAGGCAGTGGGGAACGCGCTGAACATCTTTAAATTTGACGAGGTGGAGACAGACAGGATGAGGGTTATGATGTTACATCCTGAGGGGAAATACAGCGGCATTTATGAAGTTGAGTTTTATAAAAAAAAATAGAAACTACAGCCTGCTATACCGGACAGGAATCAAATGATATGTCGGGTTTAACATAAAATAAATATGGGTATGAAAACTTTTTACCTGATGATTGCGGGATTGCTGATCTCCTCTTTTTGTTTCAGCCAGAGCGGGAAAGTATATGACAACCTTTCCCTAACAAGTAAGATACTGAATGGCGAACGCAAATATGCCATTTATCTGCCTCCCGATTATGACACATCTGAACGGAGCTACCCTGTGCTTTATCTTTTGCATGGTGCCGGCGATGACCAGTCGGGCTGGATTCAATTCGGAGAGGTGCTTCATATTGCCGACAAGGCAATAAAGGAAGGAAGAGCTACTCCGATGATTATCGTAATGCCCGATGCCAACACCGGGGTTCGTGGCTATTTCAACAATATCTCCAATGAATGGAGATACGAGGACTTCTTTTTCGAGGAGCTGATACCCTATATTGAATCGACCTACCGCATCAGGACGCAAAAGAGATACAGGGCGATAGCCGGACTCTCTATGGGGGGAGGAGGTTCTTTTATGTATGCCCTGCACCGTCCTGAAATGTTCTCATCTGCCTGTCCGCTCAGCGCCTATATCGGACCTTTATCATTTGAGGACTTCAGCAGGGGATACGCCAAAGAGAGGGATAAGTATGACGAATCAACTCTGCGCAACTATTACGAAAGGCACAATGTGCTTTCGCTGCTGGAGAACACTCCGGCGGAAAAGGTTAAATCAGTGCGATGGTATATTGACTGCGGTGATGACGATTTCCTCTATGAGGGCAACAGCCTGGTGCATATTTCCATGCGCAAGAAGGAGATACCCCATGAGTTCCGTATCCGCGACGGTGGTCACACCTGGTCCTACTGGCGTCAGGCCCTCCCGGTTGTTCTTGAATTCGTTTCGGAGTCTTTCCACCAGCGTTAGAATTGTTACCTGTTTTATCAGGCAGAAAAAACCCCTTATTCACAATTGATTAGGGGCTTAATCTGTAGTCCCCCGGTAAGAGATCCTAAAAGTCCCTTATTCAATATTTATTTGATATTCATACTACTGCTGTGAAAATCGTTCATTTGCTTTAAGAAAGCCAGCATATGCAACTTCTCATTTAAAGATAATTCAGCAGTCATCAGGCTAAATACTTCTGCCATCTTTGGCATAACAATCTGAAGTTCTTTCTTGCCTTTTTCAGTGATCTTAATTCTCCTTGCACGTTTGTCATCTGTATCATCAAATTCTTCGATAAGTCCCTTTTTTAATAGTCTTTTCAGAACTTCGATACCTGATGGCGGTTCAAGATGGTGCATTTTTATCAATTCCATCTTTCTATAACTATCAGCAAGATTAAGATGATACAGGAAGCTGAATCCGTCAGGTGACGTTAACTCAGAATCTCCTAATACTTCTCTCGCATACTTCTTGTAATACCTGCTTTGCATAACCAGTACGAAAGATAATTCCATATTCAACATCTCATGATTATGCTGAGATTGTCCAGTTTGACTATCAATAAATAACCTTGAGTTCAACCATAAAATGAAAGATTCTAAGCTAAGGTCATCCTTATGGCTCTCGTTTTGGTAATCTTCATACCATTGGACTAATTCCTTAATAATTTCAACAGAGGATTTCATACAGTAAAGCTATGCATTTTACTTAAATAATGAAATATATATATAAAAATAAATATGTTATTGAATTAAATGATTATATTTACTGCGAAAACATAATAAACAGATTTATTAATATTAAAAGTTGAATAAAATGAAATCAAATCCAATTGTAGTAACAGAGTATTACTATCCGAAAAGCGAACATGCTGATGATGTACTAAACATCCTTAAGGAAACATCATCCATGATAAAAGAACAGGATGGTGCAATAATGAGTATGTCACTAAAGCCTGAGAAAAAGGATGGTCCAGTTACCGGCTTTTCCATATGGGAGAGCAGAGAAAAATTTACTGACTTCATGAAAAGTGAACACATGGAGAAGATAATGAAGACAGGATTGGCAGATAAAGTAAGGGAATGGACAACAGAGATTAAAGCAAGCATCTTTACGATTGAACAGGCATGGCATGCAGCGTCACATGATTAAGATAATCCTGTATTTTTGTATCAAAACGACCATATGAGTACTTCATATGATAAACACTATATGACTGAGGATTACTTCGGTGATCCCTATCCTGAACTGATCAATTTCCTGTCTGGATTCTCACCAAAAGGTAAGCTACTCGATCTGGGTTGCGGTCAGGGACGGGATTCGATTCCGTTGGCAAGACTGGGATATAAAGTGACTGGAATCGACAGTTCATTTGTAGGTATTGGTCAGATGCTTGAAATTGCTCAAGGGGAAGGATTGGATTTAGAAGGAATTGTGGGTGATATATATAATTATAAGGGGATCAATAAATTTGACATCATCCTTCTGGATAGTATGTTTCATTTCACCAGGAAAGACAGAAAAAAGGAGATTGGATATTTGAAAGATGTTGTTGGTGCGATGAAGCCTGATGCGATGCTGGTGATTTGTCTTCACAATATGGGTGCAATCTACAAAACCTTCAGTGGAGTGATTAATCAGTTTGATAATCTGGTGCTGCTTAAAAACCAGGATTTCAGCTACACATTCAATGATCCAGATTCAGATCACCGATCTGTGGTACCTTATATTATGCTCGCCTATATAAAGAAAGAAGATCTATGAGAAGTGATCTTCGAAGCTTCATAAATCGTACATAAAAAAAATGCCCCCCTGAATTTTAGGGGGCATTGTAGTCCCACCAGGAATCGAACCTGGATCTACGGTTTAGGAAACCGCTATTCTATCCATTGAACTATGGGACCGGAACAGGGCGCAAAAATAAGCCAATTTTTGTTTTCCGGCAAACTTTGAAAAGTAAAAGAGATAAATCAACTTTGTATTAAACAAAACAGACCCGGCATGGGTTATTAGTTACAGAGCAACTACCATCAGCAATCGGAAAATGAGCGTGGAACAATACAATACAGTGTTTACGGGTGATGGTTCAGCCCGTGTCAACAGAGCGTTTATATTCGGTATAGGACTTAATCTGGCATTTACCGCTGTCGAGTTTGCTGCAGGACTGATCTATGGTTCACTGGCACTGCTCTCTGATGCCGCTCATAACCTCAGCGATGTAGGAAGCCTACTGATAGCCCTGGCTGCATACCGGCTCGCAAAAATTGCCCCGACCAAGCGATTTACATTCGGATTTGGAAAATCAACCATACTGGCATCCCTTGTTAATGCAATCATTCTCCTCATTGTAACAGGGGGAATCCTTGCAGAGGCAATAAAAAGATTTGCGGAACCAAGACCAACTGAAGGGGTGGCAATTATAATCGTTGCAGGTATAGGTATTGTTATAAATACAGTCTCAGCAGCCCTGTTCTTCAGGGATAAAAAATCTGACCTGAATATGAGGGGTGCATTCCTCCACCTTGCCATTGATGCAGTAGTGTCTCTGGGAGTGGTTATATCAGGGCTGATAATCCATTTCACAGGATGGCTTATGGTCGATCCGGTCATCAGTATTGTAATTGCCGGAGTTATCATAGTGTCAACATGGAATCTATTCAGGGAGAGCCTGCGCCTCACCACTGATGCTGTGCCAGCTGGTATCAGACATGATGAGGTGGTTAAGTCTATAAATTCGGTGGAGGGTGTTAATGAAGTTCATCATGTACACATATGGGCAATCAGCACCACGCTTAACTCTCTTACTGCCCACGTGGTATTGAACCCGGGACTGTCAGCAAAGGAGATTGGGGATATAAAAATGAGAGTGCGTGAACGACTCGGCAAACATGGTATCGGTCATGTTACCATTGAAACCGAAACCTCTGAAGATAATTGCGGAAAACCGGGCTGTTAAAAATTTCCCGATCTGTTTTGTGACTTTGGGTTAATTTGGCTTAATTTGATACCCAAATCCGGTCAGCATGAATTATATTGATTTCATTATTGCCGCTATACTTGCATTCGCCCTGGTAAGGGGATTCATCAAGGGCCTTATAATTGAGGTAGCTTCAATACTGGCTCTTATTCTTGGCATCTGGGGTGCTATAAGGTTCTCAGGCTTCGTAGGGCAGAGGCTTACTGAATACTTTGACCTTTCGACCCAATACCTGGGAGTGATCGCCTTTGCAATTACTTTCATAATAATAGTCCTGCTGGTACACCTTATCGCGAATATAATAGATAAACTGCTAGAGGCGGTAGCCCTGGGAATTCCAGTCAAGATTCTGGGCGCAGTATTCGGAGTGCTTAAGACAGCCCTGATACTTAGCATCATATTCGTTATTCTGAACACTTTTAATGAAAAAAAGAGCTTCCTGCCTGAACAACATCTCAAGGGATCTATCCTTTACTATCCGATATCAGACTTCGCCCCTCTTCTCTTTCCTCTCATTGAGGGCGGCGACCTTATCCGCAGCTTCGAAAAGTTCAAAAGGAAGCCCGAGCCTGTTACCGTCTGACATGGTGACCCACATCCCCGCACCCTGCAACCTGTACCTTGAAATTACCACCTCCGGAAAGAAGCAGGGTGCAACAGATTATCAGGATTAAAACCAGAAGAGTTATATTTGCATTCTCAAACTTGAAAAAAGTATGAATTTCGTTGAAGAACTGAAGTGGAGGGGCATGATACATGACATCATGCCGGGAACCGAAGAGTTACTGCTTAAAGAAAAAACTGCCGGCTACGTGGGATTTGACCCTACTGCCGACTCGCTGCATATAGGCCACCTGGTTGGTGTGATGATGCTTAAGCATCTGCAGAGGGCAGGTCACAGGCCCATCGCCCTTGTTGGCGGAGCCACAGGCCTTATCGGCGACCCGTCTGGCCGTTCGCAGGAAAGAAACCTGCTCGATTTGAATACGCTGCGCCACTATGAAGGGTGTATCCGTAAGCAAGTCACCAGATTCTTGGAATTTGACACCTCTGCCCCAAACAGTGCCTATCTGGTAAACAACTATGACTGGATGAAGGACTACTCCTTCATCGATTTCATACGCGAGATAGGAAAGCATATTACCGTAAACTATATGATGTCAAAAGATTCAGTGAAGAAGCGTCTTAGCGCCGAGGCTGCACAGGGAATGTCTTTCACCGAATTCACATACCAGCTGGTGCAGGGTACCGACTTTTTGCATCTCTATAATGAGTATGGCTGCAAACTGCAGATGGGAGGCTCAGACCAGTGGGGAAACATCGTAACAGGCACCGAGCTTATAAGACGTAAGACCGGAGGCGAGGCTTTCGCCCTTACATGTCCGCTGATAACCAAGAGCGACGGTAAAAAGTTCGGTAAGACAGAGTCCGGCAACGTGTGGCTCGATCCTGAAAAGACATCACCCTACCAGTTCTACCAGTTCTGGCTGAACGTTTCTGATGAGGATGCTGAAAAGTATATCAGGATATTTACCATTCTGTCGCGTGAGGTGGTTGGTACACTTATAGCCGAACACCAGGAAGCTCCGCATTTGAGACTTCTTCAGAAACGGCTCGCCGAAGAGGTGACCGTAATGGTACATTCCCGTGAGGATTATGAAGCAGCTGTTGAGGCCTCAGAAATACTATTTGGCAAAGGCACAACAGAATCTCTCCGCAAAATGGATGAAAAGACCTTCTTGTCGGTTTTTGAAGGAGTGCCCATGTTTGATGTCGCGTTTGCAGTACTGGTCGAAGGCATCGCATTCTCAGAACTCTGTGGAACTCAGGCTGCTGTCTTTGCTTCAAAGGGCGACCTGCGTCGTACCGTTCAGGGAGGCGGCGTGAGCCTTAACCGCGAAAAGGTAACCGACCCTGAGATGACCGTCACCACTGATAATCTGCTCAACGGGAAATACCTGCTTATACAGAAAGGAAAGAAAAACTACAACCTGATAAGGGTGGCGTAATAAAGGGCATCCCAAAGCGTCCCAAGAGCATAATAGGAGCATAGGTGGCATATAAGGGCATATATTGAAATTAGATAACAGTGGACGTAATTTAAATGCACTTGTATACTATGCTTGTTGTTTAACGACTTACTCTTAGTCCCGTTAGGGACTGAATAACAAAAAAGAAGGAGAACCAACACTTATGCAGAGCCGGCACCACCCGGTGCATCCACATCCTGTAGTTCTCCTTTTTGCAAAGATAATAATCACAATCTGGTTATAGCTTCAAGAAAAGCCGTTTTTTCAATTCCATCATGAATTATTTCAGCGAAAAATATGGTTCTATCGTTTTTTTTTATAAATTGGGGTTATTGAAAGTGATAATTCATTTCTGTCGTTTAGTCGTTGAGATTAACATCATTGATATTCACGGATTTGTGTGGAGAAAGAATTGATTATTAAGTTGTCTTGCTTTGATTATGGTTAATCAGCATTACATAAACGAACCAACCAGGAGCCGGCACCACCTGCTGCATCCGCATCCTACATAGCTCCCCCCGGGGGGCATATTAATCTTTCAGGATACTCCTTTTAAAAATCATTGTTATAAGTTTTAAAGACATTAATTATGAAATTAAACAGAATAATAATACTGACAATATCGACAATAATGATATTTTTTGCTTCGGCTGTGAATCAATCAAAATTGTCGGCCTCATCACTTGAGAATTCGAATCTTGAAGTTCTTGCGGAAGGAGTGATAGGTCCCTATTGTACCTATGGATGCCAGGATACAGGAGAGCTCACTTTTTGTTATTATTGTGTAACTGTCTCTTGTCCATGGATGAGGGTTGGAAAAATTAATATTGGTGATTCAACAGTATGTTGGGATCACCGGTATGATTAAAAGTTTATACCATAAGCCGGTATTTGCCGGCTTATGGTTTTATTGTGTCACTAAAGAAATGGCTAATTATGAAGTTAAACTCATTCATTTCGGTGTTTTTATGCATTCTCATATTTGGTTGTACTGAAAGTAGAGAGCTTTCATTTAGAAAGTTTCAAAAGGAAGTAGTACTTAAAGGCCAGTTGATTGAAACAGAACTGCTTAGTTACAGCGGTTTGGTTGATATTTATGATACTATTGTGATTTTCTCAAATATTGGAAGTAGTGACGGGAAACAGGTACATCTGTTTAATTTGAATGATCTCAGATATCTGGCTTCGGCAGGCACGATCGGAAGAGGCCCGAACGAGATTAATAATCCAGCCTACTGCACCGTGGATCCGGCCAACGGTGATATATGGGTGATGGATATCGGAAGAAAGTCTGTTCTGAAGTTCCCGGTTGACAGTATAATCTCAGGAGAAGCGACCTATACATTAGAATGCAAAGTTCCCGAAAACAGGTTCGTTTTGCTTCAGTTCTCACCCTATGGAGATGGGTTTTATTTCGCTGATAACACCGAACCAGAGAAACTACTGTCATTTTTCAATTCTGAAGGCCAGATAGTCGACTCAATCGCCATACCTGATAAGCTTGATCTAAACTCTGTTGAAGCCATGCCGGTAAACCAGAGAATGGTATTTTTTGGCTATAGCTATGCGTTTAATCCGGACATGAAAAGAATTGCCATAGCTTATAAATACTCTGATGTCGTTACGATCTGCGATAGTAACGGAGAAATTCTCAAAAAGATAACCGGTCCGGATAGGATATCACAAGAGGTCAAGGATGGCATTAATGATATTTACTGTTACATGGAGGTGAAAGCAGATTCGAGGTTTATCTATGCGCGCTACAAAGGCACAACTCTTCTTGATAAGGAAACAATGACAGTCCCGCTATTGCCCAAAACCATTCATGTATTCAACTGGAAGGGTGAGCCTATCATGAAGATACAAACAGAATTTGATATGTCATCCTTTGTAGTTGATTCGAAAAACTCAAGACTGGTTACTTACAGTCCTTCAGGAGGAACCTTTGTTACTTATGAACTACCCAAGGAATTATTGGATGAATGAAGCCTCTAAAGACAATCATATCGGCAAAAGTGAACCTCATTGATTATTCAAAAATCATAGTGCTCTTGATTTTGATGCTTCCATCAGTATTATGTTCCTGCCATAGTAGGAAAGGAGGCTCTGTCTACGATTTCAGGAATAGCTTTAAATCGTTCTTTGGCAGTGAGGTTAAAATACCACCTTCGGTAGAAAGGATATTAATAACTGGCATATCCGACCAAGATACGATGACTATTTTTTCACCTGTTCCACGATTAATTGCAATTATTAACGCAGATTGTGAATCGTGCATTGCGGAACTGACGAGCTGGAGGGTATTGTTATTATCTAATCCGGGAATAGAAGAATCAGATGTTCATTTCGTCTTTTTGTCAAAGAATAAAAGCACACTTATAGAAAAATACCTTATTGATTTTCCTCCCTCCAGTAAGTTTTATTTAGATGAAGATTACAGGATTATCTTGGAAAACTCAATCCCTCCAGATAGCCGCTTCTATACCTTTCTTCTTAATCCGGAGGGCAGAATCGTACTTCTGGGGGCTCCTTATTCAAGTGAGAAACTATTATCAATGTACATATCTCAACTTAACTCATTGAAGAAATGAAAATAATATTGATCAGCCTGCTGTTGGGATTGTTGGTCCTGTTCAGTGCATCATCCCAGACAATAATGTACAATGCCGACGAACTGGAATCGAAGGTAATGGCACAGGCAAGAAAGGATTTTGGCGATCCCCAACGGTTCTATCTGTTTACGCTAAAAGATGGGTTTGAATCTATAACCACAAAGGGGTTGAAAAAAACTAATTCAACGGTGTTCAATTACGGTATTGGCTTTACTCTGAGGTTTTACCTTATAGGTTTATCCGATGGGACAAACAGGGTAATAGCCCGTCTATACCATATACCATTTACCGAAGGTGAGGATATGAAGGCTGAACCTGTATTAGTGAAAGAATTCAAAGAAACTATTACTGACGGCAGCGTCAGATACTTCGAGTATCTGATGAAATCGGATGATGATCACCGGCTGCAGATCTTATTCGAAAATGATAATAAGGCATGTGCTGTACTGGTAGCCACGGTAAATAATAACATACTTCGCAGGAAAACAGTTATAAAATAGTGCGGAGGAATTAGTCAGGCCAGGTCCACAGCGATAACCGACACGTCGTCAAACATTGAGGGATTGTTGTCAGGTATTCCCAGTTCGGAAATCAGTGCTTCGATGTTCTGCTCAATCGGCAGGGTGTTGCGTATGTTGCTGATAATGTATTTTGTCCCGATGTCGGTGCCGTCAGCCTCCTTAAGCTCCGAAACACCGTCGGTGTAACAGACTATCTTTGAAGGATTCTCTATTTTTATCGTTTCTATCTTCATGTAGGGAATTTCATCAAGCATTCCCACACCAACGCACGACGAGTCAAGATGCAGTACCTTACCTGATAAAGTATTATAGAGTACAGGAGGATTATGCGCTGCATTGACATATTCGAGCACTCCTGTATCGCTGTCGTACCTGCCCACAAATACGGTAATGAACTTCTCTCCTTTGGCATTCACTACCACTATGTCGTTCAGCTTGTGCACAAGGCTCTCAAGGTCAATTGTGTCGGTAAAAAGAGCCCTGAAACTCGCCTGGAAGTTTGACATCAGTATCGCCGCCGAAATACCCTTTCCGGAGACGTCAGCTATACAGAACCCGAAACGTGACGGTGACAGTTTAATACAGTCATAGTAGTCTCCCCCGACGTCAAGGTGAGGGTGGTAATATCCTGTTGCCCTGAACTTATCTCCCCGCGGCAGGCTGCGGTTGTCGGGTATCAGCATGCTCTGCATCCTGGCTGCCAGTTCAAGCTCCTTCTTCATGGCTTCCTGAAGAAGGCTCTCCTTGTGCAGCCTTATGTTTTCGATGGCTACCAGTATGATACTTGAAATGGTCTGAATATAGTGGAGGTGTTTTATAACCGGACTGACACCCTCGCCCTCCTCGTCAATGTCACCAATCAGAACATAGGCAAGGGGCTGGTTGTTGTTGAACACCGGAATAATAATATCTACCCCTTCAAACCATTCACCGGTAATATCAAATGAGATATCCTTAAATCGAAGGAGATGATTCTCAACGTCGATTCCATCGGCAATAACCTGCGGAAAACCGGCATTAAGAATGCATTCCCACTTTTCGCTGTACTTGTATATCAGTATCTTGCCAATGCCAAGGTTCTCGCGAAGTATCTCTTCATACCTCGCAAGCAAGCCCTCAACAGGAAGGTTGGCATTGATCGAAAGGGTAACGTCAAGCAGCGCGTCGAGCTTGAACTTCGACAGTTTCAGCCTGTCCTTTGATGTCCTGCCGCGTGCTTCCGCCATAACTATGATTTCACCCTTTCCGAGTATGAATAGTCTCGTGTGTCTACTTTTATCTTGTCTCCTGTATTCACAAACAGCGGAACCATAACCGTAGCCCCTGTCTCTACAGTTGCCGGCTTCAAGGTGTTTGTAGCCGTATCGCCCTTTACCCCTGGTTCTGAGTATGTCACCTCAAGAACCACGAATGGAGGTAATTCTACTGCCAGTATATTCTCGGTATCAGCATGCACCACTATCTCAACATTCTGACTCTCCTTGTAGAGGTCCTGATTCTCTATCATCGATTCGGCTATTGTTATCTGCTCGTAAGTCTCATTATGCATGAAATGATAGAACATATCGTCGCGATAAAGGTACTGATAGGGTCTCCTCTCAACGCGGGCAACATTTACCTTGACACCTGCCGTAAATGTGTTTTCAAGCACCCTGCCTGTAGTCAGGCTCTTAAGCTTTGTGCGGACAAAAGCGGGCCCCTTCCCCGGTTTTACATGCTGAAACTGTACTATTGAGCAGAGGTCATTATTATACTCAATCACAAGTCCGTTTCTGAAATCAGCTGTTGTAGCCATAAAATCTATCCAGTTAAAAGTGTGTTAGTTATTTAATTATCAGCGGATAAGCCAGTCCTTCATAATCAACCAGGTTGACAGTGAACGACCCTACAAATATATCAAAACGAATCATAACCGGTAAAAAATTTTTATCAGCTGAAAACCACATCGACACATCCTCCTCTGTTTTAAACAGCCTGCCAACCTCTGTAACCGGATTAAACTTGTGGCACATTACCCGCCCTGCCTTGGTCCTGACCTCTTCCTTACCCATATATTTCATCCTGATGGGGTAAAACTCATCAGTAAACCACGTGTTTATCGAAATCACCTGCCCGACACTGAAAGTATAGGCATACGGCAAAAACCTCTTCCTGAACCAGTAAAAACAGCTCAGAATGTCATGAATACCCTTCTCCGTAATATGCGTCCCGGTCAGGTCACTCAGCAGAATAGCTGAATCACTGCGCGTAGTGTGGTCAAAGAGCACCTCGTTGTACTTGCGGTACTTCCCCTCGCTTATATTACGTATTGACTTCAGCGGCAATTCAGTCGCCGGGTCTATAAAACTCTCATAAACATCCCTTACTTTGTATAGCGCATCGGCCAGACCTGTCGTTTGTGCGGTCATTACCGAATGCCAGACCCTGTTGCCTTCATAGGTCGCGTTCTTAAGCTCCAGCGTTGCCACTCCGCCGTTAATTAATCCATAATGAATAATATAGGTTGCTTTTTCTCCCGGCATATAGGGGGAACCGGGATTTTGAGGGAACACCGGGGTTCTGGACAGCAAAACAAGGGCAAACAATATTGTTAATCTCTTCATAGGTCTCATTATAACCTCTAGCAACGAAAAAAGCGTGCCATAAATATATTACGGGATAAGTTTTTTTGGTATTGTAGCCACAAAGTCTTTCAGATAGTATGGCTCAAAATATGCTACATCTTCAAACCTTTGTTCTGCGAAGGCCCTGAACGCAGGTACGCGCATATCAGCCGCAGAGGGATGAACACCATCTACGAATAAAGCATTGGGGTGACTGATCACCTCCCTGCATTTGGCTGCTCCATTTCCGAAAAAAACAACCCGGCCGGACTCAAGCAACCGCGCAAACGAACCTTCTTCAACCACAGTGGCCTCTACTTTACCTGTAATAAAACCATGACTGTCGATGACTGAGTGATAAACCTCCATCCGCCGGGCATCAATCATTGGAACAAAAAACTCTGCCACTCCCTGCTCACTATATTCAGGATGCCCTGTCAGCAATGAATAGTACAGTGACAGCATTGTGTCTGCCGCTATCAGTGGCAGACCGGTGCCATAGGCTAAACCTTTGGCCATTGAAACTCCGATGCGCAAACCTGTATAGGAACCGGGCCCCTTGCTTACAGCTACGGCCGAAAGTTCTGCTGCCTGAAGGCTTGCTGCGTCAAGAACACCCCTGACGTAGCCGGCAAGAAGCTTCGAGTGTGCCCTTTCATCTCTGCTCTCCAATATCTGCAACACTTCATCGCGACCACAGAGAGCCACCGAACAAACCCCGGTGGCCGATTCAATGCACAGAATTGGTGCCTCTGTCTTTTTATCCGTTTTTACTTCGTTCATTTCTCTTTTATAATAAATGCCCGCTCTTATTCATTTCAGTGATATCGGAATACCCTGGTAGAAATCAAGCACACTGATTTTAAAGATGTATTCATATTTTGCCTGCAGCAGCTCCGATTCAGATATCAGCAGGTTCGTCTTGGCGGTGTTGTACTCTACAGGTGTTACCAACCCCACACTGAACCTCTCTTCAGTGTACCTGAAGGCCTCCTTCAATGCCTCCACAGCTTTCTTTCCCGCCTCATAACTCTTTCTTGAAGCAGCGGCGTCTGCCATTGCCTGTTGTATTTCACGGTATAGCTGCTTGCGGGTCTCTTCAAGCAGATAATCTTTTTCTGTCACTTCCAGCCTTGCGTTCTTAATGCCGGTGCGAACCTGCCACCCGTTTAAAATAGGCAATGAAAGGCTCAGGCCGATACCATAATTGATATTGTCGGCAATCTGATCGACCGGACTATAGTAGCCATAGACAGGATTGACCGGATCGTCGTTCAGCAGCCTTCTTCTGGCATCTGAGTAACCTGTACTGAATGCATTGGTAAGGGTAAGCCTCGGACTCTGTCCGCCTTGTGCTATTCGCAGACTCAGGGCTGCTATCCTAAGTCTCGTCTCAGCCGACAGTATTTCCGGACGGGATAACAGGGCTCTGCTGTAAATCTCTGATGTATTTTCATCTGTTATCTCTCTCTCTTCAGCGTTTCCAGCAGGTATTGCTATGTCAAAGCCCTCTGTCGTTTCAAGGTCCATCAGTTGAGTAAGAGCAAGTATCGCCAGCTCTAGGTTGTTGCTCATAGCCGTAAGATGCATCTCTTCGGTGGCGGCCTGGGCCTGGATGTCGAGCAGACTACCGCGTATAAGTCCGCCCGTTTCTACCATGTCAGATATTCTTTTTATCTGATTACGGGTCATCACCACCTGGTTTTCGGCTACAGAAACCAGCTCCCGGGAAAGCAGTACCTGAAGATATGCCAGAGTTACATTAAGGGTGATGTTGTCCTTTATCCTGTCGAGATCATAACCCGCTGCCACCAGTTCGTACTGGTTCTTCCTGATGTTGTTGAGGTTGCGCAGGCCGCTGAAGAGCGTGATGCTGCTTCCTGCATATATCTGACCTGATACTACGGTCTGGTTTTCAATGAATTCATAGGTGGTTTGGTCAAGAGCCCTGCCGAAAGCCATGTTATATGATCCTGTTCCTGAAAGTGACGGAAGAATACTCAGTTTCGCCATTGCCAGGTTGTTCTGCTGCTTCAGTGTCTGAAGCTGTTGCAGTTTTACCATGGTATTGTGCTCCAGGGCATAGTCAATACACTCCTCCAGCGACCACAGCCGCGATTGCGCCTGCGTGCCTGCCGCCATGACCAAAAGAAACAACCCTATGATTATTCTATTCCTCACCCCCGTTACAGATCTCTTTTCAAACCACGAAGATAAGCGTTAATGTTTTAATGTCATCCCCTCCATCTCAATGAACTCAACTGGCTTTGTCAATTTATAACATTTAACTCATTAAACCTCAGCCGTATGGTCCTTATGAACTCTATGACCTCAACAGTATTTGTTATATCCTAACTGTTAACTCTTTAACCCTCAGCTCTATTAACTTTATGAACTTTATGAACTCTGTGAACTCCCTTTAATTGCTTATCTTTGCTGTAGATCACATAAAAACTAAAGGTTATGAGTAATAAGGGTTTAAAACTGACGCCGGGCGTGCTCTTCGGCGATGACGTAAAGAAATTATTTGACTATGCCAACAGGAATAATTTCGCCATACCGGCAGTTAATGTCGTAGGAACCAATTCGATAAATGCTGTTTTAGAGACCGCCAGGACTGTTAACTCTCCGGTTATTATCCAGTTCTCAAACGGAGGAGCGCATTTCTTTGCCGGTCAGGGCCTGACAAAGGAGAATCACGAAGGAGCTATAGCAGGAGCCATTGCAGGTGCTCTTTATGTACATAACGTCGCTGAATACTATGGGATTCCGGTGATAATGCATACCGATCATGCCGCCAGGAAACTGCTGCCATGGATTGATGAACTGATAGAAGCAGGGGAGGAGTTTTACGAAACAAACGGCAAGCCACTGTACAGTTCTCATATGCTTGATTTATCGGAAGAGTCTATTAAAGAGAATGTTGAGACATGTGTTGAATACCTTAAGCGGATGTCAAAGATCGGGATGACTCTTGAAATTGAACTTGGAGTGACCGGTGGCGAGGAAGACGGTGTCGACAACACCAATATAGATAATTCAAAACTCTATACCCAGCCTGAAGATGTAGCCTATGCTTACGAGGAGCTGATGAAGGTCAGTGATATGTTTACCATTGCAGCTTCATTCGGTAATGTACATGGTGTTTACAAGCCTGGTAATGTGGAATTGAAGCCGGTGATACTTAAGAATTCTCAGGATTTCATCCGGGAGAAGTTTAAGACCGGACCGAATCCGGTGAACTTCGTGTTCCATGGAGGTTCCGGTTCCGAAAAGCACCTTATTAAAGAGGCTATTGAGTACGGAGCGATAAAGATGAATATTGATACTGACATGCAATGGGCTTTCTGGCACGGGGTAAGAAAGTATGCAGAGGAGAAACATGGTTACCTGCAGAGCCAGATTGGAAACCCTGATGGTGATGATAAGCCCAATAAGAAATATTATGACCCCAGAGTATGGCTGCGCAAGGGAGAAGAGATGTTTATAGAGAGGCTGAAAGAGGCCTTCGCAGACCTCAATGCGCTTGACAGGAATTAAAAGTTATAAACAGTCATATAGCACAAAGCCAGCCGGTTACAGATCGGCTGGCTTTTTTCTGTTAACAACTGCTGGTTCTGAGTACCGCATTGGATGGACGGGAATGGCTATTTTAGCCTGAAATAATTATTCAATCAGTGCGGCGGAACGGCAGTAGCAGAGAAGAGAGAATGCGTAGGAATAACAGGCTGACCCTTATGTTGAACAGCCGGGAAATGCGGGCGCTGTCAGTGTACTGCTCAAGGTACCGTATCAGTAATAAATCGGGTTTCCTCAGGGAGACCATAATGAAGGAGATAGTCAGGCGTTTCAATGAAGAGCACCCCACCCTGTGGGAAGAGGGCGAACCTGATCTTTTTAATCAAAAGACTCTGTAGGTACTTTCATATTGGTTAAGATTTGTTAATTTTGGCCCCTGGTTCAGACAGAGGATTGTTTTCTTATGGGCGGCAAAGCCCTATTTGTTAACCTGATATGAATACTGCAAGCACTGAATTGTTCAGTATGTCTACACGTAAGACACCGGCGGTAAAGCTCTCCGGTGGCAGGTTCACTATTGAAGGACGCTCAATACCCGAGAATCCCAGGGCTTTCTATCTGCCTTTGCATGACTGGATGCTGGAAAAGTTTGGCGCTGTTGAGGGCAGGCCTTTGATTGAGTTTGGATTCGAATATATCAATACCGCCTCAGCGAAATGGATATTCCTGATCCTGAAAGAATTGTCATCAGCCGGCAAGGAGTTTCAATTAGTATGGTATTATGAAAAGGGTGATGAAGATATGCTCGAACTTGGACTGATGCTCAGAAACCTTATTGGATGTCACTTCTCTGCCATCGAAGTAGACGAAATCCAAAACTTCAGAAAAATCTGATTCCAGACCGCTTCCATCCGGAAGGAACTCACGACCGAAAGGAGTAGCCATTATTGTAAATCTAAAATCGTTTATCGTTAATCTTAAATCGTATATCCTTTGCTTCTTGCAACAAAATAGGGCTGCACCAGCGACTCCTTGTTGTAAACTGGTTCCTTGCCGGATACTGTTTCGGTGATTGATCCTCCGGCCTCTTTGAGAATAATATCTCCTGCAGCCACATCCCACTCGTTTATTGCTCCGAACTTGGGGTAGACGGTAGCGCGGCCCTCAGCGAGCCGGCAGAATTTCAGGGCGCTGCCTAGTGTCAGCACACCGGCTCCTGTTCTGGCTACATACTTTTCTATCCATTCTCTTTCTGCTGAATTATGGTGCGAGCGGCTTACCAGCACCACCGGTGTCGAGGGTGGTGCCTCAAGTGGCAGGCGGGTTATTACTCTATCCTTTTCATGGAATGATCCTTTCCCTTCAAAAGCATACCACAGATCACCTGTCACAGGAGCCAGTATAAATCCTGCAACCGGCCGTCTGTCTCTTACCAGCGCCAGACATATGCAAAACTCTCCGTTATGACTTACGAACTCGCGTGTTCCGTCGAGAGGATCAAGAATCCACACCGCATTGAATCTTTTCCTTTCGCTGTATGGTATGACAGAATCCTCCTCACTTATCACAGGAATGCCTGGTGTTAATGCAGAGAGTCTTCCTCTTATTACATCGTTTGACGATGTGTCGGCCAGTGTAACAGGAGATCCGTCGCCTTTAAGACGAACATCAGGGCTGCTGGAGTAATAGACATTCAGAATCTTCTCAGCCGCATCTTTAAGTGTGTCAATAATAGCTTCCTTATTGATCATTGGTCTTTCCTGTTTCCCGAGATTGCAAAGGTATCTGTAAGATATACCCATGCTCCCTCCTTTGTAAAACCGCTTAGAATGTATATGAAATCACCGGTATTGTCACCACACCGGAAAGTGAAAATGCCATTGCTTTCATTATTCACTGTCTTTAAGCCGAGTACCACTGGCAGGTAAGGAACATTTGGCGGTGAAGGAGTCGGAAGGATAAACTGTCTCGACTCAGGAAGGTCTAGTGTAATAATTCTGGCTTCCTCAGGCAGTCTGAGACCTGCCAGATCGTTGTTTCTTGATGTAAAGCTCACAACACCACCGAAGCTTGCATTTCCCCTGATATATATTCTGTTGAATACATCGATTCTGGTTATTCTTTCGGGTGGAAGTAGAAGAAAATCATTAAAGTTGGTCAGAGGCAGGCCGTCCAGGGTAATAAGAGGCAACATTTTCTCGCGGGTTGACTGCTCATTAACCAGCCTCAGGCTCCAGTTATCGCCACTTCTCCTGGCTATTACTGTCGGAACAACTTCAGCAATAACCTCACGGATATTTGGCAGCCTGATGAAGTCGTCTACATGCACGCTGTAGTCAGGATAACCAAGTACAGACCGGTAATTCTTATCAGTTGATTTATGTTCGTCTGAAAGGAGAGAGTCTTTCCCAATATTGAATATTTCCCGCAACCGTTTTTCTATGTTGAGTTGTCTGATGTATTCTGCTTCGCCCGCATAAAGGATGACTTTATCAGGTATGCCAGGCTCAGTTGATTCATCAAAATCGGGATAGACAGTCAGCGACAGGCTGTTCTCAGGTTTTCTCAGGTAGCTGATTATTGCATCATCATCACCTGCCATGTAAGGTATCGTAAAATGAAATTTCCCTGAAGGATATGTTACTGCAGTGTAGATATATTTATCAGAAAATGTGGTAAGAGTGAGAGTCTCCCCATTTACCGGCTCACCAGTGTCTGAGGCCTTTATTTCACCAGAGACAACCATTCCTCTGATCTCAGGCAAATAAGCCACCATAGTCTCTCTTACGTGGATCGGGTCCCTGAAGTTTATTATTCTCTCTGCCGGTTCTCCGGTCTCTCTGTTTTCAAAGAACTGATTTACCACCCCCGGGGGGTAGGTGTTTGCCATTAGCCAGGCTTCCCTCTCAGTATTGTCTTTTGGGATGATTCCGGTACAGGGCCACCCTGGAAGCCCAGGTATGTAGATATCACCATTTTCCAGAGGTTCTTTTCTTCTTGCAATTACCCTGTATGAACCTGCGGAGCCAGTCCCGTCAGCAATCCAGGATGTATTTATTTCCGATCGCTGGGAGACAGAGTCTGCATTGGTTTCAATAATTCCGCCTGATGCCCCGATGTCATCAGAGGCCCATAATCTTGCTGCTATTATCCTGCCGTTGTCATCAAGAAGCGTAAACTGATAAATACCTGACGAGGGAAGGGATGAAACAGGTACAGAATATTCTGTTGCGTCATTGGAGACTGAGATTTCCCTGAACCAGTACCATGTATAAAGGGAGTGAACTATAAGGCGGTAACTCCTGTTTCCTGAACCGGGAATATCGGCAATTACTCTTATGTTTGAGTTTGAGGGTTTAATCTGCAACCTGGGAGCCGCAAGACCTGTTGAAGGTATAACATATTGCTTAACAGTAATTTTATCGCTCTCTGCAACAATACTTAGGCTGCCATCCTTATCGGGTGCTATTGATGTGATTCCCCATCCGGTTTTTCCGGTGGAGATAGTTGCAACAGTATCGCCTGAGGCTGAAAGGACCGATCCGCGGAAGGAAACAGGGTTCCCGGAGATATCTTTGACATATACGGCGATTTGGTTTTCCGATCCCTGCCTCATAGCGGTTTTTCCTTCTGAAAAGAGCGTAACAATTACCGGAACAGCTGATTTGTCTGACTCAATGTCTTCCAGGTCGGCCGGGTCAATAATTCTGATCCTGGCTGTGGAGTAGAAATCCTGAGAGAAATTTCTCATCCAGTTAGTGTAGGCCCTTATCTGGTACCATCCTGTTGGAATAGCCTCTGGCAGACTGATAATGCATTCGGCCAGACCCGATTCAGCAGCTAGTTTTTCCCTGGCAATTACAGTGCCGTCACTTCCGGTAATCTCAATTCTGATTATCATACTGAGGTCAGAGGTAATATAGGTGTCAGCTTCGGCAACTCTGGCCACAATCAGGATATCATCGCCAGGCAGGTAGACTGACCGGTCGGGAGTCAGAATAACAGTTTCAAGGGTAGTGGGGGGGCTTGTTGACTCCTGTGATCCGGCATATGTTCCAGTAATTATCTGCATAATCAGCAGAATGCAGAATTCAACCCCCCTTTTCACCGTATTTCTATTTGGATTCATGATTTTCAGATTGCCTGTTTCTAACTATTTTGATTCCCAGAAAGAGGGCGTTGCCAGATAACCTCCTTTCAGCCTGCAGTCGAAACACTCGTTTGGGGCCGTCATGAAAATACCATCACCCAGGTCCATCAGATAGGAACCAGCGGGAACCGCAGACCATTGCGGATAGGCTGTGCTGCGCCCTATAGTATCAGCTTTACAAACAAGATCAGAATATGTCGGGAACTCAAGTGGCTGGGAGACAAAGACTCTCTTTTCGGAGACACCGGCGACTTCAAAGATACCCGTAACATTAATATCGCTGTGGGAAACACAGTGGATGTTACCTCTGAGCCTGAATGGCTGAGTTTCATACAGGCCACCTGTTTCATACATCATTTTCCGGAGATTGAACCAAAAATTGAAAGCATTTTGAGAAATGCGATACTGATATGCGTGGAGGCTGTACCGGAGACGGAGGTAGTCTCCGTACTGGGAGACAAAGTTAAGGGGGGCTCCTGCTATTCTGTTTGGTGAAAAGCCGGCCGTTGAACCGACATAGATTCCATTGTCGACACCATCCATGTAGCAGAATGTGTAGTTATAGCTTGTACTGTCAACCCTTCTTGTACCTGTCCACATGTAGTCGCCCTGGTACGGAACAAAATATCTGTATGTGTAGTCGAGGGCCCACCGGTAGTAGTTGATTTCCGGCCCTGATGCCGTGGTATGTACGTAGAACCTGTATCCCTGCTCAATTCTCTGGCCCTCAATTACTGTTTCTGCAACAGCTCTGTGTGTGATACTGTCGATTGGAGGGGATGACAGATAATACTCATGTTCCGATTCGAGCCGGTAACCTTCAGCAGTAATAACTACAAGTTGATACCATGATCCTTCTTCAAGTTGCGGGAAAGGAGAGGCAGGCACATACTTGCCGGTCATGGTTAATGATTCGTAGAACCAGTATTCTGAACCGTTTTCAGTCCTGATAAATACGAAAGCCCCTGTTGTCTGAATATAATCTTCAGTCTGCTCCGTGTTATTAAAAAGGGGCCTTGTGTTGGCAAGTTGCACATATGGCTGAATATCAGGATTGTCAGTGATAAGAGCCTGAATGAAGAGAACCGGTTCATGGTCGATTCCGGCAGGGAGATAGGGTTCGATGCAGGCGACCGGTAACATCAGAAGCAGTAGTATCACTAAGCCTTTTCTAATCGACAGCATAATTACCCAGTTTAAAGTTATAGCTTATTGTAAAGAGAGGCACCCCGTAAATAGATTGTTTATAGCCGTTTATTCTTCCGCCTTCATTTCTGAAATATACCGAGTAGGCATTTCTTCGGCCGGTAAGGTTATATATTGCCAGCATCCATGAGCCATGGGCTTTTTTGTCTTTTTTCAGGTTCCCCTCATAGTTTATGGAAATATCGATTCTGAAGTAGTCAGGAATCCGGTATTGGTTCCTGTCTGAATATAGAATTATCTGTTGTCCGCCTGCAGTAAACAGGGCTGTCGGATATGTTATCGGCCGGCCTGTGCTGTAAACGATATTGGCAGAGATGCCTATTCTCCGGGAGAACTGATAGTTGCTTACCAGGTTGATGGCGTGTGGTTTATCGTAGTTTGAGGGATATGGATTTCCGCTATTGATTCTATCCCAATCATAGTCCCCTGCAACATGAACAACAGAACGTGAATAGGCGTAGCTCAACCAACCGGTAAGACGGCCTGCGTTTCGCTTTATCAGGAATTCGGCCCCCCATGATCTTTGATTCCCCTGTAGTATTGCGGTTTCAAATCTTTGATTCATTGTTAGCTCGGCACCGTCTTTATAGTCCATCTGGTGCCTGGTAAGTTTAAGATATACCTCTGCTGATGTTTCAAGTGCGCTGCCGGGGATATTTCTGTACAGCCCTGCACTTAGCTGGTCGGATACCGGAGGGACAATATAGGGATCGGCGAGCTTCCACCTGTCGGTTGGGGACATGGCGATGGTATTTGAGAGCATAAAGAGGTATTGTCGCATTTTGTTGTATCCGGCCTTTACTGAAAGCAGGGGTGATACTTCATAGTTCAGCGATATTCTGTATTCGGGGCCGGAATAGGTTTTGATAAAATCACCACCGCCATAATGAAGGGTGTCGTTAATGAATTGAGTCTCGCGCGGTGTTCCCTCATTGTAGAGATAGACCTCTCCCGGCCCGAGATTGCTGAAAAGAGAATATCTCAGCCCTCCATATATTTTTAACCTGTCGGATATGGCATATTCGTCGGAGGCATGAATGTTAAACTCCAACGCTCTTTCCTTTCCAAACTCAATGGGTGATATAATTGACTCGTCGCCCAGCGGTGTGACGACACCCTGGTCAATATGGTGGAACAGAGCACCCCCTCCGAATACAGCGGTATGGTTCAACCATCTGAAGCCGGTAACCTTTGCTTTCAGCTCGTACAGGCTGACTGTAAACCTGTGGTCGTACGAGAAGGCAGGTAGTTCGGCTTTAGAGTGGTAATTCATGTAGTTGCCAAATATTCCCGCCACATCAATTTTCCAGTTTTCGGTGAGAGGCCGGTTAAACATAAGGGATGCCCCACTATTGGTATAATGATACCTGTTTGTTGTTGCAAGAGTGAATCTGTCATCGCTGTGGTACCCGAACAGTTGTACTGAGCCTGATTTCCCTGTCAGGAAATGTACTCCTGACATGATATCATAAAATGAAGCCTCACTGTTGGCGATGTCAGGATTATCAATTCTTTTGAGTATCCAGTCGGAATAGGTTGATCTGCCTCCTATTATGAAAGATCCTTTGTCTTTTATCAGCGGGGTTTCAAGCAGCAGGGAGCCGGTTACCGGACTAAGCGCCCCACGGGCTCCGAATTTTTTCTTGTTGCCCTTCCGGGTTGTTACTTCAAATACCGACGCGAGCCTTCCGCCGTACTCAGCAGGGAAGTTACTCTTGTAGAGGTTGAAATCACTGACCATGTCGGGGTTGAATGATGTAAAGAACCCGAAGAGGTGACCGGTATTCAGTACCGGTATCCCATTAATGAGGAAGAGGTTCTGGTCACTGGTGGAACCGCGTACATTAAAGCCCGATGTGCCTTCACCCACGGTCTGCACCCCCGGCATCATCACTGCCACTTTAATAATATCACGTTCACCCATTACCACGGGGATGCTTCTTACTGTTCTGATATCGATTCTCTGAAATCCCATTTGCATTCCCCTGACGTTATCATACCGGCCTGACCGTACAACTACCTCCTGTATATCGATCAGCTGATCGGTGAGCTCAATGTTCAGAGTTCCTGAACTGTATAGCTCGACGATATATGATTCTCGCTGCATTCCAAGACTTGCAACTGATATATTGTAAGTTTCGCCAGGGCGGAGTTGCAGAGCATAAAAGCCTTCGTTGTTCGTTGAAGTGCCTGTTGCGGTTCCATCGACTGTAACTGAAGCCCCCGGCACCGGTTCCCCTGAAGCAGATGAGCTGATTTTGCCTGAAATAACCGAGAAGCCTCCACTCTGCCTGTTTTCCCTGGTTCCAATCGTAACACGCCTGACAGCTGGGGCATATTTAATCTGTCGTTCCTGTAATTGTGCCCGGGTGGCAGTGTCGCTTATCTCCCTTGAGGCGCCTCCGGCGGTGCGCAACAACAGATCATCGATTCTCTCTTTGCCTGTAAGAAAGTACTGGCCTGCATGATTGCGATAGAAGTGAATTCCTGATTTGTCAAGATGATTGCGGAGAGTCTGTTCAAGATCGATTGAGTCGCCTGAGGCAGTAATTGTTATGTTCTGAACCCATTCATTGAGGTAAAAGATATCTATTCCGCAGCAGATGCGGACCTCCGCTGCGAAGTCGGTGAAAGGGGTGTTATGGAAACTGCCGCTGATAATATCCCTCTCCTGCTTCTGTGCGTGCAACTGAAGACAGGTGATTGCAATTGACAGGAAGAATGTTGCTGTTCTGATCATTGCTGTTGGTTCAGTATTGAGTTGCAGTAATCGATAATGAGGGCTCTGTCGGTAAGGTTCTTCCTCTTATATTTGAGGCGGTTTTGCCTCGTATGTTGGTTAATCTCGCTCTTCAGGCCGGGCAGCAGATCAAGCAGATCAGATTTTCTTCGAAAGTTGACAAGTTCGTTGTTGTACCAGAGATATTGCTTTATTATTTCGCGGTAAATGTAGTCTGTCATTCCCGATCCGTTTGTGAGCACGAGATATTTCTTTCGTGTAACCAGATAATTTATCTTCCCTTCCGACAGAAGCTCAGCGTATGTAATAATTGTTGAGTCAGTGCTTAATGGCATTGGGATGAAGACCCTGTCCTCCATTGTAATCCTTTCTATTGCCGTGCTGCGCAAGCCTATCTGTACGTTGTTGAGGGTTGCAGTAGCACAGGACAGAATAAACTGGTTAATCTCAACATCATACCTCAGGCTGACATCGTCAAAGACTCTGTTTTCGACTCTCACCGATCCTGTTTTCCAGCGGCTGTCAATAAAAAAGGGACTACCCTCTATGGAACCTCTGGCCGGACCGATGTATAGTGTTCCTGTTACAAGGCTTTCATCGGTCCCAAACAGCTGATAGAGGTATGCCTTTATCATACCTGTTTCTGTGCTGACCGTCTGGGCATTTGTGTGCCAGGGAATGGTTAGTGGAACCAGGAATAACAGAGTCAGACTCCGCAGGTTTACGTTGAAGGTCATTTGACTTTGGTTAGGTATAAAGCAGGTAATTTCTGAAGACAAAGCTACTAATAAGATTTCATCTCTTATGGACTTTGATAATATATCCACCGGATTTTTCCGGAGAAATCAACCAACGGGATATTCTTTATTATGAAAAAGTGGAGTTTATCTGCAAAAACCTCTATTTAAGGTATTGATGCTACTGTTTACGAGCATTTTGATAGCAATAGATACGTAGAGTTGTCTGTTAGAATAAATTGTTTTACTTTTGCTGCCCTGAAGCAACAAAGTGACCCGTGGTGTAATTGGCAACACGTCTGATTTTGGTTCAGAAGAGTCCAGGTT
>CAZMSH010000027.1:8386-52369 GCA_964568875.1 uncultured Rikenellaceae bacterium | reverse complement strand
GCCTGCAACCTGTGAAGTGTCTTGAGTGATTCTTCCACCTTAAGGACAATTGCATCATCAATATCGTCCCTGACAAGGAGATTCTCCAGCTTGCTCCTGATAATAGAGATCGGTGTCATGAGCTCGTGTGAGATGTTAACGGTTATCTCCTTCTCCTTTTTAAATAATTCCTCTATCTGGATCATTTGATCCGTCAGGGTTCTGTCAAGCTGGATAAAATCAGCCGTAGTGGTACTGACAGGTATTTTGTCAAAGCTACCCGGACCGGCATTACTTTTAAGCTTGCCGGTTATTTTGTCAAGTGGTTTCAGCAGAATATTTGTAAACTGCAAATCGGTAATCAGGGTTAGTACGATAATAAGTATAATGAAGAATACTATTACCCTGTTTATGTTCCTCTTCGCAAGCAATATGCTTTCGATACTTTTACCTACCTCGAGAAGATACGGCTGATCATCAATTAATAGTGAATAGTGGAGAACCCTGTAGTTTATCTCTTCATCATCAATCAGTCTGGGAGATACGTCAATATGATTCACTACTTCAGTCTGGTTAATGCGCTCAATACTTACAAATTCCTCCTTAAGAATATTGTAGCTTCCAAATGCATCTGTCGTGTCTGAGCTGATAAAAGGCTCAATCCCAATCTGCACAATAAGGTCGATTACCTGTTCCCGCTTTCTGATAAGTTCGTAATCTATCTGCCTCAGATTTATCCTCTCAATTATATAAGGGAGAATTATCAAAAAGAGAAGCGAAACTGCGAGTTTCGACAACATACTGAAAAGGGCAAGCTTGAACTTCAGTTTCATTATTAAGGTATTTCATTTTACTATTGTTCAAGCCGCACCCTGTAACCAACCCCTCTGATCGTCTCCAGCCATGGTGTTGGTGCAAAAGCATTTAATTTCTTCCGCAGGTTTTTGATATGAACATCTATAAAATTGCTGTCATACTGGTCATCAAGCATATTACCCCAAATATGCTCATATAACTGGTGCCGGGTGAGGACCTTTTCATGGTTCAGCACCAGGTACTGCAACATGTTAAATTCTTTACGGGTCAACTCTATTTCAGCTCCGGAATGGAGAACCATTCTTGACTGGATGTTTATAGTAAATTCGCCCACAACCATGGCCTGGCTATTTACATTGAACTTCCTTCTGGCAACGGCATTGATCCTGGATAAAAGTTCAACCAGGGCGAATGGCTTTGCAAGATAGTCGTCGGCTCCAAGATCAAGGCCCTTTACTCTGTCTTCAACAGCACCCCGTGCAGTAATTATTATAAATGAAGCTTCGCTGCCAACTGATCTGGCTTCCCTGATAAGATCCAGTCCATCGTAATCAGGAAGTCCAAGATCCAGAAGTACAAAATCGTAGAGATTGACTGCTATCTTCTCAGAAGCATCAGCACCGGTACAGGCCAAATCACAAATGAAGTTCTCCTTCTTCAGGAAGCTCTCAATTTCAGCAGCCAGATTTTTTTCGTCCTCTACAATCAGTAAATTCATTTGCTTGACTTAAAATATCCTGAAATATGCTGATGCCATAAGAATAAACCCCCTTGAAATATATTCAGAATAGTCTGGATTGAGTGGCAGTATGTATCCCGGTTCAACCTCAATGGTGAATTTATTGAAATTCAGGGAAACCGGTAATCCAATATCGGCCTCAAGTAATCCAAAGCTCCTTGAATATGTTGTGGAAGAAGTCGTCTCAATTCTTCCCCCGGGCTTACCAAAAGGGGGAAAGGTTGAAAATACAGTGTCGGTAGTGGTAACCGTTTCAGCAGTAATTATGGTTCCTGCAATAATGTTAATATACGGATCAAATGAAATATTGGCTTTGCCCCTGAAGATATCAGATGTTGCAAAATATCTGGAATTTCTGAACTGCAGGTATGCCTGGGGGTAATCAGAAATAAGTCCGCCGACAGATATTTTTGAATAGAGAATCCGCCAATCCACACCCAAGGTAACATCACTGTATAAAAAATTCCCAAATAAGCTATCTCTCAGTGATTCAGCAACAACATAACCATAAAGTCCGGCAGAAATATCAAACCATGAATCAAAGACATGACTCCATGTTGCAGAGCCACTGTTTATCGGCAGAAGCGGAGAATAACCGGAAAGATGAATTGATGAGAGGGAAATATATAATTCATCAGTAACGGCATAGCTTAGAGCTGCATATGCATAAGGCCGGCCCTGAGATATGGTTGACCCCAGATAGATCATATTGTTTCCGTATCCCATACCGCCATACAGGCCACCTGCAATAGTAACAGACTCAACAGTGGCAGTATCTTCAGCAGGTGTAACAACGGAGAGGGTATCCTGCGAATGTATTACCGGGGATGATGCAGTAAAAAACGCAAAAAACATAACTGCTGACCAAATTCCTTTTTCCGAAGGAGCCATCTGGTAATATCTTTAATTTTATCTTCCGCCTTTTTTACCTACTCCCTTTGGTCTGCCAACTCCCTTTGGTATTGCAGTACCTCCTGGCCTGATAACCACCGGAGGCCTTGCACCCTTGGCCTTGCTCATATCAGGTTTTGCACCCTTTACCTGCTTGATGGCTTTGGATGAATTGTCAGCTGCAACATTGCGTGCCTGCTGACTTGTGACATTTCCCTTTTGGTTCCCCTTTACCTCAGTCTCAGAGCCCTTTGTCTCAACCCTGACCTTCATAGTGTCATTAACAACAGTCACCGTCTGGGCCCCGACTGTGATATAAGCAAATATCAACAGTCCCGCTAACAGAAATATTTCCTTCTTCCCTTTCATATCCCGCTTTTTTCCGTACAAATACAAATATAGTTAATATACTGTAATAAAAACAATTAAGCAATTAACCTCATTACTCATTATACAAATGTATACCGCAGTAAATGAAGAAAAGATGAAAATGCCATAAATTTCACGTGTACATTTTACACTTTAAATATCTTTGTTATAAATTGCACAATAATTATAAAAACTATTACTATATGAACCCTGTGAAACTAATTCTAATACTGCTTCAGATTTTTCTGATAGTGTCTCTTTCCAATGCACAACAGACCCGGGCAGATGAAAGACAGGCTGCTGACCGTCAACAGGGTGCGATACCCGAATTCCAATATAAAGTAGTACCGGTTAATATTACCGGTCATGATTCAAACCGGGTTACAATAGCATACGCAGCCGAAGGATACACTGCTGAGGAGCTTAGTACCTTTCCCGCGCATGTTCAGACAGCTGTCGATTACCTGAATACTGAAATACTTACTACAAGGCCCTATTCAAGGTATTTCAGGTTCTTCAATATCTACAGAATTGATCTCGTGAGTCCTGAATCAGGAATCAGCAGGGCTCCGTCGCACGGCCAGCCGCTAACGTCAGAGGTAAAGAATGTTATAGGCGGAACACGGGATGAAGACCGTCTCGGATGGGTAAACGGCAGACTGGCAGAAGTGATGTTCCGGCAGGCTGCTGAAACCTCAGGAGTTGGTGAATTCAACTGGAAATATGTTATACTCAACAACCCGGGCTATCATAATTCGGGAGGAAGGCATGTGGTTTTCTCCTACAACTACGCCAGGGAAATAGCTCTTCATGAGGCAGGTCATGGCCATCACCAGCTTGCTGATGAATACTACGGCAAGGGAACCTATACCCGCGATGAACCACGGCAGGTAAATGTTACGGCTGATTCAACAGGGGCGAAATGGAAACACTGGCTTGGCTATGCCGATGCCGATACTATCCTCGGAACAGTAGGTGTTTATGAAGGTGCAATTTATGCCGACAAGGGTGCCTACAGACCAACTCCCAACAGTAAAATGGGGTGGACAAGCGACCGCAGACCTGCATCATTCAATGCTGTATGCCGTGAGAAGATCATTCTCGACATATATGATATTGTAAGACCGCTAGATTCCTTTGCCGATACGTCTGTTATTCATGTTAATCCCGATAGCCTTTGGGTAAATCCCGTAGACAGTAACGTAATCAGAACTGACTGGTATGTCGACGGAGAGCTTGTTGCCACCGACGGAGGCACCTCATTGCCTTTGAAGATGATAGCTGACAAAAGGGGGACTTATATTGTTAAAGCTCATTCATACGACGAGGTCATCAGACACTCGTTCTCTGACAACACCGATCCTCACCCACTTGATCTGGTCAGGCGCGATCATGACAAACTTCAGCAGGAGGTGCAGTGGAAGGTTACCGTCACAAGGCGTATCAGGTGACAGGCTTCCATTCGGTTTTAAGCTATCACTTAATTACCTTTATCACAATTCTTCTGTTCTGAGCCCTTCCGGCTGCTGTCTCATTTGATGCAGCAGGCATTGCCGATCCCATTCCTGAAGCAGCCAGCCTTTCTCTGGCTATTCCAAGCCTTATCAGTTCAATACCGACAGCGTTTGCCCTGTCCTGCGAGATTAGCTTGTTATCATACTCCCTGCCTTCATTATCAGTATGCCCCTCTATTTCTATTTTCATCGACGGGTTAGCCTTAAGCACTTCCGCCAGGGCCTCCACGGCAGGAACCGAATAAGGCTGTATCGTAGCTCCTCTGTAGTCGAACCGCAGATACAATATTGTCTCTCCTTTTCCGGTAAGGTCATTACCAATACTCTCCGGTGTCACTTCCTGGTTGATCTCAGCCTTTTCCATTATGCGCAGGGTATAGTAGAAATCCCCTGCCGACAGATCTGCCCACACCTCCACATCATTCTGCTGAACTATCATGCACAGTTTGTCACCGTCATGGGCGCACATCCTGGCCCCCAGCTCCTTGCCTCTGGCCGTAAAAGAAGACAAAATTTTAGCGACAGACAGGTCGGCATCGCTCTCATAATAGTAGAACAACATCTTGCCTGAGATTATCATCTCATTGCCCTCTTCATCATAAAACATGTGCGTGGCTGGCTCTCTGACATCATATTCCAATAGCTTGAATCCCTTCATACGAGGGAAAAGAGAGTGATCTGAGGAACCGGGGGCATCCTGGGCATTAATAAACAGCCCGCAGCAAAAGCTGATGATAATTATAACTATTGACCTTTTCATAACAGAGTTTATATTGGCGCCTTACAAGAATATCCTCGGAGAAAAGTCAACAAAAGGTAAGAAAAAGAAGGAAACAAAGCAAATTTTTAACAATCAGGCTCTACCGGCTCATTGTCACACCTACTGAACCGATATTACCCCCCAGTGGCGGATTCATCTTTCTGATCCTGACGGTAGCTCTTATTATTCCTGGCAGATTGACATAAAGGGCATCAAGTATACGTCTGGCGATGTGTTCCAGAAGATACGATTTCTTTTCCATCTCAGCTTTGACACTCCTGAAGGCAACCTGGTAGTCGGTAGCATCCTCAAGCTTGTCGCTGGCACCCGCTCTCTCCATATCTGTCTCTATCTCAAGATCTACAAGGAACCGGTTCCCGACTATCTGCTCTTCACGATAATGACCATGAAAAGCATAAAACTCCATATCCTGAATTACAATTGTCCCCATATGACAAAATTATGCAAATCAAATATACAACAAGAGTCGAAATTCAGGAATTTTGCGACTGATAATTGACACTGCTAGTGAAACTGTTGTATTTTTGCAACTGTTTTAAATAGACTACCCGAAATGAGAACAGCCGAGGAATCGACAGGCGAACGTACCGCGAGCCTTAACTTTATTGAAGTCAGTATTGAAAATGACCTGAAGGAAGGCAAAAACGATGGGAAAGTAATTACCCGGTTTCCGCCGGAGCCAAACGGTTACCTCCATATAGGCCATGCAAAGGCAATTTGCCTCGACTTCGGTATGGCCGCCAGGTATGGTGGCAAATGCAATCTTCGTTTCGATGATACGAACCCCATAAAGGAGGAACAGGAATATATTGATGCCATCAAAGAAGACATCAAATGGCTGGGATTCGACTGGGAGGATCGTGAGTTTTATGCCTCTGACTATTTCAGACAGCTGTATGACTTTGCTGTTGACCTCATTAAACGCGGTCTCGCTTATATTGATGACCAGAACTCAGAGACCATAGCGGCTCAGAAAGGAACTCCGACCAGACCCGGACAACACAGTCCTTTCCGTGAACGACCCGTTGAAGAAAACCTCGACCTGTTCGAACGAATGAACAGGGGCGAATTCCCTGAAGGAGCACGTGTATTAAGGGCTAAGATTGACATGGCATCGCCCAATATGCACATGCGCGACCCGGTTATTTATCGTATTATCAATGCTCCGCACCACCGCACAGGAACGGACTGGAAAGTCTATCCGATGTATGATTTTGCCCACGGACAGAGTGACTATTTCGAGGGCGTAACTCATTCCCTCTGCACTCTTGAATTTGAGGTACACAGACCTCTGTATGACTGGTTTATCGATAAACTCAAAACCGGAGACTACCGTCCGCGACAGATAGAGTTCAACCGCCTTAATCTTACCTACACGGTAATGAGCAAGCGGCTTTTACTACAACTTGTTACCGAAGGAAAAGTAAGCGGATGGGACGATCCTCGTATGCCTACCATTTCAGGAATGCGGCGCCGCGGTTATACTCCTGAGGCTATCCGCAACTTCATAGGCCGCATCGGGTACACCAAGGTGGAAGCTACCAATGATGTGGGTCTCCTTGAATATGCCGTGCGCGAAGACCTTAACAAACATGCAACAAGAGTTTTTGCAGTACTCAATCCGCTGAAAGTAATAATCACTAACTATCCCGAAGATAGCTTCGAAGAGGTCGATCTGATAAACAATCCCGAAGATGAATCGATGGGCAGTCGTAAGGTCCCGTTCGAGAGGGAACTATATATTGAAAAGGAAGACTTCACGGAGACTCCACCTCCCAAATACTTCAGGCTGGCGCCAGGAGCGGAGGTTCGGCTTAAAGGGGCTTATATAATCAAATGCCACGACTTCAGGAAAGACCCGGAAACTGGTGAAGTAACCGAAGTCTATTGCACCTACGACAGTGATACCCGCAGCGGCGGTCCGCAGTCCAATCGCAAGGTCAAAGGAACCCTTCACTGGGTGGCAGCTCCTCATGCCATTAATTCCGAGGTCAGGATGTACGACAGGTTATTCTGCCATGAGGAACCGACAGGACAAAAAGACCGCGACTTCCGGGAGTTCCTGAATCCTGATTCTCTAAAAATTATTAAAGCCAAACTCGAACCATCGCTGGCAGATGCCCAGCCTGGCAACAGGTTCCAGTTCCAGAGGCTGGGCTATTTCTGCGTTGACCCTGACAGCAGGCCAGGCGCACTGGTCTTCAACCAGACTGTTTCACTCAGAGACACCTGGAGCCGGTAGAGGCCCGGGGTACAATCGACCCCAGCGGGAATACAATCCAACCCCAGCGGGGTTGAATATTAATAGAATCAGGAGCCCCCCACCCCTTTGGCGCAGGGCGCATTCAGAACGAATAATTCAACTCAAAAGTAATCATTCTCCCGGGGGCAATCATGTTCCTGGAGTCGATAAAGTCGCTGTCAAGCAGATTATGTATCAGAAGCGATGCTGACAAACCTTTGTATACCGGTCTCCAGATATAGAGATCGAAGTAACCGAATGACTCAAGCTTGTTCTCATCACTGTTAACGTCGTCCAGATACTGAATGCCCTTGAATGCATAGCTGAGCGAGGCGTTTACAATTTTGCTGCTGAATGCAAGTGAAGAACTGAATATATCCCTGGGTTGATATGTTATCCTCTTTCCGGTAAGGTCAATATCCTCTTCTTCATCAAATACGGCAAATCCGTCAATCTCACTCTCCACATAACTGTAAGCGACTCTCCAGGTAAGGTTGTCAAATACCTTCACCGACAATGCAGCTTCTATCCCCATTATGTCAACACCCATTATGTTACCCTTTATCCTTATGGGCCTTAACCTGTTGTTGAGTATTAAAGAGTCTCCCGTCGCAATATATGCATGATAATCCCTGCCCTTTGAATAGAAAAAGGTCGGCGAAAAGGTAATTCTGTTTCCTGCAAACAGATCGGCACCAAGTTCAATATTGTCAAGATATTCGGGCTTAAGATCCGGATTGGCAAGCTTCATACCTCCCGATATTCTTCCTGTCCTGCACATGTCGTCAAGCACCGGAGCCCTGAATCCCCTGCTGTAACCTGCAAATACCCTGAATATACCAGGCTTGCTGTATTGAAGTGAAATCCTGGGACTGAAGGCGCTGAAGGTGGCATCGTCAAGTTCACCGGTATAATCCTGCAGGAAAAGGGTTTCATTTGTCGGACCCTCCACCAGGAATGCACCGTCATAAAACTTGCTGTAGTCATATCTTATCCCTGCAAGAAGGCTGAAACCTGATTCCCCAAACCTGATCTCATCCTGAACATAAATACCAAACTGGTTCATTTTACCAAGGTTGTAAACCTCATCGGTCGAGGTAACATAAAGGTCAGCGCCATCAACACCTCCGTGACGAATGTCAACACCAGAAGTTACCACGTGATTGCCAGCCAGATGAGTCAATCCGGCAAATAACCCATAGTCACTCCTTATCGATTCAACATCATAGCGGGTAATAACCCCTCCCCTTAGACTTTCACGAATATTGGTATATGTTTCCCGCTGTCCGTATGCTGTGGCTCTCAGTTGGGTGCTTCCCCCAACAAGGCCCCTGTACTGTATCCGTCCGCTCAGGTTAGCATAGTTGTTGCTGGCTCCATCTTCCGACGCCAGTTCATCGTTGGTGAAACCATAACCGGTAAAGTTGCTTCCTGTACCCCTTCTTCCTGAATAATAATCACCAGAAACATCCACAGAGTTCCTGGGATCAATGAAATATCCGAGCCTTCCGCCAAACTGATACTCATCAAGGAAAGCAGGCACAGTATATTCATCTATCTCATCTGCCAGAGCAGTAATATAGCCATCACTGGTCCTGTACCTTCCGTTCACTCCCCAGAACAGGTTGCCCGGACGGCCCGAAAGGCTTAACCTTGACCTGTAGGTTCCGAAAGTACCTGCTGACTGGCTTATCTCACCTTCAAGGGTATCGGTAGGTATAGCAGTTATCAGATTTATTACCCCACCCATGGCATTGCCTCCGTATACTGAGGAACCAGGGCCCTTCATAACCTCAATTCGTGATATCTCATCAGGATCAACAGCATTCCAGTTAACGCTGCCACCGTCGCTCTTGTTTACAGGAACCCCGTCAACCATTACTAGAGTACGGCCCGCTTCATTACCCATACCCCTGAGTGATACCGTCGAAGCACTTAGAAATGTTGAAGACCTGCCCACCGAAACACCAGGTATCATTCGCAGATAATCATCAACCGAAACAGCACCTGTGGCCTCTACTGCTTCTTTACCATAAATATCGACCCTCATGGGAAGGTCAACAACAGCCCGGTCACTGCGCGACCCTGTAACGACTACCGAACCGGCATAGGTCATATCAGGCACCAGTGATATGCTGATATTTGCTCCAGGCTTAACTCCTGTTACCTCATAAATCTCGTAACCGACAAATCTTACCACAATGGTAACAGTACCTGTAGTACGCGGAACAATGGAAAAATATCCGCTGTTGTCAGTTATAGCAGCCGTATTGGTCTCCTTGATCAAAACGGTCGCTGCAAAAAGCGGCTGACCTGATTCGGAATCCGTAACGCGTCCGTTTATAGCCTGCTGTGAAGAAGCCATGCCGCAGGTAAGGGCAACCAGAAGAAGTAGTAGAGAGATTCGTTTCATGCCTGTATAGTTGTATTAATTATAATTTACCCCTTGTATTACTGTCAGTCAGGAAAATCACACATCTCTGCTGACGTTATGCAAACTTACGCATATCGGCAACAAAGAAAAAATGATCTTTATCACCTCTCGATTTACCCTATATTACTCTTAATCCGACAATATGAGTTAATTATAATACTGCATTATGACAAAAGCAGGTTTCTGCATTCAAAAAACTTTGCATATTTGCGATATGCATTTAATTACAATTCGTAAAAACTAATACGTATGATCCGAAAGAGCCTTATCATTGTAATCATTGCCGTTACGGCCGGTTTTAACAACAGCTGTAAACTTCTGCCAGATTCCTGGGTAGATGCCATTACAGGAGCGACTCTTGATTTCTCACAGGATGGTAACAGCCTCTATCATCAGACTGATGAGGTAACTCTGATTCCCGGAGAGCTGTCTGTTGCTGGAGAGATTAAAAATGCCGGAACAATTGATCTGAAAAAATATTACAAACGGGAGGTCGTGCTAAAAGAGTCTCTCTTCGATGCTGACTCAGGAATTATGTTTACTGGAGCATATCGTTACAAAGGATACTCTCTTTTTGACCTTCTTCACGAATATAACATTGATAAAAAGAATGTTGAGCTGTTCAGACCACAGATTGACTCATATGTTACAGTTGAGAACAGTAAGGGAGAGAGTGTTGTATTCAGCTGGTCTGAAATCTTTCATAATGCCACTCCGCACCAGATTCTGATTGCCACCGAGATGGCGCCTATAGTTCCTTACAAGATAGAAGTCGATTATCCTGCCGGTGAAAAATGGAGGTTGGTGTCAGCGGGCGACCTCTTTGCATTCCGCATGCTGGAAGACCCTGTGAAGATAACCGTCCATTCGTTTGACAAAAAAGAATATCCCATCGACAGGGAAATCGATCCTCTCTATAGTCCTGAAATTAAGGTTCTTCTGGAGGATAAAGAGTTGCATACCATAACTCCGCAAAACATAACAGCTGGAAACCTAACCTATTATTCTAACTTTTACGGGATGGGAATGGGTTATCATCATGCCGACAACTTCACCGGTCCGGCACTTCCCGAGGTACTTGAAGGAGTACTTGAACCCTTCGATGCACGATTAAACAGGAACGCTCTTGTTTGTTTTGCCTCAGTTGACGGGTACCGTGCAATATACAGCTACAGCGAGCTTTTCAACAGGGCTGATCAGGCAGCTCCTCTTCTGGCTATAACACCTGACCAGAACGAGGGAGGTTATTACAGAAATTTCCTGCCGGGCGACTATTATGCTGACAGGTCAGTTAAAGCGCTTAAGGAGATGTACATATTTCTGCACTGATAAACTTAAGTCAGGAGCATCCGTTATAGTCTCAGTCGTAAAAATGCAGGTAAGCATTCAATAAAACGGACATTGGGCTTGAAGGAGCCACCGGCAGGGAAAAAAACGGTGTTGTCTTCGGTATTAATCTCATTTTTTATATTTTTGCATCCTGAACATTGCTCCGTGGTGTAATTGGCAACACGTCTGACTCTGGATCAGAAGAGTTTAGGTTCGAGCCCTAACGGAGCAACAAAAAAACCCACGCATGTGGGTTTCTGTGCGAAGATAGGGCGAGAAGCTGCAAGTGAAGCGAGTAGTCCCGATAATACGCCCACGGCGGATTGTCGGGAAGCCCTGGCGGAGCAACACAAGACAACAAACAAAGCCCTGACAAACAAAACAATGTCAGGGCTTTTTTTTACAGGATTGAGATACTATATTATTTAAAACAGAGACTTAATTTTTTCAAATCCCTCTTTAAAAGAGTCCGATGCATCTGAAAATGCAGCTTTTGTCTCCTCCCATTTCTCTTCGGATGCTTCTGACATGTTCTTATACTTTTCCATTAAGTCCTTCTGACTGGCTTTTAATGCAGAGAGCTGTTCCCCGAATTTTGCTTTTGTTTCTGCACTGGCCTTGTCTTTTTTAGCTTCCAGCTCTTCAATTTTCGAAAAGAGATTATCTATACTCTTCTTCGCATTAGCTTTAAATTCATTCCTGTTCATAATAAATATGTATTTGATTGTTAAATTTATAAATTTTTAATGTGCAACCTATTGCAGCACAAATAGATCATGCTATTTTATTGTTTACTATGAAAAACCAATACAGGTAGCTTCACATTTTTAATAACATCAGCTGTAAAACTGCTTTTGAAGATCCTGTCAAAGAAATTCCGGTTCTCTTTAAGAACAACTATAAGATTAGCATTGGTTTTATCAATCTCCTCGCTAAGAGTCTCGACAATATCCTTCCCCTTTTCATCAACCAATACCTTTACGGAGATATTTTTGAAGTCTGTTTCTTGCTTTAGCATTTCATTAAAACCTGCTTCTTTCACCTTTTCCTCAAACTCCATACTTTCAGATATGTGAAGAGCCAAAATATCAGTAACAAGAGGCCTGGTCAAGTCAATTAACGCTTTTAATGTTTTTATGTCCTCTTCCTTGTAATCGGTGGCGTAAATGATTTTCTCCAGTGGTTGATATTTTGAGTCCGGTGCAATTATTAATACAGGGCATTTTGCCTTTTCTATCAATTCCATATTGGTTATCGTTTTTAACCAGTCTGGTTTATCGATATCCCCCTGCATTAAAACCATATCAACTCCACCTTTTGAAACCGTATCCTCAAGTATTCGTGATGCTGAGCCAGTCTCTGATTTAAATTCCACATTTACCCCGGTTGTAATTTCGGCTCTTATTTCGCGAATAATATCATTAACACTATTCTCAACAGATTTAGCCAAAGCGTCAGTGTCTATATCTATATTAATACTCGTACTGGTCAAAGTGCCGGGTTCAGCAATAGGAACAGCCTGAGGATTTTGAATAAAAAATAGTTGCACGGTTGCTCTTAAATCCCTGGCCAGCAAAATTGAGTATTTAACAAATTCCTTTGAAATATTGGGATTATCAAATAATACAAGTAAATATCTCATAACTCATTTATTTTAAAATTCTTAATCATTAATGCAACCTTTATACCAAATCAATATCTATCCACACAAGTAATATTGTGAAACATACAAATCACTTGTCCTCAGTAAATACATATCAATAGAGATACCCCTGATTTGATGGATAATAGCATATTTCGGTAATGCATAAATCCCTGTACGGGGGAAGTATTGTAGCGGTACAAGTAAATGGAAAGTTATTTGTGAAAAACTGACTATTTAGTTCTACTGAAGTGTAGATATATATCTACAAATCCCGGCCGGGAGATTATACCAGCACACAATGCGCCGTGTATGTAGCTGATATTCTGGCAATACTGTGACAGCATTTAAATGGTTACAGGTTATGGCACATAATTTTCATATACCCTTACAATATCTTTTGGTGGAATTATTAAATAATTAACCTTTAAAATCAAGATTATGAAAACTATTAAAAAAACTGGTTACACACTGGTATTGGTATTAACTGCAATCGCTCTGATTACATCATGTCAAAGCAGGGCCGAGAAAGAAAGACTTGAAAAAGAAAAAACCATGTTTGAAGAGGCCCGGGATGAGACAGAGGCAAAATTAGAGAAGCTGGGAGATGATATTGACTACCGGCTTAATGACATTAACAAACGTTTGGAAGATGCCTCCGGCGAGATGAGGGATGGATTGCAAGGAGCAAAAGAGGCCCTTACCGAAGAAAGATCTGAGCTTGACAGGGTCATATATGATGTTAAAAATGCTACTCAGGAAACCTGGGACGATGTGAGCAAGTTTACCGGGGAGACCTATGATAGAATTAAAAGAAAGACTGAGGAGGTTGCCAAAGATATTGAGGATTGGTTTGTGAAATAAGAAGCTGAAAAAAGCAACCAGAGACAGAAATTTCCTGATTTATATATTAAAAAGCCCGGTTAAAAATCGGGCTTTTAAGATTCAGGCTCAATAATTTCAATATTATATCACTAGCTGATCATGCTTACAAATACAGGCTTATCAACTTCTTTGATTATGCCCTGAGTGCTGCTTCCAAAAATAAGCTTCCTGATTTTTCCCTTTCCCTGTGACTGCACCGCAATCATATCCGGATTATTTTTTCGTACAAAACCTTTAATACCATCTTCAAGGTTGTTGTTATTAACAACATTAATGGTGTAATTTGACAACTCAAATTCCTTAGCAAGCATGTTTAGTTTTTCAATGGATTCATCAGGAGACGTTTCTCCATTAATAACCACATGCAGAAGGTGCATTCTCGATTCTGATAAATCAGCAAACTGAGCAATATCATTTAGCCCGCCCTGGTCTTTTTCATTTACATCAATGGCCACCAGGATATCTCTAATCATACTGCAATTTGTCTCCTCTTTCAATATTATAACAGGGTAATCTACTTTCCTGACAATTTTTTCTGAATCAATACCAAAAATCTGATTAAGGAAATTATCCTCATCCCGGCTGCCAAACAGAACTAAACCTGCATCAAAATATTCGATGTAACCATTCAAATCAGTTTTACTATCATTAAATCTTACATAGGGCTTAATCTTAACTTTATCTGTAGAAAACTTATTTGCCGCATTTTCAACAAGGGTCTGGTGTTTTCTCATTAATTGTGCATTAAACCTGTCTATGCTCTGTCCATCAGAAAGCATAGCATCTCCTGTAGCAGAGAAAGTCTGAGAATGGACTGGCTTAATAACATTTAGAAGGACAATTTCTGAAGTATTTAACTGCTTAGCAACACTAATGGCGAATTCCGTAACCTTATCCGACAATTCATCAAGTTCTGTTGCAACAAGTATTCTCTTTGTTTCCATAATTTGTGAATTTTTCCATTTTCATATCTACAGGCTCTAAATCTATACCATAAATAGAATTGCCTCAGACTGGCCTCCATATAATTCGATCTGTCAGGCAATTAGAGCATCCCGGAACATCAGCTTCAGATAAAGTCTGTGGAATAATGTCAACAGATAGACTAATATTGATTAATTTTATTCGATTAACCAACCACAAATACATTAAGTTATATCATTCTATGAAGGCATTTTGCGCAGATCAGGTACCTAATCCGGTTATTGTTTATGATTCTGACTGGAAGATTATTAAAATCAATACCTCTGCCTTAATCCTCTTAGGTTACTCACAAGCCGAAGATCTTTATGGTAAATCTATTCACCATATCTGGAGTGAAAATGTACATAACAATACAGGCATTCTGCAATCGCTCATCGACAAAAGTGCCGGATCGTCGCCTCCCAAAAAGATAGAACACATAAGCAAAGACGGAAAGTGCATTGAACTGCTTTCTCAATTCAGGAAAGTTTCAGATAATGAAGTCCCGGGAACAATTTATTATATTGAATCGGGTTTCTACTATTATGATGTGCTTCAGCAGGATATCCGGAAACAAAAGAAGAAACTTGACTACTGGAAAATCCTTGCTGACAATGTCCCCGGATTAAGGGTTATCCTTGTAGATAAAAACCTGGATATTCATTGCAGTATTGGACAGGAGGAGACAACACATATTATTGGAGAGCCTGATAACGGACTCATAAATTTAATCAGTCAGCTGCCGCCGGAATTTATTGCAGTTTTCAGACCACTTCTTAAAATTGTCTTTGAAGGCACTTCAGTCAGCAGAGAATTTACCTACCTGAATGATCATTATGCTGTTAGTCTTACTCCCCTTTCAGATCAGCATAAAAATCCCTTATGCATTATTGTCATACAAAACATTACTGAAACAAAATTAGCGGAAAAGAAGCTTTTGCTCTCAAAAGAGGAGGCCGAAGATGCAAACGAGGCTAAAAGTAACTTTATAGCTAAAATGTCTCATGAGATACGAACGCCGCTTAATGCAATCATTGGTTTTTCAGATCAGTTAAAAAGGACCAGGCTTACAAAAAAGCAAACCGATTTTCTCGATATTGTTAATAACTCATCAAAGCATTTACTTTCAACAATTGATGATATTCTGGTTCTGTCAAAAGTAGAATCAGGGCAGATTGAAGTCGATGACATACCTTTTAAAGTTGCCGGGGTGATAAAAGCCGTAAAAGACATCCTTGGCCACAGGATATTGAAGAAGGATCTTGAATTTGATACTCACTGCAATATATCTGATGATGTGCTGCGGGGCGATCCTGCAAAGCTGCGCCAGATTCTGATAAACCTTGTGAGTAATTCAATTAAATTCACGCACACCGGCAAAATCTCGCTTTCATGCTCAACCATTAAAAATACATCCAGGAGTCAAGTACTTCGATTTACTGTTTCTGACTCAGGCATAGGCATCTCCCCTGAAAAGTTGCAGGCTATCTTCGATCCTTTTTATCAGGCTGACAATTCAATTGGCAGGAGCTATTTCGGATCGGGATTGGGGCTTACCATTTGCAAGGAACTGACAGAGTCTCTCGGAGGCGAAATCATAGTCTCAAGCGTACCAGGCAAGGGTTCTGAATTTTCGTTTACATTATCTTTTAAAAAATCCTCAGAACCATATATTGATCATCAGGCAGTCAGTCCCCTGATTCATAAAGATCTATTCAAAAGCATAAACATACTGTTTGTTGATGATGATCCTGTAAACCAGATGCTGGGGAAAGTCATTCTTACTAAATACAAAGCCAGAGTTACTTTTGCCAAAACAGGACAGGAAGCAATTAAGCTATTCAGACCCGGCTGTTTTAATCTGGTGCTCCTCGATATTAATTTGCCCGGAACCAGTGGTATTGATGTGGCAAAGCAAATAAGAAAGACAGAGGAGAGCTATAAAATCACGGGCCCTGTAAAAATAATTGCAATGACTGCCAATGCCTTAAAAAAACATATTGACCAATACCTCAGAGCCGGAATGGACGATGTAATACTCAAGCCTTTTACCGAGGATGATCTCTATCAGAAAATTGTTACACACACCCATGAAACCATAAATGGCGGAATGAACAATTATAATGAAACCAGTTACGGCAATCTGAGTGACCAGTATAATCTGGAAGAGTTGCTAAGAACCACAAAGGGGGACAAAGAGTTTACCGTATTAATGCTTAATACTTTTATCGATAATGCCACAATCTTACTTGAAAAAGTCAGGTCTGATCTTGAAAGAAACGATTACCTGTCAATTGCGGAATCGATTCATCAACTTTTGCCATCAATTACACAGCTGAACTTTCAGAATACAACCACTCTTCTAACTAGAATTGAGAGAAAATATCTGAGAAAAAAAACATCTACGAATGATCCAAAGCTTATTGAGAGAGCAATAAAAGAAATTGCATTTTGCATTGAATCAATACGTAAAGTAAGGGATGGTATGAAATAGAATTTACTGAGGCTCATTTTATTACTATATTTACGCCAACTTATTGAACAAACATGAAAGCGTCAATCCTTATTATAGATGATGATCCGTACATTACCACTTTACTCGAAAACTATTTTAAACGGGAAGGATACAAAACATATACATCCTACAAAGGAAAACCAGCGCTTAAATTGCTGCACAGTATAAGCATTGATGTAGTCCTGTGTGATATCCGATTACCAGACATCGAAGGAATACAATTGCTTAAATACATCCGGAAGCTTTCTCCTGAAGCAGTTGTCATAATGATGACTGCATATGCTGAGATCAGGGCAGCTGTTGAGAGCATCAAAGCAGGAGCTTTTGAGTATGTAACAAAACCTGTCCTGCCTGACGAAATAAGCGACATAGTAAGGAAGGCCGCAGATAAAAAGACGAATGAAGGCATTAATACTGAAGATGGTTTTATAACCGGTGAAAACGGAAAAATGCTTGAGGTAATTGACCAGGCAAAGTTGGTTGCACCCACTGACATGTCAGTTCTGATACAAGGCGAAACCGGTTCCGGCAAAGAGTATATTGCCCGTTTAATCCATAATAACAGTAAGCGCAAGGGTAAAAAGTTTGTGGCAATAGATTGTGGGGCCATACCCGGGGAACTTGCATCCAGTGAATTGTTCGGACACATTAAAGGTGCGTTTACTGGAGCTATATCCGATAAATCGGGATATTTTGAGCAGGCTGATGGCGGAACCATCTTCCTTGATGAGATTGGAAACCTGACTTACGAAACACAGGTAAAACTACTGCGAGCAATTCAGCAGAAGGTAATAACACGGGTTGGAGACAGCAAAGAGATCAGTATTGACGTTCGTATCGTGTCTGCTACAAACAGCGATCTGCTAAAAGCCCTTGACGACGGGCAATTCCGAGAAGACCTTTATCACCGAATTAATGAATTTAAAATTGAGCTACCCCCTTTGCGTGAACGGGGAAACGACATTATAACCTTTGCCCGTCATTTTCTTGCTGAAGCTAACCGAAACCTTAACAAAGACGTAAAAGATTTTGACAGCAATGTAATAAATGCCTTCAAAAGCTATAGTTGGTACGGCAATTTGCGGGAGATGCGCAATGTGGTGAAGCGTAGCGTACTTCTTACCCGCACCGATTATATTACGATTGACGCTTTGCCTTTGGAGCTAAAATCAGAATATCCGGAGGAAGCAGAACATACAACATTTGCTGACAACCCCCTTAACCTCAGAAATGCAGCCGGGGTAGCAGAAAAGAGTGTGGTTGAAAAGGCCCTGAAAGAGGCAGATTTCAATAAATCACGGGCTGCTAAGATTCTGAAAATTGACAGAAAAACACTCTACAATAAGATTAAGCGATATGGTATTAAACTGTAGAAATAAGGTTGCCTGATATCAGCATATGGGCAACCTCATTTAACAGTCGGATGGAATTAGTGCCCTACTTCTCAATCTCAAAAGAAATTTTTGCATTAACAGCATAAGAAACAATCTTGTTGTTCTCAACATTAGCATTCATGTGCTCAATGTAAATTGATCTGATGTTTTTTACAGATTTTGATGCTTCGCTCAAAGCATTTTGAGTCGCTTCTGTAAAACCCTTGTCCGATGAAGCAATCACTTCAATAACTTTTACCATAGTCATGTTTTTTCCTCCTATTTGTTTTAAACTATTTGACTTAGACGATGAGAAAACCATGCCATAAAAAATACGTTCTCCTGCATAGCCAACCATAATACTGCTAACAACTAATTTCTGTTGAGGCTAATCATTTATCTCATATTTGTACGGGTTTTGAAAACCAGCCAGATCAGTCAATAAGGGTCAGGACAATTATCTGAAGCAGGTCAAGGTTATTAAAATCCGTAGTAAGTCATATTTGTATGCTTTACTCAACAATGGTGTAGAAAAGTATCAACACTCTGCTATTCAGGTCTGATTATTTTTCTGATCCCCCAAATAATTTCCCGACATGCTCAAGTCAGGATGTACGAACGGATATAATCTTCGCTGCCCCTCTTAATATTCACTTTTCATGTCAACACGGACATTTTCTACCGGGTTAATAAACTTAATGGCAGAAAACGACAGGAAAAATTTCCTTCTGACCGAATTCATTTTATTGCCCAATAATTGTGATTTTGGTTAATAAAATTGTAAATTGAGTATTCTCTGGCATCCTGCGTGTCTCATAACCTTAACCAGAAAGTATCCTTATAGAATACTAACTGCCGGCTATAAGTAAATTACTTTCACATGTTAGTTGCCACCAGATCACTAACATCATTCGATCAAGGCTATTCAGTGAGATTTGATTGTTATGTGCCGGGGATTCTAAACCAGAATACAGACATCTATGGAAAAAAAAACAAGAACCTTACAGGAAAGCGGATCTGTTAAAGCACTGATATTTGATCTGGACGGAGTGATAACCCAAACCCGTAAAACACACAAGAGAGCATGGAAGCAAATGTTCGACAACTTCTTTGAAGAACGCAACTCCGGGCATGAAACCATGACAGAATTGGATTATCAGGAGTACATCGATGGGAAACCCCGCTATCAGGGAGTTGACAGTTTTCTGGCATCCAGAGGTATTGAATTACCTTATGGGTCAAAGAATGATGAACCTGGATATGATTCGGTCTGCGCTCTGGGAAACAGCAAAAACATGCTCTTTAACGAATTGCTCGAAAAGGATGGTGTAGAAGTATATGAGGATGCTCTGGAAAAATTAAAGGAATGGCGCAAGGCAGGACTAAAAACCGCTATTGTGTCTTCCAGCAAAAACTGCAGAAAGATTATTGAAGTGGCAGGTATCAGCAATCTTTTTGATACCTCTGTTGACGGGATAGTATCGGAAGAGCTGGGACTGAAAGGAAAACCCGATCCCGATATTTTCACTGAGGCAGCCCGGCGTTTGGGCGTCGGAGTTGAAAACTCTGTGGTTTTTGAAGATGCTTCGTCTGGTGTTAAGGCAGGGCAAAAGGGCTATTTCGGGTTGGTAGTCGGGATCAGCCGTTTCAACAATGCAGAGGCACTGAAGAGAAATGGTGCCGATATCACAATCGATAATTTCCGGGATTTCGATCTTCATGACCAAGCCTTGCACGAAGAGTTTTTTAACCGCCAGGGAAAAGCTATCTTTCCTGCTAATGATGAAATACTAAATATTCTGGCACAAAACAGACCCGTTATTTTCCTTGACTATGATGGTACACTTTCGCCAATTGTGCCCCGGCCAGAGGATGCAACCATTTCCCATGAAATGAAGGAAGCCCTTAAAAAGCTGGCCGAGATATATACAGTGGCCATCGTAACCGGCCGCGATATGGAAGATGTCGAAAACCTGGTGGGACTTGATGAATTGATTTATGCCGGAAGTCATGGATATATAATAACCGGGCCTGATGGCTTGTTTATGGAACATCCTGATTCTGAAAAGATCATTCCCAGGCTGGATATTATTGAGAAAGAAGTAACATCCTACCTGGAAAATAAAACCGAGGGTACCCAGGTTGACCGAAAAAGGTATGCCATTGGTATTCACTACCGCAATGCCCGTCAGGAAGATGAAAAGATTGTGCTCGAGATGGTGGATGAAATACTTAAGAAGCATCCCGGCCACAAAAAAGGAGAAGGCAAAAAGATAATAGAGATTAAACCAGACATGGATTGGCATAAGGGCAAAGCCGTCATGTGGATAATGGATGCACTAAATATGACGGGAAAGAAAGATGTTATACCCGTATATATTGGCGATGACATTACAGATGAGGATGGTTTTGAAGCTTTAAAAGATACGGGGATGGGCATCCTTGTGGGAGGTCATGGTCAGCCAACTGCAGCAAAATATGCACTGAAAAATGTTTTTCAGGTAAAAGAGTTTTTGAGGAAGCTTATCGAAATACATGACCGGAAACCTAAGGAGGACGTATTATGAAATCAGGCTGGACAATCACATACAAGAGTTTTAATAAAGATGAGCACCCGTTGCAGGAAGCACTTTGTACCCTCGGAAACGGATGCTTTGCCACCCGGGGAGCTCTGGAGATGGAAAGGAATCAGATCACAGACTGGAACTATCCAGGAACATATTTGGCAGGTGGATATAACAGGCTGGAGTCGAAAGTGCAGGATAGAATCATAGAAAATGAAGACCTGGTTAACTGGCCTAACTGGTTATATCTCACCTTCAGGATTGAAGGAGACAGATGGTTTGATCCTGATGCTATGGAGATCCTTAACTATGAAACACACCTTCACCTTAAGGAGGCTCTATTGGAGCGCACACTAACCTTTCGCGACGAAAATGGGAGAGTAACAGGGTTAAGATCGAGAAGATTTGTGAGCATGAGCAACGCCCATGCCGCTGCAATACAATGGGAACTTAAGCCTGTCAACTGGTCTGGCAGAATAACCCTGCGTTCAGGAATTGACGGAAACATAATCAACAACAATGTAGAGCGATACAGCGATTTGAACCAGAACCATATTGATGTTATTGATGCCGGGCATTTTAACGATTGTGGTTTTTATATGCTCAGCCAAAGTACACAATCAAAAATACTGACCGCACAGGCGGTAAAAACAACCATCTCTCAAAAGGGGGGTAAAATAGAGCTAACTAAAAGTGATGTTAATAAAGATGGCTTTGTGGGTATTGATTTAAGATTCACCTGCAAGGAGGGAGAAACCTACCAAATAGAAAAAATCATGTCACTTTTCACCTCCCGCGACATGGCCATCTCCGACCCCCTGACCGAATCTCAGGAATCAATTGAGCGTGCTACTACATTCGGAAATATGGAAGAGAAACATATTGCGGTCTGGAAGCAATTCTGGCAGTACAATGATATTGATTTAAAAACCACTGAGCCCCTGGATAAGTTGGTAACACGGCTGCACATCTTCCATCTGTATCAAACAGTTTCTTACAACAGCATTGACCACGATATCGGCATACCAGCAAGGGGATGGCACGGAGAAGCCTACCGTGGGCATATCTTCTGGGATGAGTTGTACATTATGCCCTTTATAAACCTGCATCTTCCACAGTTGTCGCGATCCTTGCTCATGTATCGGTACCGCAGATTACCCGAAGCACGGCATGGAGCTTCCCGGGCCGGGTATCGCGGTGCCATGTTTCCCTGGCAAAGCGGAAGCAACGGCCGCGAAGAGACACAGAAAGTACACCTTAACCCCCAATCGGGCCGCTGGCTTCAGGATGTGTCGCACCTGCAATACCATATCAATGCCGCTGTACCCTACAACGTTTGGCACTATTACCAAAGTACAGGCGATATGGACTTTATGTTATCTCACGGTGCCGAAATTATTCTCTCAAATGCATTGTTCTGGTCAGACAAGACCACCTTCAACAAAAAACTGGGCAAATATGAAATTCTAAAGGTGATGGGGCCCGATGAATACCATACGCACTACCCCGGAGCAGATGAAGATGATCCGGGACTAAACAACAATGCCTACACCAATGTAATGGCTGTTTGGGTTATCCAACATGCTCTGGAATTGTTGGAACTATTGGATAATGAATGTCGTAAAAATCTTATGCAAACAGTTGAATTTTCAGAAGCTGATATGGATCGTTGGGAAGACATTACCACAAAAATGTATGTACCCTTTAAAGATAACATCATTATGCAGTTTGATGGCTATGATAAGCTGAAAGAGCTCGATTGGGATCATTATCGCAAAGAACATGGTCAATCCATACGACTGGATCGCATATTAGAAGTAGAAGGAGATAGCTGCAATAATTACAAAGCCAGTAAGCAAGCCGACGTATTGATGCTGTTTTATCTTTTTTCGGCAGAAGAACTTACGGGAATTATTAATAATCTTGGCTACCCCTTAAATCCGGATGCTATTCCTGAGAATATAGAATATTATCGTAAGCGCACTTCACACGGTTCAACACTGAGCCAGGTAATTCATGCCTGGGTATATGCCAGATCTTCCAGGGATGAGTCATGGCAACGTTTCCGGAAGGCCCTTTTGAGTGATTTTAAGGACGTACAGGGGGGTACAACCCATGAAGGAATACATCTGGGAGCAATGGCCGGAACACTTGATATTATTCAGCGATGCTATACAGGCCTGGAAATCAGGGATGATGTATTATGGTTCAATCCACAACTACCTGAAGATATTAAGCAAATGAGGTTTCATATTCGATATCGTGGACACTGGATCAATCTTGATATCACTCACAAAGCCCTGGCCATTACCTTCGATAAAGGGTGGGCAAACCCGGTTACAATTGGAGTAAACGGCACCACGCATCTTTTCGAGACCAATGATAAAAAGGTGTTTCAACTACAAAATGATGATGGGACTACTCTTCGAATTTGATTACCTCAACCGGGCAACTATCAGCTGCCTCTTTTATCTCATCTTCATGTCTGCTGAAATCTGCTCCCTCTTTTACTACTGCAATATCATCGGGAAGGTCAAAAACCTCAGGACAAATATCAACACAGAGACCACACGCAGTGCAGTCGTCTTCTATCCATACTTTTTTAATAGCCATAATTCAAATTCTTAAATTTGGTATTTACTGTTTAATAAATATTTGCACAGGCAATCTGACCTTTTAAATATCTTGTACTGCCAGTTCCTTAATCAGCCATAAACTCTAATCCAAATTTGCTTCCAGCTTAATGTTTATTCCCTTCAGGGCTTTTGAAACCGGGCAATTCTCTTTGGCATTACCTGCAATTTCCTCAAACTTCAGCTTTTCAATATCAGAAACTTTGCCAGTAGTTTTCAGCAAAATCTCAGTTATAGTAAAAGAATCACCTGCTTTTGCCAAAGTAACCTCAGCATCAGTCTCAATTTTTTCGGGTTTGTACCCGGCCTGTGACAATGCATGCGCAAATGCCATTGAAAAACAGCTTGCATGAGCTGCTCCAATTAACTCTTCGGGACTTGATGCCTCCTTGTTGTCTTCAAAACGTGAAGGAAACGTCAGGTGGCCTTGATAACCACTGGTTTTCAGAGTATACTTTCCTTTGCCGTTCGGCAGATTTCCCTTCCAATGGGCGTTTGCATAATGTTTACTCATAATAGTACTTTTTTACGTTACATTAATTCTATTATTTTTGGCTGTGTATTGATCCGCATTTTTGCCAATAATGGTTTAACTTTCATGATTAATGGTCATGGAAACCAGTATTTAGTACCAGTTCTTCCATTTTGATATTGTTATCTCCTATCTTTTCCTTATCAATATCTGCCTTTCTACTTATCCATTCACGGGCCAGCTTTCTTTCAGCCTCTGGCCTTGAACTCATTACAAATGCTGCAACCAGCCTGTTCCCTTCGAACCACCAGGTACTAAAATCACCCTTTGCAACATCCCCCCTGTTACGTATCTCATCAGCCGATTTATTATCACCGAAGTATTCATAGGAATACTCGAATACATCTGAGAAAAAGAACGGCAGGAAAATATATGGGTCACGCTTACCGGTCATCACTTTCGCAACATGTTGCCCTTGTTCAAAAGCATGTTCCCAGTGCTCAACGACCCTGCTTTTCCCAAAAACCATATCAGGGAATTCAACTACATCACCTGCAGCATATACATCTTCAATATTTGTCTCGCAGTATTCATTCACCAGGATCCCTTTATTGATGTTAAGCTGTGTTTTTCTGAAAATGTCAATATTGGGTTCCACTCCGATTCCTGCCACAACCATATCGGTTTTTAACCTTTTGCCTGAAAGGAGCTCTACTTCTTCAACTTTTTCCTTACCATGAAATCCTTTTACGCTATCATTCATAATAAGCTCTATTCCTTTTCTTTGAAATTGGTTCTGAAAAAATGAACCGATATCTGCACTGGCAAACCTTGCAAGCAACCTCTCCTCCGGCACGATCATAGTAACCTTCAATCCTGATTGATTCAATACAGCGGCTGTTTCAGTACCAATATATCCACCCCCGACAACAATAACACGATCAGCCTTGTCTGCATGCTTCCTTATGTCGTCAGACTGTTTCTGATCTCTGAGATAGAAAATGTTTTTCAGTTCGCTTCCCTCAATATCGAGCCTTTTCAGCTTTGATCCCGTGGCAATCAGCAGCTTCTCATAACTAAGTACATCACCGTTTCTCAGGACAACCTGTTTATGCCCGAACTTAACCTCTTCAGCCACAGATTCAAGCTTGACATCAATTCCATTCTTATCATAAAACTCTCTCTCATTTATCAGAATTTCATCGTCCTGACTTTTATCCCTGAGATAATCTTTTGAAAATGGCGGACGGTTCATCGGTAGTGTTGATTCGGCCGAAACAATACACAACTCACCATTTTTGATATTTTGTTCAATAAATGCTTTTGCTGCATATCCTGCAGTAGTACCACCACCGATAATAATATATTTATAGTCTTTCATAATGTGTAAAAATTGGTTTTAAATGTTTTAAATGAATTATTGATTTCATTGTTATAATAAACAGATCTCATGATCAGAATCTGAATATCGCATTCAATATTGATTTTGGCTCAGGCATTTTATCGGCATCCATTAAATACACTGATCCATTATTCAGTATGGTATGGACCGCGGCTAAGTTGAGCAGACTTGAACTTTGTCCGTCACCTTCATTACGGATCATTATCTCATTTGTCTCCTTGTCAAACATTCCCCAAAGTTCTGAGGGTTTGCTGACAAATAAAGTATCAACCCGCTGATTAATGGCAGCAGGAATAATCTCCTCCGGTTTATATGAGGCTCTGATCTCTGACAATGCCTGTTCGAAAGCTGAAACCTTTTCGGTGCGTTTTCGGTTGAAATACCCCATTAGTATTTGCCTTGCCTTTTCATGAAGGAGAACCGGATCTTCATGCTCCGGATTTCCGGAAATAAACTTTTGCACCAGATATTTGTAGTCGCTTACCTCACGGTATAAGGGAACCAGGTAATCAACCGCTGCCAGAACCATTGGAACATCTCTCTCTTCCAATATTTTCATGACACCTTCGTGTATGGCCCTGAAGTATTTCAGAGTTTCCGTTTTCTTCTCATCTTTTCCTCCTCCATGGCCATGAAACAATGCCTGGGTTCCCCCGGTCTGACCAGATCGAAACTGCAGGTTCTTTTCCTTAAAATCGTATCCCAGGACCTCCCCGGGTTCCTCAGGCAGTATACCCCTGGTTTCAAACTCATCAATCCGGTGTGGAAACCCTTCAAACAGTTTTGCACCATTAAGGCTTAAAGCAAGTAAATAAAATCTGTCATCATCATTAATGTAAGGCAATAAGGGTAACAGGTAGAAATGATCGTTAACGTATATGTATGTATCAAAATAGACCGGTATTGTGAAGTATATGAACTGATCATGGTTTCTGAAGATTGCCAGGCCATCGGACTGGTGTTTCCAGAAACCATTGTCTTCAATCAGGTCCTCAATTGGCTTAAGCAGTTCATCTACTGTGTCTTTATCGGCCCGGGATAAGGATAAGAAGCTGCGAACTTTCTTTACCTGGTTCTTAAGATTCTTCTGATCGATCATTTCGATTACTTCCTTACCCGCCCTATGGGTTGGAATAAAAATACTTATACAAGACGGCCTGGTTACCCGGGCCATATCTTTAAATTTATCAATTGAGAGTTTATCCATAAAATGTAGTTTTCATAATGTGTCCCTGAGATTCCTGTTAATGAAAAAACCTTGCCATAAGTAAAGGGCAATTGCTATTTTGACTGAGAGAGGTTTTTGGTGTAGCAAAGGTCACATGCAGGAAATCCTGTTTGAGCCACCAGTCTTTCAATCCATGAACGGAAATGCCCTTTTCTAATTAATGGAGATATGCCAGATGCTATTTGGTCAGATTTTTCGAAAGGAGTGTTTGGAATATGTATATACTAATCCACAGTTTTTGATTTTCAGGGACTTTTTTCTACAAGAAGAGCCTGTAAACACTGCATATTTAGTTTGGCAAGGTTTTTTCCTGTGTGGAACATAGATTGTTCAACTATTAATACATAAGAATTATGGGAAAAACAACAAATGTACTAATCGGGTTTATTACGGGAGCTGCCGCTGGTGCAGCATTAGGAATACTCTTTGCTCCGGATAAGGGAAGCAAAACCAGAAAAAAGATCAGCAAGAAAACAAGGGAGTTTTCTTCTCAGGTATCAGATAATCTCAGTGAGCAGGTAGATAAAATGAAGCAACATATCAATGACTTTGTTGATGATATTAAGGGTAAGGTCGATGATATTGAGTCAGAAATGAAGAAGAAGGTAGCTAAAGAGAAGGACCGGGTTGCATCTGAAGTTAGGGAAGAGAAGGCAAAATAAAAATCAGGAATATGGCCAAAAACGAATTGTCAGAGAACCTCTCAGGGATTTATGATGTTCTAAAAGATTATCTTAACTCCAGAGTTGATCTTTTTAAACTTGGGTTACTTCAGAAGTATACCAGTGCAGGTGTTTACCTGCTTACTGTTGTGTCAGTAATTATAACCTCTTTTGCTGCCTTCATCTTTTTGATGTTCTCATTCAGTTTCTGGTATGGAGGCAGAACAGGCAACCTTGAACAGGGCTTCCTTATCTCAGCAGGAGTCTTCGCAATAATTGTTGTATTACTGATTGTTTTCAGGAAAAATATCTTCTCAGGAAACCTGATAAAGGTATTCGCAAGTATTCTTTTTACCGATGAAGAAAAATAGTCAGATGAAGCCATTAATAGATTATAGCCGCCTAAGAACGTTCAGCGATATAATAATTGCTAAAGAAAAACTAAGATATTCGATTCTGCTGCATGAAGATATGCTTTCCAGAAGCTTCTCTGACTTAAGGGATAATTTCGTACTCTCCATGAAGCAATCAGTCCGGGATTGGGCTACAAAAGTTGCTTTAGAGTTTTTATTGACTCAGATAAACCTGCGAACATCAAAAAGAGGAAAGTAGCTATAACTTTACCCAATCAGTGAGATAAACGGAGGATGGGCTTGAAACTCCATAAACCGGGTACATGCCTGTCAGCTGGATCATCTCATTCAGGAAACAATAACACTACTCCGTGGTGTAATTGGCAACACGCCTGACTCTGGATCAGAAGAGTTTAGGTTCGAGCCCTGGTGCAGCAACAAAAAAACCCACGCATGTGGGTTTCTGTGCGAAGATAGGGCGAGAAGCTGCAAGTGAAGCGAGTAGTCCCGATAATACGCCCACGGCGGATTGTCGGGAAGCCCTAACGGAGCAACAATAACATAGCGAGAGTGATAGCGTGAGCAGTCACTCTCTTTTTGTTTCAACTCACTTCGTTCATCGAACCCACCCCTATGAACCGGGTGTTCGGTTCCCAGAGCTGCCTTCACAGGGATGAAGCAACTTTTATTTGACTTGTGGCATATGATGTTAGTACCTTTGTATTAAACAAATACCCGGAAGGTGAAAAGATCTGTTGCATGTCTTTTGATGCTATTTCTTGCTGCCTCCTGCATACAGGGGCAATGGTACTATAAGAAATACGGAGTATTAGATATCAACTATCTCTCGTTGGAACAACTTGACGAAGCAAGGCTCAATACGAAAGAAGAACTCGTTGCATCAGGTTTTATTGCAATTGGAGGAGGCTTATGCTACATTATTTTCAGGTACATAAAACCAGGGATGAGTGAAGACCCTTCTTTCTTTGAGGAACTTCTCGGAGACGAGGGTGTGAACAAATTGGGAATGGGATGCAGCCTTGCCGCAATTGCCGGAGGATCAGTCTATTGGGTCGTGTCCATGAGCAGAAAGGCAAGTATTAATGCTACAATCAGATCAAAACAATCATATTCAGGTTCTCTAAGCATCTCGCCGCAAATCATCCCCGGGATCCGCAGTGGTAACATCTATTCCGGATTTGCATTCAGCATTAAATTCTAAAAAGTTGAAAGAAATACAGCAGGTAAGAACTGAAAACAAACAAATGCCAGACAAAATAAGTCTGCTTTCAGATTAAGGATGGCATAACTTTGTTTCATGTAATTCCGGCAAGTAAAAAAAAGGTATCCATCTTTTGTGCCTGTTATTCATTCTTTGCTTTATAACAGGCGAATCAGGCATTCTCAGGTTGGTGGTGTCATATTTGAGGAGCCCACTGAAAGGACTTAAGGCCCTGATTAACATAAAGTAAAAGAGTCGAAAAATACTTGGGATATGACAGAACTCGTGCGATTTCCAGCTGAAACCACCGATGTGTGGATAAACTTCAGGTTGCCGTCTGACAACAGATACTGCACGTGGGTTGAAAAGGATGGGTATCGCCTGGAGTCTTGATGATGCCATCAGAAAACTGAAAAAGAAGGATTGTCACAAGTTCAGATCAAATGCTGCGGGGTGAGGTGTTCTATTAATTCCTTCTTAACCTTATTATCACCCTGACCCACACCGGGAGATGATCAGAGGCTACGGGTTCCTGTTCCACACGGGCTTTGGCAGTCCTGACTCCTGCAGCAGACCCTTTATGGATAAAAACATAATCGATACAACTATCTGGTTTATCTGCCGGAAAGGTTGAAACGTTCCGGTCATTAAGCAATATCCATTTCTCCTCAATTCTACTTATCACTTCAGACTGCGGAGTGGCATTCAGATCGCCTGCCAGAAAAACCGGCTTCACTAAAGTATTGAATAGGTCATTAATGATTTTTACTGATTCTATCCTGTCTTCTTCGTTTAGCGAGAAATGAGTACAGCAGATTATTGCATTCTCCAATTCTACAATAAGCAGACTGCGCTTTTCTTCCCGGCCGGGGAGAGTCACAGTTCTCCATAGAAGCGGTTTTTCATTTGTCAGTACCCCGACCCCGTACTTCCCTCCCTGAAACAGGATTGACGCTCCGTATACAGGGTGCATACCTGTAAGTTGAGCCAGTTCATTAAGCACTACAGCTCCATTGCTGCGCTGAGTTGCGCTGTCAAGCTCCTGAAGGGCTACGACCTGGGGATTGATACGGTTAATAATATCAGCTACCCTCTGGTAATCTGTCTGGTTATCCAGACCTCTGCAATTACGAACATTATAGCTCAAAATAGTATACTCTTTCTTCTTTCCGAAATAATTCACGGTATTATTACAGGAGGTTACCGGAAGAAGAACCGAAAGCAGGAAAAGTAAGACATAAAAGATAGCCCTGATCATACTAAGCTTTAAAGCGATTGGTCTGCAGGTGTAAAAATAGCTTTTTCGTCAATTCAAAAGTATAGTCCGGCCTATGAACAAGGATCCAAGCCATAACGACACCTGTGCATCAAAGATTATGAGGATACCATCCTATTCGTGTCTTATCGACTCAATTGGTTTAAGATCGGCGGCTCGTTTTGCAGGCAGGTAACCGAAAGTGATACCCACTATCACCGAAAACCCGAAGGCAATTATTACTGAATAAAGGGTGATGCTGGTACTTACTTCAGTGAAAAGTGCTATTGCCAGTGACAGAAAAATACCCAGAAAAACACCCATCAAACCTCCGGTAATGCTCATTGCGATAGCCTCAGTGACAAACTGCCCCATAATGTCTGATCGCTTTGCCCCGACAGCCCTGCGTATACCTATCTCGCGGGTGCGTTCCATTACTGATGCCAGCATGATATTCATAATGCCGATACCTCCCACAATAAGCGATATGGCGGCAATAGAGGCCAGCAGCAGGTTGTAAATTCTGCTCTCCCGCTTCTCCTGCTCCATAAGTTCATATGGAATAAGAATGCTGAAGTCGTCATTGTCGAAATGCCTGCGGGAGACAATATTCCTTATAACAGATGCTGACCCGACAAGGTTTTCAGAGCTCTCAAACCTGATCGTCAGCTGCCTGAGTTCACTTGACATAGGGTTCTTAGGTGGTATTCTCCTGGAAAAGGTTGTAAGGGGTATATAAATATCGTTGTTGAGGTCGCGGGCTGCAAGTTCCCCGACGGTTTCAGTAAAGAGGGCCTTCGGTTTCAGCACTCCAACAACTTCAAACCACTGATCTCCAAGCTTGATGTTCATCCCCAGAGGATTTTCATAGTTAAACAGCTCTCTCGCAATATTAGCACCGAGAACACATACCTTAAGCTGACGATTGTAGTGATCATGATCGATAAATACTCCTCTGTCAATTCTGAAGTTTAGTATCTCTGTAACCTCAGGTGTGACTCCTACTACTGTCGAACGTGATGACCTGTTTGCAAATACTGCATCAAGAGCAGCTTCCGCCTGTGGCGCAACAGCTTTCACTCCCGGAACAATCTCAGTTATCGCCCTTGAGTCTTCAAGGGAGAGTCCCTTTGAGAACCTGATACGCATCTGCTCAAGCTCAGTATCGGTAAGATCCCTGTCCCTGACAATTATGTTGCTCACCCCCAGGTCCTGATACTTGGCCATTGCCTGCTTTTTGGTTCCCTCTCCTATCGAAATCATCATAATTACCGAAGCGGTGCCGAAAATGATACCAAGCATAGTCAGCAACGATCTGAATTTATGGTCAATAAGCCCGTAAAAAGCTACCCGCATGTTTTCTTCATACTGCATCTGTATTCTCTTTTCAGTATATGACTGTTTCGGGCAGGACCAGCGGCAGCCCCTGCCTGACGTCTCCCTTTACTATCGTATAAGTATTGTTTGACAGTCCTGTCTCCACCTCTCTCTTTTCCACACTGCCCTTCCTTAAGATAAAAAGGTAACTTTTACCACCCTCATTGTACAGGCAGGCTGTCGGAACAAACAGATCATCTCCATTACCCTGGTAAGTTATATATTCACAGCTTACTGTCATACCAGGTTTAAGCCTCACATCTGACTCATTAATAAGCACCTCTGTGTTAAATACCCTTCTCTCTCCTGTTTCGACACATACTTTACCGATATAGTTTACATTTCCTGTGAAGTCAACCAAAGGCAACGCATCAAGCCTTACAATTACATCCTGACCCTGCTTTATCCTGCTTATGTCGAGTTCCTGCACAAAACCTTTTACCTTCATGGTTCTGACGTCAGGTATCATGGCAACAGGATACATGAGGTTAATATCATCGCCAACCTTGATCATTTGTCCTGTCCGCCGGTTGTTTTCTATAACGAAGACACCTTCTATCGGACTGACAACAGACAGCATGTCGAGCGTCTCAAGTGCCGACCTCAGGTCATTCTCCCGTTGTAATACCTTTATTTTCTGTATCAAAAGATCAAGGCTGTCCAGTACCGGTCTCATTGCAAGCTTGTGTTTCACCCGTTCAAGCTTAATACCCGCCTGCCTGAATTCGAGCTCCCTAACTCTTCTCATACCGGCAGATTCAAAGCCTGATTTTTCAAAGCTGAGGCGTTTCATGTCATATGACGACTGCTCTGAAGTAAGTTGCGCCCTGAGGTCCTGCATGTTATTTGCCAGCTGAGCTTTAAGCTTGTTCATTGCTGCCAGTTCATTTTCAAGCATTTCCTCCCTGTCGAGTATAGTCTTCTGGATATTGGACTTATCAAGTATTACCACGGTGTCACCACCAGAGACGTTGGTGCCATGTTCTGTCAGTCCTGTAATCTTGAATGTGGAACCATACATATAGTTGATCCTTGGAAGGAAGAGTGAATAGGCATTTACTGCCTGCAGTTCACCTGTTTCCATTACCGATTGTCTGAAGACCCCTTTCATTACCGAGTATTCTGCTGTATCTGAACGTGAACAGCTCAAAAAAAGCGATGGAAAGGCTACCAGAACAAACACGCGACCAGACCATGTCTTTTTTCTGCCTTCCTTAACGCGCAGCTTCATCTCAGTTTCCCTTGTTTTTTTCATTTGTCTCCTCCCTGTTGATGTATGGGTCAGTCAGTGCAATGAGGTCGTTAACTGACAGCCCCTCAGTGATAACAACATAATCAGTATTGACTGCGCCTGTCTTCACATCTGCCCTGCGAAATCCTGAGCCGTTTTTCAACCATACATACTCAGATAACTCATCTCTGAATACTGATTCGATAGGAACATATAAAACATCATGCAACTCATTCACAATTATCCTGCATCTTACCGTCAGTCCGGGAAGCAACTGATCACTCTGCCCGTTGATCCTGATCTGCGTTGGAAAGACCTTTATTTTTGACCTTAATTCCTTATTCTGTGCAAGATATGCCACAGACTCAACGGTGCCAAGATAGACTGAATCAGACCAGGCATCGGGCCTTATCTCAACCCTCTGACCCTGTAAAACCTTCGCAACATCTACCTCGTTGATCTTAACAAGTGCCCTCATTTCCGAAAGATCAGGCAGATCGATAAGATCAGAACCGGAAAAGGGCTGATCACCAACAGCCCATTTCTGACCTGATGTAAAGTTATTCCTCTTGATTATGATCCCACGGGCCGGACTTACAACAAACAGCTTGTTCATTGAAGCTACAGCATCATCCAGTATTTTTTCAACCTGTCTTATAGAGAGTGACTTTTGCAGAAGGTCTTCCCTGTGTATCACTTTTTTGCTTTCAATCTGCTCCTTTGCCCTGTTGAGAGCAATTGTCGCTGTTTCAAGCCTTAGCTGAATCTCCTTTTTGGTTGCTTCGGGTTCATAAACTGATGTTTCGTAGTTAATCCTGGCTATCTCCTGTGAGATAAGTGCAAGCTCAAGGTCTGCCTCCAGGTCATCTATCTCTGATTGTTGCATCGATTTCAGCTTTTCGTATTCCGCCCGTGCTATCTCCAGTTGCTGCTCAGCCTGTACAATTCCTCTCCTGATTTCTGAAGGATCGAATATGACAACTGTATCCCCCTTTTCCACTTCAGTGCCCTCATCAACTATTTTTGTTATTTTCAAGGAACCATATCTGTATGATACCGCCGGCGCAGAAACCGCTATGGAGTTCACAGCAGATAGTGTTCCCTGTTCAATAACCTCCTCTGTGAAGGTACCCAGCCTTACCGGTGTCACCTGCACTGACTGATTATTGTTACCCTTGCAGGAGAATAGCAGCAGGAATAGAAGGTAAACGATCTGTCTGTTCATAACTGGTTGCTTTTCTTATTGTTTTTTTCTTTTCTTTTTGTACTTATCAGATGTACGGGTGGCTCTGAAAGAGCAATCGTTTCATCTCCTTCCAGTCCGCCGGTGATAATTGTGTATGAACCTCCCGAAGTTCCTGTTTCAACTGTTACAGGAATATACTTCCTGCTGTTGCTGACATAAACCGTTTTCAGACTGTCACGTTCGAAAACAGCCACCGCCGGCACGAAAATGGTATCCTTCGCCTCTCGTACGATGATATCACATGCGGCACTGAGACCGGGTTTCATTAATGGAGAAAGAGTGTCGATATCGACAACTATCTCATATGATCTCACCTTTGAACTGTAAACCGGTTGTGATGTGCGTCCCACAAGTGTTTTCCTGCTCACCACCCCTGTGGTTGATTGTCCACCGGCAGCATCAACATTGATCCTGACTTTCTGTCCCTTTTCTATGCGTCTGTAATCGTCTTCCATTACTGTTGCAGTGACCTGAATCCGGCTCATATCAGGAAACTGAAGTACAGGAGTACCAATCAAAAGCACAGAACCCTCTCTTACAAGACCTCCTCCTAAAGTACCTGAACTGCCCGGGCCTACGATTGTTATTAACGGAGACTCGGTTCTCATTACCATACCCTCACGGTCAGCAATAAGTGTAAGTGATCTGAGCTGCGATTCATAGATACCCAAAGTTGACTTTGACTGTATAATTCGTGACCTGGCCTGAAGCAGGACAGTCTCACCCATCAACCGCGCCGCTGAAAGCTTATGCTCTATCTTCTCCTTTTCAATAATGGCTTTCTGCATCTCAAGTTCCTGCTGCCTGCGCTGAAAATCTACTGCATATACCCTTTTCAGAGAATCGAGTCTGGCCATCTTAATGCGGGCTTCACTGGTGGCAAGCTGTGCTTCAAGCATTGCAATATTAAGCAGATTGTCTGCCTCTATCTTCTTCACTCCTGCCTCCTGAGTCTCCAACTGGGTTTTTAGGGTATTGTAAATATTTTCAAGATCAGGTACCGAAAGAATGCATAAAGTGTCTCCTTTCTTCACATACTGCCCATCCTCAGCAAGGCGCATCACGGTCATTTCCCCGAACATTATATCAGGTGGTACCACTTTATGATTGGATGCTGACTGCAACGTGCCGTCTACCCTTATGGTCTCTGTATAATCTGCTCTGTTCAGGCTGAAGGCTATAATATTGCTGTCTGAGCGGTTCCTGCATGACAAGGACAATAAACTTATTATCAGACAGATTGACAAAGAAAACTTCATCAGGGGAGGGTTTTGAAGTTTATGTTTACATTTTACTAAACGTGACAGACATAAGAGTATTGTTCATTCGGGACAACTTGTTTTCAAGTGGGCAAATTCCTGCCTTACGGAGTCTTACAAATTCTGCAGACACATAAAAGTAAAAAACTTTTCGTAACTAACAAAATAGTTGTTAATAATTCATGTAACAAGCCTGAACTTCTCTCTCTGGTAATCGGAATACCTGGAGAGAGGCCCTGGTAAAACTTAATGGGATGGCCCTCTAAGTGTAAAATGACTGATTAACTGTTCCAGTTCTCAGGTCAATTCAGACCAAGAACCTCTTTACCCTGTTTAAATACTATATCAACCGGTATTCCGGCAGCATTTACCATCTCAAGATCACGGCGCAGACTCTCTGTCATTATACCGTCAGCCTCAATCCATGCTTTTGCTGCTTCATAATCACCATCGCCCTGTATGGTAAGTATTTTTTCCAACAGAGATACGACTGCTGCCTTCATTTCATCAAGATTAACCTTGTAGGTTCCATCATCCTGATATACAAAGGCTCCGTTGTCAGCAAAGTACTTCATATTCATCATATTGGCTTTGCCATGCGCGCTGGCTGCGCCAAAACGGCTTGAACGGAAGATGCCCGCAAAGAAGGTAACATAGTTGTTCATCACCTCACCGCTGGTAATCTCACCCATTTCATAAAGTTTTGTTACAAGATAAAGGCCCATAATATCGGCTTTGGCCTCCTCCAGGGCTGAGTATTGCTCCTTAAGAGCTTCTCTGACCGGTCCCATGCCGTTTATGGTATTCTTGACACCCATACCATGAGCAACCTCGTGGAAGGTTGTATTTTCAAAAAAAGCATCGAAGGTTATGTATTGCCTCTGGCTCTCATCAATAAGCTTGTCGGCTATAGGAACCAGAATTCTGTCAAACTTGGCTTTCATCGAGTTCTTCAGCTGGAGCTTGCGGCTGCCAACGGCAAGATGTATCTCAGGGTCATTGGGCAGGTTGATGGCTATGGTCTTGCTTCCGGCATTACAGTCACCGGCGTAATAAAGCGCGTAATATACGTTCATATCTGCATCTGTTCCGGGCATCTCGGCTTTATAGTCAGGTGCCACAGGTAAGCCTTTCTGCAGGTCAGGCAACATGGCATTGTATTTCACCAGCTTTGCACTCCATTCAGGGTCCTTTACCAGTACGAACGCCTCATGAGCCGCCTTGTATCCAAAAAGGCCATCTTCATAGTTCTCGATAGGCCCCACCACGAAATCAATATTCGATTCCTTCATCTCCATCCATGCAAAATCACTTGCCTGATACTCATTTGAAAGCAATGCATCAGCACGCATGTCGAGATACTTTTTCAATCCTGCATCTTCAGCCAGTCCTGCTGCCTGACGCAGAAGTTCCGCTGCCTTCATGTGTTGCTCCTGATAAGCCTCTGAATAGGGTATTGACATCAATGCCCCCTCTGAATCACGCCTGATAATTGTATAAAGGCTTGCCTTGTCAGGATCGTCCCACGCTTCAAACTCCTCAACGGTCATATCTTCAGGATAGAATTGTGCTCCCTTCGGTTTAGCCCCGAATGAAGCTATGAACGGTTGGTTGTTGTTAAGTCTGTCCCATGGCCCGTAGTGTATCTTTGCATAGTCCTCCGCAAATTCATTGTCAATTCCCGCGAATAGTGCTTCCTTGTCTCCGTAGGCCTGCATCCAGAAAATGTCATCCATAATTGATGCAGCATCTATCAGGATGCTTACAATTTCTCTCTCTGAGCTGCTTAACCAGCCCAGGTCGGTTGTGAGTGTTACCTCATCGAATTTTGCAAGGTTCGCCTTCATCTCTTCTGTGAATTTCTTGTCAGTGGAATTGCAGCCAGCAATGAATAGCAGGGAGCAACAAATCAGAATTGGGGTGAGGGTTTTCATGGTAAGTTATGTTTTAGTTTCCAGAGTCTGCTAATGTGACCAGATTAAGATAGAGTTTACAGAGTTCATAAAATTGATAAACTTCATAAAGTTATGTATTATTTTATCACCGGCAAAAGGTAGCTGTACCGGTGAGGGCCCACCCTGAGAATAAGGAGATAAGTGCCAGGAGGAGTGTCGCCAAAGTCAATTTCAATAGTCTCTGAATAAGGAGCAACAATTGACTTAATATCGCGTCCGGTCAAACTGATTATCCTTATAACCGCTTCTCCCTTAAAGTACTCCGGAAAACTTACCGTCACACTCTCTTTTGCCGGTAAAGGATAAAGGACTGGCCTTGTGGCCGCAGACGCCGTTTCTGATACTGAAGTAGGGTCGCCCCAGATTGCTACAGCATACTCAGGCTTGTCTATGAAAGGGTTACGGTTGTTCTGGATTCCATAAACCGCATTATTACGGTTCGTCTCTTTCTGACTGACAGGATCGGTATTGTGCCAGTGCAGGAGCATAGAAACTGCCCAGCTTTTAGGCTCAGCACCGGTTACCATGTCACTGCCCGGCCAGCTTCCGTCCTCGCCATAATATCTTACAGCCATATATAGCATGGTACGTGCAAAGTCTCCCTTATAGGCATCAACAGGCTCAAATACCGTTCCGCTGTAACCAGGCCAGCTATTGGAACCAAGCTTGCTTCCATTCAGGGATGTCCATGTTGCTGAAGCAACAACTCCGAAAGGGTAGTTCCCTCTTTTGTTGTTCACCCATCCATCTGTCGGATAAAGATGAAAGAGGTCAGTGTACATTGGCATAATTTCGCCCCCAAACCAGCTTCTTGGAAAAGAGTGCTCACGGTTGTAGCAGTCTCCCTCCTTCTGATAGCTTCCACACTGATTGGTGCCAAAGGTAAAAATATAAGGAGGTGTCCCTCCGGGAATGTCAGAATACATATCCCAAACCATCCCGTCGGCGGTTGAATCAGTAGCGACAAAATGTGTCCATAATGCAGTATAAGTCGACTCGGTATGACCCTTTATTATATCATGAAGTGCCTGTTTAAGCTCAACACCCGTCTTGCCTTCGGCTTCAAGGTAGTAACCTGCCGGGGGCTGTGAGACAGCCATTACTGCCACGAACAGGAAACCTGATAATATCGAACTCCTTTTTATCATCTGAACTTATACAAGCAGACCTCCAACCTTTTAGGCCACACGGCAGCGCGTCTTATCCTACCTCTCTCCTATCCTGATATCATCAACCTGCCATGTAGTGGTATTTTTATCACCCGATGAGGGATCGTTTCCGTTGTACCTGAAGGCGACATACATGTTAGTCTTAAAAGCAGCCAGGCTAAGATTGCCTGAATCGCCCCAGCTGCCATAGGTGCCTGCGGGAACCGTCGGATATGACGCCGGCAACTCCGTCCAGGTAAAGTTCCAGGGCTGATCTCCACCGTCATAATCTGCAGAAACCAGTGTCACGATGGTGGCACCGTTATCATAGGCACCCTTACTGCGAAATGAAAGTACAGGATCGGCAGCGTCTGTAAGATCCACACCTGGCAGTATCATCCATGTGATTACATCAGACTGGCCGGAATTATAGGCAGTAACTTCAGCAAATTTGGAATCGAGATAGTAATAACCCTCCCTCCACAACCTGGTACCCGCCTGCGCGATGGTCTTCCAGCCGGCAAGATCACTAACAGGCCTGTCAATGCCCAGCGATTCGAAATCCTCCTTCAGCCACTCAAATTTAGGTATGTTGCATATCTTGTCATCGGTCATAATCAGCTCTGCAGGATCGCGGATTATCAGCTGCGGAGTATCATATACCGAGACTACGCCCACAAATGTACCGTTCCCGTCAGGCATCGTCTGCGAAGCAAACTGAGCCTCAGTGCGTGTATGTACAGTAACCGAATTGCTGCAATCGGTAAGAACATTCGATCCGCTGTAAGTGCCGGAGGTAGTAAACTCCACATCATTGATCTTAACATAAACACCCTCGTGACTGCCTGCAAGTATTTCAGAGAGAGTTACCTCAACGGGCTGGGGCATTACTGCATTCAGGGTAACGACCTCTACAACAGATGCAATGTCAATATTACCGAACTGCATCAGACCCCTGTACATTGACAATTCGATACCACGGCATTTGATCTTCACCTCCGAACCCATTGCAAACGAATTTGTTCCCGTCACCGTCAGAGCCACTCCTCCGCTCTCATCCTGAATATATGCAATAAACCCGGGAAGGTTACCCAGCTCGGGCGACAGCGTTATCACTCCCTGAATGTAAACATTGGTGTCAATTTTTGTGGTGGAACCGGTAAATAGTGCCCTGAGATCGGCTACTGAAATACGCTCAACCACAGGCTCCGGCGGAGGAACCGGGTCACGATCGCATGAGGAGGCAATGCACAGCGCAACCATAGACGCTATAACAACCTGATAATAAAAATACTTTCTCATAGTTATGTCTCCTTTACTTGGCCGACGTGACCAATATGTTATCAATCCTGTATGAAGTACTCTCCACACCCGAACCGCGGTAGCGAAAGGCTATCACTCCCGTACCCCCGGAAATATCAGGCAGGGTTACGCTGCCGGAGTTTACCCAGACATTGTCAGCACTGTTTTTATCGGCCAGTGTCGCCGACAAAGGCGTCCATGTTGCCGTTGCTATGTTGGTACCATTATAGTCTGTCGAAAAGAGAAGATCAAACGGGAAGTTATCACCCTGGTGCGCCCAGTATGCCTTCGCGGTACGGAATGTCAGCACCTTCTGAGAAGAGAGAATTATAGGAGGGGGTATCATCCAGATAATAATTTCACTGTCGTTCGAACCATATCCTGTTGCCTGCGCGTACGTGTTGCCGCTGAAAACCTTTGCCCTCCAGAGCCTGCTGCCTGACTGAGCAAAATTCTGCCAGCCGGCCTGAAATATATCCTGGTCATTCTGGAAAGCACTGAAATCCATATTGAGTGTTTCTACCGGATCACCCAGAACCTGACCTCCCGGAGGACAACGGTCACCGTCAAGATATACTTCCTCAATATCTCTGATCAACAGCTGGTAATCATTATTAAACACTGTAACAATTCCTGTAATCGACCCCTTACCTGACGGCAATTGCTGTCCTGCAAATGTGGCATAGCCACTTGTACGGACAATTATCCTGTTATTGCTGCAATCGGTAAGATACCTGTTAGCTGCTGCCGGCGGGTCAGAGTCAGGGTCAGCATATGTTTTACCCAGTTCACTGTCGGCAAACTGTACCTGGTTGAAGGTAACAAGCCTCCCAAGCATGTTGCTGTTCTTCGCCTGAGGTATTGTTATCAGTGCCGGAGACCTGTTACTGGTCATCAGCATATAACGAAAAATACGGGCATCCTTGTTAAACCCCGACAACCTTTTATTTCCTGAATCGTCGGTGTATGGAACACCTCCCATCTGAATGAAGTTACCGTAGTCGCTTAAATACAGGCCCTTGATATTCACAGCAATGGAATCGCCGTTTAAGAGACCCCCGGTGGCTTCGAACTTCATCAGTATCCCGCCACTGTAGTCCTCCATAATCCCTTCCTTGTAGAGATTCCCGTTTTTCTTGTCCGTTGCCGTTACTATCCCGCTGATAGTCCAGTCTTCCGTGATCTGTACAGGAGCCCTTTCTGTCCATGGCTTTGCCAGCTCAGCAGCATAGAGTTGCTTCACCTGTGAAACCGGCACAATGGTTCCAATCTTGAATTCCGGTATCGCCGGCGGCTCATCATTATATTCGATGCATCCCTTGAACAGCAGCAGTGCAGCTACCGGCAAGATCATAATTATTGCTTTTCTTTTCATCATCACCTCCTTCAAAATCTTACACTAAGGTTTACAAAGTAGTTAAACCCGTAATAGTAATAGAGCCTCGGTGCAAACAGCTCGGGCCTCTCCGGGTCATACCTGTACTGCTCAAAACCTCCCGTCTGAAAGTCTGTGCGATTCATCAGGTTGCTGAGGTTTGCACTTAACACAACATAGTATCTTCCGAGATACCACGATTTACCAACGAAAGCATCAAAGAGGGCTCCAGAAGGTACCTTCTGCATCTCCGACCAATAAGGGTAATATCCGGTCTCGTCCTTTGTTCGCGTAACCGGATTAAAGCTCAGGTAACTCCTGTCATAATAACTTGCAGTAAAACCTACCCACCAGTAACGAGGGGCGTTATAGTTGATGCCTGCAGCAAGGGCTGTCTGAGGAGTACCGTCAACCCTGAAGTACTTAACCCACACCTCGTCGTTACGAATGATCTCACTGCTGTTGTCCCGTGTTATTACAATATCCGGATTGTCCATCCAGATATACTGACCGATGGCAGCAACCCCGTTAATGCTTAACGACTGGGTAATGTTCCATTCAACACCAAGTTCAATGCCGGAGTGTTCCTTGTTAATACCGGTCATGGAATAGTTGATGAATGTGCGCAATTCTTCGTGATAAAAACTGGTCACTTCCGACTGGTCAAAGAACCGGGTGTAATATCCTGTCAGCCTTGCACTGACATCAGGCAGCTGAAGAACATATGTAGCATCAGCAGTAAAAATGGTTTCAGGACCGATGCCCGGTGTAACCTCATTTCTTGTTCGCGGAGACAGAAAAGCACTGCTGAAACGAGGCGGATTTCTTAAGATTGCAGTATTGACATCAACTGAATGCCGTCCCGTGATCCGGTAAGCAGCGCCGGCCTTAATCCCCCAGGTCAAATAGTTAAGCTTTTCAGAGTTACCATATGAATTATCAGGGAACAGGCCCTTCATCATCTGACCCTCACGCCATAATGAACTTGCCGTAAGGCTCCCCTGCAGGTAGGTCTTTAGCCTGCCCGGATTCCATTCTCCCATGCCCCAGAATGTTCCCTGGTTAAGATGAGAAATATATGCATGGCCGAAAATCTCCCCTTCTGTCACAAGATTATTGTAGATAAGCAGGTCATTCTGGATTATAAAGGGATCATCGGGGAAATCCCTTTCTGCAAACTGGTCTATATCGAGCCAGAACTCACCCCCAAGCAGATCTTTAACCCTGTTATGGTTAAACCCCTCTGATATATTGACCATGACTCCGGCAGTAAGCTTCATCTCATCATTGAACTCATGGTTAAGGATAGAGTTAAACTGGTACTGAGTCAGGTCATCCCGACGGTCCTCAATAATATATTTTGACCTGTTACCAATAACGAGGTTTCCAAGTATTCCGTAGGCATCATCTATCTGTGAGAGGTTTTTACTGTTGGCAAAATAGAAGTGGTTCCAGTTTAACTGCCTTACCAGAGGGTCAGCCCATCCTTCAGCTATTCGCTCCTGATCTGCAGGGTCGGTATAATACGATGGCAGATACCTGTAATAGTCTGGCCTGGGGTCAGGAGCATCATTCCAGTTTAAAGCTGAGTAACCCGACTTGCCAAACCAGTAGCCCGCCGTTGTCTGAAGGTTCGTCTTCTCACCCATATTCCAGTAATGGGTAAGAGTGAACAGCGGTTTATTAGATGACCGTACCCTTGAATTACGGACCTTTCCGTTCTGATAACCCCAATATGGATTGTAATAGTTGTTGCCTGTAAGGTCATATACTTCCTGCACCGAACCACCTCCCACACCACGTGAGTATATTGCATCAAGAGCGGTGAAATTCAGAGTGTGAGCGGCATTGTAGCGTCTCTCGACAGAGAGGAAAAAGCTCATTGCATCATAGAAAGTTCCTTCGGCATATCCCTCCTGCGACCAACGGCGTGAGGCAGAGCCTGTAATATACCATCCCTCGCCGATCTCGCCCGTTGAGTAGGTAAGCATAGCCCTGTTGTTATATGTACGATTGCTGAGTGAGTAAACAGCCTTGATTCCCGGACGGTATTGTGATGCTCTTGTTATTATCCTTGAGAGCCCGCCCACCGGTTCAAACATGTGACCTGTAGCAACAGGACCGCTGGTAACTACAGCATCACGCATAACGTCATTCAGGCCGCCCCAGTCACTCCAGATAGGATTGCCGGTTTCAGTGTCATTGATAAGGAATCCGTTTATCATAACAGCGGTATAGGACTGGTCATAACCACGGGGACGAAACCTCACCGGCCCGAAGGTATATGCTGCCGTTGACTGAAATATATCGGCCGAGGATGCAAGAATGCCCTGGTATCCCTGTGATCCGGAACCGCCATCGTCGCTGATGTCAATAACTGTTATTATTGCTGCGTCCTGCCTTACTTCAGGACGGGGGGAGAGATAAACCGTACCCAGATCCAACGCTCCTGATGCCGGCACAAGCACCTGCCTTATTGCCTGGTAGTAACCTGCGCGATCAAAGTATATCAGGTGCTCTCCTTCCTGAACCGGTACTGTGAAGGTGCCATCGTCACCGGTTGTAACACCGGTCTCTCTCCCGTCAACAGAGATGGCTACTCCTGAAACAGGAGATCCTGTCTGCTGGTCTGCCACAGTTCCGCTGACAACAGTCTGCTGAGCTCTGACATGCAGCGACGCAAAGAGAATAAAAAACCATATTAATGTGATTTTCAGCTTCATAAAGTTTATATTATGGAGGTAATTACGAACTTTTTTGGCGCCCAAAAAATACGAAACTTTGATGAGAATATCAAGCAGAAGTGGGCGTAGGAGGCGTAAAAGGC
>CAZMSH010000027.1:0-8286 GCA_964568875.1 uncultured Rikenellaceae bacterium | reverse complement strand
TAAATGGATGAAAAACCATTGCACTCCTTACTCTGCCACCTGCCGGAATTATGGTTCGGAAAACGGTGTCCGGATTGTGGATGGCAGGTTGCGTCATTAGGCCGGAAGTGATATCTTTGAGGAAATAAATGTTAAGGTTATGAGAAGAGGTATATGGCTGGTATTGCTGTTCGCCGTAACAGGACTGCAGGCTGCTTACACACAGACCGGCATGAAGGCAGGGCTGATAGCATTCTATAATGTGGAGAACCTGTTTGACACCATCAATTCGCCTGATGTCGACGATATTGAGTTTACCCCGCAGGCACCCAAGCGATGGAACACGGAAAAGTACCTTGACAAGCTTGACAACCTTGCCGGAGTAATATCGGGAATAGGGAAGGAGGAAGGACTGCCGGGCGGACCTCACATTCTGGGTCTTTGTGAAGTGGAAAACCGCAATGTCATAGAAGATCTGGTAAACCATAATTCTCTTGCTCATCTTAACTATGGTATAGTTCACTACAACTCACGCGATGCCAGGGGAGTAGATGTCGCCCTGATCTATCAGCCCGATTTCTTTACCCTGACAGCCTCGAAGAGCTATGATCTGTTGCTGACTGGCTCATCGGGAGAGGAATATTTTACCCGGAGCCAGCTGGTGGTGTCAGGCCTTTTCATGAACGAGAAGATGCATTTCATCGTTAACCACTGGCCATCAAGGCGTTCGGGGGCCAGGGCCTCGGAAAGGCTCCGTGTTGCTGCTGCACAGCTTACCCGTTCAATAATTGACTCTTTGCAGCTTGCCGATCGGGATGCAAAAATTGTGGTGATGGGCGACCTGAACGACGACCCCCGTGATGCCAGCGTGAGAAAACATCTGAGGGCAATTGGCAGAGAGTCAGCATTAAAACCGGGTGACCTTTTCAACCCTATGGAGGAACTATTCAGAAAAGGATACGGTACACTGGCGTACCGCGACAGATGGAACCTGTTCGATCAGATTATAGTGTCACAGTCACTTCTTGGCAATGACTACTCTTCCTTAAGGTTACTGAATGCCCGTGTTTACACCATAGAGGCTATGACGCAGGATGACGGCAGATTCAGGGGCTATCCGCTCCGCTCGTTCGTGGGAGATCAGTATATGGCGGGCTATAGTGACCACTTTCCGGTATATATAATAATAGTAAGGGGCGTAGAAGGCGTAGAAGGCGTAGAAGGCGTAGCGGCATAGAAGGCGTAGAAAGGCGTAGAAGGCGTAAGAGGGCGTAAGGGGTTTGTTTTCAGGGTTTAATAAACCTGAATATTTCATTCTCAAAGGAGATGTCTTCGCCATTAATAAGCAAAGCTGACTGTATCAGGCCCAGGTGAGAATAGGCCTGGGGGAAATTGCCGAGCAGTTCCTTTGTCTCAATGTCAATGTGCTCGCTTAGGAGTCCCAGATGGTTTGAACAGCTTAATATATTGTGGAATATTTCAAGGGCTTCATCACGGCGGCCGATCTTGTACAGACTATTGACCAGCCAGAACGTGCATAGCACAAAGGAGCTTTTCGGAACCCCAAAGTCATCTTCATTAATATACCTGAACATGAAACCATTCCTGCAAAGTTCCTCCTTTGTTTTAAGCACCGTCGATATATACCTCGGATCTTCCGCATCAAGAAGGCCGATCTCCTCAAGAAGCAGGTTAGAGGCATCCAGGTGCTTCGACCCGTAATATTGTACAAACGCATCAACCTCATCATCCCATCCATTGGCGAATATATCCTCGCGTATCGCATCGGCTAAATCCGTCCACTCATCAACATAGAAATCCCTGTCAAGCATACGGGCAATCTTGACACCCCTGTCTACGGCCACCCATGACATCGCCTTGGAGTAGACAAAATGCCTGTCTTCTCCTCTCATCTCCCATATACCCTTGTCCGGCTTCTTCCACTGCTTAGCCACTACCGCCACTATACTCCTGACAAAAGTCCAGAGCTCTTCAGATGTATCAAGCGTCGAGGGAAACTTTTGCAGTGAGAGATGGATAGAATCTATAAGCACTCCATAGATATCATTCTGCTTCTGAGAATAGGCCCCATTGCCGATCCTGACAGGAGGTGAGTCCCTGAATCCGCTCAGATGCACAAGAATCTTTTCCTCAAGGTCCTTTTCTCCCCGCAGTCCATACATTATCTGGATATCCTCCTGTTTCCCCTGGTTAACACTCAGAAGAAACTTCTGAAACTTTCTTGCCGAATTTGTATGTCCTATCTGCAGGAATGTCTTTATTACCATTGAGGAGTCGCGTATCCAGCAAAAGCGGTAGTCCCAGTTGCGGGTCTCTCCCACCGTCTCAGGCAATGATGTTGTAGGAGCCGCAATTACCGCTCCTGACCTGTCGTAGGTAAGCAGCTTCAACAGGAGCGAACTGCGGGTAATCTCTTCATTATATTTGTTGAATACAAGAGTACGGTTCGACCAGTTCATCCAGTAGACCTTTGTGCGCTGGTATTCAAGCCAGACACGTTTCATGGTCATCTTTACAAGCTTCTGGTTATAGGTAAGGCAGAAAAAATTATCTCCAACCGTATTAATGGTGTCGCCATTCATTACATCCTCCTTTGGCAGGGAGGTGTAAAGATAAATTGACTCATAACGGCCTTCAGTGGTAAAATGCTTGATATAGTTTTTTTCGATCTTGCCCGATGTGGGTCGTGCATAATTCAGTGCGGGCCTGTACTCAATCTTAACAGCCGGGGTTCCCCGCATAACCGACAATATACGGTACACCTCGGGTGCATTGTAATAGTGGTCTTCATCGGTACGGTAAATAGGCATGAAATCGAGTATCCGGAAATCTGCTTCTTCAGATGAGAATCTGGTTTCGAGGATGTTGGAGTGGTTAACATACTGTTGCGATACCGAATAGTCGCCAACCGGAATTATGCTGAAGTGGCCTCCTATCTCCTCATCTATCAGCCTTGCAAGTACTGACGGAGAGTCAAAATCAGGAAGGCAGCACCAGTCAATCGACCCATATTTCGATACCAGGGCACTGCTGCGACAGTTACCTATAATTCCGTAATCTGAAATGTTCATTTGCTTATTTGATTAGTGTGCGAAGAAGCTTGAGCAACTCGCCGCTGTTTTGAATTGTGTATTTTGATTTTTCTGAAGGTCTGCCAACCTTGATTGTAGCCGCTTTCCCCTGAAGCACCTCAAACATATCCTCATCTGTTGTGTCATCGCCGGCGGCAAGAATAAAACCATAGTCTGTGTACCTGTAGAAATTCCTTATCGTTGTTCCCTTTGTATACTCTGAGGGCTTAACCTCAATTATCTTGTCGCCGCGCATCAGGTGCAGGTGCCTTCTCGTGCAGGGATACACCAGTTTGTTTACCAGCTGTGCCGATCGCATGTTTGCCAGCCATTTGTCGCTTCTGCGATAGTGCCAGACCAGTGACGTTTTCTTCTTTTCAATGTGGGAACCGGGGGTGTTGTCTGTAACATCCTTCATGATCCTGATAATCTCAGCCTGCCAGGAGAGATCTTTCCGGTATACATTTTCCCATTTTCCGTCTATTCTTCTCAGAGCGCCATGCTCTGCGAATATGGTGATATTCAGATCTTCGAAAATACTCTCCAGGAACTCTTTGTTACGTCCGCTTACAATAGCCAGATCAACGCCCCTGGTTCCTGAAAGATCTTTAAGCAGGTTCCTGAGGGAAGTATCAGGCACTGCTTTGGCCGGATCATTATGAAACGGAACGAGAGTACCGTCATAATCGAGTATGATAAGCTTTCTGGCTGCTTTTCGGAAGGAGGCCGCTATTTCACGCACCTGTGCTGGCCTGATGTATTTCTTTCTTATGTCGCTCTGTCTGTGGTGTATGCGCTCAAGTTTATCAATAAAGGCAGCGGCCCATTTAACCACATCGTGCTTTTTGAGTCTCTTCTGCATTCGTCGCAGCCTGGCCCGCTGTTCATTTACGGGCATGGTCAGGGCACGGTTGAGGGTGTCGGCAATCTCGCCTATATTATTGGGATTGACGAGAAGGGAATCGGTGAGCTCAATAGCAGCTCCTGCCAGCTCGCTTAATATCAGCACACCGGGTCTGCGGGCCTTGGCAGCTACATACTCTTTGGCAACCAGGTTCATACCATCACGGAGTGGCGTCACAAGGGCTACATCGCTCTCGTAGTAGAAGGCTGTCAGTTCGTTGAAAGAAAAACTCTTGTAGAAATAGTGTATAGGTATCCACCCCGGCTGTGAAAATGTGCCGTTGATGTTACCTATTTGCTCATCAATGGCGACTTTCAGATCGTGATACCTGTCAACACTGTCACGCGATGGAACCAGTATCATCACCAGCGACACCTTGCCAATCCACTCAGGGTATCTCTGCAGCAGCATTCTGAATGCCTCCAGGCGCCGTATTATCCCTTTTGAATAGTCGAGCCTGTCGACCGACAATACTATCTTGCGATCGCTGTACCTCTCTCTGAAATTTGAGGCAAACGGAGTAAACTCCTTGTTTTTGTGGGCATTATAGAAGTTGTCGTAGTTAATGCCCATAGGAAAGGAATCAACAGAAAGAGTACGGTTACAGCAATGAAAATTATTGTCGTCTGATTCTATTCCTGTTATTCTGTAAAGGGCACTGATAAAGTGCCTCATATAGTTAAAGGTATGAAACCCCACGAGGTCTGATCCCATCAGGCCCATCAGCAATTCCTCCCTGTTCTCCAGGGTCCTGAAAAGTTCAAATGACGGAAATGGTATGTGGAGAAAGAAGCCTATGCGTGCTGACGGGAGATGTTCCCGGACCATCATCGGCAGCAACATCAGATGATAATCCTGTATCCACAGTATATCATTATCGGAAGCCACCTCCAGAACCTTTTCAAGGAAAAGGGCATTTACCTTTTTATATGCTTCCCAATACTCCTGGTTGTGTTCGGTATATACGTAGAAGTAATGAAACAACGGCCACAGGGTTGAATTACTGTATCCTTCGTAATACAACTCTACATCCTTCTCTGACATAAAAACCGGATGGAAGTTGTAATTCTCAAGCGAGAGATTCAACTCCTTTTCTGTTTCTGTATCATCAGTGTAAATCCCGGGCCATCCTATCCAGTGTTTTTCATAGGAAGTATCCAGTGAGTTAAGCCCTGTAGCCAGACCCCCGGCACTCTTTTCAAAATGGATGATCTCGTCGTGGATTTCTGCTTTTACCGGCAGACGGTTGGAAACTATAATCAGTCTTTTCTTACCTTTCCTCTTCATGCTCTGCAAGATAATAAAAAATGGCGTAATATCCTTCAGGTTTTACCGCTGAAGGCAGGAAGAAGCCTTTTCCGATGATGGCTTTCCTCACTGTTTGCTGCCCTGCGAAACCCTCACTTCATTACAAGACCTACGGGCCTGTGGTCGGAGATGGTGGTTGCATATGAGGGATAGCAGGGCTCAGGTTTGTAGGTGATGGTTGTGTCGACACGCGTGAACAGCTCATTGGTTACCATAATATGGTCTATATGACTGGGCCATGAGGGATATGACCACCATAACGAAGTACCCTCAGCGATGCTCATATCGGTAAACCTGTAGCTGCCTGAATCACTGAGGAACACATAAAAGGGATGATCAGTTGATGGGTCTGATTCTATAGCATGGTTCCAGTCTCCGAGAATGATGACAGCATCGTCGTCTCTTTCTGTAATTACATACTGATGCAGTTTCTCAGCAGCCTCCCTGCGGCGTGATATGTTGTCGCTGCCTCCGCTGGCCTTGAGATGGAGGTTAAGAAGGTAGGCTGATATGCCTGTTGGCTTATGGGTAATTTTAACCTCCATGGGCGGCCGGGGAAATGCGTAGAAGTCGTTGGTGTACAGCAACTTTGCCGATTCGCTGCTATAGCTTATCTCACTCTCCTTGAAAAGGTAGGCGAGGTTCCAGTCTGAATTGTTTATAAGATAGTATTGGCCTGTCCAGCCGGGAAGTTTTTTAAGCAGAGCATTGAAAGATGATTCCGAGGTGATCTCCTGCAGGGCAACTATATCGGGATCAACAGCCTTTATGAGCGTAGCCACGGCATCGATGGTGAGAGAGCTCTGCTTTGGGAACCGCTCAATATTGAAAGCAACCACCTCGAGTGTGGCTGAGGTACCTGGTACTATGCACCCCGAGAAGCTGATGCCTGTGTCGGGTTCAGGAGGGCCTTCTATCTTCTGGCATCCGCGGTAGAGAGGGATGGCAGCGAGGAGAATCAGTATGTAAACAAGTCGCTTCAAGGAAGAGATTTCAAGGCTGCAAAGATAAGGAAAATGAGGTTTGATCAATACAACCCCGGCGGGGTTAGAGAGCAATAGCAACCTGGCACCCACCCCTCTCTGTCGCCGGCGCGGGGCACAGCACATAAAAAAAGGGGCCGTTGTTTATGCAGCCCCTTTTATGATAATGAAAACAGGTTTTAGTTTTTGATGAATTTCTTTGTTACCGTACCCGCCGGTGAGGTAAGCCTGATAAAGTATATACCTGCCGGCAGCTGTGACATTTCAACAGTACGTATGAATTCGCCGTTATTGGAGATTGCGCGTACCACCTTGCCGGCAATATTCCTGACCTCTATACCGGTAAATGCGTCGATGCCCTCAATTGTAAGCAATCCGCCTGCCGGAACAGGATAGAGTCTGATGCCTTCCGCCTCTAATATGTCAATGGCTGTTGCCTGGCCGATATCTTCAACTATCCTTGGAGCTATCTGGGCAGTGCCATTGTATTCTATTGCAATTCCCGTAACATTTGCAGTGGCAGGAATCGTGGTAGAGGTTAAAACATTAAAGAAATCTGTTCTCAGAACTGTCGATTCTCCCCCTTTGCTAATTGTATAACTTGTACCATTGGCAAAGGTGTTGCCCACATCTCCGGCATCAAAACTTATATCTTCAAACTTGATCAGTTCAGACTCATAGTTCTCAAAATTGGTTTTGAAATCAGTTATTGTCAATACCTGGGGAGTAACGGTATTATCCTGGGATGTCTTCGCCCCTGGATCCTCAGATGGATAGAACTGAAGCATTCCATTTACTACACCCATTGTTCCTTTCAGACCCGTGATTCCATCACCGGTATTGTAAGACGTTGTAATGATTCCGGGAAAGTCATCAATAAGGATAGCTGCGGTAGCATCCTGCACATACTTCTTATTCCGGAATGACATCTGGGCAGTAAGTACAGCTTCGCCTGTAAGCTTATGAAGCCTGTCGAGTTCAGTCGCTCCCCTCAGAGAAGCTATATTGGTGTACTCCAGCAATGGATCAAACTGAACCGTGTAAGTCTTCTTGGTTGTACCGTCACTGGCTGTCACAACTATGGTCGTTGTCCTTGCTGCCTTGTCACCGGTAAGATCTGTTGCAGGTGTTATTGCTACGGTTGCCTGTGCATCTGCCGCAGTAGCAGTTACTACTGGTATAGTGGTTATGCCTGGGGCAAGATTAACAATATACAATGTTTTTGCAGGTGCAAAATCAGTAAGGGTATTACCGTCAACCTTCAGATCCGAAAGATCGACATTAACCGGAGCTGCAAGTTGTATCGACCCTATGTCAGTAGTTGAACTCCAGCTTCCTGTTTTCTCGCCGACGATATCATTGGCAAGTGTTCTGACCTGAACCTTTGTAATTGTTGTGCCATCAGGAGATACAATTCCAAATGCTCCTGTTGTAAGGTCGGAATGTGATGCAGACACAATGGTCTCACCTGCATAGGCAAGGGTAACATATTTTACCGACAAGGTTGCTCCTGCTCCTGCTAAGAGTGTGCCGGAAAGAGTAATTGGAGTAGTGATTTCCGTTGCTGCCGGCAGAGCCTGAGTTTTGTAATTACTCGAATAAGCTGGCCCTAAACGATCTCGATAACTTGCAGCAGTACTGCTGTTAGTTCCTCTTTCATATGGAATCCAGAATGATGATGAGGTTGATGGTGTCCCAAGAGCCTGAGGGCCTGAAGCATAAGAGTTACTAGTAATAAATGTACCTGAAGGAGCATCCCAACAGTTATACTGATTAGTCCCATTGTATAGTCTGTACCTTACATCATCAGTAGGGTAATCTGAGAGATTTACCAGAACAGCTCCTCTTGATGTCTCAGCAGAAATATCCACATGAGTAGGTCTCAGAAGAATCGTTACGGTTTGTGCCTGCACCTGCGTGCCCGCAACAATTAGAATAAATAATGCAGCAATTAATGCGTAGAACTTTTTCATAAGCGTTGGTTTTTTATGTTAATAATATAGTTGTAAACACGAATGCA
>CAZMSH010000026.1:0-52846 GCA_964568875.1 uncultured Rikenellaceae bacterium | reverse complement strand
AACTCGCGACCCCGACCTTGGCAAGGTCGTGCTCTACCAACTGAGCTATTCCCGCAATTGTGACTGCAAAAATAATACTTTTTTCAGAAATGCAATAGTCAAATAAAAAATCAGGCAGACAGGTATCATCTCCCTACAGGTCCCCACTCAGTAAGTACCCCACGTTCCATCAAAAGCCAGGTGCTTCGATAAATCCACTCCTCCTTAACAACACTGTTCACTACAACCCTGTTGGTACGGTCAGGTTCTCCCCATGCATCCTTTACCATCCCGGTTGTCATGCCCTTCCATATTTTTCCGGCAAATATTCTCACGGCTATTTCTTTTCCATATTTGTGCTCGAGATATGTCATTCTGTTGCCGGGATTCATCCGGTATTCCTGCCCTGTCTGTCGCTGAATTACCTGCTGCTCCTCACTCTTCTCAGACACCTGCTGCTTTATCTCCTGCTGTTGAGCAACTCTTTGCTGAACCGCCTGATTCTGAACTGAATCAGCTGCAGCAGTAAACTGAACCTTATCAGCCATAAGGTATCCTGTATACTCCTCATACCTTACCAGCAGATAGTCTTCATCTGTCGCCATTATCTCAACCTCTGCCCCCTTTGGAACCAGCACTATGACAGTTGTAAGATCATTTTTCTCACCGAAAAGCCTCAGTGCGCCTTTGGTTACTCCCTTACCGGGCTGTTGCGGCACAGGCTTTACCTGCTCAAGCTTCTCCAAAACCTCACTGCTTGTCTGCTGTCCCGCCACGATCGCAAAAGAGAAAATCACACCGGCAAGAATTGTCATTATCCGTCTCATAATATTAGTTTTTTTTAATGCCTCAAAAAACATACCAACGGGCGGCAACCCTTCACAAAGTTATAACTTATCGGGCTGGTCAGTAATAAATGCAACTAAACTTCTCCTTTAACTCCATTTTTATTAAATTAGCATGGAACCAAAACCCCCATAACATGTGCCTGGCCATCCCCGGAATGATAACCGAACTATACAGTGACAGCGGCATGAAAATGGCGAAAGTAAGCTTCAGCGGTGTAATCAGAACTGTCTCTGCCGAATGGGTACCCGAAGCAAAGCCAGGCGATTATATTATCTCCCACGCCGGAACAGCAATAAGTATTCTCAACCGGGAAGAGGCCGAAGAGACTCTCAGACTGTTCGATCAAATGAATCAGAGTGAATCAATCTGACCCCTGCCTTGAAATATATTTCAGAATACCGCAATCCCGACCTCGTTCGTAAACTCTCAGAACGAATTGCCAGAACCGTATCTCACGGCTGCAATATAATGGAGATATGCGGCGGACAGACTCACTCGATAATGAAATACAATTTACCTGAACTTTTACCGGCAAAGATCAGGCTTATACACGGACCCGGATGCCCGGTATGTGTAACCCCTCTTGAAAAAATCGACAAGGCACTGGCTCTGGCAGCAATAAACGAAGTTACACTTACTTCCTTCGGAGATATGATGCGGGTGCCAGGCTCTTCAGGCGACCTTCTCGGAGCCAGGGCAGCCGGAGCAGATGTAAGAATAGTATTTTCTCCCCTCGACGCCGTTGAAGTCGCTATCGGTAATCCCGACAGAATGGTAGTATTTTTTGCCATAGGCTTCGAAACCACTGCACCGGCAAACGCACTCGCTCTTCTGAGAGCGGCCTCACTTAAACTTAATAACTTCTTCCTGCTTTGCTCACACGTATTGGTGCCGCCTGCAATCAGGGCAATACTATCATCAGGCAATGCAATGATTGACGGACTGCTGGCCCCGGGACATGTATGCACCATCACCGGTTACCGGGAATACGCTGAAATTGCTGCGGAATTCAATATTCCGGTAGCTGTTACCGGATTTGAGCCTGTAGATATCCTCAGGGGCATTGAGGCAGTTTGCCTGATGAAAGAGGAAGGCAGACATGAAGCTGTAAACCGCTATGAAAGATCTGTCACAAGAGAAGGAAACCTCCTGGCTCTGAATAGTATGTATAAAGCTTTCACCGTATGTGACATGACATGGAGAGGAATAGGCCGTATTCCTGCAAGCGGACTGACAATTAGGGACGAATTCTCAAACTTTGATGCTGAAAAGCAATTTAAACTTGAATACATCAACACTGCTGAGCCTGAGATATGCATAGCAGGCAAGGTACTTCAGGGCCTGGCCACACCCGACGAGTGCGAAGCTTTCGGCACTGTCTGCACCCCTGAAACTCCACTGGGAGCCCCGATGGTTTCATCTGAAGGGGCCTGCTCGGCTTACTACAGATATAAACAATCAAAGTAATTATGGAATACTCCTGCCCCTCTCCATATAATGAATATGACAAGATACTACTGGCCCACGGCAGCGGCGGCAGGCTATCTGACAGGCTCATACGTGAAGTAATAATAAATGAACTTGGCGATGCCTGCCTTGACTCTTCACACGACGGTACCGTTCTTGACATCCCCGGCAGGGTTGCATTTACTACCGACTCTTTCGTGGTCAGTCCTCTCTTTTTTCCCGGGGGCAATATCGGCGATCTGGCTGTAAACGGAACCGTAAACGACCTGGTCTGCTGCGGAGCCATACCGCAGTATCTTTCGCTGGCTTTGATAATAGAGGAAGGTTTGCCGGTTAATGAACTGGCTGCCATTATAAGATCTGTCGCTGACGCTGCACGAAAAGCAGGAGTCAGGATAGTTACAGGTGACACTAAGGTTGTGGAAAAAGGAAAAGGCGACAGGATATTTATAAACACTGCCGGTGTTGGAATAGTACCTGCAGAACGTGACATATCACCCACCCGCCTCAAAGATGGAGACGAAATAATTATAACCGGCAATATCGCCGACCACGGCATCGCCGTTCTGGCAACACGTGAGGGCCTTAGTTTTGGTACAGACGTTATTAGTGACACTGCTCCGCTAAATGAACTGGCCGAACTTTTATTCGCTGTTACCCGTGATATCCATGTACTTCGTGACCCTACACGGGGAGGAGTAGCCAGCGCACTTAATGAGATAAGCAGAGTTGCCGGTAAAGAGATCATAATTGAGGAAGCTTATATACCTGTAGACCCTCAGGTAATGGGAGCCTGCGAGATTATGGGCTTCGACCCTCTTTATATAGCATGTGAAGGAAGAATGCTCATCTTTCTGCCCGAAAAATGGTCTGATAAAGTACTGAAGGTACTCAAAGCACATCCGCAGGGACAAAACGCAGCTGTGATCGGAAGGGTAAGTAACGGCAAACCCATCGTAAAAATGAAAACTGTCATCGGATCAACAAGAGTGGTTGACATGATAGCAGGTGAGCAGCTACCTCGTATTTGTTGAAAGCCAGTCGTACCACTCATCCATACCCTCTCCGGTTTTGGCTGATACCTGCATGAACTTCAGCCTGCCATTAACCAGCAAACCGTTTTCAGCGGCCTCCGATATTTTAAAATCAAGGTATGGCAGAAGATCTGTCTTGTTTATCAGGCATAACCCCGCCCCCCTGAACATGTCAGGGTACTTCAGCGGTTTATCCTCTCCCTCAGTTACACTCATGACCACAACCCTTGCCTCCTCACCCAGATCAAACATTGAGGGACAAATCAGATTACCTACATTCTCAATAAAGAGTATTGAATCAGGAGCCGGATCAAGTTCCTTTACAGCACGATTAACCATCGATGCATCGAGGTGACACCCCCTGCCGGTATTTACCTGTACTACCGGTGCTCCTGTCGCCTTTATCCTGTCAGCATCCATGGCCGTCTGCTGGTCTCCTTCAATGACATAAAACCTGTGCCTGCCTTTCAGGTCAGTAAGGGTACGTTCAAGCAGTGTGGTCTTCCCCGAACCGGGTGAACTCATAAGATTGACAACAAAGATATTCCTTGCCTCAAAATACCCCCTGTTTCTCTCTGCAAGCCGATTGTTAACCTCAAGTATATCCTTTCCTATCTCGACTTTTACAGCCTTATCGCGGGATTCATGAGAAGAATCATGGTGGCGACCATCTTTATGGTCGTGATGATGGTCATGGTCATGATGGTGATGTGAATGGTCGTGATCATGTGAATGGTCGTGATCATGAGAATGATCGTGGTCATGAGAATGGTCGTGGTCATGAGAATGATCATGGTCATGGAAATGGCTATCGCTGCAGCCGCAAGTATCACACATAGGTCAGTATTTTAAATTACTATATGTTTAATTGTCATCTCGTTACCCCCAATAATATCCAATTCTCCAGAGCCGCACCGACCGCATGTTCCCGTGAAGTTGGAGAATGGAAACTCATGGCCGCATTTCCTGCATCTTGCTCTTCCCTCCGGCTTTTCAACGGTTATTGCAGCATCGGCCATTACAGTCCCAGGCATCAGTGCCGAAAGAGCAAACTCCAGCGAATCATATTCTATCCCAGCCAGAAGTCCTATCTCAAGACATACCTCAGTAACCTTGCCGGCTCCTCTCACTTTGGCTTCGGAAGCTACTATGCCTATAATATTCGTGGCTACTGTAAGTTCATGCATCCTTCCTACCCTCCTTTTCCCGCTCCTCTGAGTGCAGAGGCAACAATAACCTGGCCGAGTGCAAGTCCTCCGTCATTTGGCGGGATATTACGATGATAATATACAGTAAATTTCCTTGCCAGCAATTCACTTGTCACCATTTCTGTAAGGTATTTGTTCTGGAACGTTCCTCCTGAAAGAGCTGCTTCATGAATGCCGCTGATGCCTGCTGCGTATTCAACAGCCGTAACAATGGCATTTGCAACGCAGTTGTGAAACATCGCAGATATCTCTCCCACCGGCTTTCCACTCATGACATCGGAAGCCAGCGACAAAACCATCCTTCTGAAAGAGATAATCCCTTCTTCAATATCAAAATCATAGCTCTTTTTGATACCCGGAACTATTGCTGACTCCAGCCGCATAGGCGCCTCAGCATGAAATGATGATTCATGGTTGAGTCCGGTGATAGCGGCCACTGCATCAAACAACCTGCCGGCACTGGAATAATGAGCCGTGTTTATCCCCTTATCAACCAGGCCATTATAGAGATGCACCTTTTCAGGGCCGCATCTGACCCCAACAGGGAGCTTCATTATCTCCTCAAAAGGAACCCCGTGTCTTCTGAGCAATGAGAGTCCTGAACGCCATGGTTCGAGCGAGGCCGAATCGCCACCGGCTATTGCTAAATTTTCAAAGTGGGCCATACGCTCATAACGGCACAGATCTGCAACCATTATCTCTCCACCCCATACAGTGCCGTCAGCTCCGAGTCCTACTCCATCCATTGCGACTCCGACAACTTCCCCCTTGATTCCATTTTCAGCCATACATGAGGCTATATGTGCATGGTGGTGCTGAACCATTACAACCGGAATATTTTGTGCAACGGCCATTTCATCGGCAAAAACTGAAGAGAGATAATCTGGATGGATATCCCTTGCTACAATTGAGGGCACAAACCTGAACATCCCGGAAAGCCTTTGCACAGATGTTTTATAAAAATCGAGAGTGGCAACATTCCTCAGATCACCTATATGCTGACTCAGAAAAACATTCCTTCCCTTACCAATTGCAAAGCAGTTTGAGAGCTCAGCACCGGCACCGAAAACAGCATCCACATCAATTCCGGCGATCACAGGAAGAGGTGCAAATCCTCGTGATCTCCTGGTAATTGTAATATCTCCTGCCATAAGTCTGCCAACCGAATCATCAGTACGGTTATATATCTCCCGGTTATAACTGATTGTCGCTCCGCTGACACGACCTTCAAGAGAGAGGGCCATCTGGTCATCTGTTATCACCGGTTCCTCAGCAATATTAGCACTGGTAAAGACCACTATGTCAGATTTTAATTCCCTGAACAACAGATAATGGAAAGGCATATAAGGCAATATGACTCCAACCGTAGACAGCCCGTTTGAGACCTGGGGCGCTATTTTGCCGCGGCCTTCCAGTATCAGCACCGGCCTCTGCCATGAAGCAAGGGCTTCTCTCTCCTTATCCGACAGGTGTGCAATACCGCCGGCAATCTCAATGTTTCTGCACATTACGGCAAAGGGCTTGCCCTCCCTGAGTTTCTGTGTCCGCAATGATGCAACTGCAGCTTCATTCAGTGCATTACAAACCAGATGATAACCTCCTGTTCCCTTGATCGCCACTACTCCTCCTTCATCAATATATGACGCTGCCATGATACAGATATCGTCAATATGATGGAGCGTCTGACCTCCGAGGCTCATTGAATACACCGGACCGCATTTGTTGCAGGCCACAGGCTGGGCATGAAAGCGGCGATCGTCAACATCATCGTACTCCTTCCGGCATTTCTCACACATTACAAAAGAATCCATGGTGGTGAGTGCCCTGTCATACGGCACTCCCCGGATGATGGAAAAGCGCGGGCCGCAATTGGTACAGTTGATAAGAGGATAGTTAATCCGGTGAGCCTGCGACTCCATATCTTGAAGGCAGTCGTTGCACACGGCAATATCAGGACTGACTATTGTAACCTCATTTGAAAGATTAGTACTGGCTATAATTGAGAATCCTCGAAAAACAATCTCTTCGGTCTCCTTAATGCTTATTGCATCTATCCGTGATTGCACAGGAGCATTCAGCTTCAGTTTCTCTATGAAGCCCTGCAATGAACCGTTATCACAATTGAGAAGAATTCTTACACCTCTGTTCAGATTCGCAACACTACCCCTCATTCCGAGAGAGGTCGCCATCTTATATACAAAGGGTCTGAATCCGACCCCCTGTACAAGTCCTTCTATCTCTATGATATAGGTTTTCATAGTCCTTACCTGTTGCAATATTCAGGTGCAGCAACCGTCTATAGTCTCATTTATGATCTCTATAATCCTGTCAGCTTCATTTTTTACCACGGTGGTCATATTTTCGCTAACCCTCAGATCAGCAGGCTGAATTCCCAGGACATAGACCTCCATCTTCAGATACTCTGCAATCCTGCGCAGTGATAAATTATGACTTGACACAGCAAATTCATGTATCTGTTTTACAGGCACTATTCCAGAGTAGCCCGGCTCCCTGTTGAAGTCAATACAATCAGCTATGATCAGTATGTCAGGAGCAAGGGAGTTAATCTTACTGATGTAATTTTCAATACTGGCTTCAACCAGGAGGGTTGAGATATTCCCTTTTGCTACAATTGATGAAACAATGTAGACTCCTGCGCCGTCATCGCTCCTCAGCACATTGCCGACCCCGGCAAAAAGGACCGCCGCCCCTTTCCTGCAAACTAATTCCCTGAGCCGGGCCTTCACCTATTGCAGCATTTTTACCTGCACACTACGCTGGCAATTAGGGCAGATAGTATTGAACATATCCTTTCTCTTGAGATCATCCTGTACAGGGACCTCTACGGAATCAGGATCCGACACAAGTGTCTGGTTAACAATATTAAGTGCAAGTGTGGAAGAGTATCCTTTGGGTCCCAGCTTGTCGAAAAGGAATTTAATGTGTTCCTTGGTTGAGATCACTGCATTACAGTATGAACATAGTGCAAGTTCTCTTGTCTGGGTCTCAACACTGTTATTGCGGTCGAAGACAGCTATGTCGTACAGCTTGTTTGACAACTTTACACCCTCACCGGTTATGCAGAAAGCTTCACACTGCCCGCAGAAAATGCACTTTCCGTAATCTCTTACTATGGTCCGCAGCCCTGTTGCAGCATCATCAGAAATTGTTATGGCATGAGGCGGACAGACGTTAGAGCAGGTAACGCATCCCACGCATTTATCCTCATTGACCTCTGGTTTGCCCCTGAAGTTTACGTCCGGCACATGTTCGCGTGCCGGGAATGGTGTGGTGTAAGCAGGAGTGAACAGCGACACTACTGCTTCCCTTATCTCACGCAATTTAGGATACTTCATCTCTGCTATGCATTTTCGTTATTTTCACTTTTGTTTCCCTCACCACCTTCCGTGTCTTCACGGTAGTGATCGACTACGCTCTTATCCCATAATTTAATTCCGAAAATATGGGATCCTTTCAGAAGAGCATGAGCCCCGGCAGTAGAAGTAAAGAAGAGTACCGGAATGGCGATAAGGCCCTTGACACCGATGTCGTTGAATCCATACCTTATCACCAGGCTCAACATGATGGCACATGTACCCAGCGTAACACACTTCGTTGCCGACTGAAGGCGGTTATATACATCAGGAAACCTCAGCAGGCCCAGGCAACCGAAAAAACTAAACGACAATCCTATGCCGATCAGTATATTGCTTATCAACTCATTCATTTAGCTTCCTCCTTTCCAGATATTTAGCCATTGTAAGGGTTCCTATGAAACTGAGAATTATCCATGCAATCCCCACATCAATAAGAAAAGACCTCTCTGTGCTGATACTCAGGATAACGCATATACCGACAACTATGATACCCAGAATATCAATGGCCACCACCCTGTCGGCGACGGTAGGACCAAGAATCACCCTTATCAGGCACAAGGCGGCCATAGCGATAAGGAACCACAGGGCAAAGTCAATATATTCCATCATTCAAATATCTTGGTTAATACTCGTTCAAACTTTCCTGAAATCCTGTATGCATAATCATCATGCACCTGCGAACGCACATATATCCAATGAACATACATTATATCATCAATGATGTCAACGGCTATCGTTCCCGGCGTCATGGTAATTGAATTGGCCAGTATTGTACGGGCCAGAGAACCCTTGATATTCAGTTTTACTCTCACAATCCCCGGCTTAACGGGCAAAGCAGGATGAATAACTCTGTACGCCACATCAAAATTGGCTTTAATACATTCCCAGATAAAGTAAAGAATGTAAACAACAAGCCAGAAATAGCGTACCGGATTCAACAGCTTTTTAATATCAAAGTTGAAAAACCTCGAGAAGATTGTTGTAGTAAGAAGAGATATGACTCCTCCAGCCACAAGGTTGTGCCAGCTGAGGCTGCTGGTCAGCAGCAGCCAGGTGGCGAAGCATATCAGGAAATAGAGTATGACATTTATTGCTCTCATCGGTCACGATATTACAGATAACAGTGAGTTAACGGCATTCATAAGGAAGGTCTCCCTGATTCCGGGTATTACCATAAGGCTCATGGCGAGGCATAGTATTGCCATGACTATCATCGGCAGGTACATCAGGAAGGGCACCTCCCTGACTTTTGACAGTTTCGGTGACTTGACACCGTCGAGAAAAGCATACCTCTGCACTTTCATGAAGGATGCAAGTGTTATAATGCTTACTATCACCGCCAACAGGGCCAGAAAATAGAAACGGCCCTTGACAGCAGCTATAATAATAATCAGTTTGCTGAAGAATCCATTGAAAGGTGGTATACCCGAAATTGACAATGAGGCTCCCAGATTCGTCAGTGATGTTACAGGCATAAGGTCTGAAAGTCCTCCCAGTTCTTTAAGGTTGCGCGTACCCGTTGCATATTCCAGCGCCCCCGCGTTAAGAAATAGCAGCCCCTTGAACATCGCATGGTTGAACATGTGGAAAATACCGCCTGCAAGTGCCAGGGCTGCAACTTTGGGATCTCCACCCCTCGCAATCACTATCATAGCAATCCCGGAGGCAGTAATAACATATCCCATCTGGCTTATACTGTGGTAAGCGAGAAGGCGCTTCATGTCCCACTGACCGATGGCCAGGAAAACACCCACCACCATTGAAAGAGCACCTATAACAGCAACTATCCAGGCTATCTCAATAGTAATAGTGAACATAGTAAAGAAGAGGCGCAGTATGGCATAAACACCTACAGCCTTGATGAGCACTCCCGACAGCATGGCGGAAACAGGCGATGGCGCCGAAGAGTGAGCATCGGGCAGCCAAGCATGGAAAGGTATCATCGCTGCTTTAAGACCGAAGCCCGCCACCATAAATAATTGAATAAAAAGGGCTGTGTCGGAACCGGGATCTGATTGAAGCACGCAGGCCACATCAGCGATATTCAGAGTACCTGTGTACCAGTAGGTAACGGCAAGCGAGAATAGTATCAGCAGTGATGCTATTCCGCCGAGTACCTGGTATTTGAATGATGCTTCAAGTTCCTCCCTTGAACTGCCGAAGGCTACCAGTGAGTAGGAGGCGATCACAGCAATTTCAAGAAAGACAAAGAGATTGAAAAGGTCACCGGTCATAACCACCCCGTTCATTCCTGCCACCATCAGTGAGAAGAGAGAGTAGTAATAATTCTCTCCGGTATATTTGTCGATATAGGGTATTGAAAAGAGACCTGCAAGCAGCCCGACGATGTTTACAATCATCAGCATCATAAGACTCATACTGTCAATTACCAGATGGATGCCGATTGGTATGTTGCTGACCGGCTCCCATCCACCGACTTTATAGATGATGGTTTCTCCACCCAGGGAAAACAGCATCACAAGTGCAATTACCGTCATTGCCAGCATCCCGGCAGAAGGCAGGTAGCGGTATATGCCGGGAATAAACCGCCACGTCAGCGGTATGAGAAAGGCAATTCCCAGGGGTATTATTACAAAGAGAGGTACCAGTGAATCCATCGCTTAGCCCTTTAAGGTGTTTATCTTGTCAATATCAAAAGTCTTGTACTTCTTGTAAAGCCTTATTGCAATGGCCAGCAGCAGTGCCGTGGTTGCAAGTCCGATTACAATTGCGGTAAGGACGAAAGCCTGAGGCAAAGGGTCAACAACCAGCCCGGCAGGTTTCGACGGATCAATGATAGGAGCTGCTCCCCCATCTATATAGCCTGTCATTGCCAGGAAAAGATAGAGACTGTACTCCATCACGCAGAGCCCGATTATAATCTTTATGATATTCTTCCTTGTAAGCACACCGTAGAGGCCTACCAGAAAAAGCACGAAACAAAGCATATAGGGAGCCATCTCAATCCTCCGTTTTATAGATTACAAATGCCAGGAATATCGAGAGCAGCGCCGCCGCTACCTCTATCCCGATAAATATATTATAGAGCGGTATAACACCTGCACTGAAAAGTGCGCCCGGGGTTCCGACCGGCAAGAGATTCTTGAAGAAGACAGGCACTGTAAGCAACAGCCCGCCGGTGGCCAGCAGCAGGAAACAGAGAATACCGGCGCCTTCCATTAGTGAAGACTCCTCTTTCTCCTTTTTGAGCCTGAAGTATTGTATGCCGTTTGCAATTACCAGCAAGACAAACGAACCGGCTATTATAGTGCCGCCGGCGAAGCCGCCGCCCGGTGTCAGATGGCCGTGTAAGACAATGTAGCAGCCATAAAGGAACACCAGGCCTGCCAGCAGGGCGGTCACATTTTTTACGATTATTGTCATCCCTTTCATGATCGCTATAGTTTGTGTGTTTTCAGCCTCAGTATTGCAAGTATGCCCATAACAGCCGTGAAGAGTATGGTAGCCTCACCAAGAGTGTCAAAACCCCTGTAGTCGAACAGGACACCCGTCACAAGGTTTACGCTGCCGGTTCCTTCAACGCCGCCTGTAATGTACTCTGTAGCCATACGGGTCTCATGTTCTCCGAGCGGAGTGAGACCGGCAGTAACCTGATTAAAAGACCATAGCAGTAAGAAACCGGCAATAAGTGCGAAGAAGAGGTAAGAGAGGTTGCGGACATTGACATAGGCCTCACCCTTTATCTTAACCGTACCTTTCTCTGCCAGGTCCTCACGTGTGCTTATGATCAGAACCGATATCATTATTATCAGGGCTATGGTTTCAACCACTATCTGTACAATGGCAAGGTCCGGAGCCCTGAGCAACAGAAATCCAACCACAAGGCTGTACCCCACCACCCCGTACGAGACAATGGCTGAAAGCAGGTCTCTCGCGTGCAGCGAATGAATCGCCCCGGCTATCATCAGTATCAGTACTATAATGAGTTTTGTCTCCATATCATACTTCTCTTAAATGAGCATTAATATCAGCAGAATCACCAGTCCTGACACAAGCCAGGCTATATAGAAGGGGAGTATCCCTGTATGGGCTTTTCCGGCCAGATGACTGAAATAAAGGACGATACCCTTTCCGAGATCATAGATGTCAAACCATCTTTTGCCCGCAGCCTCATACAGTGGTCTGAAGATACGTGACTGACTGATGGTTTTATAGAAGTCAAGAACACTTACCCTGGTAATATTCTGATCGCGTTCACCACCAATGAAGCTGTCTTCAGTGCGGAATTTCCTGATATCGCCTGCAAGATAAATCAGCACCCCGATTACAATTGAGAGCAATACCATCAGCGACACCGTTCCCGACTGCCATATACCGGCATATACAAAGCCGGGAGCAAGCGGACTGATTATCTTGGGAATAACCCACGGTGTAGCCATGACACCTGTCACTACGCAAATAAGCGCCAGTACTATTACAGGAATCAACATTCCTGTTGAAGCCACACCAGCACCCGAAGGTCTGGCTGTTCTTCCAAGAAAAACACCTGTAAGAAATTTGATGAAGCTGGCAAGAGTAAGGGCTGAGCCAAGAACCGCAAGCCCCAGCCAGAGAGGCCACAGCCTGTTGGCTATTCCGGCGCCCTCTCCAAAATCGATTACTCCCTGGTATATGAGCCACTTCGAGGCAAATCCGTTAAGGGGCGGAACACCTGAAATTGAAAGAGCAAATATCACCGCCGCCATGAAGGTTATCGGCATATATCGCGCTGAGCCACCCAGGTGCTCAATCTGATCTGTTCCGAACCTGTTTTCCACATTTCCCGCAACCAGAAAGAGACCCGATTTATACATAGTGTGATTAACCATGTGAAATAATCCCCCGGCGATGCCCAACGGTGACCCGAGCCCTATGCCGAGTACCATGTACCCCACCTGCGAAACGGCATGATATCCGAGCAGCTGCTTCATATTATGCTGCACCAGGGCCATCATCACTCCTATTATAATAGTGCTGACGCCTGCCACTACAAGCAGCAGCGTGATCCATTCGCCTGGCTCAAACAGCTCGGTACAGATACGGTACATAAAGTAAATACCCAGCAGCTTGTCAAGAGAGGCCGGCAGCAGCGCCGTCGACGATGCCGGCGCCTTTTTGGCAAAATCGGGCACCCATGTATGGAACGGAACGGCCCCCGCCTTGGTGAAGCTGCCAATAAGTAGCGCAAAGAAAGCAACAGCACCAAGTGTAGTGGTTGTTGAAATGCCTGCCCCGCTTATAGTGAAGGAACCAACCATCTTATGTACGATGGCAATCCCCAGCAGCATTATCGTATCTGATGCCCCGACAATGATGAGTGTCTTTTTAGCGGCTGCCGCGCCCTCTTCATCCGACCCTTTGATAAGCTTGTACAGGGTAATGCCAAGAATTCCCCAGCAGAAGATGAAATAGAGAAGATGATCTGAAATCACCGCCAGTGAGGAAAACGCCATTGTGAGCAGTATATAGGAATAGTATCCTCTTATCTTGTGAACACCTCCGGTATACTTAAGAGAATAGACTGAAATGATAAAGCTGAAGAAGGTTATCAGCATTATCAGCAGTCTTGCCAGTTCATCGACATACAAGCCACCGAACCTCCCTGCAAACCAGTCAGCGACAGGAAACTTTTCAGCCAGTTCAGGCAGCAGGCTCATTGTAAGGTGCCCCGATAAACCTTTTCCTGCGAAAAGTGCAATGGCAAAGGCAAACGAAAGAGCAGTAACAAGGGAGGTAATCACTCCAGTTATCCTCCTCAGCGACCCTGGGACAAACGCCAGCAGCAGTCCTGCTGCCAGTGGTATCCATATTATATATAACAGTTCATCCATAGCCTATGGTTTATAGCTTCATTTTCAGATCGTTGGTTTTCTGTTGCGAAATACGGATAAGATCAAGCCCGTTCATTATCTGTTTGCCGCTGAAACAGTCATAGGCAAATGCCATCCTCTCGGTGCAGCAGTAACATGGATCAACGGCGGCCAGAATTATGGTGGCATCGGCAACAGTCTGGCCCACACATGACTTTTTGAAAGTGGCTATATTGACATAGCTGGGTGCCCTCACCTTGTGTCGTACCGGTGAATTGGAACCATCACTCTTAATAAAGTGAAACACCTCACCTCTTGGCGCCTCAGCCCGCCCGAAACTGTAGCCTTCAGGGATATTTTTGACATGATTGCAGATATCACCCTCAGGAGTTCCTGACATCTTGTCAAGACATTGCTCGATTATTGAAACCGATTCATACATCTCAAGCAATCTTACCTCAGCCTTCGCAAAAACATCACAACCCTCCGATGTAATAACTTTCCAGTCTACAAGAGGATAGGCTGCATACGGATCATCGCGCCTGACGTCGATCGCAATACCCGAGGCCCTGGCAGTAGGACCCACAGCAGCATAATCAATTATATCCTCCTTTGTCAGAATGCCGACACCCTTCGTTCTTGCATGAATCACAGGATCATCCATCACTGCTCCGGTAAGAAGGTCGAGCTTAGGCTTGATCTTATCAAGCATCTTCCTGATATCGCTGATATGAACATTGGGAACATCACGCCTGACACCTCCTATGCAGAACATGGCATAGTTATTTCTGTTGCCTGTAATCTTCTCGAAAATATCAAGAACCATCTCGCGGTATTTCCATGCCCACATGAAAACCGTGTTGTATCCAAGGAAATGCCCTGCAAGTCCTACCCAGAGAAGGTGACTGTGAATACGCTCAAGTTCGCCGATAATGCTCCTGATGTAATTTGCCCTGTCAGGAACCTTTGCCTGTGCCAGTTCTTCCATGGCATTTGCATAGGCGAAAGGGTGCGATGTGGAACATATGCCACATATTCTTTCAACGACAAAAAATACCTGGTCGAACGTCTTCGATTCGTTAATCTTCTCAATGCCCCGGTGATTGTAACCGGTTTCCCATTCTATATCCCTGACAATTTCACCCTCGCAGTAGAGCTTGAAAAGTTCGGGTTCCTCCTGCAACGGATGATATGGCCCGATGGGTATTACCGTTCTGGTACTCATTTCTTTACAGTTTTTTTGTTATCACGTTCCTCGCGGGCATACGGATGCTCATCATCTTTCCAGTTACCCTCTGAGATAAGCTTGGTAAGCCCGGGATGATTAATGAACTTGATTCCAAAGAGTTCATGTATCTCCCTCTCTATCCAGTTTGCAGCACTTATCAGGTTAGCCAGCGACTCCACCTCAGGCTTCTTCCTGTCAAGATTTACCTTGAGGCTGATCAACCAGCCCTGCCTGTCATCGCTGAAATGGTACAGGATGTCATAACCGCTGTCGGCAACCATACCGCTTGCAATGATGAACCGGTATTTAAGCTCGTCAAGGAAAAAATTGGCTATCTCCGGAAGAGCCTCTTTCCTGATCTGAACCACGAGACGTCTTCTTTGCAGAACCATCAGCCTCAGGATGTCACTGTTGAAGTTCAGCCTGAGTATCTCGGGTAGTATTTCATAGTTTATAGCTGCCATGGCACACTATTTATTTAACAGTTTCACAATTCCGGCGAGTATTGCCTCAGGCTTGGGCGGACAGCCCGGGATATAGGCATCGACAGGTATTATCTTATCAACCGGCCCGGCAAATGTATTGCCCTCGGCGAAAATACCACCGGTACAGCCGCATGCACCAAATGCCACCACCAGAAGGGGTTTCGGTGCCTGGTGATACAGTTCCAGCAACCGGTCGCGGCACTTTCTGTTTATGGAGCCTGAAACCAGCAGCACATCCGCATGCCGGATGGTTCCAACAAGTTGCATCCCGAATCTTTCAATGTCATACCTCGGGGTAAGACAATCGAGGATCTCTATATCGCAGTTATTGCATGAGGCTCCACCGAAATGGAATACCCACAGCGATTTCCTGAAACAATAACTTCCTAAGCCCACTCTTTAAGTTTTACAGGTTAATCAATGAAAGCACAATTGCAATTACAGCCAGCAGGTTCATCCATATAAAAAAGAACCTCATGGCCTGGTCTATTCTTACTCTCGGATTAGTATTCCTGATAAGAGTAATCAGAAGGAGGATCAGCAGCAGCTTAAGCACCGACCACAAAATACCTGTGCCGCTGAAACTGAAACCACCCATAAGCAGGGTAACAAGCATGGCCGGCAGGGCAAATAGCATAACATATCTTGCCATCTTGATTATGGCATAGGCGCTGCCTGAATACTCAATGAATACTCCATGAGCAATCTCTGTCTCAGCTTCAGACATATCAAAAGGAACCAGGGCCAGCTTGGCCTGGTTGACAAAAAGAATTACAATGAATATCAATGCACCCGATAGTGAACCTATGAATGCTCCCTGCTCCTGCTGAGCCGCAATAATATCGGAAACGGAAAGGCTCATGCCGCTTTTGATGATAATGCAGGCCAGCGACAGAATAAACGCCAGCTCATAGCTGATTATCAACTTCATCTCACGTGATGCCCCAAGTGCCCCGAGGGGATTACCCGAGGCCAGTGATCCCAGCAAATAGGTAAGTGATGGTATCGCCAGCAAATAGAAGATCACAATCAGGTCACCCCTGAATCCGCTGCCCGGAAATACCGAAGGAAGCAGGATAAAAACATTTGCCAGTGTAGCACTGAAAAGTGCAAATACCGGGGCTGCAAGGAATGTCAGCTTTGCTCCGTGCTTTGGAAGGATTGTCTCCTTGTAGAACAGCTTGCCCAGATCATAGAATGGCTGAAGGAATGGAGGTCCCTTCCTGAACTGAACCCTGGCCGTGATCTTCCTGTCCGACCACGATAAGACCCCTCCTACTATCACCGAAAAGATCATTCCCGGGAAAATCAGAAAATAGAATAGCTCTTTTACCATCTCTTTAAATTATTCATGTTTCAACTTCTCCCAGACTATTTCCCTGACAAGAACCTTATCATTAAGCTTATGAAGGTTTCCGGCAGGGTCTTCTTCAGTCTCCTCGAGCGTCAGCGCCTTTTCAGGGCAGGTCTCAACGCACAGCAGCTTTACCTGCGAACCGTTCAGCCCGCAATAGTCGCATACCGATTTGCGCACCTCGAAGAAATTGTTCATCATGGTACCGAAAGGACAGGCCATCACGCATGACTTACATGCGATACAAAGGTTTGCCGACCGCCTTACGGTTCCGTCATTATCCTTTTCAAGGGCATCAACAGGACAAACAGCGATACAGGGAGCCTCCTCGCATTTTCTGCATGTAAACCTGAATGCCGCCTTCTCAAGCAGTTGCAGCATGCCGTTATTGCCGGGGTGATGCTGGTATGAACATGACACAGCGCAACTATTGCAACTCCGGCATTTCATCATATCTATTACTATCTTAAGACTCATATCTCTGAACTGAAGTTGGATTATTTCCAGATTTCCGGATTATGCTTAATCTCATCATAGGTAAATACCGGGCCGTCTTTGCAGACGAAAAACTCTCCCATCATGCAATGACCGCATTTGCCAAGTCCGCACGACATATTCTTCTCCATCGACAGGAAGATATCCTCATCGCGGAAGCCGATCTCGACAAGCTTCAATGTGGCGAACTTCATCATGATTGGTGGTCCGCAGACTACAGCGATCGCGTTGCTGAGATCAACCCTGGGAGAGTCGAGCAGCTTTGTAACAAGACCGTAAGATTCATCCCAGTCAGTACCATCAGGATTGTCAGCAGATCGATAGGTCTCGAAGTTCGAAATGCTGTTAAGTTTTGAGAACATAGGCTTGTAGATACAGTCTGTAGGTGTCTTCGACCCATATAGCAAAACCACCTTCTTTATCTGATCTTTCATCTCTATGAGTGTAAACAACAGCGACCTGATCGGTGCAAGCCCGCAGCCACCACCGACTATCAGCACCTCCTTGCCGACAAATCTTTCAACCGGATAACCCCGCCCGAACGGCCCTCTTATGCCCAGAACAGATCCTGGCTTGAGATCATGAAACTTGGAAGTAATGTACCCTGTCTTCATTATCGTCACCTCAAGCTTCTCAGTTACAAAAGGAGACGAAGAAGGGGTAAAGGGCGCCTCTCCCTGTCCGTCAAGGGTAAGCTCCACGAATTCTCCCGTATTGAACCTGAAAGGCTCCTCGGGGGTCATCACAAAGGTCTTTATAAGCGGTGATTCATCAATCACCTCATCGACCGTTGCCTTTAATATCTTATATAAACCGTTAATATTGCTCACGTCAGTAAGTTTTATCAAACCATTTCTCTAATCACTCTGTTCTTGTCTATTCCGGCTATGCATCCGTCGCTGCACCTTCCACAGCCCGTGCAGGCCAGCACATGAAACCTCTCAGGTTTCCATACATATTTGCACATATACCGGTTATGGAACCTGACACTTAACTCCTTCAGTGGGTCCTCACCGCCTGCTACCCGCTCAAAAGCCGGATACTGGCATGTGTCCTGCTGTTTGATCTTCTCAAAACCTGGACGGTCAATCAGCAGGAAGCAGGTACAGGTCGGACAGATAGCTGAGCAGGCACCACAGGAGACACATTTTGACGAGTGCTTCTTCCAGAATTCAGGTGCGGCTGCTGCTGTAAGCTTCCCTGTTTCGGCAGTGCCCGGAAGCCCGTTGTTTCTTTTCGCAACTTCCTTTGCTGCGGCTGCCCTCAGTTTTTCAATAAGTAAAATATCACCTGAAGCAGCCTCCTCTGTTCCTGTTATGCCTGAAATCTCAGTCATAAATGCCTCTCCCTTAACCGATAAGGATTCCAACAGGATATCCTCACCGGCACGACTCATTGAGATGTCACAACCTTCTCCGGGCCAGGGATTTAAACCGTAAGCCGTACAATGACAGCTGTCACTTGTCTTATGACATGCCGCGCCAATAATAATTGTGTTCTCCCTTCTACTCACATAGGTCTCATCGATGTATTTCTCATCAATGTACATTGCATCGAGTAGTTTAAGACCTTCAATGTCACATGCCGGCGCCCCGACAACAACAGTACGTCCGGATTGCCTGCCGCCGCTTGTTACATTAAGCCTCAGGGGCAGAAAGAAAATCTTGAGCGGTGATGATGGTTTTGCCTCATTATAGACTATACCATCGGCGTTGTCCCGCGCGACCTGCTCGTAATCAAAACTTCCGTTCTTCCGCACGGGAGCATATATACGCTCCCCTGAATCAGAAAGCTGAATGAGCAACTTGTTCCATTCCTCTCTGTTGATCTTTATCACTCTGTTCATTTTGAGGGAACCAATTGGTTAATGCTGTTTTAATAAATAGTTATATTGCCGGGAAGGCATGGGTCACAACGAAGCAAGTTCATCCTTTCAAAAGGAATATTTTGTGACTATGGTTCCCATGGAAGCAGGATTCTTCTCATTCATGCGGTTATCACAGATCAGACTGCTGGCTGTCTCAATGTTGGCTGACAACATGACACAGATCAGTTTTGGAAGCTTATGTTCCTGATTATACGTGTGTTGGAAATGTCTGGAAAAAACAGAGCCTCTCCCGCCGATCAGAATGCCCTCTCAAAGCTGGCTATTTTCTTCAGGCGTTTCACGTCCTTCAGAATTATTTTACGGCCCTCTATTGCAATCAGGTTCTCCTCACGAAACTCCGAAAGCAGCCTTATGATTGTCTCAGTTGCCGATCCGACAATGTTGGCAAGATCCTCTCTGGAAAGATTGATTATATTCTCATCAAGGCAGCCTTCAGGATGAAACTTCCTGCAAAGTGAAAGAAGAGTCTCTGCAAGCCTTTCGCGTACCTGCTTCCTTGCAAGCGAAATCATCCTGTCTTCGGCATCGTTAAGCATCGTGCCAAGGGCTGTGATAAGCGTCTTGAGTATTTCAGGATACTTTGAGGTAAGCTCGGAAAAGAAAATGGAATTGATAAAACAGACAACAGAATCTTCAATTGCTTCTGCTGTGACGAGGTAATGCCTTGAGCCTGTAATGGAGCTGTAACCAAATAACTCTCCGGGCGTTACAAACCTTACAATCTGTTCACGGCCTTCGTTGTCAACCTTATATAGCTTGACTTTACCTGAATGGAGACAATAAACTCCTACCGCCCTGCTGTCTTCCTGAAAAACGATCTGACCCGTTTTATATAAAGATGCGGACTTTTCGTATTTAAGATCTTCAAGATCATTATCCTCCAGCGTGGAAAAATATGACCGCTTAAATACCTTGCAATCGGAACACTCTGGCCTCTCTCTCATAAAAGGTTGATTAAATGACAAATACAACCCACATAATAGGCCTTCCCGGAAAAATATATCCTACAAATTTAAGAGAATATTTGAAACTGCAAAAAAAAGGTATCTGGTTTCAGGTGTCAGGTTTCAGGTATCAGGTATCAGGTATCAGGTATCAGGTACCGGGTATCAGTATTCTCAAATTCGATATCTTAACCAAGGCCTTTAGACGAGCTCGCGACTGAACAGGAGCAAACCTGTAATCGGTAATCGGTAATCGGTAATGACTTGACATAGAAGCCATTACGCCCATCTACGCCATCTACGCCCTTCTACGCCATCCTACGCCCTATACGCCTTATACGCCCTTATACGCCTTATACGCCTTATACGCCCTATACGCCCTATACGCCCTATAATTTATGCCTTCCGTATCAACATTATCCCATCCCTTATTGGCAGAATTACTTTAACGACCGACTCGTCTTCCTTTACCACATTGTTGAAATCTATAATGCCCCGGGTCTGGGGATCGCGTATATCTCCACCTGAAGCCTTACCTCCCCATAATACATTATCGGCAATTATCACGCCCCCGGAGGCCAGGTTTGCCAGTGCCAGCCTGTAATAATCTGTATACTCCCTTTTGTCGCCGTCAATATAAATCATATTGAATTTCAAACCCATATCGGGTATAATGGTCTGTGCCCTCCCGGTATGAAGCACAATACGATCAGCGACACCAGCCTTAATGAAAAATCTGTTAATGACACACTTAAGCTCATCATTCTGTTCAATTGTATGCAAAACCCCGTCTTGGGGAAGAGCCCGTGCAATACATATTGCTGAATAGCCTGTGTAAGTACCGATTTCAAGTGTCAGTGATGGCTTGATCATATGTGTGATAAACCCGAGGAATAAGCCCTGCAGGTGCCCTGAGACCATGTTCGGATTAACAACATTAAGATGGGTAAACCTGTAAAGCTCATTCAGCAACTCATCTTCAGAGCTGCTATGCTCAACAATGTAAGACTCCATATCTCTGTTCATCTCCTTACCTGTAAATTAGTGATGACATCTGACCGGGATCAAAAACCTCATTGGCAGTTTCCATGACCTGTTCGACAGTAATAGCATCAATCTTTCTGTATACCGACTCTGCTCGCTCAATCCGGTCAAATACCAAGAGGCTCTTACCCAGACTGAGCATAAGATGCTCATGATTCTCGTAAGCCCTGGCCAGGTAACCCTTTATCTGATTCTTGGCCCTGTGCAGCTGAACCGGGCCCAGCCTGACAGTCATAAGCTTGTCCATCTCCTTTCTTGCTATTGCAAAGCTTTTGAGAATGTTACGCTCATCAGTGCCAAAATAGATCGAAAATATTCCCGTATCTGCATATGGATGATAGTTTGATTCAACACTGTATGCATAACCGTTCTTTTCGCGTAGTGACATGTTGAGACGCGAATTTAGTCCCTGGCCTCCGAGGATATTATTCAAAAGATACATTACAGGCCTCCTGTCATCATGAAGGTTGTATGACTTGTTTCCGGTTATACAGTGAGCCTGGTTTGTTCCGGTCTCTTTTGTGACGGCAACAGGTTTGTAGACCTGATCGAACTTCATTCTTGCATTACCCCTGTTCATTGGTATCTGCCCGAAGTACTTCCTGAAAAGCCTCTCTGCCTCTGACGGGGTAATATCACCTGTTGAGCAAAACACCATTTTTGAAGTGTCGTAGTTGGACGCAATAAACCTGCGCACCCTCTCAACCGAAAAAGACCTGACCGATTCAGGTGTTCCCAGGATACTTCTACCTAAAGAGGCATTACTGAATATGAGTCCTTCAAATTCATCAAATATAAGTTCGGCCGGAGTGTCAAGATACAGATTGATCTCTTCAATCACCACTTCTTTCTCCTTCTCCAGTTCCCTGTGAGGAAATGAAGCGTTTGATACTATATCACCTATCAGCTCCACGGCCCTCTTGTAGTGGTCTTTCAGAACGCTGGCATAGACGGCCGTCTCCTCCTTGGTGGTATAGGCATTTAGTTCACCACCTACATCATCGAGGAAGCTCAGCACATGATATGCCTTGCGACGGCTGGTTCCCTTAAAAAGCATGTGTTCAATAAAATGTGCCAGTCCATGCTCCTCATCAGATTCATCACGCGACCCGGCATTGATTATTATTCCACAGTGAGCTACACCGCTGCGAACAGGATAGTGAACCATCCTAATCCCATTATCAAGAGTGCTGAAGAATAGATCCATTGATTATCAAAGTTCTGAAGGATGGCAAAAGTACTCTATCGCCCTGATGAATGCAAGCATATTTTTTCCGAAACTATTTGCAGTATAAAATTTGACAACTATATTTGCAGTCCCAAACAGGGTGCCATAGCTCAGTAGGTAGAGCAACGGACTGAAAATCCGTGTGTCCTTGGTTCGATTCCGAGTGGCACCACAACTTAGAAGGGCAACCGCCTAAATATCAACACATATCGGGCGGTTGTTTGTTTTTCGGGAAGAAAAAGAGGAAGAATCAAATCAAGCCAGCTAGGCTCACTACATAATGAAGTCTGAATGCTCCTTAAGTATCATCTTTATTTGCTTCTGCTCCATAGTGTCCAGATAAATAAGAATGCCCTCTCTTCTGGCAAACTTCATAGGGCTAACGAAATCTGAGTCCCCTGCTACAAGAACGATCTTATCAACGATGCGCTTACTTGACATCCAGGCTATATCGAGCCCTATCTTCATATCAACCGACTTCTGTCGGAAATCAGGTTTCGGAGGCCCAGACGGATTCTTAGGATCGACCTTCCACCCATTAAAAGACAAATCACCCAGTCTTAGTGCTAACTGAGGGAAGGTTCTGAGGTCTTGATGGAAAGCATTGGCCGCCGCAAATTGCTTTTCCTTCGAAAAATCAATCTTGACATTGTCTGGTCTCGTTTCAGTAGAGCCATAAGGTCTGCAATCATAATAAAATATGCGGAATAGAATGTCAGAAGAATTTGCACAACATAGATTCTTCAGCTTGGTCATAACATTCTCAACATAGGCCTCAAGATCCTTAACTCTTGGGCCTTTACTATTTAGCACAGTAAACCGATATACGAAGAACGCACCATCGATAAGAATTGAAACTTTGTTAACCTGGCTCATAACTTATGAAATTAAAGAACCGCTATCGGCCCATTCTTCACAGACTATAGCGGTTCATATTTTATACCAGCCTACTGGTGTTCGGATTTCACAATAAAAAACTCGTTTCCTATAACTCACTTGCAAATTCAATACAAATATTATTCTAATTTCTGAATAAATTGTTAAAAATATGTTAATTTTTTTATAGGCAGATTCTCATCATAATTAATTTCAGATTACAATCTAACACCAAAGGAGCCATTTTTCATTATTGCGAGCCATATTTTGGAGTCCCACCGGTCCCGATCGGAGCTCATGCCTGGGAAAACCCTCAGCTGAGGATCCTGAGCAGGTTAACCAGGTACGCTCGAGGGAGGATTGCAGATCAGGGAGCAGATCCTCCCGGTCCTGATCGGAGCTCATGCCTGGGAGAAACCTCTCCCGGGGATCCTGAACAGGTTAACCAGGTATATCTGTTGAAATCAAAACAACCCCCTGGGATTACAGAGATGTAGACATCCTTTATTAACTGCAGGTCGATTGATGGACGAGGCCAGAATAATGGAAAAATGTCTGAGAAGGGCTAAAAATAGTCTTATTTGAGAAATCAATAAATCACCAGGAACTATACCCCACCCCTCCAATTTTGACAGAGGTGTGTATTTGTGGGAGGTGCGGTCGTGCGGTTGAATCCAATAGAGATTTATACCCCCCGGTTATCACCTCAGTATCAGCTCAGAAAACGTCAACTTTTTCGACTATTTGAAACAAATATTCTAAAAACGCTATTAATATGATTATCACCGTTATAGCTGTTAATTGTTTATGTGCGGTAAACTATAACGTTTATTTACCATGATCTTGGTTGTGAGCAGAAAAATCTTAAATTTAGTCGGTTTTCTGGCGTTTTTGGTAATATTGATCTATAGCGAATACTGCAGCACCATCAAGCACCCTTTCTTCTCTGATCGCTTTCAAATAGAGCTCAGTGGTAGACGGACTCCGGTGTCTGAGCAGTTGCTGGATCTGAAAGACTTTCGCTCCTGACTTCAGAGCCATAACAGCGCATGTGTGTCGGAGAGAATGACAGCTGTATTTCCTGTCATCTAATCCACATACCCTGAGATATTTCTTAACCATCTTGCTCAAAAAAGATGGATCTATTCTGCCCCGGCTGCACCGGGCATGATTTATAAATGCAGGTGTGATATCGGATGAGCCTGAGACTCCTCTTTGCTTCCAGTAGATCAGGATAGGTTTCATTATTGCCTGGGTAATCGGTATCTCACTATCCTTCTCATAGTGCCCCTTGCCGTGGATTCGGGCATACCACTGCCCATCGATACAGTAGAAATCCCTGGTATCGCATCTGCAAACCTCAAGCCTGCGCATTCCGGTGAAGATCATAAGGTTAATAATTGCGTGATCTCGCTGGCTGATCAGGCTCTCTCCCCTGGTTACATTCAACAACCTGTCAACCTCTTCATACGATAAAGCAGCTTTTAGGTATTCATTTGTCTTTCTCAGGTTCTTCAACCCAGAGTAAATGTCCTTCTCGATATAGTTATTCTCATACAACCACCTGGTGAACTGCTTCACTGCTGCCAGATAGTTGTCGATAGTTCTCAATGACAGTGACCGGGAGCGCAGATATTCACGATAAGAGATCAGGTTTGCCCTGGATGGTTCACTAACAGGCCAGTCATTTTTAACCATCCAGGTAATCCATAAATGCAGCGTTTTTTTATAGAGATCCTTGGTACTCTCAAGGTTGCTGTTCTCAGCAAGAAATTCATTGACCAATACCAATATGGGCTTTTCCAGCTTCATTTCTGAATAATGATATCAATGGTCAGTTGAACTTTTGAAAGGATCCTGAGCCCCTCTTCGATCTCATACATATCATTATCCCTTATACCAAGGCGAGATCTCATCAGTACCGATCTTAATTTTCTTGCATTCTCGAGATTATAATTGACAAGGGCATCTCTTTCTCCTTTGGCTTTCAGCTGCTGCCGGACAATTTTCATTGCCCTCTCGATCTCTTTCACTAATCTGCGAAGCTCCGATCTTTTTCTGATGTCTTCTCTTTTCATAATCTTCTCTATTTGTGATGGTTTAATTATTATAAACCACAGCATCCGGAAAGATACCTCTCCGGAGCTGCAGTGTCCACAAAGTGGCATATAGGGAATCAAAACCGCTCAAAAAAGCCCCAGGAAGGGAAAACATACCAAGTAAAACCTCCCCAGGGGTAACAGCCAAAGGCTCCTGAACTTCAGCTGTAGTTTTATAGTCCATAGCGCTCTGCATATAACTCTATTGCTGGCCTTAATCCAGGCTTATCTCTGCACAGTGATTCTTTCAGGGGAAACAACCCTGCCCATTCTTCCCTGATAGATTGGTCGATTATTTTCTCAGCCATAGCTGTATCTCCACCAGATAGCTCTAGCAAGTGTTTGAATTTTGCTTCCATTCCGGATTGAGTTTTATATGGCTTCTTGATTTGCTTTTTATACTCCATCCACTTTACCCAAATTTCTTTCATCTTTTCAGAAGTAATAAAGTCAAGAGATAGAGAAAGAGATTTTCTTTTCCCTTTTTCTTTATTATCTAATCTCATATTATCTTCTCTTATCTTATCTCCTCTTATCTTATCTGTATTACGATCGTTATACGTTGGTAATACGATCGTATGAGATTCAGAACTAATGGGCAGCTCCTTTTGTTGGCTCCATCTTTGGGTAACGGCTTTCTGTGCAGCTTTTCTACGTCTCTCATAAGGCAACATTTTTTCATCAAGATAGGTAGAAAAAAATCTATCGCCTTCGAGTCTGAAAAGGTCATATCCATTGATTACAGCCATAAATTTAGCCTCACTGCACCCCATTCGTTTTGCCATGTATTTGGCCTGTTCAAGAGATCCGGCATATCCAGGCTGAGAGCAGAGCCAGCCAAGAATAAAGTGATAGATACCATAGCCTTCCATTTGCAGCTGGTCTATCATTCGCATTACTGCAACATCGTTAATCAGGTTCACATCCGAGGGATACCAAGGTGCGGAACCGGCGAGTTGATTTGTTTTTGGTTTCATATCAGGAGCTTTTTACTTTTTTGTTTCACTGGTCTGCTGTTCCCCTGGAGGCAGGATGACATACTACCCCCAGGGGATTTGCAGGACCAGAAAAAATAGAATTAAACTTCAGCGGCTTACGTGTTGTTAATTATGTTTATAACATGTTCATTACTTGATCGCAGTACAAACAACTACATTTGCATAGTCATTGTCCTGGGTAGCTGGTTCCGGAGCTGAGTCTGTTGGCGAGCTTCCTTTAAGTCCCTTCACATCGAAGAACCCCTGGATGATGAATCTCACTGTGTTGGAACGTGCCATTGTAACTGGATCTGCTAGCACCTGCCAAGCTCCGAACTGGACTACTGCAATGTTTTTTAGAGATGCTAGCATTACAAGAGCACCATCTCCTGAGCTGCCGGCGAGATTACTAACAAATTCGGAAATCACTACTGGGAGATTAAGGATTCTACCATTATCCATAATTGGCCTCGCAGATGCAGCCCAGCCATAGTAGTTGGTAGTGTCATCTTTTGGAGCAATCATTGGCGTGCTCTGAAGCAGAATAGCTGCTGAGGGACTTGTGATCCATACCGGAGATCTCCAAGTACCTGCGGTGACCAAACTTTGGCAAAGAGACTTAAAAGGATCTATCCCAGGCACTAAAGAGACTGCTGCCTCTGCAGTGTCTGTTCCCGATGTAATAGCATACCCCATACCCTGGGGCCGGTAATCAGTACCCTCCTGCACGCCAAATACGGTCTGGTCGATGGTCTCACCGCACCTTATTTCCATCTGACTAAATATCAACCGTCCGGCTGCTTCATCAGACATTGTTAGCATGTGCTTTGCAATATCGATGTATGTAAACAGCCGCTTTGGCGAAGTGGTTATAGTATCCACTCCTGGCAGCTGAGATGAAGCTGGAGCGTCGGTCATTGGCAGAAATTCAGGCGTGAGCTGATCAAACCTGGGGATAGTGAACTCATTTACCAGCCCAGGGTTAAAGAATTGGGCAGAGTCCATTATTACTGACTGAGGCTCAGGTACGTGGACCATTGCCGATGCAGGAGTTCCCGCAGTCTCTAGGACTGCCCTGGATGACATATTTACAAGGAAAGAGTTTGCATTGTACAATGTTTCCATCCTGATAGCTTTGGCGGCAGTTACTGCCTCCTGGTAGTCATCAAGCTTATGTGCTTCGGCTTTTGCTGCAGCCTTAGCCCATCGGCCTAATTGTGCATACATTGATTCGTACATAGTTATAAGTATTAGAATATTAATTATTTGACTTTGTGCTGTAGCATATTCATAACAGCGAAAGCCTTAGCTTGAAGCCTGCTTGCTTTCGACATTAACGTTTCACGCTCAGTGATCGTGAGACCAGGCCTACTGGTAGCCATTTTATCCAGATATGAAGCTCGCTGCAGGTCTATCTTCGCATTATGAAGTAAATGCTCATCGCTCACTTTTCCTTTAATAGCTGCGAGTACGGTCTTCCGAAAACTCTGGTCAGCACAAGCTTTTAACTCAGAGACCGGCAGAGATATATCGAGACCGATGCTTCGGGCTTCAATAAAGAGCAGAGCCTGGTCAGCCGGAAGTCTTTCTATCTGGCCTGGTCTCAGTACAGATCCAAGGTGTTTCAGGGCATATATGCAAGCCGACGGCATTTCGCCAAGCATACGCTTTGCTCCTGCGTCAGGATTGGAGGGTATGTTAACGATTGACCATTCCACCAGCTCCTGTCCTTCGAAGTAGTAAACATCATCTACACGCTTCCCTTTCCCAAGTTCCAGGAACCCGACTGAACTCATATTGAGCGAACCAAACAGGACCTTTCTGAAGATCTTCTCTGCAAGCTCATTTATCTCTGCAGGCTCAAATTCTATAGTACTTTCCAGGACTCCATTGATGACGGCTGTATTTACAGCCTTACCAATGATATAGTCCGGATTTGGATCTGTAAATAGACCGGAGGCAGAAACGTTGTGCTGGTAGCCAACAACGGGGTTCCTCAGGTAGTTGTCGAGCTTCCAGTTATCCTGGTTAAGTACCGTGCCATGCCTGTCACGAGAGCTGGTACTTAGCGTAAAAGTTATTTGACGACTTTCAGGATTATGAGCAGTTCTGGTACTGCCAGTTATATGTCTTAAGTGATTCATCTTTACGATATTATATCGATATTTGAATAAATGCAATTATGTTCTTATCCTTCTATGTGTTGCTTCTTTTTGTAACACGAGGGCAAGATCTGATCCTTTAGCTTTTAGCTCTCCCTGGAGGACTATCTGTACAGGAACCTGGGGTGTTTTCAGGTTAGAGTTATTCACATAAGATGAAGATGTCCCAGAGCTGGAAGAAATTGACCCACCACCAACACCACCAGCCCCACCTCCTGATGATGCCAGACTTCTTAATTTCCCCTTTATTGCAGATCCAAGCGCTACGAGTGCAATCCCTGCAGCTATAGCATTCGCCCCCTGCAGAGAGACTAAGCTCTTTTTTATAGCTTCAATCCCTATTCCAGCAGAAATGGCTGTCTTTCCAAGATTGATAGCGAGATCTGCCATTGTACCTGCAAGCACTTCTGCAATACCCTGGAATGATGCTTGTCCTGCTGCCATACCTCCTATCCACTCTGCGAGCCCAGTAGTCACACTGGAGAATGCATCGTTGATAAGATCTGAAGTGCCGACAACTGCTAATCCAAGCGCCGCATAGGCTTCAGTCATGCTGAGCATCTGTGGCTGCCAGGAATCAGTCGGGAGCAGCTCGCTTGCGTCAACAGGCTTTACCTTCAGAGCATTAAATCCACCCTCTGCAGGCTTTATCTGATTCAGAGCTTTTGCTGTTTTGAGGGCTGCCTCTCCCTGGGCGACTATCTGCGCAGAGAGAGTACGCACCTGTGATGCAAGCTCCTTCTGTGCAGAAGCTCCCCGTTCATAGATCTGATTAAGCTTAGCCTCTTCTTCCGCAAGCTCACGGATCTCTTCGCGGGTACTCTCTCCCATCTCAAGGCGCTGCCTCATGATGTCTACCTTCTCCTTCTGCAGAGCAGCCTCAATGGCTACAGCCTTCTTCTCTTCCTCTGCAGCCTGCTTAAGATAACCCACTCTCTCCTCGAGCGTATTATTGCTGTCCTCTGACGCAAGTCTTAATTCATCGAACTTACGGCGATGCTGCGAGATGACTGTCATCATGGCTATCTCCTGGTCCTGGAGTGCCTGCCAGCGTTTTTCAAGCTCCCAGGCAAGTTTAGCCTCTGTCTTGATTTCCTCTCCTACACCCTTGAATGCAGCTCCAAGCTTCTCAGCTCCTTGCTTAAACTTACCGGTGAAGATCAGAAAGATCCCTTCTCCGAACGATGCAAGCCTGTCTATAAGCACGTTGATGATCGCCTTGAAGCTTTCCATCACCAGCCGGACCTTATCGGCTCCACGCTGGGTTTTGGTGAAATAAGCAACCAGGGATCCCAGGGCAACAATAAGAGCGCCGATGCCGGTAGATATCAGGGCAACCTTCAGAACCTTAAGTGCTGCGCTTAGGGCATTAGATCCGGAAGCTGCTGTTGTGAACCCCCTGCTTACAGATGATGCCGTTTTGCTGAAGGAGTTAAGACTATCAGACATCGCCCTGGTGTTAACACCAAAAGCACTGGCAAACTTATCCATGAGGGCTCTCCCCTGGGAAGCAAAGCCCTGTACTGCAGCTTTACCCTCATTGGTCTGCTTGCGAAATTCCCGGGTGTCAGCCGAGAAAATGAATTTAAGTCTGTTAACTAATCCTGCCATTTCAATTTTTGTTAATCAGTGAGTTGACCCCATATGTTTTCACATAATTACCAAAGTCGATACAGAACTGACCAAGCTCTTCATCGCTAACCAATCTTCTAAGATCCTTTAACTCAACAGTAGACCCATCACTTAGCAGCCCTTCAGGGGACTGTAAACAGGAGTACAGTAGTATAATAATATTATCAATCGTTGGTCCTGAGCCAAGGAAGTCGTTGACTGTCAGGCCCGTAAGACTCTTAAATATCTCTATGGCCGAGAGGGTAAATACCCATTTTAATTTCCGACCATCGGTAAAAGTGATTGTTCCCATAGTTGAATTTTTTTAGGATCGTTTATATTTTAATGGTTCCTTTCGCTGCAATACTGCGTCAATCTCGACCTCTTTATAGAGCACCCGGGTGCCCAACTTATAACCCTGAATGAGTCCCAGCTTGGTGTATTTCACAAGAGTTGGCAGAGAAATACGAAGCCTTTCAGCCACCTCTTCCCGGGTTAGATACTTAACAGCATCCTCCTTTTGCCTGGGCAGCTCATTTACCAGTACATCCCTGATAATATTAACAAGGTTCTGGTTGAACTCTTCCCGGGTCATATGAATGAAAAATCCTGACATAGATTACAATGATTTATTCATTGTAAACATAAGTCAGGAATAAACGGTAAAACAGGGTAAATTTACCGGTAAAATGATGGCGGGGATATTGGTAGCAGCACGAGCGCTTAAGCCTGTTTCGTAGTAATCTGGGTCTTAAAATACGCTAACACTGGTACTAAGCTGTTATTGAGCTTCTTATTTTTACTGCTTATTTCATCAGGAGACCACTTGTCGAATGTAGCCATAAATGGGGCATGCTCCTCAACCAGATTCTTTAATATTTCCACTTTTTCTCTATAGTCCGCAGCCTCTTGGTGTATCCTCTCGAGTTTCTCATAGAGCGATTTAAGCTTACCCACAGTCACCCCTTGGGTCATAATATCGATATTTTGCTTAAGTGGCTGGGATGCTTTAGCTCCAAAATATTTGCAGTCATTCATAACTGAAAGTAGGTTACCCAATACCCCCAATGCAATATTTGGTGCTATTAGTCCTCCAGCCCTTAATAGACAACCAATGTATAGTAACTCCTCATGATCCAGCATCTTTGTTTTACTTCCATGAGCCTCAGCAGAGTTATATAGCTTAAGATATCCCGTCTCTTTCTCTATTACGTTTTCACCATCATGAGCTCTTCCGATCTGAATATTAATAACCCTTTCTCCGTTTCTAAACTTTTTCTCATCATCTGGTCTCTTGGTTTTTGCCAATAAAGCTTGTTGGCTTCCAGTAAGGGATTGAGCGACCTGTGTGAGAGGGTCCTGGTTGTCGGATAATAACTCTCCACAAGCAACGAGTATGTTAAGCTGATAAAGCCATAGTTCTTGAGCTATCTTCCTTTTATGTTCATCATCGAACTTTTCTAAATTACTATTAAACTCTTTATCGAAGTCGTCAAAGTTAATATGGATCCCTGAATAAGAATCATAAGGATCTATTATAAAGGACCCCTCTTGCGCTGCCGAAAGTTTTTTTACAAAACCAGGATTTACAGCCTCGTGCTGGCTTCTTAGTGCCTTAATCGTTAACAGTATATCCTCCTCGCAGCTAAATGCCGGTCGGATAGGGATGTCACTAAATCTCTGATCTGGCATTTCATAAAACTCATTACGAAGAATCTCGTAATAATCGCTGTCTTTTAGTCGACCTGATGCATTCATTTGCTTGCTATTTTAAGTGGATTACCTTTGAAATATGGATGGGAAGCATGGATCCTTGCAGTCTCCTCCCTGGTAACATTGATGTATTTTAGAAACTCAGATTCAGTTTTATGGCCTGTGAATTTCATGATCGCCAAAGTTGGGATCCCGGCCAGATACATGTTAGTCGCCCCGGTCCGTCTGGCGGTATGGGTTTTGACCAGGGTGCACTTCTGGACCGTTACTGTGATTTTCTTTCCACCTCTGACTTTCTCAATGCTTATCACCTCCGTGATCCCCGCCAGGCGGCAAATATGTTTAATTTCAGAATTAACCTTCTGCTCATAAAGCTTTGGAAGCCTAAAATTATGCCTGTTCAGTATGGTTAATAACTCAGGCCGGACCGGAACCACAACCCTCTCGGAAGTCTTTCTCTGAGTTATATCAATTACCCAGGATCCCGAGACCTTCCTTACGTTATCAGGCGTTATCCTGGAATAATCTGAAAATCGCTGGGCGGTATAACAGCCAACCAGAAAGACATCCCTAATCTCAGCCATTGACAAATCAAATCCCAGATCAAGCCTATACAGACTCTCGACCTCCTTTTCAGTCAAATAGATATTCTGTACAGGTGACGAAATAGGCCTGAATCTTCTTTTGTCCGTCTCCATGTTATTGTGAAGACCCTCTTCTCGGGCTATCCGCATCAATGTCTTTAATGTCTTTGTATGCTTCCCGATTGTGTTAGCTGAGTAATTCTTCTCCAGGAAGAACTGCAGCCATCCATCATAGAAGTCAAGGTCTATATCCTCCCAATTAAGCTCTCTGCCGATATACTCCTGATATTTCTGAAACTGTTGCCAGAAGCCGGTATATGATCTGATTGTTCCATACTTAAACACTTCACCATGTTCAGTAAGCCTCTTTCCGGTTTTCATATCCTCCTCAACATACTTCTTGAGAAATTGATTGAGAGACTTAGGAGCTTGCTCAACCTTCCCCTCAATCATCTCCTGCAGGATCTTCCGTAACCTTTCAGGGCGTGGCATGACTCCTTTGTTAAGCTCGTTGCGATAAGCTGTCTTGACTGCATTCTCTATATTATCCAGGCGTGTGTTGAAGCTTTCGTAGTCAAATTCGATTGTTTGCTTTGCCCTGTAGTGTGGCCGGTCACGCCAATAGAAAGGAAATATTTTTTCTCCTGTTGCGTACTTTAAAGGCAAATACCGCTTAGACCCATCAGTATTAGTCTCCTGGAAGCCATACGAGAAATACATAATCACCATGGTTTTCTTCTGCTTACCAGGCGATACGCCATTTTGGGGCTCTCTTAGCTTGAATATTACACTTGTAGCCACTTTCTAATGAGTTTAAAATTTCTTAGTCAGCCTCGCCAGACTCCTATACTCAGATCTGTCTAAAGACACAACAAAGTCATCGTTTGATTTGTAGTCACCAGCATCTTTATCATACTCCAAAGTACGCATGGCTGCCTGAATGATATAGCCTATTACGGATACCTCATTAGCAGTCATCTCATAGTTTTGTTTTATATTACCCATTACTACCTCCCCATATTTTCGATATACTCCTGGTAAAAATCAATGTCACGCCTGGCAGCAACTATCTGGTCTCTCATAAAACTCAACTGCTGATCTTTCTGTTCAATTTGCATGTATAGAAGCCTTATTAACCTTGCAAAGTCTGTTGAAGCAGCAGGGTTTGTATTTGTTAAAGAAATGAAATCATCAAGAAGGCCCCTGTCTAAGATGTAAAAATAGGCCTCATTCTTCGCCTCCATCTCTCGAGTAAGGTTTCCAATTATTTCCTCCTTTGATCTACTGAAAAGTGATTGAATAAAATCAGGCTTTGTAAGTTCGAATAACAACCGCATAGCTAAGGTGTTCACGGCTGATTTGTCATCGTTGTTGTAGAGATTTAGCTCACTCATGGCATTAAAGATTTAATTAGTACAACAATTAAATAATAACAAATGTAACCAATTTTTTAATACAGGGAAGAATTTGGGAAGAATTATTTTAACATCAATTATCCTGCCTTAATATCAATTATTTGTTTATTGCTATTATACAGCCTTTTACATAGTTGAAAACTATTAAGAGCATTGGGTGAGTTAAAAGAAATGCGGTGCGAGTGGCACCACAAAAAAAGAGTGAGAGTGAGAGCGAGAGCCAGCATTCCCGCTCTTTTTTTTATCGCTTCTCTACAAGGCTTATCTGCTGGAACCCAAGGCCTGCAAGTTCAGGATAGTAGACAAACGCCTCCTCGCGTGTATAGAAGCCCGTCACCAGAACCCTGTACATATCCCATTGCTGCACTACCTCTACCGGCAGACCCAGCTTCCTCTTGATCTTTCTCTGCGCCCTCACTGCCTGTATCTTTTTGTAGTAAACCCCTGCCTGTATGGCCACAGTGGGCTCAGGTGCCTCAACAGGTACAACTACCTCCGGTTCTTTCTCTATTTCAACCTCTTTCTTCTCTTCAGCTATCTTCCTTTCCTCAACAGGCACTTTGACAGTGTCAGGCATCACCACTTCAGGCTCGACCAGATCAGGAACTCTGATCTCAGGCAATATCCAGAGATCATACAGACCAAACGGCCGTAATACCGGAAGGTATTTCTCCATCTCCTCCCTGCTTTCAAACCCAAGTATACGCACCTTGAAGAATCCATCCTCCTCAACTATTATTACTCGCTTGCCTGTTAGCTTCTCAAGTCTTTCTCTCAGTGCTATTGCATTGGACTCAACATAGAATGCACCTGCCTGTATTGAGTTTTCACGGGTAACGGCAGCCCCGGGCTTCTCGATAACTGTCTCGGTGATCGTCCTGACAGTATCCTGCTTCTCTGTAAGTACAAGCTGTTGCTGCTTTGCCATTAATCTTATAACCCACAACTCGGTCACCCCGTTCTGTCTCAATATCTCAATTATGCGATCGACCTCCTCACGATCAGGTATCTCTACTATGCGAACCTTATAGTAATCATCTTCAATGACTATCTCAACCTTTCTGCCCAGCTGCTTCTCAAGAGAGCGTCTCAGGTTCTCCGCATTCGACCGTACCCTGAAAGCACCCAGCTGTATAGCCCAGCTGTCTTCAGTAATGGTGAGCAGCTCCTCAACAATCTCATGAACAATCATGTAGACTGTATCCTTTCTTACAACAGGGGTCTCCTCAACAGGAACCACGGGTTCAACAACTACAGTATCTGATGGCTTTGATCTCAGCGTGAAATTCAGGTTCCTTACTATGTCGCCATCAGTGGTATAGGCAATTGTGAAAGGTATAGAATCTGGTTCAGCCAGCATGTCGAGCCTTGACATCTGTGTAGTATCAATTCGTACATAGTAGCTGTCTGGTAACAGACCAAAATAGCTATAATAACCATCGTCTTCTGTAAGTGTCCGACCGATTTGCCTGTTACTAAGGTTGAAAATATTGACTATGATCCTGCCCAGCCCCCTTCTGTCACCGTCCCTTTCCAGAACCACGGTTCCGGTGGCTTCTCCCACAATATTAACAGGGATCTCAATTGTCTTGATGATATTCGGATCAACCGCAACACTCAGGCTGTTTACTGATAGCCGCCACGTGATATCATCAAAACTGTTGGGGTCAAGGTCAATGAAACACTGACTATATGGTTCAAGGCCCAGAATCACTATTGTAGTATCCTTTTCATTCTTCTGAACCCTGCCGGCATTAACCCTGAGATTCAGGCCACTTGCCTTTGGTTCCCCCTCATCTCTCTTTCCGTTGGAGTTGAGATCGAGATAAGGTATAACGGCAATACCGCCCCTGCCAACGTTTGTCCTGTTATCGGCTCCCAGGAATTCTGATTTGCGGTCATAGATAAGGCTTCCCCGTGCATATTGCACGAAAGATGTCCTGTTATCAACCTGTCTGACAGAAGCTCCTGCCTGGGCAAATGAAAAGTCATATCTGAACCCGAGTTCTGCCATTCGCATGTTGTTCATAAAGTTCTGCTCGACAGAAAGATTGAGAAATCCGTGCTTCAGGACATACTTATGCATCCCCAGTTTCGCTGAAAATAGTTTATTCTGGGTATAGCCATACTGAGCCTGAGGCATTATAATAAAACCTCCCGGTAATCGGAAAGCAACAGAAAGGTTGCTGTATAGATTGGGTTCAGCATTCTCAACGAAAATGCCGTAGGTAGTCAGGTTGGTGCTTATACCCCTCAGAGATCCTGAGAAAAGCCATTCTCCGGTTGTGTACCCTGATCCGGGCAATACTATCCTGTGCATTGAAATACGCTGATAGGTAGACAGTTTTCCAATCCTGACAGGAATCGATATCACAGCCTTCAGCTCTTCAAGATAGTTCAGATTGATAGCCTTCTGTCCCTCCACATACCGGGCGTAATTAACATCCAGCAGAAGGTTCGAGGGAAGACGGTATGACAGTGTGCCTTTAGTCCTGACGCCGTACATATACTCCCCCGAAAGCAACAGATTGTTCATAAGACTCAGTGATGCTGTCAGGTATGGCATGGCGGGTCCGGAAGATACAGATGAAAGATATTCAATACCTCCGCCTGCTGTCAGCCTTCTGGCGATTCCATAATTAAACGACGCCCTTGAAAACCTGCTTAGCAGAGAATCTTCGACAATTCCGGCACTTATCTTGTACTCAAAGGTATTCTTTGGAAGAAAGTTAAATGGAATGCTGATTGACTGCTCACGGGTGCGCTCCTCTCCCCATGGACCATAAAATTTCGTCTGCACTACCGAGTTACCGTAAACCAGTGGCACCTCGAAAGTAAAAAAGCCTGATGCGTCGGCCTTTACATAATCTACCAGCACATTATTAACATATAGTTCAACAATCCAACCAGGTTCTGTGCGGTCACTAAGGGTGTAGGTGCCAAATGATCTTCTGTAGGTACTGGGTGAATTGGTAAATTGTACGCCTACAACAGGATTGTAAATTGAAGAGCTTGCCTGAGCCGCAATCTTGCCGGCCATAACCTGCCGCACGGGTGCAAAATCATTATTGACATACCTCCACAGATAATATTGCTGCTTATGCGAGAAAGGCTGCATACTATTATAATATAGTGCAGCTGTTGCCTCTCCCCCGGCTATCATTGCTCCCAGCGACAGGTTCAGTCTTGCCTCACTGTTACCATTGATCTCCTGAGTGGCAATGGCAGACCAGTCAGCCACACCCAGTTGAAACAGGGGGTACCTTCTGCCAATAACCGTATCGGCCAGAGCCTCTCCCTTAAGCCTTGTAAGATTGCGTCGCATCTCCTCCAGCCTCATCTCCCTTATTGTAGGCAATTCTATCTGACTGGTAACTTTAACAGACAAACTTCTGAAGCTGAAATCACAGTTAAGACCAAAAACACGCCCGAAATAACTTGCTCTGAGATAAAGGTTTGTTTCTGTGCGTATAAGTGCCCCCGGTTCAATACCGGTTGTTCGGCCCTGATAAGTAATCAGATGATCTGTCCGGTCTATCAGATACGTAGCTTCAGGGTCGATAAAAAACCCTGATATGGAGGTCATATCAGGGGCAGGAATGTTCCTGATCCTGAGAAAATCAAACAGGTCGGTTACCGGCAGATAGACTGTCTCTCCTTTAATCACCACCACCATTTCGGTTCCGCCAAGACCGGGCACTTCAAGATATATAGCTATCTCATCATACTCAGGCACCTCCTGGGCAGAGGCATCAAGGCTATGAACCAGACTCAGCACAACCACTGTAAACAACAGAAGACCAATCCTTAACGCCCGCATACGCCATGTTCGAAAATTGGTGGTGTATGCTCGTATGATTATCATTTCCTGTTAAAAGTGTTATGCGTTCCGGCTATTCCTGTATAAATATTATATCGAATGTGCCGCTATAGTTTCCCGGAGGATTGACAGCAGGGGATCCTACGGTCAGTATGCCTCCCATATATACCGGGGTGGGCACTGAATATGGGTTCGTTGTTACAAAAGGAGTTGCAGGGCTGGTATCGTCAATCTGCAGCGTCATGGTGTGGCCGCTGCCATCAGTAAGGCTGCTGAGCGGCTTCAGGAATGAGATCACGGTACCGGGATTGGCACGAACGTTAAAAGTGGCAACTGAAAAAGCACCTGAGCTTAAAAGAACCACAGAACCACCTGCCGTTCTGACTCCTGAGGCATCAATAGTTACACTGCCTCCGGCCAGTCCCTGATAAAAAACACCGAAGCCAAGGTTCTGTACCGTAGTTGCAACCACAGGCCTTGGAGGCGGTTCCTGTGAAACTGCCTTGCTGGGTACAATCAGTAATAATGTCAGTAGAACCAACAGAGCTGCAACCCTCTTACCAATAAGATACATCAGATATGAATCAACTCTCATTTGCTGATAATTATTTTCCGGCTGATTCTTATGTTGCCGGTTGTCATACTCACAATGTAGATACCGTTACCAAGTAATGGAGTGAATTCATGATACCCCTCTTCATGGACGTTATCGGTGAAAAGCCTCTTGCCTATAATATTAGTAACTGTTATTGTGCCTCTGCCGTTAAAAAGCCTGTTAATGTTTACTCTTAATATCCCTCGTGAATAATAAGCTGTAAAATACGTGTCTTCAGTTTCGGGCAAAACAGTAGGTGTTCCTGAGAACTGAATAAAAAATCTTGTGTTATAGTCTCCTGCCGGAAGAAATACCTTATAGCCGTCTTCAGGCGTCATCTCTTTACGCACGCCCGTAGCTGAATCGAAGAGGTATACCCTTTCAGTAGCAAAACGGCCTTCGGCATCACTCAGCCTCATAGATATCTCACCATCTGTGTTAGTCCTTATACCCAGACCAATGCTCCCGGTATCGGCCACTTCAGCCGGCATGGCATTGATAGACAGTCTCAGCCCATCGCTGCTGTAGGAATAGAAATTTGGAGTATCAAAATCTGTATTGAACAGCTTAAGGGCATCAAGAGTGCCTTCGTACCCAGCAGTGGCCTTCTCATCAAGATAAACAACCAGCGGGTCGGCAATATCAGGAGCATCCGAGAAAGCAACATTTAACCTTAGCAGAGACATGCCTTTTCTACCGTCCGATTTCGCAAACGGATGTGTCAGGTCTGATATTCTTACACTATTATCCATCACCAGCGACCCCGTGACAGGATAGGCACCATCTGAGACATGAACGAAGAAACCCTGCATGGATGGTATAATATTGGTCGCCAGACCGTCACTTGAGATCCCTGCCACATAGGAACTGTAAGTACCTCCATACTCATCAGCAGCGCCTGCCCTGAAATAGTAAATAGCATCATCAATATTAGTGTTGTTCAGCTTCACCAGGTCCCAGTCTATAGGCGACGGATAGGGATTCCCAACCAGATTGAAACCCTTTGTATAGATCTGGTCATTGTTGTATATAGTAACAGATAAGGGCCCGTCGTTAACCTCCCCGGTAATATCAACAGTTTTCGGATCTGTGCCGGAACCAAAATTAACAGCATACCCGGCAAGCGGGTTGAGAATATTTGCCGCACTATTGTAGTTAACCCAACCAGAGGCAGGAATACCTCCTACAAGCCTGTTTTCATCATATCTGTAAATCAGCGTTATCGATTCATCTGAAAACTCACCAACCGTGGCTGACACAAAAGGAGAGCTGAAATATTTGTATCCGAATCCTGATGGCAGATACCTTTGCATCGTAACATCACCTGTGACTGTACCGCTGCCACTGCCGCTTATAAGAGCTGTTCCCGAGGCATCCGAAATAAGAGTAAGATAACCTGCAGAGGATAGTTCTCCATCGAGTATGGTGACCACCTCCGAAACCTCCAGGTCTCCCAGCAGGCTGACGCCGGAAGGATTGTTAACAATAAGATTTCCGATCCTGTCAGACACAAATGTGTTCGCCGGCACTGACTGTGCAGCGGAGCCATTCATCTCAACGGTTCCCGAGGTTGCCGTAAAGGTTCCGTTGTTGATAATAGACCCTGTAATCTGAAGGGTGTTGCCTGAAATTACCAGCGAAGAACCGGCCTCTATTGTAAGATCATTAACGGCACCTGTGGACCCTGCCCCCAGTACCGGCTTGTTGGACACATCAGGTATCTCAATCGGGGTATTGATGTCAGGAAGCAAACTACACGTCCAGTTACCGGGATTGTTCCAGTCAGTGCTTGCTGCGCCGGTCCATATCCTGTATGCGATTATCTCAAAAGGACTGGTTTCTTCCACATCACCACAGCCTCCTGCTGCAGCTATTAAATTGGTCACCGTATAGGTTCCGGGTATGCTGGCTGCAATGTCAATCTCTCCGGTAGCGCTGTTGGCGAATACCAGTCCGGCCGTCGAGGAGAAAAGGCCTGCTACACCTCCTCCGCTGAATGTTGGCAAAGCATTGGAGGCGTTTGGACAGTAAGGGCTGCCGTCATAGCTGAATGTTGCAACTGGCTGAGGTGTAACGGTCAGTGCAACAGCATCGCTGTTTACAGGTGAGGTGCCACAGGAGCTTGTCAATACACATCTGTAAACCGATCCGTCAAGGTCAGTTCCTGCATTGGCAATGGTTAATGTTGCCGTAGTGGCTCCGCTGTAAATACCTCCGTCTGTAATATTGACTCCATCTTCCTGCCACTGGTATGTCATGTTATAGCCAATCGCATCAATGTTAAAAATAGCTGTAGAAGCTTCACAAACCGATGCAGCTACCGGTTGGGCACTTACAATTATGCCTGTAAGTATAGTCAGCGTAACTTCTGCTGCATCACTTTCACATCCGTTTACCGATTGTGTAACCGTATAAGTATAGGTGCCAGGTGTAGTCAGCCCTGTTGTAAATGGGTTAGCCGTGCTCACAAGTGTTCCTCCACTGTACCATTTGATGTTCTCTCCTGAAGTGGCCACCAGGTTGGCAATCTGGCCTGTACAATACACCTGATCGGGAGCTTCCGGTGCAGACGGCACGGGCGTTACTATTATCTCCTTGGCGATGCTGACCGGGCCGCATGCTCCGGTGTAGGTGTAAACTATTGAATAAGTCCCTGCTGAGGGGGGACTGAATGTATTACCTGAGATATAAGGATTGCCTGAGTATGTGCCGCCAGCTGGGGAACCTGCCGGAAGCGTTACAGGCACGTCGCAGATGCTTACTGAAGGAAGATTGGTCATTGAAACTTCATCACCTAAGGTATAGAAGTCTGAAGGTGAATACTGATTATTGTACTCCGTTCTCAGCCAGCCTGTTGACCTTACCTTGTCTGATATCCTGAGCTCATCAAACCGGCCTGAAAAGAAATAGGATGACTGGAAGGGTTCCCTTCCGATAGTTACATTATCTGATGCCGTTCCAAGGGTGCCTGTCTTTTTAAAGGGCCTTTCAGGTACTCCGTTTACGAAGGTCATAATGGAATCGAGAACGTCTGAACTCATTCCTGCCAGATAATACCACTGACCGGTACTCAGAACCGTACCTCCCGAAACCGATCTGTTCAGAGAAGGGGTGTTTGCCGAATTTCTGATCTCAAATTCAACCTTGTTGTTGGTGTAAATTCCGAATTTATAACCCCCGCTGGAGTTATTCTGGTTACCTGCAATCTTCTGGTCACGGTTGCCGGCAGCCATATATACCCATGCCGATATCGTTATATCGCCGGCAAAATTTGTATTTGGTGCATTAATGACCTGGACATATTGATTGCTGCCGTTCAAACCCAAAGAGCTATCTATTACTCCGGCAGGATATGTCGGGCTGTTGTAGGCCGTGCCCGATTTGTCGTATATTGTAGCATCGGTAAGACTGCTGCTGTTCAGGTGCCAGACTCCCTTGTAATGACTGTCCCATACTGTCGTTACCGAAGGATCGTCGGTTATGCCGGAATTGCCGTACATAATCCTGATCACCGTATTCTCTGAGGCTGATAATCTAGGTATCCTTACCCATGCTATAAGATCTCCGCTGGTGCCGTTGTAATATTCAATCTGATGATCAAGCTTGTTACGGTCTTCATCGGTGAATATGATATCATAGCCGTTGGCGTTCATTACCGGGCCTGCGGGTGATGATTTCATGAAATCTTCTCCGGCAATATTTATAAGTACCGGAAAACTGAAAAGGTCTTCGTCTCCCGCCACTTCATTATGATCTATTGTGATCTCCCTTTCAAAACTGTAACTCAACGAAACGACACTGCATTTGCTGGCCAGGGCAAAATCAAAAGATGTGGTATTAAGGTCTGTGATACCTGTGCGTGAGATATCATCTCCTGATCGGGTACCGTGAGAACCGAAAGCCCTCCATGTTGTATTTGTATTGTCGCGACTTGTAATACGTGTATCGTCATCGAACAGAAAGCTTGTAAAGCCGTCAGCAGTAAGAGTAAGCGAGTAATTAACCGTTGGCGTGGCCGAGCTGGAAAACCTCCAGTAACCATCCGTGAAAAGGCTGTTTAGTGTAACTGTTCCATCTGTATATGGCGAAAATCCGAATGGAGGTGTTGCAACAAACTCAGCTGTAATATTTGTACCTGAACTGATTGACGAGAAATTCATTACAGCCGGGCGGTAAAAATCAGCTGTCCCTACCGGAAACAGATAGTCGGTAGATGTTGTGGTGCTGACGGCTCGGCTGAATCTTCCTATTATTGTTCCTGATGTATGAGAGAGAGATGATACAAGTCCGTTTGAAAGGGTAAGCAGATATGAACCGGTAATTACATTACCCGCTGTCATTGTAAGGGTTGTTGAAACAGTTACATCGGTGTCCAGGGTGATGCCAGATGCATTATTTATAACTATCCCGCCGGTTCCGCTGAAGGTTGCAGGTACTTCGCTGCCCGTTGTCTGTGCAGCCGAACCGGCGTACTGTAATGTTGAACCGGCACCATAGGAAGGTGTTTCTCCTGTTGCACTGGCTGTGCCCTCAATTGAGAGTGTTCCGTTAACGGTTACTCCTGTTGATATCGTCTTTGCAGAAGTTCCGGAAAGGGTCAGATTGCCGTATGTGGCTGCTGCCACTGTCTGCGTTCCGTCCAATCCGTAATTCACTGTTGATGTCGCTCCGAATGATTCGGTGCCCCCAAAGATTGTAACAGAATTGACATTATGGTTGAGCGTACCACCGTTATCAATCTGGAATGTTGTATTGGCTGACAGAGAAACAGATGATACAGACTCATGAAGTACACCTCCATCTTCAATTAAGAGCAGGGTACTGATCCCGGAAACCGTCCAGATGTTATCTGTTGTGGTCATAGTATGACCATCCTGTATAACAAATTTCTGCAGGTTGGCAGTAAAGTTCGCAGGTGAAGAACCTGATCCACCAGGGTCAGAATTCCAACTGGCAGGTAGGGCCGGATCTAAAGAACCCTGCGAATAGTAGGTGACAGGCCAGCTTATTACAACATAACCGTCAGCCCCGTCGCCTCCCGGTCTGTCTCCGCCACCAGCAAGAGCATAGCCGCCGCTGCCGCCGCCACCGTAGTTGTTACCGCTATTCCCGGCAGAAGATATCCCCGATATGCCTGCGCCACCGTCACCACCGTTAAGGTCAGTACCAGAGCCGGCTGTTGTTCCGGCAGCAGCTCCGCCGTTACCATTCGAACCGGCACCGCCACCACCACCGCCACTGCCTGTATTATTGACACCTGCGGCTCCATTACCACCGGTATAAGTAACACTGCCGGTACCTGATGTCGCTCCGGCTCCGCCTGCGCCGTTACCTCCCCTGTTTCCTCCGCTTCCTCCAAGGGCAACAACAGTTGTGCCATTGAATGTTGTATTTCCTCCGGCACTTCCGTTACTGTTACTGGCTCCACCTGCTCCACCTGTTCCCACAACAATACTATAGTTTGTACCTGGAACAACAGTCAGGACAGAAGAGGAATAGCCACCTCCACCTCCACCACCTCCGGCTCTGGGATTTCCATTATTGTTACGGGAACTGCCACCGCCACCACCCGCGCCCCAGCACTCCACTATCAGGGTTGTGACACCTGCAGGCACCGTAAATGTGCCACTGGTAGTAAATGTCTGACTCTGACCTGCTGCCGGCTGAAGGGAGAGCAGCATTCCTGCCAAAAGAATTGCTGCGGTTATAAAAGTTATCTTATAAAGGCTTGTCTTAATCATTCTCAATTGCTTTGTTCTGAACCGGCATATGCAAGCCGCCCGCAAATACAGCGGTATGGGCTCAAATTACCTGATAGTCAACTCTGCCTCGGCATACTGCTGGGGCCTCATGTCAGAAGGCGCAGAATATGTTACCCGTAGTCTTCCTGTGGTAAAATCGACACCAGGTACGGGATTAAGATTCATTCTGAACCGCCTTAAGGCGTTAGGTGTATAAACTGCCAGTCCGTTTGCAATACCAACCCTGGTGGTGGTTCCCTGCGGAGAGATATGATCGATTGCCAGATCGCCGTAAACTGACATATTTCCGGTACGTCTGAGCACCATGTTTAAAACTGGCATGGCACCTCCTGACATATCCAAAGAAAGATCAGTAATAGTGACATTGGTATTCGGCTGACCCACACGGATTATAACAGGAATGGTTATTCCAAAAACAGGTGTGAGAACGACAGAGATACCGGAAGTGTCCCTTGCCGGATTCACCTCTCCCAAAGGAGTGGCATTCGGTACAGCCCTGAAATAGAAATGAGAGCGGTACTCGCCCGGTTCCATTTCCCTGCCTCCGGTCAACTGTACTTTGACTACCTGGGCCTCTTTAGGACCGAGTGTCACTGATCGGGGAAAATATCTTATGTACCTGTCTGCAAAACGCTGGCCCGGGTCAGGTTCAGTTATAGTCTCAAAAGCTCCCTCTTCGGTCATTCTGATCTGGACAATTGAGATTGCATACGTGGCCGTATCTGTTCCTGTGTTAGCCAGGTTAAGATCAATGGTCCTCTGATTACCTTCGAAAACTGCCCTCCGTGGTGTTATAAGGAGGTTACCCTGTGCATGAATTTCACCACCACAGAACAACGAACTGCAAAACATTACCAGAAGCGATACAACAAAAGCCACAGGCCCTGGTAAGGACGGTGACTTTATACTTGACAACGATATGATCATTGAATCTTTTATTGGTTACTTATTTCTCTTATTATCAGTTGAAATCAAAAGTTATGTTGTATGTTCCGGTATAGACGCCAACGGGATTATCATCGAGTGTGCCGACTTTTAATGTAGCCCCTACATATACCACCTGGGCACCGTTCTGAAGAACACCGGTACCAACTCCGTGAGCCGGTATGGAGACCCAGTCTTCAACCCTCATTGTTCTGGCGCTTCTGGTATGCGTAAGAAAAACCGGTCCCTCGGGCAGAGTTACCGAGAATGTCGCATCTGAGTCACCTGTAAGGTAAAAGCTGGCAGCATTATGAAGTCCGGTACCTGTGTATACACTGCCAAGAACCATTATATTCCCTTCGGGTGTCAACACAATCTCGCCTCCCTGCGGCCCGGGAGAAAACCTCCCGAAACTCATTTGCGATGTCTCACTAGCCGAAAAGACTGGTATTATTTCAGCGATGATATGCCCGGTTGCACTGGCTGAGCCAACCTGTGCTTCTGAAACTGCTGCAGCGGCAAAGAAGATAACGGCAAGCCCGAAAATATGTTTCCTGAGCCTCCTCATTGCGGATATCTATTTAGCCTCTCTAGTTATAATTTACCGTAACGTCAAATGTGCCACTTACATATACACCTGTAGGCTGGCTCGCTCCGACGTTAAGAGTTGCTCCAACCTGAAGTGTCTGATTACCGGTTGTACCATCAAGGGTGCCTGTTCCTGAAGGGTTGCTGGTAAAATTATCAACTATCATACTATTTCCTCCAGAAACAACTGTGGTTGATGCGGGCAGAGAAATTGAATAGCCTGCCCCGGGAATACCTGATACTGTAAAAACAGCTGCCGATACAGTACCTATATCTGCAGGAAGGGTAACACCTCCGGTAGAGCCCCTTGTTCCGTCAGGAGCCAGAACTACTGTACCTGAATTAGTAGCATTAACCGCTATATTACCAAAGTTCATATTAGCAGTATTGGTAATCGAGATCGGGGTCACAATAGTTGCTGTTGCTGTTGCTGTTGCTGTTGCTCCAACCTGACCATAGAGGTTTGAAGAAAAAACAATCATAATGATTGCAGTTGCTAAAAAAGCGGTGATCCTGGTTTTCATTTTTCAGTCTGATTTAGTTGTTTCCTTTTTTGTGCAAATTAGATATTTAGGAATAATTCCTGCAAGATGCTGATAAATCAGCGGTTGTAAGAAAAATTCAAATGCAAATATATAACTATTTCGACTTTAAAATGCAAATAGTTTTTAACAGAATCTGTTTTTTGATTAACCATCAGTTTAACCGGATAAACATACTGAATGGGCTGATGTGTGAACAGGGCACTGTTTCTTCAGGAAGAAGTTTCAGGCCGTCATTGATTGGCTCTTCGGTATTCTGAACCAGAAATTGGAACCTCTTCCCGGCTCCGACTCAACTCCTATTGTGCCTCCAAGAAGTTCCACATATGATTTCGCAACTGATAGTCCGATGCCTGTTCCTCCAAACTCAAGAGATATCTCAGGTGATGCCTGGCGAAACCTTTCAAAAATAATGTCGTGTACGGCAGGATCAATGCCTATGCCGGTATCCCTGACACTGAAAATGAAACTCTTCCCGTCGTCAGCACATGAAATGGTAACGGAGCCGTTTCTGGTGAACTTAACGGCGTTGCCGGTAAGATTGGTCAGTATCTGGATAAGCTTGGTCTCATCTGTCACTACCTTTGCAGAGACCCCCTCAGGAAGAAATCCGATATTGATTTCCACATTGCGCCTTTCTGCCTTGAACCTGAACTGGTTTGCCGTGTGTTCCAGCAATCCGTTGATATCGGTCTGCTTCATCTTCACGGTAACCTCGCCAGCCTCAATGGTAGCCACGTCAAGTATATCGTCAATCATTGATAAAAGCTGGGTGCTGCTTCTGTCTATTATATCATTGAACCTGACTTTCTCTTCATCAGTAACATCATTGCCGGCAATCATGTCTGAAAATCCAACTATGGCATTCAGGGGGGTCCTTATTTCATGAGAAAGGTTATTAAGAAAAGCTGTCTTAAGCCTGTCACTCTCTTCGGCTTTCCTTTTGGCCTCAAGAAATGACTCCTGGCTGATAAAGAGTATCGCTATCAGCAGAGTACCCAATGGGTAGATAACCATTACCGGAAGCACAATCTGGGGCAGTATCTCTTTTGCCGAACCTGCAGGCAAGGTAGCTGTAAGCAACAACATAATCAGATGTACCACCACGCCTGCCCCGTATATGAACAACAGATGTGACGCCCAGCCATATTTTCTGCGCAAATAGTAAACCACGGTGCCAATAATTGCCGCTTCTGCTATGACCGATACTCCCATTAAGGTACCTGCGCCACCCATATAAATCCGGTATGCTGCCGCAACAACGGCAGAAATAGCTGCCGTTACCGGTCCGCCGAAAATACCTGCCGCGACAAGCACTATCGAGCGGCCGTCAAAAACAATGCCCTCTGTGGCATGCACTGAGTTCATCATTCCGATGACTGCAACAAGGCCGAAAAGAATTCCGGAAAGCAATTGGTGCTTAACTGAGCTCCTGGCTGTATACCTGTTCAGAAAACTGTAGATAACAGCAAGGCTCACAAGTAATGTAATATTATTCAGTATCGCTATATACATCTCTCTGACCAGGGTTCATAATCAGACAATGACCAGTTGATTCAGTAAAAATAGATTCATTTTTTGACAATAACTCGTGTTTGTCGGAAATTATTGCCTGTAATACTTATCAGATAGTTGCCCGGCAAATAAGATGACGTCTCAATTTCATTGTGTATGCCGATAACCGGTTGCTGATATATTCTTCTGCCTGCCAGATCAGTTATGGTAATCTGATTGGCAGACAGATGATCCGGAACATCAATATAAAGCCTGTCTGTAAAGGGAACCGGGTAAACCATTGCTTCATCATCATCATAAACGCCTGATACCATTCCTTTAGACATGAGTATGTCGTTGTCAGGGTCGATAACAATCTTAACGGGCCTGTCGCGCGACGGTATTGTAAAAACCTGCTCTCCGGTCCGCCAGTCAAGGATAGTGTCTCTTGAATATCTCTCATATTCTACTCTTACCTTCACTTTCATCCTGAAGAAGGGGTTCGACAGATCTGAAGGTGTCTGCCGCATGGTCAGAGTCGTATAATCAACCTTTCTTATAAAATCTGCATATACGGTAGGAAAACCTTTGCCAAAGTACCACTGATCAAAAAACCACTGGTAATCGTTACCGGTGTGCCTGTTCAGTACATCCATAAAATCAAGACCGGTTGCCGTGCTGTCTCCGAATTCAGACAGGTACTGCCTGACAGCTCCAAAGAAGAGTTCATCATCTCCGATCTCGCGGCGCAGCATATGAAGCAGTGCCGCACCTTTCTTGTAACTAAGGGCACTGCTGAATATCCTTGATTCATCCAGGGCCTGAACCGGAGTAAGGTACACAGCTTCGCCGGGAAGTGTTTTAGCCTTATCATAAGCCGCAGCCAGCCATGTCTTCGCTGCGGTCTCCTGCCCGGTAAATTCATATGCCAGATACTCACAATATGAAGCAAAGCCTTCATTAATCCATATGTCCTGCCATGTGGCACAGGTAACATAATTTCCGAACCACTGATGGGCAAGCTCATGTGCTATCAGCCAGAAATTGAATAATCCCATCATGGTAATGGTCTGATGTTCCATCCCCCCGTTGAAGGGAGCCATCACATGTCCGTACTTCTCTTCGGCAAAAGGATAAGGTCCAAACAGTTCTGAAAAAAGACCTATAAGCATGGGGGTCTGATCAATAGCATCTTTGTAAGTCTCAAGGCAGCCCGGTGAGTTATAGATATAATTCGGCTGAGAGACCAAAACGCCGTTCACATCAGCTGTCAGGTCATACTGAATATAGTCACCGACGGTCAGTGAAATCAGATAATAAGCTATCGGGTACCGGCTCTTCCACTCGAATCTCCTCTTTTCGGTTCCGACATCTGCAACATCTGAAAGAACACCATTCGAAACTCCTTTAAACGGTCTTGGGGCGGTGATGTATACATATACCGAATCAGCCTTATCGCTGAGTTCCTGCTTTACCGGAAACCACTCAAAGGCATGAAATGACTCTGAAAGTGTCCAGATAATCGTCTGCCCCCATGCAGCACTGTAGGTGCGGTTTATGCCCCCGTCATCGGGAGGAATACCTGAATAAAAAACCTGAACATCAACCAGGGTGCCGGAATCGACAGGCTCTGGCAGCGATATCTCAAGATAATCGGAGTCATGTTTATAGCCTGCGGGCAAACCGTCAGCCAGAACCCCGGAAACATTAAGACTTCGTGTCAGCTGCAGAACTATTTTATCAACACCGTCACTGACCACCTCAATCCTGACAATAGTGTTACCCGACAGAAAAAGTGAGCCGGCCGTAGTCTCAAGATCAATATGATAAAATTTAACATCATATAAAGCCATTTCAGTGCTTTTTTCCCCTTCAGCCCCTGACCCGGAAGCAGAAGAGACAGGCATCTGACCGGCAATCCGGAAAACCCCGAAACCTGCTCCTGTCATGCAGAGAAAAAGTGACAGCAAAACATAACGGCAGGCTGAATAGAAGGCTCTATTGGAAATAAACGACATCGTATATATCAGTGATTACCTGAATTTTTTTCCAAATTTAACTGTTTGTATGAAACTGATAGTACGCCTCTTGCTATAAATCAAATTTAAAAAGATATCTCCACCAGGCGCTTTACTACCCTACCCTCTCTCATCTCTATTTAGTATATTTGCTTCCTGAGGAAACATGTGAAAAATATGGTCAACGGCACCGATATTAAAAAAGGGTTCGGAACCCCGCCAGTCTACTTCACAGCAATATCAACCATCCTGGGAGCTATACTCTTCCTCCGGTTCGGCTTCTCAGTCGGCACCCTGGGTTTCTGGGGTACTGTTCTGATAATAATGCTTGGCCATCTGGTCACTATTCCCACGGCCCTGGCAATCTCAGAGCTGGCAACAAACAAAAAAGTGGAGGGCGTAGGCGAATACTATATAATATCACGCTCTTTCGGCCTTAATATCGGAGGAACCATAGGCATCGCATTGTTTATGGCACAAACCATCAGCGTGGCTTTCTACGTCATTGCATTTACCGAGGCATTCAGCTTTTTCTTTGTCTGGATGGAAGACACACATGGTATTCTTTTACCAAGACAGGCGGTAAGCATCCCTGTTATGACACTCTTGTCAATACTGATATTAAGCCGCGGAGCCAACCTGGGCATACGGGCACTATACTGGGTCGTCGGAATAATGTTCATAGCCCTTCTTCTCTTTTTTATCGGAACACCGGAAAAACCTTCAGGTGAATCTTACTGGAACGCAAATGCCACTCTCAGGGACATGGACAGCTTTTTTGTGGTTTTCGCTATTGTATTTCCCGCATTTACCGGGATGGCCGCAGGGGTAGGATTGTCGGGAGACCTCCGCCAGCCTGCAAAGTCGATTCCTTTTGGTACAGTGGCAGCTACGGCAACCGGAATGATTGTATATATCCTGGTGTCACTGAAACTGGCAATATCGGCTGATCCTGACAACCTTGCAAATAATCAGCTTGTTATGTCAGACATAGCACGATATGGCTCTATTGTAATTCCTCTGGGTCTGGCTGCATCAACACTCTCCTCAGCTCTGGGTTCTATTATGGTTGCCCCCAGAAAATTGCAGGCGCTGGCAAACGACGCTACGTTCCCGTCAACCAGAGTCAACAGCTGGCTAAGAGCAGTAAGGAAAAAAGACAACGAACCGGTTAACTCCTCCCTGATAACAATACTTATAGCCTTCCCCTTCGTCGCACTAGGAACCATAAATGCCGTGGCAGAAATAATATCTATGTTCTTCATGGTAACTTACGGTTCTCTCTGCCTAATATCTTTCCTGAACCATTTTGGCTCTTCCCCCTCATACCGTCCTTCATTCAGGTCAAAATGGTACATTTCACTCACCGGCTTTTTAGTGGCGGCTTGGGTGATGTTCAGGATAAATACACTCTATGCAGTACTGGCTTTGTTACTTATATCACTGATATATTTCATAATACACCGATATCATAAAGACAGGCAGGGCCTCGAAGTAATATTCGCCAATTCAGTGTTCCAGATCAACAGGGATCTGCAGGTTTTCCTTCAGAAAGAGGGAGGTAAAAAACTCGCCAGAGAATGGAGACCTTCAATAATATGCATTTCAGAACAATCATTTGAAAGAAAAACCGCGTTCAACGTAATGAACTGGATAAGCCACCGGTATGGTTTCGGAACCTACCTGCACCTTATTAAAGGGTACTATTCAAAACAGACCGTTGAACAGGCACGACAGGAACTGCGGAAACTAATCAGATTATACGGCAAAAGAGATAATCATGCATACATAGATACAATCATCTCTCCTTCATATACATCGGCTATTGCACAGGCGATTCAGGTTCCGGGAATATCAGGGATGGAAAACAACATGGTTCTCTTCGAATTTGATAAGGAAAATCCGTCGGGACTGCCCGGGATAGTCGAAAATTATGCGCTGGTGAATGCCGGTGGCTTTGATGTCTGCATACTGGCCTCTGATAAAAAGGCAATTAATCCGGCCAACGATATACATATATGGATACAGTCAATTGATACCGAAAATGCAAACCTGATGATACTGCTGGGCTTCATCATAACGGGCCACCCGATGTGGAAAGGATCAAGCCTTCGTATTTTCGAAATCTGTAACCGTGAAAACGTCGAATCTACAAAAATCCGCATGAAACAGATCCTTCGGGAAGGCAGACTGCCGATAACCGAGAAAAGCATTGAAGTAATTGTTCCGGAAAGTGACCCTGCCCCGAAGAAGATTATTAACGCCCGGTCTTCAGAAGCAGCCCTGACAATTATTGGCTTCAGGGGTGATACCATCAGAAAAACAGGAGAAAAGGTACTAACTGGATACGATGATATCGGAACAATACTCTTCGTAAATGCACATTCAGAAAAGGATCTGGTCTAAAATACTCTTAGTTGTTGATAGTGTAGGTTCTTATTATCTATATTTGATTCATATTTCCACAAAGAGATTAAGATGAGTACTAACCAAAGCAATAACGGATTCGGAACTGCTCCTGTGTTTTTTACAGCCATCTCAACGATACTGGGTGCAATACTGTTCCTGAGATTCGGTTTCGCAGTCGGCACTCTGGGCTTCTGGGGAGTTGTACTGATTATTATTCTGGGGCATATGGTGACCATACCGACAGCCCTGGCAATCTCTGAACTAGCTACCAATAAAAAGGTTGAGGGCGGGGGTGAATATTTTATTATATCCCGCTCTTTTGGCCTCAATATCGGAGGAACGATAGGTATAGCCCTCTATCTGTCACAGGCTATCAGCGTCGCCTTTTATGTAATAGCATTTACCGAAGCATTCAGCTTCCTCTTCGACTGGGTGGAAAAAACTGCCGGCTTCGTCCTCCCGAGACAGACAATAAGCATACCGGCCATGATTGCCCTTGCATTTCTTATTCTTAAAAGAGGTGCCAACCTGGGTGTTAAAGCACTTTACTGGGTGGTTGCAATACTATTCATCGCTATAGGTCTTTTCTTCCTGGGATCGTCCCCTGAGCCTGCCGGAGAATATTACTGGCAATCCAATGCAGCCATGAGAAACATGGATAACTTCTTTGTGGTGTTCGCCATTGTTTTTCCTGCATTTACGGGTATGACCGCAGGTGTGGGCCTGTCAGGCGATCTCAGAAAACCGTCAAAGTCAATTCCTATAGGAACTCTGGCAGCTACCTTTACGGGAATGATCGTCTATTTCTTTATTATTTACAAACTGGCTGTTACTGCCAGCAGTCAGGAACTGACGGAAAATCAGCTC
>CAZMSH010000025.1:269-53678 GCA_964568875.1 uncultured Rikenellaceae bacterium | reverse complement strand
ATGAGGTTACGGTAGATGATGGTTTTAATACAGTTACCAGCCAGGTATTAGTTACCGTAAATCCACTCCCTTCTACCCCAATAGTAGGAACAATTACCCAACCTACGTGTAGTGAAAGCACGGGCAGTGTTGAGTTGAGTGGCTTACCCATTGGCACCTGGACCCTTAATCCCAGTAACATATCTGGAAATACTACCGAGTACACTGTTAGCGGACTCTCTGCGGGTACTTATAACTTCATCGTTACCAATGCCGAAGGATGTACCTCTCTTGCCAGTGAGGATGTAGTTATCGAAGCTCAGCCATCTTCACCCCCGATACCTGTTATTGCCGTTAACTGCTCTCTTGGATCCAGTAATGCGATAGTCTCAGTTTTGAGTCCTTTGGGAGGTCAATATGTTTACAAGCTTAATGACGGGGAATATCAGAGTTCAACTCTATTTGCAAATGTTGTCAATGGCAGCTATACAGTTACTGTACGAAATACTGATGGATGTGAGACTACGGGAGAGAGCTTTGACGTGTCGTGTGATTGTATCAATGGTCCGACAGTAACCCTGAGCAGCACGACTGGAGCAACCTGTGGTACTACTCCGATCACGGTAAGTGATAACGTATTCGGAGGTACTGCTACTAATGTTACTATAACCACTGATGGTGCGGGTATAGTAGATCCGATCTCAACTACCAACAACCCGTTCTCATTTACCTATATACCAGGAACCGAAGATATAGGTGCTACAGTAATAATTACTGTTACAACCAATAATCCGCTTGGCGAACCATGTGTTGCTGCTACGGCTACTTATGCCCTTACAGTCAATGCAACACCAGTTATTACAGGTACAACTGACGCATCAAGATGTGGCCCCGGCACTGTGACATTGGAGGCTGTAGCGAGTGGAGGAACCATAAACTGGTATACAGACTTAACAGGCGGAGAACCATTAGCATCAGGCACTAGTTTTACAACTCCGGTTATCAGTTCTACTACAACCTATTATGTAGATGCTGAAGAAAACGGCTGTACCACCAACGAAAGGTCTCCGGTAGTTGCTAATGTTAATCCTTTGCCATCTGCAATTGCCGGTGATGATCGTGCAATAATGCTGGGTCAGAATACCTTAATTGGTGCTTCTGCTGTAGCTGGTAACAGTTATTCCTGGTCCTCAGACCCGGAAGGATTTGTGTCTGACGAGGCTAATCCGATTGTTATGCCCTCTATAACAACAACATATACATTGACTGAGACTGTTATTGAGACTGGTTGTGCAAACAGTAACAGTGTTGTTGTGACTGTTCTTCCGTTACCGGAATCATTTATACCGGTTTGGTGGCCCGGTAATGGAATTGAGCACATGAATATATATGTCGTAACGGCAACGCTTGATGGCTCTGATTTACAGCCAGGTGATGCTGTAGGGGTATTTGACGGCACTATCTGTGTAGGCGCCGGAGTTTTGACAGAGGTTCTTACAGGCTCTAACTATCTTGGAATTAATGTCTCGCTGGATGATCCAGACACTCCCATCATTGATGGCTATACTCCAGGCAATTCTATATCTTTCAGGGTTTGGGATGCAAGTGAAGATAATCAACCCAAATATGTAGATGTTTCTTATACTTCAGGAACAGATGTCTTTTCTCAGGGAGAAACGGCAGTTGTTAATTTGTCAGGCTTTAATGAAGTAGTACAATCCATAAGTCTTCAGGAGGGCTGGAACATCCTTTCTTTTGCCGCAGAACCTGATAATATGTCCATGCTAGCAATAGTTAATCCATTAATTGAGGAAGGTACATTAATAAAGATTCAGGATGAATCAGGTAATGCAATCGAAGAACTGCCATTCCCGATAGGATGGATAAATAATATCGGACTTATGATGGCAACAGAGGGTTATAACATAAGAGTAAGGGGAAATACTACTCTGAATTTATCCGGTCGACCAGTAGTCTCATCCCTTGAGATCCCTCTGACCGCCGGCTGGAATATTATGGGATATCCTTTTATGTCTTCACAACCTGCGATGGATGCTTTTGAACAGCTAATCGCTGAAGGTTCATTATTGAAAGTACAGGACGAAAAGGGTAATGCCATAGAGCAGCTGCCATTCCCCATTGGTTGGGTTGACAATATTCATGATCTTGAACCGGGTAAAGGTTATAAGATTAGAACCAGTGTAAATACTACTTTAACATTGAGCAAGGTAGTGGGTGCCGGTAAAAAGAGTGCTGTCTCAACACTCCAGCCGACACATTTTAAACCTGACTATACAGGTAACGGCCTAGATCATATGAATCTTTATATAATGAATCCGACAATTAACGGATTAGCACTTAAACCAGGCGATGAGATTGGTGTATTTGATGGTGGGATTTGCGTCGGAGCAGGAGTGATAGATGATCTCTTGGCTGGTTTTATTGTTGCAAATGTTTCTGTTGATGATCCGACTACTGAAATCAGGGATGGATTTATTGAGGGAAATAGATTTGAACTACGCGCATGGAGTAGTCTCAGGCAGAAAGAGATGATAAGCCGGGAAATCACTATTCTGAAAGGATACCCTGATAGATTTGTAAAAAGCGGAACATCGGTAATGAATGTTGATTTTATGATTAAACCTGAAATATATCTTTCTGATGCATTCCCAAATCCGTCTGCTTATAAGACTACATTCACTTTTACATTGGGTAGTACTGCAAAAGTTAGACTGGAAATCATTAATTCGACAGGAACAGTTGTTGATGTGCTTGTTAATGATGAATTGACTTCAGGAACCCATTCAGTTGAATGGTATAACAACACTTCTGCCGGAAACAAAGTGTTACCCGGGATTTACCATTACAGGCTAATTACCGACACCTACACAATAAATAAAACCCTAATTATACAATATTGAACCTAAAATAGCTTATAGGTTATTAATACGGTAGAAAGTAACAAACCAAACTGATGAAAAAGGTCCTTATTTTTTTAATATTCGTAGTCTTCTCGATAATTGAACTACAGTCTCAAACTTGCTTTACCACAAACTGGACAGGAAATGGTCTTGAACACATGAATATTTATGTTACCAAGGCAACTGTTAATGGGGTGAATATGATACCAGGGGATGAAATCGGCGTCTTCGACGGTAATGATTGTGTTGGAGTAGGAGTATTGATTGAAGAGTTGACGGGAGGAGCCATATATTTGCAAATACGTGCCTCATGGGATGATCCGGAAACTCCAATTAAAGACGGATTTACAATTGGTAACCCAATTAGCTTCAGACAATGTATAAATGGGGGCACTCAGATTATTACCAATGTCACTGCGAATTTTACCACGGGTAATGGATTATTCTCTACAAGAGGAACAGCTGTTGTTGAACTATCAGGAATAAATGAATGTTCTAATCCACCTACGCTGACTCTTGGCAGCACGAGTGGGTCAACATGTGAAACCACATCTGTTACAGTCACCGGAAATCAATTTGGAGGAAGTGCTGAGAATGTATCAATTACTACAAATGGTACAGGGTCTGTTACTCCTGTTACAACTGGCTCAAGCCCCTTCAGCTTTACTTATACGCCAGCTGTTGCAGATATTGGTAACACCGTAACAATAACATTGACAACGGATAATCCTTTGGGTTCACCCTGCGCTGCTGCAACAGCTACCTATACATTATCTGTAAATGCTATTCCCACTATTACCAGCACTACTCCTTCATCAAGATGTGGTACCGGCACAGTAACCCTGGGAGCTACAGCAAGTATCGGTACTGTTAACTGGTATGACTCATCAACAGAGGGTAATCTGCTCGGTACAGGGACAACATTCACTACGCCTTCAATAAGTTCTACAACCAATTATTATGTGGGTGCAACAAATAATGGTTGTCCTACCGCAACAAGGACTGAAGTAACCGCAACGGTCAATCCCCTGCCGGCAACTCCTACTGCAGTTTCAGGATCAAATGCAGACTGTGATCAGTTCACTGCAAACTGGCAGGCTGCTGATCATGCAACTTCATACAGACTTGACGTATCTGTTTCAAATACTTTTTCCTCGTTTGTTACAGGGTATCAGGACAGAAATGTTGGAAACGTAACCTCATTTGATGTAACAGGATTAACAGCCGGTACGACATATTATTACAGGGTGCGGGCTGTTAATAGTTGCGGCGTCTCTTTGAACTCCAGTACTATAACATATGCTACGTCTCCCCCTGCCCCCGGCCAGCCAGGCTTGATTACAGGCGAAACAGAACAGTGTCCTGCTCAGTCAGGCCAAATATACAGCGTCGCTGAGGTCACCAACGCAACCTCTTATCTGTGGTCGGTACCCACAGGCTGGACAATCAACTCTGGTCAAGGGACGAGAACGATTTCTGTTACGACCGGTAGCGCAGGGCAAAACGGAGATATTTCGGTTATTGCCAGTAACAGCTGTGGCTCAAGTGCGGCAAGAACCCTGGCTGTCACTGTAAATCCATTACCTGCACAGCCGGGAGATTTTACAACTTCAACCGCTACAGTCTGCCAGGGGGCTACAAGTGTCGTCTATACTGTTCCGAATGATCCGACAGTAACATATAACTGGAGTTACGGCGGTACCGGTGCAACAATCAATGGTACTGGCAACTCAATAACAATCAATTACTCAACCAGCGCCACCTCAGGCACACTTTCAGTTACTGCAACCAACAGCTGCGGTACCAGTGATCCCAGAACACTGGCCATAGCAGTTAATCCTTTGCCCACCCAGCCGGGCGCATTTACCACATCAACGGCAACAGTATGCCAGGGGGCTACGGGTGTTGTCTATACCGTTCCCAACGATCCGTCAGTAACCTATAACTGGACCTACAGCGGAAGCGGGGCTACAATCACCGGCAGCACCAACTCAGTAACTATAAATTATTCCAACACAGCAACCTCAGGCACATTGTCGGTAACAGCCAGCAACAGCTGCGGTACCAGCGCCGCAAGAACACTGGCCATCACGGTCAATCCACTGCCGGCAGCAGCCGGAACCATCACCGGAACTGCAACAGTCTGCCAGGGGACGGCAGGTGTTTCATACAGCGTACCTGCAATTGCCAATGCCAGCAGCTATGAATGGGTCTACACAGGCACAGGAGCTACAATAAACGGAAACACCAACTCAATCACGATAGACTTCGGAACCACTGCGACCTCCGGCAATCTTACCGTACGCGGAGTCAATGGCTGCGGCAACGGAACAACCAGCGCCAACTATGCAATAACCGTCAACCCCCTGCCTGCAGCAGCCGGTACGATTACCGGTACATCAACAGTCTGTCAGGGTGTTACAGGTGTTGCCTACAGCGTACCTGCAATTGCCAATGCCAGCAGCTACATCTGGTCCTACAGCGGAACCGGGGCTACAATCAGCGGCACCACTAATAATATCACAATAAACTTCGCCGCCAATGCCACATCAGGAAACCTGACGGTACGTGGTTCAAACGGCTGCGGTAACGGCACGGTAAGTGCCAACTATGCCATAACAGTTAATCCTTTGCCCACCCAGCCGGGCGCATTTACCACATCAACGGCAACAGTATGCCAGGGGGCTACGGGTGTTGTCTATACCGTTCCCAACGATCCGTCAGTAACCTATAACTGGACCTACAGCGGAAGCGGGGCTACAATCACCGGCAGCACCAACTCAGTAACTATAAATTATTCCAACACAGCAACCTCAGGCACATTGTCGGTAACAGCCAGCAACAGCTGCGGTACCAGCGCAGCCAGAACACTGGCCATCACAGTCAACCAGCTTCCTACAGCAAATGCCGGAGCTGCTTTGGCCGCAATCTGCCAGGGAGGGACATCAGCTCCACTGGGAGGCAGTGTGGGAGGTTCGGCTACAGGCGGAACATGGTCATCATCGGCTGGTGGAACATTTATCCCCAACGCTACAACATTGAATGCCACATGGCAGCCACCTGCAGCGTACTCTGGCACAGCAACCCTGACTCTTACAACCAGCGGCGGTTCCTGCGGCGCAGATACCGACAGCAAAACTCTGGTCGTGAATCCCAATGCAACCATCACTCTTACTTCAGGCAGCAGTACACAAACACTCTGTCAGGGTAATTCAATAACCAATATTGTCTATTCAATTGGTGGTGGAGGAACCGGGGCCGGGATTACCGGCCTGCCAGCAGGCGTGACAGGTGTATACAGCGGCGGACTATTTACCATCAGCGGAACACCCTCAGTGACAGGTACGTTCAACTATACGGTCACGACAACCGGTACCTGCACCCAGACATCAGCAAACGGTACCATCACCGTCAATCCTAACGCCACAATAACCCTCACTTCGGGCAGCAGCACACAGACAGTATGCATGGGCAGCGCAATCACCAATATTGTCTATACCATCGGTGGCGGGGGAACCGGGGCCGGGGTTACAGGCCTGCCGGCCGGTGTCACCGGATCATACAGCGGAGGACAATTCACAATCAGCGGAACCCCGACGGTGGCAGGCACCTTCCCGTTTACCTTTACTACCACCGGAACATGCACCCAGGCTTCTGCCGGAGGAACCATAACCTCAGTATCGGTGGCAGCTCCCACAGTAGGTGCAATAACCCAGCCCACCTGCGATGTGGCAACGGGCAGCGTTGTGCTCAGCGGCCTGCCTTCGGGTACCTGGACAATCAATCCGGGCAGCATAACAGGGTCGACAACAAGCCGAACAATAACCGGACTGACCTCAGGGTCATATAACTTTACGGTAACCAACTCAATCGGTTGCGTATCTCCACCCTCTGAGACGGTTACAATTAATCCCCAACCCGCCACACCAACTGCCCCCGTTGTTGAATCCATCACCCAACCTTCATGCAATGTTTCAACCGGAAGCGTGATATTAACAGGACTGCCGGCAACGGGCACCTGGACACTTACACGTTCTCCGGGCGGAACCACAACAACAGGCTCCGGAACAAGCACAACAATAACAGGCCTGACTTCAGCAACAACATATACATTTACTGTGAGGAATGAGGACGGCTGTACTTCTCCGTCATCAAATAATGTAGTTATTAATGCACAGCCACCTACTCCTTCGGCACCTGTAATAGGTTCAATAATTCAACCTACATGTACCGAAGCCACGGGTAGCATTACAATTACGGGTCTTCCCTCTTCAGGGACATGGACACTTATACAATATCCGGGGGGTGCCACAACAAGCGGAAGTGGTACAAGCATCACTCTTTCAGGCATCCCTCCGGGTATTTATAACTACTCGGTTACCAATTCATTCGGATGTACCTCTGTCGTTTCAGACAACGCCACGGTAAATGCTCAGCCTCCGACACCAACGGCTCCAACCGTGGGTACCATTACCCATCCAACCTGTACAGAATCAACTGGCAGTGTTGTACTGAACAACCTGCCATCAGGTTCGTGGACAATCACGAGGTCGCCAGGAGGTAATACCTATACCGGATCAACAACCTCCTATACGGTAACAGGTCTTGCTTCAGAATCCTATACCTTTACCGTAACCAACTCATTTGGATGTACTTCACCATCGTCATCTAATGTTGTGATTAACGTTCCGCCACCAATACCAGCAGCTCCGGTCATCGGCACCATTACCCATCCTACATGCACAGAGGCTACCGGAACCGTGGCGCTCAGCGGATTGCCTTCATCGGGCACATGGACTCTTACGCGTAATCCGGGCGGTTCAACCACGACCGGCTCCGGTTCCACCTATACCGCAACGGAAATTCCGGCAGGCACATGGTCTTTTACTGTTGAAAACCAGCAGGGTTGCATATCTGTGTCCTCGGCCAGCTTTACTGTAAATGCCCAGCCACCGACACCCTCGGTTCCGACCCAGACAGTTGATTGTTCTCTTGGGGCAGGCAATGCTGTTATTACTGTGACCAGTCCGACCGGAGGAGGAATCGAATACAGCCTTAATGGAGGAGCGTTCCAGACGAGTAACATCTATACCGGGGTGGCCAATGGTACATACACCATAACTGTGAGGAACTCCTCAGGTTGTACCAGCACAGGCAGTTCTTTCTCAGTTTCATGCGGCTGTGCTGCTATTCCGTCAGTGACGCTCAGCAGTACCAGCGGAAGTACCTGTGGTACCTCGCCGATAACAATAAGCGGTAACACCTTCACTAATGCAACACGTGTAAATATCACACAGGATGGAGCCGGTACGGTTAACCCAACCAGTTCGACTACATCGCCGTTCTCGTTTACCTACACGCCGGCTGCTGCTGATGCAGGCAGAACCGTTACAATAACTATTACTACTGATAACCCACTGGGTTCGCCCTGTTCCCCGGCAACAGCGACATATACGCTTACAGTAAATACTATTCCAACAGCTCCGGTAGTGAGCACCATTACCCATCCGACATGTTCAGTATCTACTGGTAGTGTGGTACTTAGTGGTTTACCAGCGGGCTCGTGGACTATTACCAGGAGTCCGGGAGGAAACACCACCACCGGATCAGGTACAAGTGCGACTATCAGCGGGTTGGCTGCAAATACCTACACCTTTACTGTAACATCAGCTGCAGGCTGTGTATCACCGTCTTCGGCGAATGTCACAATCAATCCACAGCCACCAACGCCGTCGGCGCCGGAAATTGGTACAACCACCCAACCGACATGTGCTGTTTCAACCGGCAGTGTGACTCTTACCGGATTGCCATCGTCGGGTACATGGACTGTTACAAGGTCACCCGGAGGAACAACTACCCCAGGGTCAGGAACATCAACCACTATTACGGCTATTCCTGCCGGTTCGTATACTTTTACCGTTACCAACGAGTTTGGCTGCGTATCGCCACCTTCTGCCAGTGTTACTATTAATACACAGCCTGTAACACCTTCAGCACCGCTTGTCGGGACAATCACCCCACCATCATGCGGTGTGCCTACCGGAAGTGTCGTTCTTTCGGGTCTGCCGTCTGGAAACTGGGTTCTTATCCGCTATCCCGGGGCTGATGAACTTAACGGTAGTGGCTCCAGCACTACTATTGCCGGCCTGCCTCCGGGTACATACAACTATACTGTCACCAACGATCAGGGATGCACATCAGGATTGTCATCAAACGTTGTCATAACAAGGGCTCTTGTAGTACCTGAGGTTCCGTCGGTGGTATCCATTACCCAGCCTGCCTGTGATGTACCTACGGGAAGTGTGGTACTGAGCAACCTGCCTTCAGGAAACTGGACTCTTACGAGGTCCCCTGACGGCGTCACAAGAAATGGCTCGGGTACAACAGCTACTCTCACAGGTATTCCAGCCGGCACTTATACATTTACTGTTACCAACAGCGACGGATGTACCTCGGGTGCAACGTCTGATGTTGTCATCAATACACAACCTGCAACCCCGACGCCTCCCGTAGTGGGCACGGTCACTCAGCCTACCTGCTCCGTTTCAACCGGGAGCGTCGGGTTTAGCGGGTTGCCTTCTACCGGTACGTGGATTCTGACCCGTCATCCTGACGGTCAGACCACAACCGGTACAGGCACAACCAGAACAGTTTCCGGAATACCGCCGGGCACCTACACTTTTTCTGTAAGGAATGCTGACGGATGCACCTCTTCGATGAGCACTTCAGTTACCATTAACCCGCAGCCTGTCACTCCTTCAGCTCCTGTTATAGGTGACGTGACTCAGCCAACATGCAATGTGTCAACCGGAAGTATTGAACTAACAGGATTACCTGCATCAGGAGAATGGACCCTTACCCGCAGTCCGGGTTCAGTAACCACTTCCGGGTTTGGATCATCCGTAATAATTTCAGGGTTGACGGCCAACACCTACACATTTACAGTAAGGAATGCTGACGGTTGCACCTCGGCGTCATCGGCGAGCGTTACCATTAATGCACAGCCACCAACACCTGCAGCTCCTGTTGTGGGAACAATTACCCAGCCCACCTGTACAGTCGGTACCGGAAGTGTTGTACTCAGTGGTCTTCCTTCGGGCACATGGACTCTGACCCGTTTCCCCGGACGGGTAACCACTACCGGTTCTGGCAGCAGTACGACAATATCAGGTCTTGCTCCCGGAGAATACAACTATACTGTTACCAACCAGTTTGGCTGTGAATCAGCAGCATCGGCTACGGTAAGAATTAATGCCCAGCCTCCTACTCCGCCTGCACCTCTGGTGTCAGTAGATTGTTCACAAGGGTATGGTAATGCTGTTGTGACGGTAACCAGTCCGACAGGCACAGGCTATACGTACAGGCTTGATGGCGGCAGTTTCCAGACCAGCAATATTTTCACCTCTGTTGCCAATGGAAATCATACCGTTACTGTCCGCAACTCTTCAGGGTGTACTACCACCGGATCAACATTCTCGGTCAACTGCGGATGTGTCAATCCGCCTGCGGTGACCCTAAGTGCAACAAGCGGCAGCACATGCGGCACTTCACCGGTTACTGTAAGCGGCAACACATTCGGGGGCAGCGCCACCAGTGTATCAATAACAGAAAACGGAGGAGGAACTGTTACCCCTGCCTCCAGCACAGCTTCACCATTCAGCTTCACCTACACACCTGTGGCTGCTGATGCAGGAAAGGTTATAACAATTACGGTTACCACCAATAATCCTGCCGGTTTCCCGTGTAGTGAGGCTACCGCAACATACTCACTGACGGTTAACTCAGTACCTGCTGCTCCAACAGTAACAGACCGGACTCATCCAACCTGTACGGTTGCTACAGGAAGCGTGGTTCTCAGCGGCCTGCCTTCCACAGGTGAATGGACACTTACGCGTTCTCCCGGAGGCAATACATATACAGGAACCGGCACCAGTACCACAGTTACGGGTCTGGCCTCAGGAACATATACTTTCACCGTAACCAATGCTTTCGGTTGTACTTCAGCTTCCTCGGCAAATGTGGTTATTAATCCTCAGCCACCGACACCAACACCACCGGTGGTAGGGACAATTACCCATCCGACCTGTGCCGTTGCAACTGGCAGTGTTGCGCTGAGCGGTTTGCCGTCGACAGGGACATGGACAATTACAAGGTCCCCGGGAGGAGCAATCACCACCGGAACCGGAACCACGAGAACCATAACAGGACTGCTGCCGGGAACCTACACTTTTACGGTGACTAATTCATCAGGTTGTACGTCAGCTTCTTCGGCACAGGCGGTGATCAATGCCCAGCCTGTGACACCCACTGCTCCGCTTATCGGGCCAATCACACACCCGACATGTTCGGATGCTACGGGCAGCCTTATAGTGAACGGATTGCCTGCAACCGGAGAATGGACACTTATTCTCTATCCCGGAGGAGCATTATATAACGGAACAGGAACAACTACGACTGTGACTTCACTGACTGCAGGCACATATAATTTCGCGGTGACAAATGATCAGGGCTGTACCTCGGTGGCATCATCCAATGCGGTCATCAACCCGCAACCTCCGACACCAACAGCACCTGTAGTGGGAACAATTACCCATCCGACACTTACAGTGTTAACAGGAAGTGTTGTGTTGAGTGGTCTGCCGTCAAGCGGTACATGGACACTCACAAGACAGCCTGATAATGTTCTGCTGTCAGGTACAGGTACAACACGAACGATAACAGGGATCAACCCGGGTACCTACACCTTTACGGTAATGAATTCGTTCGGATGTACTTCACTGCCATCAGCTAATGTGGTCATAAATGCAATACCAGGCGCTCCGGTACTCGTTATCAATAACCCTGCAACCGTTTGCTCGCCGGAAACAGTTGATCTGACATCAACAGCAATAACTGAGGGTTCTGACGAGGGCCTTACATTCACCTACTGGTCCGATGCGGATGCTACAATTCCATATTCAACACCTGAGACAGCTACTGAGGGAACCTGGTATATCATGGGAACGACTACAGCCGGTTATTCAACAATCAAGCCTGTGGTGGTTACGGTAGACCAGAGGCCTGTGGCAGATGCCGGTCCCGACCAGGTACTGGAGTATGTTTTCCAGGCGACGCTTAATGCTGTTCCTGTGGCCGGCGCTGCAGGGGTATGGACAATTGAGACAGGTACAGGTATCTTTGGCAATGAAACTGATCCGGGAACCACCGTAACAGATTTATCCCTCGGAACCAACGAGTTTACATGGACAATCACCTTCGGGGTCTGTCCGCCCATCAGCGATGTTGTTACGATAATAGTCAACGATCTGGTTGTACCTACTCTTATCACACCCAATATTGATGGCAGAAATGACTACTTCGTTCTTAGAGGCCTTGAGACACTTGGCAAGACAGAGCTTATCATTTTTGACAGAAGGGGAGCCCAGGTCTATATGAACAGCGATTATGACAACAGCTGGGATGGTGTGGATAAGAACGGCAAACCCCTGCCTGATGACACTTACTTCTTTGTTATCAGAAGTGCCAACGGGAAAACAATAAATGGTTATATCGTAATTAGGCGTTAATATGAAAAGGATTGCAAAAACTATGTTCTGGCTGCTGATGCCAGTTGCCATATCAGCACAAATTACACCTGTCACAAGTCAGTATGTTCTTAATCCTCTTTCGATTAATGCAGCTTATGCAGGAAACCGGGGGGCTCTTAATGCTGCGATTTTTTACCGCAATCAGTGGGTAGGAGTTCCCGGTTCCCCCGAAACCATGACACTGGCAATTGATGCTCCCTTTGCAGACTCTAAAGTAGGCCTCGGCCTTATAATTGCCAACGACAAGATAGGTGTCACGAAACAGACGCATTTTAATTCCTACTATTCATACAAGATAAATATGGGTGCGGGAGACCTCTCTCTTGGCCTCGGTGCCGGAATAGTAACCACTAATACGACATGGTCTGACCTTATTGTTCTTGATCCGGGAGATGAAATGTATCTTGTTGACTCGAAGGTGTTGGTTGTTCCCGACTTCAATTTCGGGGTATACTACAGCCAGGAGAGCTTTTTCGCAGGGTTTTCAATACCAAGGCTGCTGGGTCACCAGTTCGACAAGGATAAAAACAAATACACCCTGAAGTTCAAGCCTGCTGATTACATATACAATTTCAATGTCGGATACCTTGTGAAGATGGGCGAGAAATGGAAATTACTCCCTTCCACGCTGGTAACCCTTTCAGCAGGAGAGAAGATACTTTTCGATATCAATGCCCACCTGAACTATGCAGACAGGGTCTGGGTTGGCTTTTCCTACCGGAACAGCCGTTCAGTGGTTAGTCTGTTGCAGGTTCAGCTAAGCAATCAGTTGAAGGTCGCATACTCATATGATTATGATATCGGAAACCTGGGCAGATACAGCAACGGGTCCCATGAAGTAATGCTGAGATATGAATTTACCTACAGGGTAGATGTAACTAATCCGCTGATATTCTGATTAATAAGCTACATGAGGTGTTTGTCAGTCTCGGATGCACTTTAATTGGCAGACATTAAAATATTAACTATCAGGGTAGTATAGCCATTATCTTCTGCCACATTTCATTATGGAATGTTACCGGTACCAGGCTGGAACCGGGGGCTTCTCCCATTCGTACAACAACCAGGTTAAGAGAGGGTACTACATTGACGAACTGACCGTTCTTTCCCATTGCTGCAAACATATCGGAAGGAGCTGCGGGAGCCATCGAAATATCAAATGGAGTTGCAAGTCCCGGATAGATAATTGAGCTTTTACCGTTGAGCCACCAGAGATAACCGTAGGAGAGATTCAGGGACTGAGAAGTTGTTACCATTGCGTCGAAATAGTCGCTGTCAGTCATTACTTCCTGGTCGTCCCATTTGCCTTTGTTAAGGATAAGCAGTCCGAAACGCGCCGCATCGCGTGCAGTACTGTAGTAGACATTATTGTAGTCTCCCGTCCGTATCCATGTGCCGCTCATTCCTGTTACAGCTTCGAGGCGGCTGTCTGTAAAGTTGTTATATGTGGTTCCGGCGGCGGCTGATATAACATCCTCAAGGAGTGTGTATGGTGCGTTGTGGTAGTACCATTGTGTTCCGGCATCAGCTTTGTATACAAGGCATTGCGGTTCAGTGCAGTCAAGGTCAGGAACGTTGTAGTCCAGTCCTGTTGTCATTGTCAACTGATGCCTGATGGTTATCAGGGTTTCCTTATCAGCGGCCATGTTTGTCCAGCCAGCACCAAGGTATTCAGAGGACTTGTCATTTATGCTTAGCAGTCCTTCCTGTTGTGCGATGCCTGTAAGAAATGTTGTTATGGTTTTTCCGGCAGAGGCCCAATACCATGCCGTTGACACGTCAAATGGAGCGTTGTTCAGAAGATTATTACCCCAGTATTGCTCTGCTGCAATACGGCCATCCTTCAGTATAATAAATGCCCTTGTACCGTTTTGTGAGAGGAAGGCCTTGAGCTCTGAAAGCATTGTTTCGTTCCACCCGAGCTCTTCAGGGGAGACAGTCTCCCATTCCTGGCTGTCAGTGGGAGGGAAGTAGAGCTGACCCTCCGGGTTCAGATCGCCGGTCTTTTTACAGCCAACGGCCACCAGAAGAAATAGTGCAATTGCAAGTAACCTCACCATATAACAAGATATTGACAGTAAAGTTAGTAAATCTGTAACGATAAATTGCCTGTTGCAATTTGTTACATGCCATTAATGCTGTTGACGTAAGTTTTTAATTGTCAAGACAGAAGTAATAATGGCTGTAAGATTGAATACAGGTATTATGAAGACTGACGGTATAATGTTAACTCCGTTAATGCCCATTGCTATTATTTTTGCCATCAGTGCAGCCATCAGGAATGAAAGAAATACGGTGTAGACCGGTACAAGCAAATACCCCAGAGGTCGCTTTTTTAGCAGCATAACGCCTGAAACTACAGCTATTGGAAGCAGTAACCCCAGATCGAGGCCCTGGACAATAAGAGTTGTGTAATGATTTAGCTCGTTTGGATAAAGCGTTCCGTCAACAATTGGCGGGACGATTACCCCCAACCATAGAAATGCTATTGCAATAGCGTTGAAAATAAGAAAGCCTGCAGTAAATCTTAGCGGTGCTTTATTACTATACATATCAGGGAGAGCTTTGATATCAAAAGAAAGCAGCAGTTGTGCTAATGTAAAGAATGTAAGGCAGAGCAGTATCAGGTACGGAATAAACATTTCATTATACATGCCCATCGTAGTATAGAAGAGGTAAGTTACAAAGAAATAGCCTGTTACGCCTGTCAGGACAATTCTCGCCTTATATGAGCCCTTGAGAGCAAGTATCAGGGATATGACAAGGGCAGGAATGCCGGCAAAAAGTGTAATATAATCCTGTGCAATTCCCTGTATTGCAACATCTGCCGTCATATGTTTATAGAGGCCTTTACCGTATATTTCTACTGTATTACCTCTTATGGTCTCATAATTGAATCTTCCCGGCCCCTCGTTGGTGAATATGCCTGTGGTGGTAGCTACAGATGAAAAAACTACTATGGCTACAATTAACGAAATAATAGTTCTGTTTTCTTTCATTACTAAAAAGCTTAATTAGTCAGGTAATTTGACATTATATTCGATATTGGCTATTTCAAATTTACCATAACAAAAGTCACCGTCGGGATAGTTGTAGATCAGGTCGGCTCTTGAGGCAAGCCGCAGGCCGTTAATCTCCCTGTAGTCATAAAGAGGTGTTTCCCATCTGACACGGGACATCTCTCCGTTTTTTTCAAGAGCCCAGCGGTCTTCCGATACGAAGTTCACCAGCTGGCCTTCATTATTGAAATGAAGCCATGCAGTAATACGTATTCCATTGTTAGTAAATGCGGCCCTTACAACATTGTCTTCTGTTTCCAGCCACTCAATCCGGTTGTCGGTCAGACTGCCCGGTGCCATGCAGCACATATCATTGAAGAAGGTTACTGTCTCGGCCACATCCATTTTTTCACCATCCTGGTATTCCACCTTAATAAGGGATAAAAGCCGGATGTCCATAAATGCAGTTCCGTTTTTAAAGGCATGGTATCCAGCCACCGGCAGGCCTTTCATCTTTGCTTTCATGAAGAAAAGCCTCCATGCTCTTTCCATGAAATTGTATTGTTCGGTTGTGAACTCCATCCATGGAGTATCTTCAGCAGATCTTATTTTCCCTGCCATATTGATTTTGAAGTTTTCAACAGATGGCTTTCCAAAGGCTCCTGTATATCTGATATACTTCTGTACCGGTTCGGGAAGAGCTGAAACGGTTTCTTCCGATAGAACTGCAGCAGGGGTTTCCTTGACAGTAGTGAATGCTGATTCAACGTCAGATACATAGCGGTTTCTAAATTTTGAAGTACCGAAGCCTACTATGGCAGCAACCAGTATAATGACATTGGCTATTGTGCCAAATCTGGCGTCACTCCATACCGAGACTATCAGAATGGTAGAAATTGCAACTGCTGTTAAGGCAGCCACAGACCACCATTGAGCATTCAGGTAGTAACCTATTGCCGTCAGCAGGAAAAGCGCTGCGGTAGCAAGCCAAACAACAGCAGCTCCTTTGGATATCGAGTGGGTTATCTGAGTAACTGATTCAGGATTAATGTATTTTACAAATCCAATCAGGTGTATTGCACCGTGAGCAAGGAGCAGTATTATCAGGAAGTATTTCATATATAGGGGTGTTGAATTGGATTTATAGTACAAAGATCGGTAATTCTGATCACTGTTATTATGCTAGAAATAGATACGGTAGGTTACCATTGGCATGAAGCCCATCTGGTATGACGTTGAGAGCTCTTGTCTTTCACTGTTCCAGTTTTGGGTGAAGATGTTTTTATGACCGGTCATATTTTGCAGGTCAAGAGCCCATTCATGACCTGCTCTTTCTTTGTTAAGCCTGAAGGTAATTCTGCCGTTAAGTCTGAAATAGTCGGGGTATCTGTTGCTATATGCTTCGTCCCATTTGTATCGTGTGGCATTGGCAGCCGCTGACAACTCCTCGTCAACTTCAAGATATCTGTTACCGCCTGCCCAGACAGTTTTCAGGTCTAATGATAGCAGTGATGCAGCACCCAGTTTCCATTCATATCCGGCCAGTGCGTTAAAGACGAAATTATTATTAAAGGCCGAGTTGCGCCATACCCCGTCGTAACCCCTGTAACCCGCGTCAAACAGTGAGGCCGTCACAAGATAGTAGAATCCCTCGCTGAGAAATTTCTCCAGTGTAATTTCGATACCATAATTTTCGCCGGTTCCCTTGTTTTCCATATTGTCGAACACCCAGTAATTGAAGCCTCCTCCCTGGCTGATAATCGAGAATTCTGGCCTGCGCCAGGCAACAGGAATATCGTAGAGTCTCTGATAATATATTTCTGATTTGAGTCTGTGGCCCTTACCGATCAGATGATCATAGCCTGCGACAAAGTGAAGAGCTCTTGACATGTCAAGGCTACGGTTGGTTTGTTCATACCGGAGATTGAGGGTGTCTACCAGTCTCTGTGAGAAGTAAACACCTTTCATCTGGGTCTGGCTGTGCATGCCGGCACCCAGGCTTATAGATCTTCCGGGTGAAAACTCCCATTTCATGCCCAGGCGTGGCTCGAGCGACCATGTTTTGTTAAGTGACAATACACCCGAGTGTATTCCGCTGCTCAATGACAGCCTGTCTGAAATCCGGTGTTGCCATTCTGCAAACAGCCGGGTCATTGAGGTTGTGCCTTTCGAGTCAAGATAGTTGAAGTAGTCTTCCAGCGATTTCACATATTGCCGGCCGTAGTACATAATATCAAAATAGTCTACGACAACACCGGCATTCAGATAGTTTCTTGAGTTAATCCTGTTGAAGAATTTGCCTGATGCGGTATATTTTATTTCATACATTTTTTCGTCAATGGTCTGATTACGCTGGTCATCAGAGAGATCGTATATGTTTGCTTTACCTTCAATTCCGGTGGCGGCAACTGTAGCAGTAATACGTGCATCATCAGAAAGGTATCTTACCCAGGTTATCCCGGTTACCCCCATTCTGTTATCATAGTAAGTGTCGGTACCTGAAAAACCATATTGCGCGTCGTCATTCTCACTGTCAAGCATTGCTATGCTGTTGATCCCTCCCAGACCGAAGAGAGATATCCTTCCATTTTCAAGAGGAAAGTTAAGCTTGAACGAGATGTCTTTATATCTCGGTATTGCATTTCCTGTTCCGAAACTCATGCCGAGAGAGTGAAGCAGATCGAGGGTACTGTACCTGAGGTTGACCATATAAGATGCTTTGTGAGCCCCTGAAAATGGACCTTCGGCCCCCAGCTCAAAACCGTTGAATCCCATCTGTCCCATAAACTCATGTCGCTGATTATTTCCGTTTCGCATTGAAAGGTCAAAGGCTCCTGCAAGAGCATTGCCAAATTCCGCGGGGAAAGCAGAGGTGTAAAAATCAGAATTGGTCAGCTGGTTATTGTTCAGCATGCTTATCGGTCCTCCGGTGGAACCAAGGGATCCGAAATGGTTGGGGTTGGGGATATCGACACCTTCAAGTCTCCATAGTAGGCCAAGTGGCGAGTTTCCTCTGATAACTATATCATTTCGCTGATCTGAAACGGAAGAGACTCCGGCAAAATTGGTAGCCATGCGTGACGGGTCGCCCAGACTTCCGGCGTAGCGTTCTGTTTCATCAATTGTAAATGAGCGCGCACTTACCTTGGCCATCTCATTTGAAGGCTGATCTTTCCTTAACTCAGGCCTTACAACCACGTCATCAAGGTTTATAGCCTGCTCTTCCAGCTTAATTTCCAGAACAAGCTCCTTGCCTGAAGTAAGTAGAAGATTATTAACCTCCATTGTTTTGTAGCCAATAAAGCTCGCTCTCAAATCGAGCCTTCCAACCGGCAGGTTTCTGAAGAGGAAGTAACCATCGGTATCGGTACCTGTTCCAATGAGAGGGTCGGAACCGATTATCACAAGTGTCACACCTGGCAACGGAAGTTCTGTATAAGCATCAACCACTCTGCCTCTGACGTTCTGTACCGGTTGCTGACCTGTGGCTTCTGCATGATTCAGAAGCAGCAAGGCTGCTATTATCGATACCATTATTGCAATATTTGAAATATATGATCTCATAACTGTAATTAATTATTCGAATCCTTACAGGACAAAAGTATCAATGCCTTTATCACTGTAAAAAGATTTCAGGATGAATGACGGACCAGGGCGTCTGAATGCTGCTTATGTAGAGATGAAGGCAACAGACATCTTGCTTATTACGGTTGTATGCATGGTAGGATATAACTGACTTCAGTCGGCATTTCTTACCTGTCGAGCCACTTTTTGAAACTGGTCACCTTGTCGAGACTGACAAAGACCTCTTCATGAAATTTAGGTTTAAGATCAAGCTTAAGCCGGCTTTTTGGATAGACGTGTATGTCTGCAATTCCGATGATGCCCAGGAGTATCTTACGGTTGATACGGAAGTATTTGCCCGGGTCGACCTCTTCCATAAGTTTGTCGAGGCTGATGTCTACAGGATAAGAACCTTTATCAGTAAGATATGCAAAGGTGATACCCTCCTCACTTGCAAAGTAGGCTATCTGGTCTATGCTGATGGTCTTTATCTTTGCACCGAAGCTAACGGAAAACCTTTCACGGTATGCCGGTTCTTTTTTCACCAGCAGCTGGTACAGCGATTCAAGATCACTGCCCTGTTTTACCGTTGAGGTCATTTCACGGTATTTCTTTAAAGCAGCTGCAAGTTCTTCCTGTACAATCGGTTTAAGCAGATAGTCTATACTCTTTAATTTAAAGGCCTTTATGGCATATTCATCGAAAGCTGTAGTAAATATAACAGGACAAGATATCTGTACTTGTTCGAAAATCGCAAAGCTCAGGTCATCTTCAAGGTGAATATCCAGGAATATCAGATCGGGCTCTTTATTTGAGCGGAACCAGGCAACCGATTCTGCTACTGATTCAAGTTCGGCAACAACTTCTATTTCAGGGTCATATTCGTTTATCATCTTTCTCAGCCTCAGAGCTGCAAATGATTCATCTTCAATTATTATTACTTTCATTTTACTTTTTGTTTAACTGTCTGTATTAATGCAATCGGGATATTACGGATTGCTTACGTAGCAGGTATCAGAGGTATTCTGGCTATATAGTACGAGTCGGTTAACAGGAATTCCGGTTCCAGGTCTGATACAAGCTTATACCTGCTTCTTATATTTTCATGACCCACACCTGTTGATTGCATTCTTGTTTCCCTGAGATTAATATTGTTTTTTACAATAAGGTAGTTACCATCATCAACAGATATCGATATGTTGAGGGGACTGGACTTTGAGAGAGTGTTATGCTTGATGGCATTTTCAATAAGTAACTGCAAAGCCATCGGCACAATCAGCATTCCGGTGTATTTATTCTCAATCTCTTTTTCAACTATCAACTTGCCGGCGAACCTTATATCGAGAAGGAAAACATAGGAATTGAGAAAATCAAGCTCCGTACTTAGCGGCACCATGTCTTTTTCCTTATTCTCCAGTACGTACCTGTAAACTTTTGAGAGTCTTTCAGTAAATGATTCTGCAAGATCAGGGTCGACCTTAATAAGAGATGTCAGTACATTCAGGCTGTTGAAAAGAAAGTGCGGATTAACCTGTTGTTTCAGAACTTCGAATTGAGATTGCAGGTTTTCTTTCTTCAACTCAACAACTCTTGTTTGTGCTTCTGTAAGTTCTTTCTCCATGCCTACCTGCCTGTTGATAAACTCGAAGGTAAAACCCTGCATATGTATGCATAACAACCCTGTGAAGAAGAGATATGCTGACTTGAAAATCTGTGAAGTGGGAGAGGTTGAAAGACTCTGCAGGTAGAAATCCTGATTTCCGGCAAAATTCAGGAAGTAAACCATATTGAAACCGGTTAGGGCTACTATTATCAGAAAGAACATCAGTATTCGGTCAAGTCTGAATGTATAGAGCAGAAATATTATCGGAATCAGGAAAAGTGTCGCTGCAGATGTAATACCCAAAGGGTCAGTACCAGAGGTCATTAAAAACAGATGCGAACATATTACACTGATATCGAGAACTGCACTCAGGTAGCCAAGCCACCAGGGATTGTACCTTTTAACCATCGCATACCATAGGGCAGTATTTGAGATAAAATAGATGGCTACCAGTATGAATGCGTGCATCGACTCCTGCCTGTAACCCAGAAAGAGTTGTGCAAGAAGGAGTGTTGTCACCAGAAAGATAAAAGCCCAGCGGAACCAGACCGACATTCTGGCTCCCTTTAACTGTTCATCAGAGAGCTCTCCACGCATTAGTTTTTCCTGCCAGTTCTTCATCGGTTTTAATTTTTGTATTCTGACTCTCCTTTCTTATACATAAATGCAAATGTAATAGTTGGGATGATGTTCTTTTAAAAAATCTCAGGGAATGACAGATTTAAAACGTTGAAAAGGCAAAATCCTGCATTTAATCCCCGGACAATGCAGCGTTTTTGGTTTTCTTAAGTATTTACAGATTCATTAAACCCTTTATGATATGAACACGATAGCACTTTTATCTTTATTGACACTGATTCTTTCCTGCTGTACAGGCAGAGGTCACAACTACACTGAAAAAAGCGATCAATTTGAAGTTGTTGCGAATGATGAAGTATTCTCACCATCTGAAGATAGTAGCTCAATTGATAAGCAAATTCATAAAGAAGTACAGCAGCCGGCCTCCGATTCTTTATGGTATTTTCTTACAAAAAGAGGCGACTCCTACGTAATTGAACGATCTGAGGAGGTACCTGTAATGAAAATATATATTGAAAATCAACCTGCTTCGCTTAATGTAAGCTTTGGTCAGGAAGGATTCTATTTCCATATCGTCGGGAAAAGAGACTTCGATGGTGGTTTTGAGTTTTTGTGCACTGATCCTTCTGAAGCAGGAGACACCTTAACTGTTACAGCGGAAATAGTATCACCTAAATTGATAATTTGGAAAGTCCCTAATCCATATACTGAATCCGAAAGGTTTGAAATAATTCATACTGTTCCTAAAAGTGAAGCCAGTGCATGGCCTGTTGTTGTTGTTGATAGTGATTAACATAACCCTTCACGGATTCAGAGGAGTAGTAGTGAAAGAACAATAAGTAACAGTCCGAAGAGACTTGCAAACAGGTCTGTTATTACAATGCCCCTGCCACCTTCTTTGCTAAGCATTCCTGCCACCCACTTCTGGAATCTGGAATAGTCGAAGATAAACATGATTGCTTTAATGGCGGTGAGAGAAAACATAATGGTGATTACCAGTGAATATCTTACGTCGGTAGTAAGCTCCTTGTACCAGGTAAAGGCAACCAGAGCCAGACCCGTCAGTGCAACGGGAATTATCCACCACGGTCTCTTGTCGGTATATGCTTTAGCGATAAACCTGTTCTCATCCCACGGAAGGATGTGCATATAAAATGGCTTCAGGAATGCCACGATACCGAATACGATTCCAAGAATTTTAAAATAGTTCATAATGTATGATGTTTAAGCAGATTTGGAAATATGATAACTTCTTAATTATCATGGTCTTTTAAGAGGGAAGAAACTGGAAAAAGCCTCCATATTATAATGTTCAGTACTATGAGCACTACAAAGCCGGCGGCTCCTGTTGTGCCGATTAGTAGGTCGTTGCCGCCACTTAGCAACATGACAGAGGTAGCTCCTACAGCGTTGAATGTTCCGTGCAGGATGGCAGCCGTGACTACCGACCTGCTTTTTATAGCTACCAGAGAAAAGAAGGGGGAGAAGAGTATGCAAAACGCAATCATCATTCCCACACCGGCTGCCGGATGATCAGGGTAGTTATGTCCCATCAGTATTATGGGAGCATGCCATATACCCCATACCAGGCCAATAATCCATGACATTTTCCAGAAGCCCAGACTCTTCAGTTCCTTCAGCATCAGTCCGCGCCATCCAAGCTCTTCACCGAACCCTGCCACTGCGTTGATGGTTAATCCGGCTACAAGGCCCTGCAGAATCGTTAGAAAGAAAGGGTGCACCGGCAGTTGAGTGTTTCTCATCTGCTCAAGTTGTTCGTCAGTCAGCAATGCGGCGAACTTATCAAACATTCCCTCCATCTCAGGCGAGAAGCTTACACCCGGAACCAGCAGGCCTGTCGCGAAAGTAGAGACGGCAATCACTACCGGGGCGAGCCAGGCAACCCACCACCACCGGTTCCACCGAAACGAAATGGCGTAGTTTTGCCTTAGATTGTTTCGAAGAAACAGCTTCTCGGTGATGATAACACTTAGCATCGGTGTGAACATAAAAGCCAGGGCCATGATCATGTACGATGCTGACATAGTGTTTGTATTTCCCCCGGCAAGCCAGTAGATTATGGCCAGAGACCAGCTGATACCGAATGTAAGTATCAGATAGAGACTTAGTTTATATGAAGTTTTCATGGCTCTATATTTTATTTTTGTATAACCTTTTTAATATCTCCTACCGGCAACCAGTCATCCATGTTGCCGTAGTCACTTCTATCAATACGGAATGGCTCTGTTTCTGCGATATCTGACAATTCAATCAGCACCAAATATCTTTTACCTGACCATCTCTTGACCTGTTCCTTTGTGAGCAGAAGCTTATCCTGATGATTATTAATAAGTTCTGCTGACTCCTCCGGGGTCAGTTTATCTGAATTCAGTACATTAACAACCCTGCCCTTTGCCTTTACCAGCGATTCTGCATTATTGTTAATGAAATAGAGAATGTCTCCGGGATTAACTCTTCCGTAGGGCATTTTCCTTCCTGCGGCACCTCTGATTATCATTCTTTTCTGATGGCTTAGCAGCAGTACTATTTCTCCTGCTTTTGCATCGGTGTATACTATATGGTCCATCTTATGAATACAGGTTTATTTATGAGTTATACCGAAGAAGGCCAGCAAGCCGTCTTGCCCATCCTGCTGTCTTTAATGTAATTACTATACCTAATATTATCAGCATTTAAGAGATCTATTGTTTTAATGTTATCAATATCGCCTATTACTTCAGTTTCCATCATCAGCAAAAATATGAAGGTCAGTTTCCTTGGGAAAAAAAATGCAGGTAAGATAGGAAAGTAGCTTAATGAATGACGTCTATCGGGGGGTGAATGGCTTCAATGGAGTTAGCCAGGAATCTTAAAGAAGGAGCAGAGTTGTCCGTTTCTAACTGAAATCAATCAGGAACATCAAGGCTGTTGCAAAATCCATTATCCCATGCAATATAGCAAAATAGGGAAAAAGAGTCGGGCGGAACCAGAGAGAGACTCCGATGAGGGTTGCGAAAGGAAAGAAGACCAGGGCTCTGTACACCAGAAAGTTGATGTCGGGAATAAACGGCAGGGTACAGTGCTGTAGCGAAAGGAAGATAACAGGCAGGGCAAGGGCCAGCCATATGGGTTTCACCAGCACCTTCAGCCTGGGCATTATATAAACGAAATATGTCGCCAATTCGGCAAGTGCAATAGTCACCGGGAACACCAATAGGAGGATATAAGCTATCACAGGTTTAATACTCCCGAACATCATTGCAGTTGGAACACCCGGGTCGTTCCAGATGAATTCTGCAAGGAGTTTGCCGGGCAGAAACACAACAGGTCCTGCTATCAGAGTCAAACCCAGGAAAATCAATAAATCCTTCTTAACAGATGATCGTTCAAAACGGAAGATATTGATGAATCTGATACCTTCTTTTTTGAAGAGCTTCCCAAGAAGGATAATGCCTGCGAAATTTGTAAGCGTGGCTGAAAGAAGCCAGTAACGCTCAGATATCTCCCATGAACCGGCAAGAAGTGCAATTAATCCCTGAAACAGGAGAAACAGGATAAGCCGGCTGACAAGCATGTACCAGACAAAACTGTTCCCGGGATTTTTCGATATAGCCGGTACCTGATCCGTATTGCTGCTTATGGTATAAGTCATTGGCAGTTTTATTCTACAGTATTGTTTCTAATCATCATGCTTAGTACTACGCTCACCGGATAGTAATCTGAAAAGAAAGTACAAAAACAAGCCAGTTCCGATAGTAATTGCCACAGCGACAAGCTCCTGTAATTTTGTCCCTGAAATCAGCCATATACAAGCTATTATGCTGATTATTGCAAGCAATATTCCATACCTAACCCTGAAAAAGTTTACCGAACCCTTGTCTGTCATGCGAAACCGAATAAGTGCAGCCGAGACTGTCAGGAAGATGAGAATTTTACTGATCACACTTATTGTAACCGCATAGATAAATGTACCGGTAAGCGACACAAACAATGCAATGGCGGTGAATGTCAGAAGTGACCAGACAGGCGTTTTAAACTTTGGATGCAGAATGGAAAAGACCTTAGGCAGTTGGTTTTCTTCACTGAAGGCAAACGGGACTCTCGAACCAACCAGCATTACTGTATTAAGTGCTCCTCCAACCGACAGGACAGCCCCTATACTTATCAGGAGAGCACCGGCAGGTCCCATAAAAAGAGTTGCTGCTGCCGAGAGTGGATATTCCGAACCGGCCAGATCGGGCAGTGTTCCCATGCATACTATCTGTATCATGCCATAGAAGAAGGCAACAAAAAGGAGGGCTGTCATAAGGGCAAAGGGGATATTTTTTTCCGGATTCTGCATCTCTCCTGTATTGACAAGTATAGCCTCAAACCCGGTAAAAGCAAAAATCAACACGAAAACCGACCCTGAAAATTCAGGCAGCGGCGGAAGTGGCTGTCCCGTATCAAAGAGTGAAGGGTCTATGAAGAATGCACCGATTATTACGAACAGAAAGAGTGGAAGAAGCTTTGCAATAGCGAGGAGGTTATTTGTGAATGTTGAGGTCTTTACTCCCCTGTAGGTGATATATGAAAGTGCAATGGTAATAACCGTGATAGCTGTTTGTTTCGCAACCGGCAGTGCAAGAACCGGATGAAAGAAACCCAGGTAAGATACCAATAGGTTTATCTGTGCGGCATATGTGGCTAGTCTTGTTATCAGCAGTATCCAGCCTATGGTGACAGCCGGAATTTTACCGAAGGCATTGAGGGTGTAGAGGTAAGGCCCGCCTGTTCGTGTAAAGCGACTTGCCACCTCAGAAAAGCAAAGAGCAATAATGAATACAACAAGGCCGCAGGCAAAAATTGCAGGAATGCTGTAGATACCCGACTGTCCGGCAATGGTTGCAGGCAGCCCGAAAATACCCGCTCCTATTATACTGTTTATCATCAACAGCACAAGGTCCCAGCGTCGTATCTCTCTCTTAAGCATTACCAGTCGGGTTCTGTCTTTTTCGAAGCCGTAAGGTAATATTTATTATTAAAGAGACAGCAAGGGCTGCGAGGAAACCGTAAAGGGTCAGTGAATCTACAAAGGAGGTGTCGAATGTGAGACCGGTAAGCCTGTCAGCCAGGTATTTGATGTAGGAGTTGGGAAGGCTGGTGTGCCCCAGCTTTTCCAGTATCCTGAAATGCCAGTCGGTAAGCGGACAATATCCCGGTACTCCGGTTATCCACCCCAGAATCACCCATGAACCACCGGTAAGCAGAAGAGTAATAAGGTGGGCGGTACGGGTTTTACTCCATATCCACCCTAACAGGTTGAAGATAATGAGTGAGGAGTGGAAGACCACAAAGAATATGTCAAGCAGGTGAAGCATTTTACTCATCAGATACCTTATGCTCCTTTTCAAGAGCAACCCTGGTTCTTGGAAGGCATTCAGAATAATTCTTCTGAATGAATTCGATCATCTTCTCTCGTATATATACTCTTAAATCCCAAGTTGTGGGTGAATTCTTTGCACTTACGAGTATTCTGATTTCCAAAGTAGATTCTTTGCAGTCTGTTACCTGAAGCACATTTACGTTTCTGTCCCACAAATCAGTTCCATCAAGCAATCTTGAGAGTTCATCCCTCAGAGCCTGGAATGGGATTGTATAGTCAGCGTAGATATAAACAGAACCAATGATTTCAGCCGATGTGCGTGTCCAGTTCTGAAACGGCTTTTCCAGAAAGTAAGATGTTGGCAGTACCAATCGTCGTTTGTCCCAGATCCTCACAACAACATAGGTAAGATTTATCTCCTCAATCCAGCCCCATTCATTTTCAACAACCACTGCGTCATCAATCCTGAAGGGCTGGGTAATGGCTATTTGAATGCCGGCTAATAATGCTCCGACTACTTTTTGTGCCGATAGACCAATAATGATCCCGGCCACACCGGCAGTAGCAAAAAGACCCATGCCTATCTGCCTGATGCTCTCAAATGATAGTAAGATAAACCCTGTTGCAACCAGAACAATTATAAAAATGATTGCCTTTTCCAGAAGATTGACCTGTGTATGCACTTTTCTGGAAGAAAGATTATCCTCCTGAGAGATATCAAATCTTCTCAGAAATAGCTCTTTCAGTTTTCTGGTAATCTCAATCAGCAGCCAGGTTATACTTATGTAAACAAGTATATGGCTGTAACTATGAATTACTTGCAGTACTCCGCCGTACTGCCCGGCAAAAGGCGCCAGGATCGGTTTCAGCAATATAAAGAGAACTGTAAAGATGATACTGATTATAAGCTTCAAATGTTTTTTCATCTGTTCATAATTTTAATTTACACTACAGATTCACCAAAATGGCCACACCCGCTATTGCACAAAGATATGTCTAAGTTACGGTATTGTTTTAATAAAGACAATTGGCGGGGACAATGGTTATACCTTCATCCATCCGGGTGAAGGTTGTGGCTTTGGTTTCCGGCCATAGAACAGGTCATCGGCATGATAGGCGAGTCGGGCAAAAAGCCGTGAACGCCGTATAAAGAAGCGTACCATGTTATGAAAGGCATTATCTCTGTGGCTGAAGGGGCATACAGCCATGCAGCGGCCACAGTCGGTACCGCTTGTGCACCAGTAATGATAGCAGCTGTCTGAATCAATTTTCCATCGCATTACCCCGCCGATATCCTGCATCTCGTCGGTGGGAATAGAGTTACCCGGACAGCAATCGGCACATTTCTTACATACACGGCAGAATTCAATCATATTCGGGTCATGCCGGTATTTGTCGGGAACCAGGGGAGCACTGGTAGTAATGACGGCTATCCTCACCCGCGGCCCGAGGTGTGGTGTCATCAGCAGGCCCATGCGACCTATTTCTCCAAGGCCGGCATCGCGGGCCACCAGCGGACAGATAACCTCGTAGTCACCGTCAATATGTGCCCTGCTGTCGTACCCGAGCCTCTTGAGAAGGGTAGCCACCTGCAAGGCGATATTGGCGCTGCGAAGATATTGCTGCGAAGATTCGAAAACTGCTGCAGAACCGGGAGCCGACTGAACATTTTCATAGTTCATCTCCACAGTGAAGGCTATGGCATATTTGTGCCTTCTGATCACAGGCTTGCCCTTGTCCGGTCCTCGTCCCCGACGAGTATAGAGATGGTAATCCCGCAACTCAGTAATTCCTGTTGAGTGAGCCCCCAGGTAACGGGTCCAACCCTTAATATAATTTGTCAGTGCCGAAGCCGTCAGTCCGCTTTTCTGTTCCGATGCAGGATGGTTAACAGCCTTCTGCAGGTAATCTATCAGTTCAAAGTTCGCACCAGCAGCCGGAAAGTTGAGCGGATGGAAATTTGAACCCCCCTCTGAAAGCAGTCCGGGAAGCGCCCTTGCCTTCGCATCACTGGCAGCCTGCTCAGGATGTGTTGAGTAGTACTCATCCCATTCCGGTGTACCGGGTTTCAGCCTCATCCTGGCAAATATCACGTCATGTTCATCGACGTTACGCGGTGGAGCAGGAGGCTCATGCTGCAAATGTCTCTTCATAATGCAATATTAATCAAAAAATTGTGCAAAGCATTAGGAGATGCAGCCCTGCAGGTTGTACAAGATACACGGGAATAACGATCTGAAGCAGTTTTCGAGTTTCAGTTACAGAGTCGTGAATATCATGATTGCTTTTAATTACCGGAAAATATCTATAACATTGAAAAAAAAGCAATTGCAATGAAGACAATCCTTTTATCAATTTCTGTTGTACTAATTGGTATGGCAACCGCGGGTGTTTCTATGGCTCAGGAGAATTCATCCTCCGCGGATTCTGACAAGCTTGTTATGCTGTGGATCAGCGATGATACAGATGCTGCTGAAAAAATGGCATTTATGTATGCTCATAATGCAAAAAAGAGTGGGTGGTTCAGAGAAGTTACCATAGTAATATGGGGACCCTCGGCAAAGCTTATAGCTGATAACGAAAAACTCCAGGAGAAGGTGAAGGCTATGCATGCCGATGGGGTGAAGATTGAGGCATGTGTGGCATGTGCGCGTCAGTATGGTGTTGACGGAAAGCTTCGCGAACTTGGTTACGACGTAAAGGGTATGGGAACGCATCTCACCAATTATCTCAAGAGCGGGTCAAGTGTAGTGTCGTTCTGATGTAACCACTTGTATGGATGCTAAATATTTCTTTTTATACTTTGATGGTTTTATTTGATTATTTTGTCCGGCGAACAGGGATTAAATCAGTTTGCCGATTGGTGTAATAGACGATTAATGGCCGGGTTGAAGAGTTAAATATTGAGGTTCGAAATACTAAAGTTATAAATATCATGCTCAGAAACACTTTAAGAACAATTATCACTTTAATGCTTGTGGTTTCATCGGCTCAGGCACAGAACTGGCAACAATGGCGTGGGCCGGAAGCAAACGGAATTGCTGCCCCGGGAGACTATCCTGTTAAATTCTCAGAAACAGAGGGTGTTATATGGAAGGCAGAATTGCCCGGCAAGGGAGGGTCAACCCCTATTGTATGGGGAGACAGAATAATAATTACTTCAGGAATAGGTGAAGGCCGCGAAGGTGAAGACGGGGTGCTCTGCTACGACTGGAATGGCAAACTGCTATGGCAGGTAAAGCTCGGCACACAGAATCCGGGCAGACATGCGCGGGGAACCGGCAGCAATCCGTCAGCCATTACTGATGGTAAGCGGATATTTGTGAAGTTTAAAAGCGGCACGATTGCAGCGCTTGATTTTGACGGCAAGATATTGTGGAGGAAGAATCTCCAGGAGGAATATGTTCAGTATGAATATTTCTGGGATTTCGGTTCCAGTCCCGTGCTGGTCGATAATAATGTCGTAATTGCAGTTATGCATGAAGGTCATTCATATCTTCTGGCTCTTGACCAGGCTACCGGAGATGTTGTATGGAAGACTGACAGAAACTACGTCAGTGGCAGGGAGACGCCACAGAGCTATACCACACCTCTGGTCATCAGCGAGGGAAACCGCACGCATATTGTAGTCTGGGGTGCCGATCACCTGACATCCCATGATGCTGCCACCGGCGAGCTGATATGGTCATACGGCGGATTCAATCCTGAAAAGAGATCGGCCTGGCGTACCATTGCTTCTCCGGCATATTTTGAAGGGATCTTTGTAGTGCCTTATGGCAGGGGCAAATTTTCTGCGGCGATGAAGGCAGGCGTCAGTGGAGTAATGTCAGAAAAGGATTTCTTATGGCAGAAATCTGATGTCGGTACTGATGTTGCAACCCCGGTTGCCAGTGACGGAGTTATCTATATTCTTGGTTTCAACAGCGTAGTCTGGTGCCTCGATATAAAGACTGGAAATCAACTCTGGGAAACAACACTGCCAGGTGACGGAGGTGTGTTTTACAGTTCACCTACCCTTGCCGGTAATAAACTTTACATCTGCAATGACCGTGGATCAGTATACGTCTGCGAGGTATCACCGGAAGGAATTACAGTCCTTCACCAGACAAAGTTCGATGACAGTTTTGTGGCTACACCGGTGCTGCTGAGAGACAGGCTTCTATTACGCGGAACAAATTATCTCTATTGCATTGGGAAATAGCGATGATAAGCTTTTCAGGCGGGCTTTTATACTTAGCCTTTTTACTATAGGTTATAACCTGGTTGAAGGTGTTGTGTCGATGTTGCTGGGGTATCAGGACGAAACACTTTCGCTTTTCGGATTCGGGGTTGACAGCTTTATTGAAGTTATGTCAGGTATAGGCATTGCGGTAATGATAATCCGAATAAGGAAAAACCCGGAAAGTTCCAGGTCTTCTTATGAGGTTATGGCCTTAAAGATCACAGGTACTGCGTTTTATATACTTGTTGCAGGGTTGCTCGCTGGTATTCTGCTGGCCCTTATAAGTGGTCATAAGCCTGAAACAACTTTCTGGGGTGTTGTAATCTCCTCTATTTCCATAGTGGTTATGCTATGGCTGATGACAGCCAAGAAAAGAACAGGTCAGAGACTTGCCTCCGAACCGATCATTGCCGATGCCAATTGCACACGGGTTTGTCTCTACATGTCCGTTGTGTTGCTTGCTTCAAGTCTGATATATGAGCTGACAGGTTTTGCCTGGGCTGATATAATTGGGGCTGCCGGTCTGGCATGGTTCTCATTTAATGAAGGCAGAGAAGCATTTGAAAAGGCAAGGGGTAAAAGCTGCAGTTGCTGATTGCTTGAAAAAGTATTAGTTTTACTGAGAATATTAAATCTTACTGGAAATGACATACTATATCAGCAAAAGAGTCAGGGCAGATTTTGACAAGGCAGTCATTATGATAACTGAGTCACTTGCGAAGGAGGGGTTCGGAATTCTCACTGAGATAGAAGTCGATAAAGTGCTGAAATTAAAACTAGGTGTTGACTTCAGAAGGTATAAAATCCTCGGTGCATGTAATCCGGTTTTCGCCCATAAGGCCCTCCAGGAGGAAGACAAGATAGGTACAATGCTGCCGTGCAGTGTTATTGTGCAGGAGATTGATGAAGCCATGACAGAGGTTGCAGCTATCAACCCTGTTGCAGCAATGGTTGCAATCGATAATCCTTCAGTATCCGGATTGGCGAATGAGGTCAGGGAGAAGCTTGTAAAAGCTGTAGAACGGTTATAAGTTGTAATATTTGCTCTGAAGTGATACCTGCCACAATCATACAATCTATCCATGCGCAGGTTTTTAGTTCGTAGCATCATAGTCTGGTCTGTCCTTTTATTTCTTTCGGCAAGTCTTGCGGCTTCCATATGTTCATATTCGATTTGAATATGTTCTACTATCACATCCAACTCTTTTATCACCAACCTACAATTGCTGGTTTTTGTGCTGCTATTCTGTATTTTGTGAAGCCAGGAACAATAATCTGTTGATCCTGGAGACCATAGCTGCCATTAAAGATTACCACCTCCAGGGATGTATTACCGGATGTCGATTATGAATTACGGTTGTCGAAAAAAAGTTACTTCTAGTGTGCTATTACCTTACGTTAGAGCCTGAAAAGCCATAATGGGATGGTTTTTTTGTATGTATAAACCGAAAGAAGGGATTATTATGAAAACGACATTGTTCTTAATACTTATTGGGGCCAGGGTAGCAACCTTATTTGCCCAGAGCCCTAATCACCTTGATGAAAAAGTAGATAACATCTTACTGGAGTATTTCAAGGGGGATAGGTTTAATGGTTCAGTTTTGGTGGCAAAAGGAGGTGAAATATTGTATAATAAAGCATACGGTTATACAGATATGGAGAAGAGAACTGAAATTTCTGACACATCTGTATACTGCATCGCTTCAGTTAGTAAGATATTTACCGGTACGGCTATTATGCTTCTCGCAGAGGATGGAACAATTAGTATTGATGATCCAATAAACAAACATCTTAAAAGTCTCCCAGAAATGTTTTCCAGGATATCCATAAGGCACCTTCTTAGTCATACTTCAGGGATCAGAGAGATGAATCAGGATTGGAAATCACAGATTGGGATGAGCAATCCAGATGTATATAATTTCGTAAAAAATCAGGAGTCTCTGCAATTCCAGCCCGGTTCAAAATACAGCTATTCGAATACTGGATTTAATCTTCTTGCAATACTGATAGACTCATTGTCAGGGACTTCGTTCAGAGAATATGTGGAGAGTAGAATTTTTGAACGTTGTAATATGAAGACGAGTTTTGTCAGGCCTGATAAAAACAGTGTTGTACCTCATGAAGTAGTAAAATCTTATGTTAATGGGCAGCAGGCTGACTGGCCCCTCTATACATATGGCTCCGGAGGAGTATATTGTTCTACTCTCGATCTGTATAAATGGGACAAAGCATTCTTTTCAGGCGATGTACTGGGTCAGGCTAAGATGTCTCTGGTTCTTGACAGGGTTGAAAGCAGTGACGGCGGAGTGAATAATTACGGACTTGGCTGGGGTGTTTTTGTATCCGGAGGCATGACCTCAGTGGGACATACAGGTGGAATGTTCGGGTTCCGGACTCTATATGAGAGAATTCTCGAAAAGGATATTACCATAATTATCCTTACCAATATAGGCGATTCAACTCCCTTAATGGAGATTCGCACCAGAATACTTCAGCTTTTCATCAAGTAGCCTGTGATCAGTTTCAATAATATGCTGCCAAATGGGAGGAAACATAGTTATCAGATCAGCCTTTTTCGTTTCAATTATGATGGCATTACTCTCTTCCGGAGTGCGAGTGGAAGCACAGCCAGCAGGCTTATTGTCAGGGAGGGCATATTATTACGAATCTCGGGGAGAAATTGACTCGGCACGGCAGGAAGTAATCAAACTTCTGAATGAATGTGACAGTAATTGGTTCGACCTATCAAAATATCTGATCAGGCTGAATAGTGAGGCAGGCTATTTTTCAGAAAATATTCAATTGTTCAAAGAGGGACACAGAAAGGGATTTTTCTATTTCATACATCCCCGCATGCCTGAGTATGAACCCTATCTTTCATTGTCCGGATTTGATTCAATATCGTCAGAAGATCTGAAAATACGAGAAGAGGCGAACCTCTTGTCACATACTCTGTTTAATATTCAATTGCCTGATAATTACGATCCAGCTGTACAATATCCATTGATTTTTATCCTTCACGGGGGAGGCAGGTCAATGGAGTCTGTGAAAAAGCACTGGCAGGTACCAGAGTTGAACAGAAACTACATTAAGGTGTACCTGCAGAGTTACAGGCACTTCGATTATAATACCTATGGATGGGGTTCGGGTGATGATAGGCTTGATGCCGAAGTCAGAGCAATAACAGATGAGATTCTGGCCACATACAGAGTAGACAGGAGCTCTGTTCTTACGGCCGGTATCAGTGCAGGTGCCTCAGCAGCGGTTGATCTTGCCGTTAGGAATGTAATACCGGCAACAGGATTTCTTGTTTATTGTCCAGATTCTCCTTCATCCCTCAGAGGCACCATGCCAGTTAATCATAGGGGGAGGCAGATCAGAGGTTATATCTGTGCCGGCGAGGCTGATCATTTCAGGCCACGGCAGAAAGTTCTTACCGCAATTCTCGATTCTTTGGGTATCATGACAAAGTATACAATTGTGCCCGGAATGGGCCATGCCTATCCAGAAAATGAAAGCCATTTTGTTAATGAGGGCCTTAAATTCCTATACAAACAGGAAACACTTATAGATTCAGATTTCGAGTCTAAAATTTCAAACGCAATAAGTTCAGGTGTTTGTCGCGGATTATCGGTTGCTGTGAATGACAAAGGCAATACTTTTTTTTATAACTATGGCAGAATATTCTCCTCAGGGACAGAATCTCCTGATCAGAAAACCATATTTGAGCTCGGATCTTTAAGTAAACTTTTTACCCTGTTTATTTTTACAAGGCTTGAGAAAGAGGGTGTTATAAATAGAAGAAAGAAAATATCTCACTATCTTACGGACATAAACTCCGTTTGGGCAGAGTCAACAAGAATCACGAAGCTGATTGATCATACCTCTACATTACCATCTTTACCTGATAATCTTCATCCATCATCAACCGGTAATCCCGTGGAGGATTACAGTCATGATGATCTTATTTCATATATTAAAAAATTCAAACCTGGATCTTTTGACAACTTTTTTAAATACTCGAACACGGGGACAGCTTTAATCGGGCTGATACTGGAAAGGGTTACAGGGAAGAGCTATGAGTGCCTGGTTGATGAATTTATCATTGGACCGATGAAGGCCGATGGCTTGTATCTAACACTTCCTGATAGGGATAAGTTGCTATTAGCTGATGGTAGCAACGCTGGCGATGCTGTTCCCCACATGGACATTACCGGGGCCTTTGCCTCTTCTTCAGGATTGCGGGGCTCAGCCGAAGGAATAGCCACATTTCTAAACCTCTACCTTTCTTCCCCAGCCTTTAGGCCAATACGAAGATCAATGGAAAGGATACTTATAGATGATGTAGAAGAGGGTATTGCAGTTGCCACCGGGTGGTTTGTAAAAGTGATAAGCGGTAAAAGGATCTACTGGGTTGCCGGGTCAACCGGAGGGTTCAGTGCCTTTATGGGATTCAATATGGAAACAGGAAAGTCAGCTGTTCTTCTTTCAAATTCATCAATCAACCTCAACGAAGCAGGATGGAGGATACTGGAATGATAATGAAACAATCAAAAGTCTCAATAAAATGTTGCAAATGAGAATAGGTATATCACTGATTAATGGAAACCGGATTACTTTTCAGGTATTATTTGTAGTACTATCTGTAATAATTTCAGGTTGTAATCCGGAAAAGAGCAACTTCAGGTTGCCGGATGACCCGTTATTCGGTATGCAAGTTGCGCTAAACAGCGATCTCTCAGGAGAGGTGACAATACCTGTCAGCTCACGAAGTGTTAGGTCCAGGACTTTTAGCGTAAATCCTGAATTACTTCTTGATATGCCCAGAGTATGGAACCTGGCAACTGGGTCAAAGGAGGTGGTTGTTGCTGTATTGGAACCGGGCGGGTTTCTGTATACTCATGAAGATCTGGCGGATAATATCTGGATTAACGGGGGTGAGACCGGTATTGATGAAAATGGCATCGAGAGATCAATTAATGGAGTGGATGATGACTTAAACGGATATGTTGATGATCTGCATGGATATGATTTTGCCTTCAGCGACCCGGATCCTGATAATATCAATTATGACGGGAAGGATATTTACAGACTTCAACCGTACTGGCATGGGACTTCAGTTGCGGGTATAATTGGAGCAAGGGGAGATAATGGAAAGGGAATCTCAGGAATCGCCTGGAATGTATCTCTGATGCTGTTGAAAGCACCCTCATCTGTTCAGTTTGCCTCCTCTGATGATACAACTAAAGCATACCGTTATGCTGAGGCAATAAGATATGCTGTTGATAACGGAGCCAGGATCATTAACTGGTCAGGAACATTGAACGATAATTCAAAATATGCCTTAAATGCAATTTGTGAGGCGTTTAAATATGCCGGAGAGAATAATGTGCTGATAGTCGTGGCTGTGGGATCCGGAGCAAAAAACCTTGATCTTTCAGGGAATTTTGAAGTGCCTGCCTCAATCAATATGTCAAACGTGGTAAAGGTAACAGAGCTTAATTTCCAGGGTGAGTTGTATACTTATACTACAGCCTCTGGCGATACACTTGGCTCCAGCTTTGGTGAGAAAAGTGTTACTATTGGGGCAATAGGTGAAAATTACACCACAAGGGATTATCAATCCAGGTCCTATTACGCATTGGGTGCCGGCACATCCTGTGCCGGACCGATTGTTGCCGGATGTGCCGCACTGATGCTCTCTGTAAACCCTGACCTTTCACCTTCTGAGATCCGTGAGATACTTATAGGAACAGCAACTCCTCTGGAATCGCTTATGGGTATAACTGAATCGGGGGGAGCAGTTAATATCTACGGGGCGGTCAAAAAAGCAATTGCTCTGAACAATCAATAGTGACCTAAATTTTCATTTCCGGATTTGAACAGGCCTTGTAAGGTATTTATTTCTAATTGACTGATACCTGCTCTTATGTAATCCTCTTCGATCTTGTTGAAAAGCAGCATATTAGCTTCTCTGGTCAGATCTGTCATGAGATTTTTTCCTCTTTTGCAGTCTGAAAGATCGGAATACTTATAACAGCAGTTGTCGTTGATATTTACTGACTCAAATGAAAATTGAACCTCATTCCCTGATTTGGCATCCTTAAAGAAGATTTTTGATTCTTTGTTATCATATACTATGCTCCATTGTGTGTCATACTGGCTAACTCCTGATAGCATAAGAAATGCAAGTTCCTTATCAGGAACCTTATCAGAATTCTGTTTAAGCTGGTTGGCAATGGTCACAAATCGTGTCTGGGAATCCCTGCTGTCAGCCATTGGCAATTCTCCGCCAAACCCAGTGAAATTTTTAAGGTGTTTGAGAGAGTTGCCATACAGGTTGTTGCTTAATACACTATACTTTACATCATCTCCTGTGTATGTTTTGAATTCACCATTTACTATTTCTACAATCGCTACATTACCCTGAATGTCCATAATAATGTAATGCAAATTCTGAACAATAGGTTTCACGCCTACAGTCTGCGTACTGCTAATAACCCCGGATACATCCGAATGGTTATCAAGTTGGTACTGCACCCACTGGAACTCATTTAATATTAGCGGGTGTTTGGGGACTCCCCCACGGCCTGGTGCATTAAGTTCCTCTATTATCAGTCCTGCTGAATTCATCCCTCCCAAGGGAAATCCAACTCCAAACTGGTTAAAAGTGATACTGCTGTATTGTGATACCCATGAGAACCTATTTGCATGATTATGGAGCGAATATTTCACGATAGATTGAGGGTTGTAGATAAGATAACCTTCGCCACAATGCCAGTCCAGATTCTTTGCAAGATATTGTCTTCCACCTCCTTTAAGAACAAATGCGGTGCAGGCAGAGGAGTCATATGCCACCATTATCAGCAATATGACAGGAAGAATATTACGGCTAATCCGCAGGGTTTTTTCAAGCGGTCTCATCTCTGTTTCCTTTCAACTTTATCTGCAAATATAACGATGATCAGTACTACCATGCAGTTTTTACGATAAGCGGTTTGTTAAGGACATTAACAGTACCTGTTTCCCGAATATGGACTAAATAAGCCGTTTATCGTTTTTTTATCTCCGGAAAATCATATAGTCTCTACTTTGCATAGTCTAACTGTGACCCAGGTAATTATTGCCATGCTGAGTTCGTCTTATCGCGAAGTTGAAGTTCTGAAAAAGGGCATAGTATGTTTACAGGCCTGGTTACGGTAAATATTCTTTAAAATACCTGATATGAAAAAAGTAATCTGGAATGTACTGCTAATCATGACAATTTCCCATTGGTCGGTATTGGGCCAGGATACATTGGTAATGTCTAGGCAGGAACTGATTGATGACACCCGGGAGCTGATGACCTATATTGAAAGCATTCACCCCGATCCTTATCTCTACAGCGGAGGCAAGATTGCCTTTAACCGCCTGTTTCAGCATATCCTGCAGTCTATTCCCGCCGGAGGGATGGACAGAGATAGCTACATAAGAATTATCAGTCCACTTGTTGCCTCCATTTCAGACGGCCACACAAGGATTGAAACCAATCTTCAGTTCAACAGACTGAAGCCGGGTGGAATACCATTATCATTCGGAATAGTTGAGAATATAATCTATGTTGATGGGGTTGCCACAAATGATAATCTGTCAATAATTGGGGCAAAATTATTAGCAGTAGAGGGGGTCTCCACTGGAATTATGCTTGAGAGGCTGAGGAAAATTGAAGGAATTGAAAATTACTGTCATGGGATGGTACGACTGAGATCGTACCTGCGTGTGGAACCATATCTTTCAACTTTACTACCCGAGTGGAAAGATCACTCTGCAATAAGGGCAGAGTTTGAAATCAACGGAAGTAATCGTGAAATTACCTTCCGGTTACCTGTGGAGATAAGTTCCGGGTTTTTACGGAACGAGAGTCTGTTAGATATTCCTTCATTGGATAACCGGGATTTTGGCTGGTACTTCACGTCAGCAGACAGGGAGACCGCAATACTCAAAATAGACAATCTGACGGCCTATCGGGAGATGTATGAATCAATTTCCGAATCGCGTAGTGTAACAGAAGAACTTAAGGTTCTGTATCAAAGGTTAAATTGTAAAGCAGCACCATCCGGTTTTGATGATATAATGCAGGGGATCCCATCAGCGATGGACCTTTTCAGTGAGATGGCTGAAGCAATGAAGTTGGCCCAAACCACCAACCTTATTATCGACCTGAGCAAAAACGGAGGCGGTAATTCACTGCTTGGAGATATTCTGACATACTGCTTATATGGCAAAAAAGCTCTTGCCAAAATAATATCAGAGTCTCCACCGGTTAAAAAATATTCTCCTTACTACTTTGAAATCAAACAGGGTAAGAGCCTTGACGGATTGAACCGGGAGTATGCACGAATACAGTCATATTCACTGATGGAGAATGATTATGATTTCAGTACTGAAGGTTTTGTGGAGCTGTTTGAATCTGGCCGGCTGGATACTCTGTCGGGATTAAGGCTGAAATATAAGTCAGTGCCTTCCTTCCTGCAGGAGATTGAATCAGGTAAGTATGAAAGCTATTATACACCCGGGAATGTTATTGTTACAAGCAGTGCAGGCACATACAGCTCTGCATTTACTGTTCTCAGATACCTTAATCGATCGGGAGCAGCGATTGCAGGAAGTGTATCTGCGCAATCAGGCAATGGATTTGGGAATATAATTGAGGTCACCCTGAAGAACAGTGGTATTAAAGTTTCCATCTCGCACGATGCATATTCAGCATTTCCCGGGAATCCCCGTGACAGAGGGATGCTTGAACCTGACTACAGGTTAACATACAGTGATCTCGTTAAGTACAGGTTTGATCCGAATTCAGAAATATTGCTGGCCCTGGATGTTCTGAAAAGAAAAGTAAAATGAAAAAGGTACTTCCGGGAAGCTTCTCTTTTTTATTAATTCATATTGTTTTGTCTCTCTTTCTGCTCGTTTCGGGATGTGAAAGGGAGAGCAAGCAGAATGAGCTGACTGACTACATCTCTGTTTATAATGAGCTTATCTCTGATATTGGCAGGAATGATCTCTCTTTTGCAGACAAACATTCCCGTATGCCTCTCTTCAGGAATTTCATAGTATCAGACCTTCAGGCAAATCCGGCCAGATTGCCGGCATTTTCATCCTCAATTTTGGATGAGATTTCAAATACCAGGTCTACTGTCGTGGTTCTGCATCTGTTACACAGGTTAAGCTCTGTCTCTGCCGGTGGCTATGGTCCTCCTGTCTCCGGAGCGGGAAGGTGGAAGAGGGTCCGGGGTTCATCAATACGAATTCCTGAAGACTTTCAGAGGTTTGCTGCTGAACCGGAGGAGGGAGGGATCGGTCTTGTCATTACTGAAAAAGCAGAGAAGGAGCTTATATCTTTGGGCGAAGAATCAGTTCAGTTAGTTTCAGATCTGCTCGATCTGGTTTCATTGCTGATAAGAGTAACCCCTTACTTCGCAGACATTGACGCATTTAATAAACTCAGAAGTTCTGACCCCGGGTTCAGGAGACTTGAAACGCCAGAACTTCTGATATTGCCCTTTCGCGAGTCTGAGATCTATTCAAACCTGCACAGGAGATTCTATGATTCGGTTGACCCCCTTATAATTGCATTCGGGTCAAGGATAATGATTGAAGAGATGAACTTAATCGCAGAGCGTTATAAGGCATTGGTTGAAAAAGAGGAATTCAACATAGAGAGCCCGTTGGTTTTGGAGACGCGATTTGGACGGGTTCAGCTTCTTACTTGCAGCAATGATACATTACGTCAGCCGTTTCTGATCTCCCTGGATCCGGGAGGCGATGATTATTATAGCTGTAATGCTGCTGTATCTGAAGCTGTTATCCGACCCGTAAGCATCGTAGTTGATCTGAATGGTAATGACAGGTATGGTGTTGGAGAAGAAGTGGCCACCATCTGCAGTTCTTCATGGGGACTTAGTTACATTCTTGATATGGAGGGGGATGATGAATATTTTTCACGGGGAATGGGGTTTGCTTTTTCAGTTGCAGGCTGCTCAGTACTTGATGACAGATCGGGGGATGATAAATACTTATGCAGTGGAGAATACAGTTTGGCTGCAGCCTTTTTCGGACATTCTCTGCTTATTGATCACACCGGAAATGATGAATATCGTTCAGGATCATACTCCATGGGTTTCGGAGGTTCCAAGGGAGTCGCACTACATCTGGATTATCATGGGAATGATAGATATTTGACTCGCACCTCCTTCTTCACAATGGGTGCATCAAAAGGACGATGGGCTGATGCAACTGATGGTTTCAGTATTGCAGGGGGAGTTGGAATCCTTATGGATCTTAGAGGCGATGATGAATATTCTTCAGAAGGGTTTTCTCTGGGTGCGTCATATTACTATGGTCTGGGTCTCTTTGCTGATATTGACGGTGCAGACAGGTATAATTCTGTTTCACACAGTATGGGAGCTGCCGTGCATTCTTCCCTCGCCCTTTTTGCTGATCAATCCGGAAATGATAAGTATAATTCTGATGCTGATTCCTTAAAGTTGACACAATCAATTGGATATGGTCGCGACTGGTCAGGAGCTTTTTTTCTCGAGCGGTCAGGTGATGATGAGTACTGTTTCGGTAATAAGTCATTTGGGGTCGGTGATATCCACTCTCTGGGTTTTGCTCTGGAGATTGCCGGCAATGACCGTTATTACTGGTTTAATAATGATGTGTACAACGAATATGAATCCTTCGGTTCAGCCCAAATACTTGAAGGAGGAATGAATATTGATCCCGGTCAGTTAAATAGACCGGCCGGGCTCTGTGCAGGCGCTGCTTATGATCTTGAAGGGAAAGATATCTATAGGGTTTTCGCGATCAACTCCAGTCCCTCAGAATTCTTCAGGAACCGAAAGGTTAAAAGGAGTAACACAGCGGAATCATACTCGATAAGACAGGATAAATGACAGCTGTAGCCTGGTGATTAACTGATTAAATGGTATAGCAAATAATAGGATTGCATTTCACTAATCATTTTCTCAATATGTTCCACTGAAAATGGGTTGACAGATCGGTAATCAAAGTCAGGATTGATGAGAAAAAGAATACAGCAATTGTGATCATGAGGAATATGCAGATGCAGTGAAATCTGTTTTTAATTTGCAGATGGGAAATCACACTTAATTTATGAGTTTAATAATCTGTTCATAAGAGAATATGAATGTCAGGCAATAAGAATGATTGTTGAGATAACAGAAATAATAAGACCTGATAACATAGGAATGGCATAATTGTGACGACTTTTTTCCGCAAAAGCCCAGCCAAGGCTGTTCAGAGAAGAATAGAACAGAGTACCGAGGGCGAAATAAACAACCGGGTGTAAGTTAATATCTCCCTGAAGCAATATTACTCCTGAAGCAATAAGAAGAGTGCCTGTTGCTATTTCGGCCACAATGTGAAACCAAAAAAGATTCTGACTATTCTTCTCACGTGATTTGAAGAAACCTTCTGAAAGGTCAACCTCAGGGTTTTTGCTAAGATCCATGATCCATATAATTATCATTGAAGTCCCGACCATAAGCAGGAAGAATGATATGATAAATTTTGCTGCCATAGCTAATGATGTAATAAATAGGGCTACTAAAGTATTAATCAACACTCTTATTCTAAGAGGTTTTTCGATTTTCGGGGAAGAAAACGGATAAGTGGCCTGGTTTTATGGCCTGAAGGCCAAATTCAGTTTTGAACCGTATCTTCTGCTTACAGGAATCAGCATTTCTGGGTAAAACATAGATGCTGATTTGCCACTTTCATCAGAATCAACAATTGAAACCACGTGTGAAATATTGATGATATAGGACTTATGTACCCTAACAAATTTTGAGGCAGGTAGTCTCTGTTCCCATCTCTTCATAGTATGGTGAACCAACCCGTAAAACTTACGGATGGAAAAAATCCTGCTATAATCGCTACATGCTTCTATACATGTTATTTCGGAGACCTTTACAAACCTTGACCCTGTTCTTACCTTAACAAGTATCTGGTCATGAAATTCAAGATTTTCCGGGAGCTTTACGGAGTAAGGATCACCGAGTCTTTTGATGCAGGCCCCCAGCCTGTCTGGCCACACAGGCTTCAGCAGGTAATCAAGGGCGTTAACTTCAAAAGCCCTTATTGCATAATCATTATGAGCCGTTACAAAGACTACTCTAAAACCATTATCAATCTTTTCCAGGAGATCAAAGCCGCTATTTATACCAAGATCAATATCAAGAAAAACGAGGTCAGGCCCAAGCGTTGAAATCAGTTCATAGGCCCTCTCAATATTGGATGCTTCACCAATTATTTCAATCTGATGAAAGGATTTCAACTGCCATGCCAATTCCTCCCTGGCCAATAATTCATCATCTACAATAATTGCCCTCCATGTTTTCATGGCTGATATATTATGTTAGGTTAAGTACTCCTCTTTTTTGATTGTTTCGGCTGCATAAAGAGATCTTGATAAAGAGGGATATCATTCAACCGGAATTCTAATAGTTGCAACAACAATATTATTATCTTCACCTATATTAAGACTGGCCTTGCCTGAATATAATATTTCAAGCCTTGCTTTCAGGTTTGACAATCCGGTTCCTGTGCCGGGGCTTCTCACTTCATCGTCTTCGACATTGTTATTAAATAAAGTTCCCGTATTAGATACTGAGACAATATAAATTTCATTCTCTTTCCATGCGGAAACGTTAATCAATACAACTCCATCGTAAGTCTTTAGTCCATATTTTACCGCATTCTCTACCAACGTTTGTAAACCAAATACAGGAAACTTTAAGCTGGCTGCTGCTTCATCAACTTTAATAGAGTACTGCAATTTATCTTCGAACCGGATCTTCTGGATTTGAAGGAAATGCGAGACAGCATTAATCTCCTCCTCAAGTGAAATCACTGAAATATCATTCCAGGAAAGAGTGTATCTGAAATAACTGGCCAGTTCATTAACCATAGACCTTGCAAGGTCTTTATCCCGGTTTATCATTGCCATAATAGAATTGAGAGAATTGAAGAGAAAATGCGGATTTACCTGGTACCGTAGCATTTGCCAACGTGCATCTTTAAGCAATGCCTCAGCCCTGATTGCGTTATCATGCTCAATGCGGGCTACATTCCAATAGATTGTAAGACCGTATGCAAGCATTGCGCTCAGAAGAGATGGATAGTTGGCCAGGCCAGAAAGAAAGGAAAAATCGACGAATTCCCCTCCATGGAATCCTGTTCGTAAAAAAGTATAAACAATTTTAGAGGCTATGGAGCCGGGTAGGCATATTATTATGAGAAGAATAACATGCCACCATTTTATTTTACTTTCTTTCCTGGTTAGCTCAAATATTGCTATCAGAATCAAGGACACCAATAAGTTGGCAACTAAGAAATACCCCATTCCTTTTACCACTGTTTCAAAGGCAAAAGTCATTTCCCTGTCACCGTCTTGCGGTGTCAACAATATATATAATATTATCTCTATAGAATATGTTAGGAGTAATACGATAAATACTGAAAACGATACTTTGATAAAGAGTGGCAATTTGCCGTATGCTAACGGATATGAGTTTTGTTTTATCAAGATCTTCCTATTATATGGAACCTATTCCAAAGTTAGTCAACACAAGATAAATATTTATAATGTATTTCTTTCTTTCTCATCAGTCATGTCTCTGGTCTCAAATTACATTACCGTCTTAACCACATTCCCGGAAAAGGAGTATGCTTATCTCCAATAACCATCGAACATGATAAGATTCAGCCATAATAATGGCACTAAGAATGCTTATCTGATGTATGCCAAATGTCGTATAATCATTTGCCAACAGAAAGTATAATACAGCTATCGGCACTATTTTTCGACAACTGGTATTTCTAAAGAGAATCATTAACGAAAAAGAGGATTTTGACAGCGGTCACAGTTTTTCCTGATGGCTGAGGATTATTTTCGGAATTTTTATACCTTGCCAGACATGAAGATAGCTGTGATTTTCTCTATGTTAGTGCTTGTCAGTATAAATCTACAAGGGCAGGAGGAACAAGTCAAAAAACAATCAATATCTAATACGGTCTATGGTAGTCTGAGCTTTGGGGGTCTTATTGGCGGATTGTCAGTCAATTATGAACGTAAAATTGCTGACTTTACAATGGGCTCAATTAACCTGCGTGGCGGACTGGGAAGAGTCTCAGGGTGGGACTTAAGAGGAAACAGCGTGGGTGTTAACTGGGTTTACCTGTTTGGCCGCAGAAAGCATCACATCGAGCTTAACATGGGGGTGTTAGGCGTACAGGACAGGTACAACGATCCTGAGCTGAATCCAACAGAGCGCTTTTTTGCTCAGTGGGATTTCTATCCTTTGCTGAATGCAGGTTACCGCCTCCAGAAGCCCGAAGGAGGTTTTATGCTGCGTACCGGGGGTGGAATTGAACTGTTCTATGTGGGAGTAGGTTACTCATTTTAACCTGAAAGGTAATGAAAAGAATAACCATATATCTAATTATAATATCAGCAGCAGTTGTCAGTACAATCTCAAAGGCGACCGCACAGGATATTAAAGAATCTGATCAGAGACTCATTTTCTCGGCAAGGGCAAAACTATACCCCGGAGGGCTGGAGATTAGTTTCGAACATTCATTGTCGGAACGATTCAGTCTTCGCACGGCTCTGAGCAATGATTTCAGGGGGAAAGGGGATTATACCTACCACAACAGGGAGGTAAGTCTGTCAATGCTGAGCAACAGCAGAAATTACCCATATGGATTTAATATAGGTCCCTACATAAAACTGAAGGATTCCAATTATAGCTATAACCACCCGATACCTGAATCAATGCTTGCTGCATCTTCAATCTTCTATTTTTTCGGAGCAGGAGTGACGACTGAATACCGTCAGAAAATCGGATCAAGGTTTATGGTTTCACCCTTTGCACGGTTTGGTATCAATAAGGTTTTACTCAGACGTGATTACGGCCCTGGTGAACCATTCTTTACCGATAGTTTTGAAACTGACGCAGTAGCGGGCTTCGCCGTACATTTTATCTTTTAGTCATACAAAGAGGTATACTTACCTGAGTACATCTCTCTGCACATAATTCGCATAGTACCCTGATCGTGCGAAAATCAATTTGTTTAATAATACCCGCAGAGCAGATGGAAAACTAACCGGCAGGATGGAATACCAATACCGGCAGTTTCGCCTTTTTAATCAATTCAGCAGTAAAACTGCTCCTGAATATCCTTTCAAAAAAGTTTCTGTTCTCCTTTAAAACCACAATGAGGTTCACTCCTGCCTTTTCAGCATCGTAAATCAGGCTTTCTACCGAATCTTTCCCATCCTCGTCAGCGATCAATCTGACAGAAACCTTTTTATAACCGGCTTTTTCACTTAGCATAGCCGCAAAACCTTCACTCTTAAGCCTTTCCTCAAACTCGTTACTGTCTGAGATGTGCAGGGCAATAATGTCAGGATCAAATGGTTTTGCCAGCGTTATCAGACTTTTCAGTGTTTTTATGTCTTCTTCATAATGATCTGTTGCATAGACGATCTTATTCAATGGCCGGTACACTGAACCTGGCGGTATGATCCAGACGGGACAGAGTACATTATGAACGACATCCATGATAAAGGAATCCTGAAGCCATATGCTATTGTCAGCATGGCCCTGAAGCATCACCATGTCATAAGACTTGTCTTCAACTTTCTCCTTCAGTATTGCAGATGCAACACCCATCTCAGAATAAAACTCAACAGAGGGGAGTCCTGACACCTTGGCTTTCAGTTCTTTAATTACTTCATCAACAGCCTCCTTAGCTTCATCTGAAACCTGTTGAAGCTGTTCAGGGGTTGGTGCAACTACTGCTGCTCCCATGTAACCCGGGGTACCCTGCACCTGCGGGTATTGAACATGCAAGACCTTAATTTTTGCCTTGATATCTCTCCCCAGCAGTGCAGCAAAACGAATCAAATCAGCTGATTTGAAAATCTCATTGATTAAAACTCCTATTGTTTTCATATCTCTTGAGGATTAATAATAAAGTATCATAAATAAACCAATTCACAAGCTGTGCTGACAGGATTGATTTAATCCCAAGCCGGCAATATAGCCGTTACTGCCATCCCTTTATCCCTAGTTCAAAGCTCAGCCCTGAACTTTGCATGAAAGACAGATTGCTTATTCAAAAATGAGGAGGAAAAACTCCTTTTATTTTGACATCTCTTTTTCGAACGTTTCGATGCTCTTTTCCAATGCAGTTTTTAATGTCTCAACTTCCTTTTTTAGTACTTCCTTTCTCTCTGTGGCAGCCTGATTATACTCTTCAATTTTATCTTCCAGTTCCTTCTTTTGATTTTCAATATCCTTCATCCGGTCATTATACTTATCCTTCATCTCGTCACCAAGCGCTTCATATCCGGCGATGGCTTTATCCATTTTTTCGTTAATGCTTTCGCGGATACTATTAATCCCGGCGTCTAAATCATCAACCAATTCTGATGAATACTCTTTCGAAACGTCTACTACATCCTGCAATTCTTCCTTAACATCTTTTGCAGTGGTTTCCTTTTCTTTTTTTGATTGACCGCATCCAATCATCATTAGCATGGTGATGGCAAAAATTAATCTGACAGTTGTTTTCATAACTTCCAATTCTTTTTATTTTACCTACTCTTAAAGCTTTTCGGCTAACTCTTATTCGGACAAACAGTTTTGATTCTTAGCACTTCTGATTAATCAAAACAGACACAGACTGATTAGTCAGTTGTTCAAATAGTTTATTCGAACAACGACTTGAGTTTACTAAATCCTTCCCTGAACGAGTCAGATGCTGAAGTGAATACCTCCTTCGATTCATCCCACCTCTCTTCTGCAGCATCTGTCAACTCATCATATTTTCTCCTGATTTCATTTCTTTTTGTCTTCAGATCAGAGAGTTTCTTTTTGTATTCAACTTTGGCATCTGCTTTTACGCTTTCAATTCTGGACTCCCAAAGATCAATCTGGTCGTCAATTTCATCAATTTGTTGCTTGACTTTTTCTTTTATGCTCATGTTTAAAAAATTAAGGTAAATAATATCATTATGCAGCTCTTTTACCAAAAACACTGCATAATCCGGATAATATAATCAATTTTGCCTTGTTTTGCAAATGTTTTTTTCCAGGCAACTGATTTGGGTTCTGATACCGGTAATATCAAATGGAACGGAAAAGCGTATATCACGCCAGTATGACCGGAGTTTGGTTACGATTAAGAATGGCAACTGAATTGCAGCAGATCTCAGGTTGGTTTACAGCCTGTTGGTGGTAAGCCTGACACCTGATCCGGTATTCTAATAATACAAAAACCTCTTGATCTTCATTGTTGGGGTCTTCTGGAACGGCTCAGGCTGAAGTACAACCATCGCCAGTCGCTTTCCCCTGCCAACCTGTGAATTGACATAATCCTGAAGTTCTGCAAGTATATCATTTATGAAATCTTCCTTGCGGCGAGCTATCTCCTCCTTTACAGACAGATATTTGGCTTCAAGCTCTTCCATATTGAGGTGTACCATTGCCACAAGCTTTCCCTTTTTTTCTATTACCAGAGATTCAACCACGTGCCTGAAGTTGTTGATAACAGACTCTATCTCTTCAGGATAGATGTTTTCACCTGTAGAACTAAGTATCATATTTTTCAGGCGGCCCTTGATGAACAGGTTACCTTTATTGTCGAGAAAGCCCAGATCGCCGGTTTTGAACCATCCATCTTCAGTAAGAACCTCTCTTGTCATGTCAGGCTCCTTGTAGTAACCCTTCATGACATTGTCACCTTTGGCCCATATCTCACCCTCACCTGTTGCCGGATCAGGATTATCTATTCTTAAGGTAACACCATTCATTGCCGGACCGGTAGATTCCCATGTTCCGCGGAAAGGTCCGAACCCGGCTATTAGCGGCGAGGTCTCTGTCAGTCCGTATCCTATGGCATATGGGAATTTTCCCTCTATAAGAAACCGCTCAACAACTTTGTTAACCTTTGCGCCTCCTATACCGAAAAACTTAAGGTGGCCCCCAAAAGTGGCCTTGAGCTTTTTACCGGCTACAGCGCTGAGCAGCTTCCGTGTTGGCCCGAATTTGAAAAGCACCCTGGTCAATGCTTTTTCATTCATAGTGGGCACTATCTTGTTGAAGTATATCTTCTCTATTATCAGCGGAACCGTAAGCATTACCGTTGGTTTAATCTCCTGCAATGCAGGCAGCAGCACAGGCGCTGTGGGCGGTTTGCGCAGATACCATACCGCCGATCCGTGCATTACCGGAAGAATCAATCCCAGCGTATTTTCATAGGTGTGCGACAGCGGCAGAACCGACAGAAAACGGTCATTCTCATCCAGCGGCTGTATAAGCGACCCGCCGTATGCAGTGAAGCATATGTTGCGGTGGCTGAGCATCACCCCTTTTGAGCGCCCCGTGGTTCCCGAAGTATAAATAATGGCCGCCAGGTCATTTTCTTCAACTTCATATTCTTTCGATGGAACCGAGGGCTCTATGAACGAGAATCCGTTTTCCGCGGTAACAACTGAAAAATCATCGAGCTTCACCTTGCTGATCTCCGGCTTTATTTCCGACGTTTTGTGCAACAGCGATTCAGAGGAGAATATCAGTTTTGCTTCCGAGTGTTCGATTATATTGGCAACTTCGGCAGGGGAAAAGTCGGGAAGTATCGGTACTGCCACGGCCCCCATTGAAGTTATTGCAAAATATGCCACACCCCAGTTGGGCATGTTGTTACTGAAAATGGCAACCTTGTCTCCCTTGTCTATGCCTGCATTCTCGAGCATTGCCATCAGAGCAGAAACCTTAACGGCAACTTCTCCGTAGGTCATGGGCTGCTCCCCTACAAATCCGAATGCCACTGAGGAAGGGTATTTGTCAACCGTATCAGCCAGCAGTGCAGGGAATGTCATAGTCATCGTCTTCTCCATATTAAACCTCCTGATTATTAAAAAGGTCGCCGGCAAAATTACTTATTAATTCGATGCCGGAATCAAAAAATGCCAAATATGCTGCCATTTTAACAGCTTATTAACTTTTTAAACAATTGAGATGTAGAATAGTTAACTTTATGGCGTAAATATTTTTTATACCATGGCACTTATAAGGGTTACAAAAGAATTCGGTTTCGAAATGGCACATGTGCTGAGCAACTATGACGGACCTTGCCGCAATGTACACGGGCATTCATACAAGCTTTTCGTTACCGTCGCGGGTATGCCGGTCGAAGACCGTGCTAACCCGAAACTTGGAATGGTTATTGACTTCGGTGACCTGAAAAGAATAGTACAGCAGGAGATAGTGAATGTATTTGACCATTCCGTTGTAGTCAGTAAATATGAGTCGGAAGAAAAAGTAGAATCTTTCAGGGTATTGTTCGGCAATACTGTAGTGGTCGATTATCAGCCAACTTGTGAAAATCTGGTTGCAGATTTTTCAGTCAGGATCAGAAAACGACTGCCCCCTGAGGTTATTCTTCACAGCCTGAAACTTTATGAAACTGCCACATCGTACGCCGAGTGGCACGCCGGTGATAACCGGTAAACAATCTGACCATGACCGAAGAAAAAGAAAAGAAATTATTCCTGCTCGATGCATACGCCCTCATTTTCAGGGCCTATTATGCATTTATTAAAAACCCGAGGGTAAACTCAAAAGGGCAAAACACATCGGCTGTTTTCGGATTCCTGCTTGCACTTGAAGATATACTGCAGAATCAGAGGCCCGGACATATAGCTGTGGTTTTTGATCCGCCATCTCCCACCTTCAGGCATGAAATATACCCCGAATACAAGGCAAACCGCGATGAAACCCCTGAAGATATCAGATTGTCGGTGCCTTATGTCAAGAGGCTGATTGAAGGCCTTGGCATTCCGGTCATAGAGGTTCCCGGATATGAAGCTGATGATGTTATCGGGACCCTTGCCAGGCAGGCTGCTGAACGAGGGTATGTCACGTATATGATGACCCCCGATAAGGATTTTGCCCAGCTGGTTACAGAAACAGTAATGATGTACAAGCCCTCCCGCAGTGGTGATGCTGCTAAGGTATGGGGTGTCGATGATGTCAGACGTGAATTTTCAGTGAAGGAGCCTTCACAGGTTATAGACCTGCTGGCACTGATGGGCGATAGCTCAGACAATATTCCGGGAGCACCGGGCATAGGTCCCAAGACAGCTCAGAAACTGCTTGCTGAATTCGGCTCCGTAGAGGAGCTTATTGCGGGTAGCAGCAAGCTGACCGGAAAGGTGAAGGAAATTGTGGAGAGTAATGCTGATCAGATAATCCTTTCCAAGAAACTGGCTACAATTGAACAAAATGTGCCTGTTGAGTTTGAAGAAGAGAAGATAAGCTACGGAGGTGCAGATATTGAAGCTCTGAAGCAGCTTTTTGCTGAACTGGAGTTCCGCACAGCCTCCTCAAGGCTGCTCGCCGGCATTCAGCAAGCTTCGCAGCATACACCACAATCCGTGACCCCCACCCCTGACAGGGACCTGCGACAGCCTGAAGAGCTCACAAACGCAGGTAGTAAACCCGCACCCCGCATCCCTGAAACCACTACCCAAGCCTCTCTGTTTGATACTGTTGCTGCAGGTGAATCTAGTATATCTCAGTCTTTTAATAATATAAGTAATACGCCGCATGATTACAGGCTGGCTGAAACAATTGATGAACTGAGGGAGCTGGCCGAAAAACTCATCTCACTTGAAGCTTTCTGCTTCGATACCGAAACTACCGAAATCAGTGCACTGGACTCAGAGCTGGTGGCCATAGCATTCTCCTGGGAAAAAGGCACAGGCTTTTTAGTACACTTTGACGGTGCCTTGTCTGACATACAAGCCAGACTGGATATTCTGAAGCCTGTGTTTGCTTCAGAAAGATCTCTGAAGGTTGGTCATAACCTGAAGTTTGACTTACAGGTACTGGGAAATTACAATATTGAGGTGCGCGGACCTCTCTTTGACACCATGATTGCCCACTACCTGCTCGAGCCTGATATGCGTCACAAGATGGACTACCTGGCAGAAGCTTACCTGAGTTATAAACCGGTACCTATCGAGTCGCTTATAGGAAGTAAAGGTTCAGGTCAGAGAAGTATGAGCACTGTACCAGTGAAAGATATAGTTGAGTATGCTGTCGAAGATGCCGACATTACCTGGCAGTTGTACAACTACTTCCTGCCCCGGCTTGAAAAGGAAGGTCTGCTCGAATTGGCCGAGAAAATTGAGATGCCCCTGATAGGTGTGCTGGCAGAAATGGAACGCAATGGAATATGTCTCAACACTGGTGACCTGAAAGAATATGCAGTTCAGCTTCGGGAGCAGCTTATTGCACTCGAAAAGGAGATATTTTCACTTGCCGGTCAGGAGTTTAATATTGCATCTCCAAAGCAGCTGGGCGACATTCTGTTTACACGGCTCAAGCTTGATTCTGATGCCCGAAAGACCAGGACCGGACAATACAGTACGAATGAAGAGATACTTCAGCGATTGTCACATAAGCACCCAATAGTTAACAAGGTGCTGGAATTTCGAGGGCTTTCAAAACTTCTTTCCACGTATGTTGAATCACTGCCCCAGCTAATAAGAAGCAAGACAGGCAGGATACATACATCTTTCAACCAGGCAGTTGCATCAACAGGCCGGCTAAGCAGTAACAATCCGAATATGCAGAATATCCCTGTACGTGATGAGTCGGGCAGGGAGATCAGAAAAGCGTTTGTACCTGCTGAAGGCTATACATTTTTCTCTGCCGACTACTCACAGATAGAGCTGCGTTTGATGGCCCATCTGAGCGGTGATGAAGCCATGATCGCTGACTTTGAGTCGGGTAATGACATTCATGCTGCAACTGCATCCAAGATCTTCGGAGTGCCGATAGGGGAGGTGACACGTGAGATGAGGGCAAGGGCCAAGACAGCAAACTTCGGAATTATATATGGCATTTCATCATTCGGACTGGCAGAGAGGCTTACAATAGGAAGGAAGGAAGCAAAGGAACTGATAGACGGTTACTTTGCATCTTACCCCGGAGTCAGACTCTATATGGATGAATGCATAAAGAGAGCCAGGGAGAAAGGATATGTAACAACTATGTTTGGCCGAAGGAGATACCTGCCTGATATAAATTCGAGAAACCAGGTTGTAAGGGGAAACGCTGAGAGAAATGCCATTAATGCGCCGATACAGGGAACGGCAGCTGATATTATTAAAATAGCAATGATACGGATCTGTTCCGGGATAAAAAGATATATTCCCGAAGCCAGGATGATACTGCAGGTACATGACGAACTTGTTTTTGAGGTGAAGCCTGAAAACCTGGAGCAGCTACGGAAAATGGTGGTTAAGGAGATGGAAGGGGCAGCAAAACTTAAGGTAAGGCTTCTAATTGACACCGGCACAGGAAGTAATTGGCTCGAAGCACATTAAATAATAGCACAGCAGAAGTCCCCGTCTTTCACAGTGCGCCGGGTGGGTTAGAATTGACCCCAGCGGGGTCGGATGATAAATAGCACAGCAGAAGTCCCCGTCTTTCACAGTGCGCCGCA
>CAZMSH010000025.1:0-169 GCA_964568875.1 uncultured Rikenellaceae bacterium | reverse complement strand
TGGGTTAGAATTGACCCCAGCGGGGTCAAATATTAATAGCATTCACAGAGCCCCCTTCTTTCACGGTGTGCCGGGTGGGTTAGAATTGACCCCAGCGGGGTCGGATGACAATACCACAGCAGAAGTCCCCGTCTTTCACAGTGCGCCGCATGGGTTAGAATTGACCCCA
>CAZMSH010000024.1:0-61538 GCA_964568875.1 uncultured Rikenellaceae bacterium | reverse complement strand
GCCCGCCTGTCTTTATCTCAATATATTCAAAGAACTCTCTCAATTATACCCCCCCAAAAAAATGAGGAAAGGGACGACAAAGATAATGCTTCACTAAATTCTCTGCAAATTATTTCTTCAGATTTTTAACGCAACACAACCTTTACATCAAGGCTCTGTCTGTCAATATAATACACTGAAGAAGCTTTCCAAAGCACCCGCTTTCCTATGAAAGCGGGTGCAAAAGTAATATGTTGTTTCATATTCGCAATGATTTTCCTGATTATTTTTTTCTGAATAACAGGAAGAAGCTGCCGAATCTTACAACTTTAGTCCTGAGTGGACCAAATCCTTGCTCCTACGGCTGCAGCCCTCTGGGAACTGTAGCTTTCCGCAGGCCTCATGATGACTAATATTATGACACCGTTTGTGTCGACATGTGAATTGAATTAGTTATTTTAGCGCCATAGACAGAAAGGATGGAGAACCTGGTTATAATACCAACCTACAATGAATCTGAGAATATTGAGCCTCTGATACGGGCAATTAAAAGCCTGGAGCACAGATTTGATATACTGATAATAGACGACAACTCTCCCGACGGCACTGCCTCAATTGTTAAGAGAATGCAGAAGGAGCATGATGGTATTCATCTTATTGAAAGAGAGGGAAAACTAGGGCTCGGTACGGCATACATTACGGGATTCAGATGGGCATTGGAGAAGGACTACCATTATATATATGAGATGGACGCAGACTTCTCTCACGATCCCAATGATCTTGTAAGACTATACAGAACCTGCAAAGAAGAGGGAGCGGATGTAGCAATAGGGTCACGCTATATAAGCGGAGTCAACGTGGTCAACTGGCCTCTGAGCAGGGTGTTAATGTCTTATTTTGCTTCTATATATGTAAGGGTGATAACCGGCATGAAGATAAAGGATACTACAGCCGGATTCAAATGTTATCGCCGGGAGGTGCTTGAAAATATCAAACCTGAACTTATAAAATCGGTTGGATATGCATTTCAGATCGAGATGAAATTCAACGCCTGGAAGATGGGCTATAATATCGTTGAGATCCCGATAATTTTCACGGAAAGAAAGATGGGTTCATCAAAAATGTCAGGAGGAATATTCAACGAGGCTCTCTGGGGGGTACTGAGGATGAAAATAAGGAGTATTTTCCGCAGGCATGGCAAATTACTAAAACAAACCGGGTCATGAATGTTATCCATATCAAAAAAGGCACAATAATAAATGAAGGAAGGAGATTCGCGGGAGACCTGTTGATCGCTAATGAAAAAATAGCCGCTATAGGCAACATTGACAAAAGCATTGTTCCTGATAATGCCCGGATTATCGATGCTAACGGAATGTATGTAATTCCCGGTATTATTGATGACCAGGTACACTTCAGAGAACCGGGGCTCACCCACAAGGGATCAATATTCACAGAATCAAGGGCAGCAGCTGCAGGAGGAGTTACAACATTTATGGAGATGCCAAATACAAACCCTCCGACAACGACCAAAGCAAATCTACTGGCAAAGCTGGCAATAGCAAATGAAACGTCATTAATAAACTATGCTTTCTATTTAGGTGCCACCAACGACAACATCAATGACCTGCTCGATACCGACAGGTCACTCTATTGCGGAATAAAGGTATTTATGGGTTCATCGACAGGCAATATGCTTGTTGATAATGAGGCAACACTGAGGGAGATATTCAGGAATGTAAAGGCACCGGTGGCATGTCATTGTGAAGAGGAAGAGATTGTCAAAAGGAATTTTGAGTCGGCCCGGCTCAAATATGGAAATAAGATACCTGTCTACCTTCACCCTGAGATCAGGAGCCGTGAAGCTTGCTTGACATCATCATCGAAAGCAGTTGCACTTGCCAGGGAATATGGCACGAGGCTGCATATTCTGCATCTCTCCACTGCCGATGAAATCAAACTATTCGACAACAACAAACCTCTTGATCAGAAACTTATAACAGGTGAGGTCTGCGTTCACCATCTATGGTTCGACGAGGCTGCCTACGACATCAAAGGGAATTTCATAAAATGGAACCCGGCGATAAAAACTGCATTCGACAGAAAAGCATTAAGGGAAGCCGTTAACAGTGACCTTATTGATATAATTGCAACAGATCACGCACCTCATACTATTGAAGAAAAAAGCAGGTCATACAATGAAGCGCCTTCGGGCGGACCGCTTGTTCAGCATTCACTTGTTGCCATGCTTGAACTGCATCACCAGGGAATCATAAGTCTTGAAAAGATTGTGGAGAAGATGTGCCATAACCCGGCACTGCTTTTCCGGATTGAAGAGAGAGGTTTCATACGGGAAGGCTACAAGGCAGACATCTGTATTGTTAATCCTGACGACCCATGGAAAGTATGGTACGACAATATCCTGTACCGTTGCGGCTGGTCTCCTTTTACCGGGCAAACATTCAAATCGAAGGTTATGACAACCGTTGTTAACGGGAATATTGTATACGATAACGGTATCATTAATAATGACTACAGGGGACAACAGGTCCGCTTCAGATTCTGACGATAATGACTAAACTGACACGCTTTCTCCTCAGTGCATCTGTTTTATCTCTGTTTTTTCTGACAGGCTGCCACAATCGTACCAGTAGTGATGCTCCTGTAAGACCGGGACCTGTTGCAGAGGCCGATTCCGGCTTCATTCTCATTGCAAAAGATATTAATTACGATGTTATTGTAAACCCTCCCGCTGAAGCTGATCCCTGGGAAACTGAAAGGATGAGTGGATATAATGGCAACATTATGATAGAAGACCTGTTTCAAAAGTTGTATGCAGAAAAACTGCAGGCTTATGACATGCTAACAGGAGAATCGATTACACCTGCGGATGTAAGAAAACTTGTAAACGAGATGAATTCTTCAGGCACAGGTGTTGCCAAGTTGCAGTTTACAGAGGACTGGTACTATCATCCGGCCACGAGTGAGATCAAAAAGATTGTAAAATCGATAATATTGGGGTACGAATTCAGAGACAGCCAGGGTACATTGTTCGGGCACAGGGCACTCTTTAAGCTTATTCTTGCAGAATGATGATTTAAGAAGGTTTTTAATCACAAGATTTGTTCGTATTTTTGTACCAACCCATACCCAAAACTAACCTTAATGAATAGTTACAATATTACTACCCTAAATGATTTTATCATTCAGAAGCAAAAGGATTTTTCTTTTGCAAAGGGAGAGCTTTCGACACTGCTTCATCACATAGGCACTGCCGCCAAAATGGTAAATACCAAGATACGCAGGGCCGGACTGGTTGAGATTCTTGGCAAGGCAGGCTCCATAAATGTTCAGGGCGAGACTCAGCAAAAGCTTGATATATATGCCGATGAGGTTTTTATTGACGCTCTGCTTTCAAGCGGTGAATGCTGCGGTCTTGCTTCTGAAGAGAATCAGAGCGAGATAGTCTTTACCGATGCTTTCGGAAGGGATGGCAAATACGTTGTATGTATAGACCCTCTTGACGGATCTTCAAATATTGACGTTAATGTTTCCGTGGGGTCCATATTTTCCATCTACCGCCGGCTTTCGCCGAGGGGAGAGAAGGCCACAAAGGAGGATTTCCTGCAGCCAGGATCGCGTCAGGTAGCTGCAGGATATGTCATTTACGGCTCTTCAACAATGCTGGTGTATACAACAGGAAATGGCGTCAACGGATTCACTCTTGATCCCTCCATGGGAGAATTCTGCCTCTCCCATCCGGATATCAAAACCCCGGCAGACGGGCATATTTACTCAGTTAATGAGGGTAATTATGTAAAGTTTCCCACAGGTGTGAAGCAATATATCAAATACTGCCAGGAAAAGGAAGATACAACTAACCGGCCATATACATCAAGGTATATAGGATCGCTGGTATCAGATTTTCACCGGAACCTTCTGAAAGGGGGTATCTTTCTTTACCCTCAGTACGAAAATGCTCCCCGCGGGAAGCTTCGCCTGGTATATGAATGCAATCCCATCTCGTTCCTGGCTGAACAGGCCGGAGGAAAAGCATCTGATGGCCACAAGAGGATACTTGATCTCGAACCTTCATCGTTACATGAAAGAGCTCCTTTTTATGTAGGTTCAGTAAATATGGTCAGGAAGCTGGAGGAGTTTCTTGATTTCTGCAAGGACAACGATTGTGAATGAACGGTCGCCGACATCTGGTCATAAGAGGGTTACTGATCCGGCAAACCTCTACAGAACGCATGAACTGTATGAACAGCTCTTAAAGGAGGCTGAACTTGTTAAGCCAGAGGCAATTGAACTTGAGGGACTTACAGGATCATCAGCGTCATTGATTTCAGGGGCTATTTTTAATGATTCCGGCTCACATTTTCTGGCAATACTTCCTGAAAAGGATGATGCGGCCTGGTTCTATAACGATCTCGTTTCCCTGGCGGGAGAGGAATCGGTGTTTTTTTTCCCATCAGGATACAAACGGTCTGCAAGATACAACCAGACCGACCCTGCTAATATTGTTCTCAGGACAAACGTTTTGAGCAGGCTTGCCTCAGGAGAGGGAAGGAGTTATATAGTAACCTATCCTGAGGGCATTATGGAAAAGGTCATAAGCAGAAGAAACCTCAGAAAAAACACCCTTAAGATAAAAAGAGGCGAAGATCTCTCCCCTGACTTTATCGAAGAAGTATTGCAGGAATACGGTTTTGTGCGGACAGACTTTGTTTATGAGCCCGGCCAATATGCTGTCAGGGGCAGTATTACAGATCTTTTCTCATTCTCAACAGACAAGCCTTTCCGTCTTGATTTTGACGGAAACACGATTGAATCTATAAGAATATTCAATCCTGACGACCAGCTTTCTGAAAAGATAGTGAACGAAATAAATGTTATTCCCAACATACAGGATGTAACCATCGAGGAGGTTAAGGATTCTCTGTTTGATTTTGTACCTGACAGCACGGTTATATGGATCCATTCACCTGATTATTGCAGGGAGCGAATTAATGAGATATACTTTGGCCATGGTTCGCCAGGGCCGGAAGAGCCTGATGACAGGGGCCACGCATCTCTGCTTACAGGAAACCGGGTGTTTGAGGAGATAAAACGTTTCAGGAGTTTCATTACAGGAAAAAACAGCACCCTGGCTGTAGCAAGGAGTTTTTCATTCAATACCGAACCGCAGCCTAATTTCAGCAAGAATTTCACCCTGCTGGGTGACAGGCTGAGAGAAAACATGGAAAAGGGCTACAGTAATTGCATAGTTTCCGAGAATGAGGCCCAGATAGAGAGATTACGTAACATATTCTCAGAAATTGATCCCGAAATCGCTTTTGATACCCTTCTTTTTAACCTACACGGCGGATTCATTGATCACGACCTTAAGACAGTTCTTTATACCGACCACCAGATATTCGACAGATACCACCGCTTCAGGATCCGCGGCTATTTCACCAGAAAGGATAGTATTTCACTAAAGGAGATTACCGGTCTCAATCCGGGCGACTATGTAGTTCATGCCGATCATGGTATCGGTCGTTTCGGAGGACTTGAGAAGATAGAGGTAAATGGCCGGATTCAGGAGGCCATAAAACTGGTTTACAGAGACAATGACACCCTCTACGTTGGTATTCATTCCCTTCACCGTATATCAAAATACAAGGGACGTGAAGCTGAGGAACCAAGAATACACAAGCTTGGATCGGGGGCATGGCAAAAGCTTAAGCAGGAAACCAAGCGGAAGATCAAGGATATTGCACGCGACCTGATAAAGATATATGCCGCGAGAGTTACCATGCCAGGCACTTCTTATTCCCCCGATTCATATCTTCAGAGAGAGCTTGAGGCATCATTCATATATGAAGATACACCCGATCAGCTGGCAGCAACAGAACTTGTGAAGAGAGATATGGAGAGTCAGCATCCGATGGACAGGTTAATATGCGGAGATGTTGGCTTTGGAAAGACTGAAGTGGCTGTCAGGGCCGCCTTCAAGGCTGCCACCGACGGAATGCAGACAGCTGTCCTGGTTCCTACAACAATACTTGCACTTCAGCACTACAGAACCTTTCTATCAAGACTGGAGGGGTTTCCCTGCAGGGTAGATTATATCAGCCGGCATCGAAAATCTGCAGATCAGAAGAAAATCGCATCACAGATTTCCGATGGTTCAATTGATATTATAATAGGCACACATCGCCTTGTAGGAGAAGATATCAGATTCAGGAATCTTGGCCTCCTGATTGTGGACGAGGAGCAGCGTTTCGGAGTAGCCGTTAAGGAGAAGATTAAAAAACTGAAAGCCAGCGTTGACACACTGACACTAACCGCCACACCAATACCAAGAACCCTGCAGTTCTCGCTCATAGGCGCACGCGACATGTCAGTCATAAACACCCCGCCACCCAACAGAGTGCCAATAGTTACAGAGCTGCACGGCTTCAATGAGGATATTATAAGAGAGGGTATTGAATATGAAGTTGAACGTAATGGTCAGGTCTTCTTCATCCATAACAGAGTCGACAGTATTAAAGTCATGCAGGGTACCATAGAGCGAATATGTCCTGGCATTAAGACCGCGGTAGTTCATGGTAAAATGCCAGGGCAGGAGGTGGAAAAGATAATGTCCGGATTTATCCAGGGAGATTATGATGTATTACTTGCAACGACTATAATTGAATCAGGCCTTGATATTCCGAATGCAAACACCATTTTTATAAATGAGGCCCACCAGTTCGGATTATCGGAGCTGCATCAACTCAGGGGCCGGGTTGGCAGGTCGAACCGGAAAGCTTTCTGCTATCTTCTCACGCCACCTCTCACTTCACTCTCTCATGATGCCCGCAGAAGAGTCCTGGCAATTGAGGAATTTTCCGGATTGGGAAGTGGCTTCAATATTGCGTTACAAGATCTTGATATAAGGGGAGCCGGGAACCTCCTTGGTGGAGAACAGAGCGGTTTCATAGCAGATATTGGCTTTGAAACATACCAGAAGATACTTAAGGAAGCTGCTATGGAACTCAGGGAGGAGGAAGGCTACGTGCCGGAAGAAATTGGTGAGACTGAAAAAAGTCATAAACCTGATTATATAGCAGCTGATGTCCAGATAGATACTGATCTTGAGATAATGTTCCCTGATGATTACGTTTCGAATATCCCTGAGCGCATAAGACTATACAGGGAACTTAACGAGATTCAGAATGAAAAAGAACTTGAAGATTTCGAATTGAGGCTGAAAGACCGGTTTGGCCCAATACCTACCGAAGCAAATTCACTTTTAAGAGTGGTAAGGCTCAAATGGATAGCATCATCCATGGGTATGGAAAAGATATCACTCAAAGGTAATATGATGATTATCACCTTCGATTCTGATCCTGACTCACCATTCTACCGCTCACCAAAGTTTGCCTCCCTTATGAATTATGTAAACCGGAGGCAGAACCAGATGAGGATGCGACAGAAAGAAAACAGGCTTACTCTCACTGTGACAGAGATAAACACCATCAGTGCAGCGCATAAAATTCTGTCCGGAATGTCTGAATCCCTGTAGTTTTTTCTATTTTTGTGCCGCCGGTCTTGCAGGAGATGAATCTGATTATTGATATAGGTAACACATCGCTGAAGATTGCTCTGATTGAGAGCGATCAAATCATTCTTAAGTCAAAACTGACAGGTTTTGAATCGATGATAAAGTTTGTCGGCGATATGGAACAACCTGTAAAGAAAGCTATCCTATCAACCGTCAGGGATGTTCCCGAGCCTGTTATAGCTGATATAAAGAATATTGCAGAATACTTTCATCATCTTACACATGCTTCCTCCTTCCCGTTTAAAATTGATTACCAGACACCTCAAACTCTTGGGATGGACAGGCTCGCTGCTGTCGCCGGGGCATACAATAAATATGCAGACAGTAACGTTTTGGTAATCGACGCAGGCACAGCGGTGACATATGATCTGCTGACAAAAGAGACATATCGCGGTGGCTCAATATCGCCGGGTCTGGATATACGCTTCAGGGCACTCAGCAGTTTTACGGGAAGATTGCCATTGGTTGAAAGAAATGAAGATACGATTTTTCCGGCCAGCAGTACTGTCAGCGGAATAAACTGCGGAGTGGTTAATGGAATTGTTTTTGAAATAAATGAGTATATTCGCAGTTTTAAAAAAATATATCCCGACGGAATGGTTATAATGACCGGAGGCGACGCAGAGTTTCTGTCAGCCAAAATGGATGAGAAGGTAACACTGGAGCCCGAACTTGTAACCAGGGGATTGAATTTCATACTTGAGTATAATGCGCATTAAAAACTATAGAATCCTTGCATTGATAGCAGGTATGTCGATTTTCTTTTCGGCATATGGTCAGAAGATGGTCAACTCACCTTATGCAAGGTTCAATCTTGGAATGCTGGAACCGGCCTATAATTTCAGGTCGGCAGGTATGGGTGGAGTATCTGTTTCACTTAAGGACAATACTTCAGTTTCATGGACGAATCCTGCCTCCTATGCCAGCCTGGACACCAACTCTTTTGTATTCGACATAGGCATAGACTATACTGCTGCTTACCTGAAAGACAGGTCGGGCAGCCATTTCAGTGACGATATGAACTTCGACCACCTGGTAATATCATTTCCCCTGGCAAAGGGTATTGGTTTTACGGCAGGGTTGTTGCCATACAGCAACGGTTATTACTACATCTCCCGTCAGATCACCGAAGACGATCCGGAATATGACCCTCTGACCGGAACCCTGAACATCAGCCACAAGGGAACAGGCGGTTTGAACCGAGCCTTTCTTGGAACCGGAATGGCTTTGGTTCCTAATCTCTCTGCAGGAGTTAACATGAGTGTCCTCTTCGGTGAGTTGAACAGAATAAATGAGTATTACTTCGAGTCTGATCCGACTTCCTTTATCAGCCGCAGCGAAGAAAAAATGACAGTGAGGGGTTTTGGATTTGAAGCAGGTCTGCAATATACCATCAACCTTAAAAACAGGAAGTCAATTACTCCCGGAATAGCATGGTCTGTCGGAAGCGAATACAAATCAAACTACAGCGATTTGTTCATGCGCTTTTCCAACTACGGACAGCCGCCCTATTCTCCCGACACGTTGACAAAAACAGATATCCCTGATGGTCGTATAAGGCTGCCACAGACAATAAGGGCAGGTGTAAGCTATAACATTGCTGACAAGCTAACAGTAGCAGCTGAATATGCAAACACCGGATGGGATAATGCTCAGTTGTACGGTACCTCAAACAGACTGGCATCGACAAACAGCTTCAGGGCCGGAATAGAATATATACCTGAAAGAGGATCCATTTACAATTACCTTCAAAGGCTTGAATACCGGCTGGGGGGGCACGTTTCAGACAACTACCTTGAAGTTAACGGAGAGCAGATTAAAGAGTTTGGCATCACTTTTGGTATAGGTTTTCCGATGCCACGTTCCTGGTCAAAAATTAATATCTTCGCAGACTGGAACTCACGGGCCGGTTCTTTGAATAACGGGTTGCACAGAGAAAACTGCTTCTCGTTTGGTTTAAGCCTGAACCTGTATGATTACTGGTTCCTGAAAGCAAAATATGAATAACAAAATAGAATTAAAATGAAAGCAACGTTACACAGAATTCTTACAATCGTTTTCCTTGCGGCTTTTGCAGCAATATCAGCAGATGCCCAAAATGCCACAATTACGGGCAAATATGGAGCAACTCCTGCCGATAGTTTGGAATGTGTTAAAAATCAATCGTTGTACGCAGGATATTACGATCAGGATAATTATGACATGGCAGTAGGATTCTGGCGCCAGAACTTCAATGAATGTCCGGCGTCATCGACCAATATCTATGTCCGGGGTGAGAAGATGTTCCAGCACTTCTATTCAGAGACAAAGGACAGAGCTTATCTGGACACCATATTCATGATGCAGGACCGCAGAGCAATGTATTTTGGCGACAAGCCGACATGGGATCTGAGGAAGGCCGGATTCATGAACCAGTTTGCCAACAACCATCCTGAACTTATTAAGGAATCATACAATGTTCTGCAACCATATCTTGATCAGGAATCCGAAGATATTACAAGCGGAATTATGATTACCCAAATGATCAACACAATGAACATGTACGCTTCGCGTCAGGTATTTGAGGAGGCGGTTATCAACAACTATTCAAAGTTAATTGAAATAGCAGAAAACAAAATCAGCCTCGGCAAGTCGGTTGCAGATTTTCAGAATGCCAAGGACCTCATTGACGGATTTTTCAAGCAGAGTGGTGTAGCTACATGTGCTAATCTTATCCCGCTTTTTACTCCGAAAGTAAACGAAAAGCCTGAGGATGTGGCCCTGCTGAAAAAGGTAATCAGTCTTCTTGACAATGCACAGTGTACTGATTCAGAGCTCTATTATGTAAGCGTGGAGAACCTGTACAAACTTGAAAAATCAGCCAATGCAGCATATCATCTTGCGCAGATGAATGTCAGCAAAAATAATTTCTCCGAAGCAGAAAAATACTTTCTCGAGGCTGTAGATCTTGAATCCGATCCGGCGAAGAAGTCCAGTTACCTTTCAATGCTTGGTACCTTCGAACTCGCCAACAACAATTATGTTAAGGCAAGAGACTATGCCAAAGATGCTATCAACCATAACCCAAATAACGGTACGGCTCATCTGATTATCGGTTCAGCATACGCAATGGCACCTTTTGAAGGAGATGAGTTTGAAAACAAAACCCGCTTCTGGATAGCAGTTGACTACCTTAACAAAGCTAAGACTCTTGACTCGCAGCTTGCTGACAGGGCAAACGAAAGCATAGCGTCATGCGCGGCCAACTTTCCGACAAAAGAGGAGGCTTTCTTCGTGGGTATTTATGATGAAGGAGCGCCCTACACTGTCAAGGGATGGATAAATGAAAGGACAACAGTCCGTTTCAAAAAATAGCAGTGGAATCAGATTGTAGTATAAAATTTATTAATAAGACTATTGCAGTCCTGCTGGCCGGGGCTGCAATATTTTTATCGTCGTGTGACAACAGCCTTGAAATCATACCTGGTGCCGACGTTAGCTCGCTGCCCTCGTTAATCGTACGCAATTTTGAAACTGTTCAGACTGACTCCGGCAGGGTACAGATGGTACTGAAATCTCCGTTAATGGAGAGACGCACCATCGATGATGAAACCTACAACGAATTTCCAAAAGGTGTAGAGGTTATCTTCTATGATGGCAGGAAAGAACAGGTTGCTTCGGTATCATCACAGTTTGCCAAATACCACGAGAGCAAGAGGCTGTGGGAGCTGAGGTACGGGGTCAGGGCCCATAACGAACAGAACGAACTGCTGGAGACAGAACTTCTTTACTGGGACGAAGAAAAGGAGCTTATTCATACTGAAGAATTCGTAAGAATTACAGGAGAAGAGAGAATAATATCAGGTACCGGATTCGAATCAGATACCCGGTTTTCACGTTGGGAGATAAGAAACGGAAACGCAATAATATACCTTAAGGATGAATAAAAACTTCAGGATAATCATGGAGTTTCTGTGGATTCTTGTTTTGCTGCTCGCCACAGGAGCTCTCACGGTATCTGTAATAAATGGCGATACCCGAAATATAATTGTATTCGCAATAGTAGTCATTATATCAGCTTCAATGTACCTCTTCAGGCGCAACCAGAGAATAAAAAAGTAGATTTGTCTTATGGACAGCATCCTGATAATAATAGTTGCAGTAATATTTTCAGCCTTCTTTTCAGGCATGGAGATTGCTTTTGTCAGTGCTAACCGGCTTATGATAGAACTCGACAAAAAGCAAGGTGCCTTTGGTAGCAGAATCGCCTCATCTTTCGTAAAGAATCCCGGGCAATTCATATCTACAATGCTTGTCGGCAACAATATTGCCCTAGTTGTATTCGGACTGATATTTTCGCGACTTATATCACCATCTCTGCATAATGTAACAGGGTCAGACGCAGCGACATTAATAATACAGACTATACTGTCGACGTTGATAATATTGGGACTCGCAGAGTTCCTCCCAAAAAACCTCTTCATAATAACGCCGAACTTTTTCCTTAGAATCTTAAGCATACCGGCTGCATTTTTCTACTACATATTCTATCCGGTAGCCAGGTTTACTCTATGGATCTCCAACCTGCTTATAAGAATATTTGCAGGCAAAAAAAAGTTCAGGGATGAAAACGAAGACATGGTCTTCAGCAGAACAGAGCTGACACATTTTCTAAGTATGGCCGGAGAGTCTGCAGAGGAAAATGGGTCAGAAACGAGTGATATAAGAATATTCCGCAACGCGCTGGAGTTCCCGAATGTAAAGCTCAGGGAGTGCATGGTGCCAAGGACGGAAATTGTGGCTCTTGACATAAACGCCTCTATATCAGAATTAAAACAGAAATTTATTGATACAGGATACTCCAAAATACCAATATTTGAGGGCTCCATTGATAATATCATAGGCTATTTTGAACTAAAAGACCTCTATAAAAGCCCCCCTGATATCAGATCATGCCTCAGAAAACTGGCAATTGTCCCGGAAACGATGGCCGCCAACAAACTGCTCAAAATATTCGTCGAAGACAAACGAAATGTAGCTCTTGTTGTCGATGAATTCGGGGGAACCTCGGGCATGGTAACCATCGAGGATGTTCTGGAAGAGATTGTAGGAGACATTGAAGACGAGCACGATTCATACGACTTCACCGAGAAGGAGACCGGACCGGGCCAGTACATTTTCTCAGGCAGACTCGACATCGACTATCTCAATGAAAGGTACAATCTTAACCTTCCGGAAAAAGATGACTACGAAACTCTGGCCGGACTGGTTTTCTACCATCACGGCAGCATACCAAAAGTCAATGACGTCATCAGGGTTGGTAAAGGAGTTATAAAGGTGCTGAAAGTATCCTCCACACGTCTTGAACTTGTCTCCCTTACCGTTGAGCCCTGACCAATATTCTCACTACTGCTTCTCCCGCAGCTTTGCGTAATTTTTGTAGTAAAGAGGAATCGTCTCTATCCCCATGAAAAAGTTGAAGAGCGGATAGCTCTCATTAGGGGAATGTATTGCATCAGCATCAAGGCCGAAACCGAGTAGTATGGATTTAATACCCAACACCTTCTCAAACACGGCAACAATCGGTATACTGCCACCACTGCGTACTGGTATCGGTTTCTTTCCGAATGTAGCCTCCATCGCCAGCGATGCAGCTTCATATTCAGGGGTGTCAAGCGGACTGACATATGCCTGCCCTCCATGCAGATATTCAGCTTTTACCCTTACACCTTCCGGCGCTATCGATTCAAAGTGACGTATAAACAACTCTGCTATCTTTTCTGAATTCTGATTCGGTACCAGCCTCATTGAAACCTTTGCATAGGCTTTTGCAGGAAGTATTGTCTTGGCTCCCTCGCCTGTATAACCTCCCCAGATACCGTTTACGTCAAGTGAAGGCCTTATGCCAAGTCTTTCATGTGTAGTGAATCCTTCTTCTCCACCCAGGGCGTCAACATCGATAGACTTCATAAACGCCTCGTGATTATAAGGGCGCCTGGCCATATCTTTCCTCTCTTCGGCGCTTATCTCAATAACATCATCATAAAATCCCGGAATGGTTATCCTTCCCTTCTCGTCCTTAAGCGAGGATATCATGTCGCACAATACATTGCAGGGATTTACGACCGCCCCGCCATAAAGACCTGAGTGAAGGTCACGGTCTGGTCCGGTGACCTCTACCTGCATATATGACAACCCCCTGAGACCAGATGTTACGCTGGGTATATCCTGTGCTATCATCGTTGTATCAGATATCAGTATCACATTTGCAGACAGCATCTCTTTATTATTCAGGCAGAAACTCTCGAGATTCGATGAGCCGACTTCCTCTTCTCCTTCAATCATAAATTTCACATTGCATGGAAGTTCCGACATGCTGTTCATCATTTCAAAGGCCTTTACATGCATGAAGAGCTGTCCCTTGTCATCATCGGCTCCTCTGGCATATATTTTTCCATCCCTTATTTCAGGTTCAAAGGGAGGTGACTTCCATAGCTCAAGAGGTTCTGCCGGCTGAACATCATAATGGCCATATATCAGAACTGTTGGCAGTGAACTGTCAACTATCTTCTCACCAAAGACTATTGGGTGACCAGCTGTAGGGAATACCTCTGCCCTGTCGGCTCCCGCTTCAAGGAGAGATTTCCTGACAAACTCAGCGCATTTAACCATATCCGCCTTATTCTCCGCCTTAGCACTCACCGAGGGTATTCTGATAAACTCAAACAATTCATTGAGGAACCTCTCACGGTTTTCTTCGATGTACTTCTTAAATTTTTCCATGTCGATATAGCTTTATTTGTTTGTTTCCAATCTGCTAAAGATATGAAACGAACATGAAAATATTAAGCAATAAGTATCACAAAGATTAAAATGGTCAGAATTTTCTTTTTGATTCCAACTCCTTTTTTACAGTTACGAGTTCTTTGTACCACTCCGGGCCAAAGGCCCTGAAAAGTGATTCTTTAAGAAATGATAATGCCGGAATATCATCTTTTCGGCCTGCCTCACGCCCACCCTGGCATATAGACCATTTCTCATAGTTAACAGCCGTGAAATCGCCGAAGTTCTTTATCCTTACCGGGAACAGATGGCACGAAAGAGGTTTCCTGAAGGAGACAACACCATCAAGCCAGGCTTTTTCTATGCCACACATGAAAACATCACCTGAGACTATGGTATATGCGCATTCAGCATCATCAATCAAAGGTGTAACCAATTCTCCTTCAATATCAGTCAGACTGGTCCCATACTTTTCGATAGATTCAACCCCCTCCTTTCGGAGATAATCCCTTATCACAGGAAATATATCATCAAGAATTAATGCTTCCGATTCTGTCAGTGGTGCACCTGCATCACCGTACTTGCAACAGTTGCCCTTGCATACTGATAGGTCACAGCGAAACTTCTCACTCAGCAGATCAAGGCTGATAACGGTGTCGTCTATGCGTATCATTTTTTGTTGAATGTAACCAGCGGATGGCCGGTCATCTCAGAGGGAATCTCAACATCAAGCATCTTCAGAATAGTAGGAGCAACGTCAGCAAGAATACCTTCCTCAGCGATTGCCACCCTGTCTGATACTATCACTAGAGGAACCGGATTTAGTGAGTGAGCAGTATTTGGCGTTCCGTCTTCGTTGAGAGCATAATCGGCATTGCCATGATCGGCTATTATCAGTACTTCATACCCTTTCGCACGGGCAGCGTCCACAACAGCACCCACACACTTATCTACGGCCATTATTGCCTTTTCGATTGCAGAATATACACCGGTATGACCTACCATATCGCCATTGGCAAAGTTGAGACATATAAAATCAAAATCTCCGCTGTTTATAGCCCTGACCACTTCATCCCTTACCTCATAGGCACTCATCTCAGGCTTCTGATCATAAGTAGCCACCTTAGGAGAGGGAACCAGTATTCTCTCCTCATTCTCAAACTTCTCTTCGCGTCCTCCTGAAAAAAAGAAGGTAACATGAGCATATTTTTCCGTTTCCGCTATTCTCAGCTGTCTCTTTCCTGCCAATGACAAAGCTTCACCTATTGTTTTCCCGACATTCTCCTTTGGATAAATAACATTCAGGCCTGTGAAAGTAACGTCATATGGCGTCATCGTACAATAATGCAACGGAACTGTTTTCATGCCATACTCTGGCATATCCTTCTGCGTCAGTACAATAGTAAGCTCCCTGGCCCTGTCATTGCGAAAGTTTGTAAACACAACGACATCGCCCTCCTCCAATAATCCTACAGGCTGATTATTAAGGTCTGTAATCACGATTGGCTTAATAAACTCGTCTGTTACACCTCCATCATATGATTCTGCTATCGCAGAGATGACATCCCTGGTCTTCTTCCCGACTCCCGATACCAACATGTCATAAGCCGCCTTGATCCTGTCCCATCTCTTGTCACGGTCCATTGCATAGTAGCGACCTACGAAAGAAGCAAGCTTTACATCAGATCCTTTTATGCGGTTGAGGAGGCTGGTCATAAACTGCCTTCCACTTTTGGGATCGGTATCACGACCATCACCAAACGCATGGATGAAGACTTTCTTCAGTCCATACTCCTTAGTCATGTCACAGAGCGCATAGAGATGCTCATCCGAGGCGTGTACCCCTCCATCACCGAGGAGGCCCAGAAAATGGACCTTTCTTTTGTTATCTCGGGCATAGGAGAAAGCACTGGTAAGTACTTCATTTTTTCTGATATCTCCAGACCGACATTCCATGTTGATCTTTACCAGATCCTGGTAAACCACTCTACCTGCACCTATATTCAGGTGCCCAACCTCCGAGTTGCCCATCTGACCTTCAGGAAGGCCAACATCCTCACCCGATGCCCTGAGACTGGTTGAAGGAAACTCCTTCATCAGACTGTCCATTTCTGGTGTGGAAACATTGCTTATAACGTCGGATTTTGAGCCATCACCCAAACCCCATCCGTCAAGAATCATCAGCAGCACTTTACTCTTACCCATATAGCCAGTATTAAACAACAATTTACCCTCCCTGTCTCTGCAAAATGATAAGCAGAACATGGGAGGGCAAAGGTAATACTTTTTTAGTGCTAAATTTTTTTCTACCTGCTAATGCCTGATACTATTAGTTTTCTAAGACCAGGGTTAAGATTCCCGGATACCAGTCGAACCATATAGATACCGTTGGCAAGTGCGATGTTGTCTATTTCCAGCAGTTCCTGACCCGGCTCTGCCGTGAATTCTTTGACGACTCTTCCTGCCTGGTCAATTATTTCTATTGCAGACCTTGAACGCAAGGGCTCGTTAAAAGATATCACCAGCCTTTCTTTTGCAGGATTTGGGAAAATCAAAAAGGATGCTTCTTCTCCAAATACGGATTCAACACCGACAGATACGTCATTAATACCCTCAGCTGTTGCCTGGTATATTTCACGTGTATTATTATTCTGAATAAACGCAACTATCCGAATATCACGCGAGTCATAGACATTGGTTATCTTCCACGAGAAATCAGGTGAATCATATACCTCTCCTTTTGACCATTTGTTTGACAGCTTAATGCCACCGGCATCTGGCAACATTTTTCTTAAGGTGTTTAAAAACACGGTCTCTCCATTCGGTGATGTTAAAGTGGTAATTTCATTTGCGGTAACAGCAAAATATAAAGTAAGATTCTCTTCATCCATATCCTCAAGAGCTGTAATTCTGGCATCTACCTGCAACAGGCCGCCCGATACAACCGGATCGATCTCTATCATGAAATCAGGGGAAATAAGGCTTCTCTTGTTAACTTCGTTACTGTCGAGGTCTGCTACCAGATAATCATAAATTCCGGCAAACTGTTTCCTTGTTCCCCCATCGATAACAGTATAGGGCACACGGGTAAGGCCATAAACCAAAACCCTGGCACTCATGTCGGCCGGAATGTCGTTATATAAAAGGTCTGCACCCGGGAAATTGGTGTGATAATTAATATTGATGACATCACGATTCATCGACGATGCAACAGTGCCAACAATAAGATTCGCATTAACCACCGATGATGCTGAGTTATTCGTAAAATGTTCGAGAAGAACGTTTCTTGTCCTGGTGCCAATATGAATATCATCGAAAGCGATGCCGTCGTTCTCCTGAGCTGTACCGTCGGAACCATAAGCGATTCTGAATTTAACGTCACGTTTGCCATTCAGCTCGTCAAGCCTTCTTCTGGCCTGTACCCAGCCGGAATCAGGTGCAGTAATAGTTGTCCAGCCGATCTGGTCGCCACCTGGTCTTCCTTTTATCAGAGTTGAATTAAACCATTCTATACCATCGCCAAGAGTTCCGAGGTATTCCCAATCGGTAAAGTCCCCAACTTTGTATTGTATAGCGGCTCCGTCACGGTTCCTGTCGAATCTCCTCCATAGTTTCATGCTTATCATTGGACGCTCTGTGTCGGTGAAGTCAAAGCAAGGACTGGTTACTGAAGAAGAGAGAGATTTCTGGCCTGATATTTCATAACTTGTATACCATGCATTTACTCCAGATGCTGCAATATTAATATCAGGTCTGGCAGGTGTTCCGAAACTCCATGTATTGGTATCCCCCTGATCATAAATCCATCCGCCGGTTCCTGACTCAAAATCCTCAAAGTAATCATCTGAGCCCAGTATAATTGTTGGTCTTATAAATATCTCCTTTCTAACTGTATCGCCGCAACCTGCATAGTTTGTATTTACTATATACTCTACCGGAAGGAAACCTTCTGCAAGCTTTGGGTATCGCGGATTGAGCGTTGTCAGTGGAGGATTGCCGTCAAAGAAATTCCACAGGCGGGAAGTAACGGGAGACCCCGTAAGCGTACGGTCAAAAATATATACTGAATCATCGGTATGGAAACACTCATTTATCCAGTAGAAATCAGCTTCGGGCTTCACTCCGAGATCTATGGTCTTCTCCAATGATGAAGCACAGTTGTTTATGGTTGAAGCTGTTAACTTTATCTGATGGAGCCCGCCTGTAAGATAAAGATAGCCTGGTGATTCCTGTTCACTTATCATCACGCCGCCTCCGTCACGGAATTCCCACACCCACGAAGTCACAGAATCAGCCGACATGGTATTATTGACGAACCTGGTTGTATCACCTGCATGTTCAATGCAGAAGTCGGCTACTGTAAATGCCACAACTGGCGAGGGATTTATTGTAACAGGAACAGAGACCGAGCTTGAGCAGCCTGTTTTGCTGCTAACATATGTGTATACCACCGGTATGGTTCCCGGACCTTTTGAGGGGTCAAAATTATTCCCGGTAACAGGTCCGGTGAAAATTCCTCCCTCCCTGTTAGTGTAGAGTGTAAAAGATTCATCTCCCGTGCAAAATACAGAACCGGGATCAAGGTTCTCGATTGTTACCTGCCCCACAGAATCAACATTAACGACCTGTACTATCTCAAATGTAGTGAATGTAAAATCGGTATATGTAAACACGATTCTGTGATCACCAGGGCCTGCAACAGACGGATTAAAGGAGCCAAAACCTCTTGACAGGTTTGCAATCCCCGGGCCCGCGAAGGAACCTGTATTCCATGAAACAGAAGTCTCAAACCATAGAGTATCGGTAAGGCCATCATAACAATATTGATTTCCGGGATCAATACCCGCTATGATACCAGAGGCTTTTCGAACCTCCGTGGTTTTTGTTGAGTCTGAGGTACAACCGTTAATGTCGGTTACAGTATATTTAATCTGATGTGTTCCCTGACCTGCAATTCCAGGGTAGAAGATATAACCTGAAATTCCCGGCCCTGTAAAGCCACCTCCGGGTGTAACCGGAACAAGCGTTTCACCGGGACCGTCAACATTGTAAACAGCTTTGAGCGGGAAACCGGCATCAGGCAGGGGGTTAATAGTGACATCTTTTGTCAGCACTTTGCTCTTACATCCCAGGGGAGAGACATAATGATAAGAGATCGGGTATGTTATTCCGGGATTTCCTTTCGCAGGATCGATAAAAGCTGATGCTGCGGAAGCGTCAGAAATGATATCCCCTGTCCACATTCCGGCACCTCCGGAAGGATAGATGCCGAGGATCGATACAAACCTTTTTGCGGATGCCTCACAATATGCGGCATCAAGTCCTGAAAAGGAGATTGAAGTACCAACAGAGTCAATAACGAAGGGTCTGCTTATTGGATAAATTGATCCTCCTGAAGTATATGAGAAGAAAAGTGTATCAGCTTTATTCCCGGGCCTCATCCGCCCCGGATCAATAATCAGGGATGTGTCTGACAGGTAAGATATTATGGCTTCGGGTGTTGTAAGGCTGAAAGTTTTACCTGTGGCATCTGCGGGCACATTCCTTGCATATATTGTATCATAACCCCCATCATGGCAATAAACAGATCTGAAACTGTCGAACCATGAGGCTACAGGATTTACCATCACATCTTTTGAACTATTCTGTGTACAGGTATTTGTTGCCATCCTTATATCAAGCAGGTAGTTGATGGTATATGGACCACCTTCACCTGCAAGCGACGGTGAGAAAGTACCTCCGCTTACGCCGGGGCCATGGAAAACACCGCCGGAAGGGCTGCCATCAAGAACAATAGGTGGGTCGGCAACACTGAAAGTCTCAGCCGGAAGGTTAATCATTGCCAGGGAGGAACTGTAGACTATGTCTCCTTCAACTCCTTTATTGTTCCTTGGTATAACAGCAAAACGGATCTCACTTTCCATGTCATCATCTGTCATGGTGTATGTTATTCCCGTGCCTATCAGTGACATTCCGCTTCCCCGATACCAATAGTATCTGCTGTTCTGCTCATTGAACTTAGGATCGGTGAATGTATATCGCCCTCTTAGTTCCGAACCAGGGGCCCGGTCTCCGTTAATGCATACGTCAAGTGCGGCAGGCCTGTCTCCGGTAGGATCCGTTATTACATCTGTCTGTGCACTGGCGACAGCCGTACCGGTGTCGGGGTAACCTGTTGCTGATACTGGTACTACCTCAAAATGTATTCTGCTACCTACGTCATCAGCAGTAATAATGTAAGTGATACCCGTTTCCCCCGGCCTGAGAACATTATCCCTGTACCACCTGAATATACTTACCCCCTGCAGATCTCCATCGTCATCATTATAGGTATATGATCCCGTAAGAGTATTTCCAAATTCGGGTGTTCCGTTTACGGTGACCAGTGTTGCATAAGGAGCCGAGTTGACAGGTCCGTAAGCAACTGATTTTACTTTTATTCCCTCTGGTGTTCCGGTTTTAGCCACAGGGGTAACTTTAAATATCAGATACTTCCCCTGGTCAGTCATTCTAAGCTTATAGATTTTACTGGTCTCACCTGTAATTAATGTCTCCGGAAGTCCGGTCGCAGAAGAAGATATCCACCATTCAAAATTGGAATTGCCCTCTGCATCACCTTCTGCATCAGTATAGCTGTAGTTTCCCAGCAGGTATTCATTTACGTTCAGGCTGCCTGCTACAGCAACTGATGAAGCCACCGGAGCAAGGTTGGATGTTACCAGCTGCGACAAAGCGCTAAAGGCCGAATCAACAACAGAGCCTGAAACCTCAAGACTGACCTTGACCAACAGTCTCTTATTCAGCGAGGAGGCAGGGATTACAAGCTTTTGCCCATCGGTTCCGACATTAACGGTGTCGGTAGGAGTCACCTCATACCATTGAAAGAGTGTGTCAGAAGCTGAGCCCTGAATTATGTAGTTCGCACTTACCTCTGAGCCGACTGTCATACTACCTGCTATTGAAACATTTGTAACAGTCTGTGATTGAACGATAACAGAAAACAGAAGCAGTATGGTTAAAATCAGTAATACTCTCTTTTTCATTACACTGTTTTTTCAGTAGTGATACTTCTCAGCCCTAATACTTGAATTTAAGCAGGCACATCATTGTATTATTCTCATAGCCTGTCTTGCCAACAGCAACTATAAAACCCGTGCTGCTTCTTATCAGGTCAAAAATTTCCTGGGCTCCTGTTCCTCCTGAGATAAACGGAGCCTCCATTAACTCAGCGTCACTATCAACCTTCACTATAAGCATCTCAGAAGATGATTCAGTACCTGCCCTTCCGCCGAGATAATAGGTTCCGCCTACTCCGGGACATAAGGCATTGACCTTTGAAGAGAGTCCGCTTATATCAAACTCCCTTTTTATCACCGGAGGTTCCTGAATGTCAGCCGATAATCTGATAAGTCCTATCTGATTATATTCGGTATCCTTCCCTACGTTGTAGGCTATCAGATAACCATTTGGCATTATCTCAATATCAGCTGCATATTCATCATTCTGACTTCCGAATATTGCTGCTCCTCTGTTGCTGCCATCCTCGTTCAGCCTGATCAAGAGCATGTTGTTTTTATCAAGACCCGGCTCAGAAGAATTATCGGTTGTTCCGTACATTATATAACCGCCTCCAATATCTCTTTTAACTGCCTTACAGATATCGTTTCCGCCATAGCCATATGCATATGATGTCAGACTGTCTCCCGATTCATCTATTTCAAGAAGGAAGAAATCCTTCATGCCCGAAATGTTTTCAGGGAAAGAGCCACTTTCTGCCCTGTAGGCATCTGTTACACCGGATATCATATATCCCCCGGCCGGTTTCAATATAATGTCACACGCTGTCTGATTGCCGTTCCCTCCAATAAAAGACTCCCATATTACCGTTCCCTCAGAGCTGGTTTTAACTACATATATATCTGTGTGTGTGGAGCTTGCTGTGCCACGGGTGGCATAACCGACAGTAATAATATCACCTGAAGCCAGAACAATTGATTTGTTTGCCATATCAGATCTCTCACCACCAGGGGTAATCTCCCACTTCTGAAATCCGTCTCCACCCGCTCTTATGATACCCATGTTCCTTACCGATGATTCTATATAGTTTCCGTCACGCCGGGATATAACGGTACGCAGACCCGAAATGATAAAGTCACTTTCTGCTGCAGTAATGCTTACAGCAATATCTTCATAAGCATCACCGTAGAGTTTCAGGAGAGTATTATAACTCTCCTCCCTTTCACAACTGATAAAAAAAGTCACCGTTATGATAATGTACAATATGGCAATGCGTTTCATGACCCCGATCTCCTGGAAGGTTTATAGAATATATATGTATATCCGATGGTAAGCCCTGTGGTATTTACCCTGAAACTATCATCGGTGTAGAAATAATAATATTCCAGGTTGCCCGGTTCAGATCTGACTACCTGATTTCGCAGTCCGAAGAGGGTTCTGATCTCAGCAGAAATATATCCGTGGGGTATCTTTATCATACCTCCCAGGCCGGCATGAATAAAGAGGTCTGATCTGATTCTTGAGGAGTTTCTGTTGAGATTCTCACCTGTACGGTTAAAACCGTTATTTATGTCTGTAGTAATGAATGAAGCTTTTGAATCGGTTTTAAGATTCATTGCATAACCTGCACCGCCTCGCACGTAGAGCCTTACACCTCTGTAATCTGCTGCATTCCAGACAACTGACAGTGGTATTTCGATTCTATTCTGGCTTTCACGATAGGTCACCATCCCGAAGTTCATCATATGCTCATTATAGTTGAAGGCAACAGAAGAGTAGCTAATTCCGGCCGACAGTGAGAAGAGTGATCTGACCGGAATGGTTACCTCTGTGCCGGCATAAAGATTAAGAGGTTCTCTTGAGTAGTTTATATCAGGTTCCAGCGAGGAGAGTGACCTGTGGTTGCGCCCTGTAAGGAAAGTATAGTTGGTACCTAAAAAAAGTGAGATCAGGCATGACTGTCTGACCTCATATTTATTTCTCAAATAGACAAACCCGGAATAGTCAGCTGCTGTAACGGAATATTCCGGATGTCTGGAAAGAAATTCGAGCATATATTCTTCAGCCATCGCCTGCTTGTCATCAAGCAGCAGAGATTGAATCAGCAGTTTGTATGCTGTCAGCGACTCCTCTCGTGAGAAACTGCCGGAATTGAGGCATGGCGTTATCATCCCTGCAACCAGCTCAACCTTACCACGGTCAAACTGAGCCTGGGCATCCTGCAGCTTCAGGGCACATTCCTGTGAATAACCGCTTACCGCTATTGTCGTCGATACAAAAATCAGTGTAACAGCCTTATACAGCAACCCTACTCCTTTTAACATAATAGGATTATTTTTTCTCTATTTTAATTTTCATTTCAACATCCTGGCATGTTTTTTCCCATTCTATATCACGGCCCACATAAACAGACCACTCCTCTGTTGTAAGATTCCGTGTCACAAGGAGGCAGATGTTTTCGGCAAGGATATCGGCATGGGGAGCCCTTGATATAATTGATCCCGTTCGTGTTGCCGAAACGAGAGCGTCTCCTGCCGGACTGAACTCAATGGCAAGAACATAATCGTCATTATCGCTCAAAGTTATCGGAGGTTCAGTGAAATCATCGCGATTCCAGATTCTTATGGTTTTATCATAACTTGATGTTGCCATCTGATTAAACTTCGGGTTGAAACTTATCGCAGAAACCCTTGCGTTATGGCCCTTCATTTCAGATATCCTGATTCTTTTCTCGACATCCCAAAGCTCGATCATACCGTCCCTGTCTCCTATTGCCAGTATATTGGTAGCAGGTTCAAACCGTATTGAACTTACAACCCTGCTGCCCAGATCGGGGCTGAATGTATTTCCTTTTGCTGCCTCATCCCAGACTATAACACCTCCTTCATCACTAATCCCGGCAATAAAATCGTTACGGCTTGAGACATCAATAGATACAATCCTTAGCGATCCGTCACCTATATCACGGCCTGTTCTTGCGGCAATATCCCACTTTAGCACCTTCCCGTCAAGACCTGCAGAATAGAGAAAACTGCCATCATATGAAAATACCAGTGATCTGATCTGATTAGTATGGCCATTAAGATCGAAAGACTCACCTCCATTTCCCAAAGGAATCATCCTTATTACTGATTCATCATCGCCGCAGGCAACCCATGATGCATCAGGACTGACGGCTATAACATCAATAGCGGCATCTCCGGAGTATATTATCTGGAAACTCTCGCTCTGTCCGTCAGGAATCCATTTTATAACCTTCCCATCCTGACCTGAAGTTATAAATTCATCCTTTCCGGGCACATATGCTATACCTGTGACTTCTCCCTGATGTCCTTTATGCTCCTTATAGTGTTCGCCACCGTAGTTTTTCACTGCGCTGTAGAGGCCTGAGTATATATCAGCATCATTTGGCACACCGTTATATTTCTTGTTGAACAGATATGCCTGGTACGCGAGCAATGTCTGAAGGTCTTGCTGACCTGTCACCTGAAGTGATTTAACCGACATCTGTTTCCCGACAGCAAGCATTCTTAAACCATAGGCCTTCTCACGTTCAGCAATAGCCTCCTGCTCATTTATCTCGGCAAGGTTTCTCTGTATTATGGCCTCCTCCTCATTTCTTTCAGCCCTTATTTGTTCCTGGCGTGCCAGCTCCGCATTCTCCTCAGCCCTGAGCCTCTCTCTTTCAGCATTATCTCGTTCTCTCCTTGCTTCTTCCTCCTTCTCTCTTGCAATCCGTGCTTCCTCATCAGCCCTCTGTTTTTCAATTGTTGCCATCTGCAGGTTGCTTAGTGCCTCAACTGTCTTTTCATCAGCAATTGACTTCTGCTCTTCGGCTATTACCGTCTGATTATCTGCTTCGAGTTTTTTGGTAAAGGCATAAAGCATGAAACCAAGAGAGACAATTGCTGCGACTCCAAGTATCATTGCAGTAATTCTGCTTCTTTTCAGCTGGCGCTTCTGCATCCTGATTTTGTTCTCTTCATCTGCCAGGTATTCCTTCTCGCTGGTAGCAAGGTAAACCATAGCCCTTTCAAAAGCAGGATTGTAACGTTCAGCCCATTTGACAGTAGGTTTGTTTTTCTCCCTCCAGTTTATTGCCAGTTGCAGGTCAGGAGGTCTCCATAGCCCGGCCTTGCCACGCTGATACAAAGCTGAAGCTTCAGATAAACGAAGATACATCTGAACCGAGGCTGACTCTTCATCGACCCATTGCATGAGCCTGTCCCAAAGTCTCATCAGGCTTTCATGAGATAAATCAATGACAGAATCCTCAGTCAGAGGCTTGTCAATTCCCGGGGTAACAAAAGATGTTGCCGGGGTCCTGAACCTGTCGATTACCCCGAATAGTTCATCGTAGGAACACCCTGCAATAGCCGCTATTGTTCTGACACTCGTTGGTCTTCTTACCCCCTTGTTGTCACTACCCTTTTCGGTAATGGTCTTGAATACTACCTCACAAATTTTTCCGGCATCAGGGGAAAGCTCTTCATATGCCTCATCAGCATGACGTGACATGGCGCCTGCCATCCTGCCTACTGAATCATAATCACCTATGCCCAGGGGACGGTCAAACTGGCCGGATTGTTGCCAGCTGGCCCATGTTCTCATTAAAGCATGCTGAAGGACAGGAAGCTGATCGTTTCGTTCTCCGACCTCATCCAAAAGCACTCTCACCAGATCTTCTTCAATTTCAGCACCCATAAATTTTACCGGCCCGGTAATGACCTCGCGGTAATCCTCTGCTGTCATATGGGGAATAAGGAAGTTGCTGTCATTAATCAACCTGGTAAGGCCCTGATAATGCGCACACTCACCTATGAAGTCTGACCTCATCGTAACTATAAAGAAGATATTGTTTCCCTTGTCATTGGCAGACTCTACAATCATTTCAATAAATGAGGCAATATCTTCTTTTTGTCTTTTGCCGGAACCAAGTTTTGAGTATCTGAAAAGCTCCTCAAACTGGTCAACAATGATTAAAAGATTCCTCTCTCCTGCTTTCTGCAAATCGTGGGCTATCGATGAAAGGCCTGACTTGCCGTTTCGCAATACTTCCAGAACTGACTCATTCGCCTTCCTGCCGTTGGGATATATGTCTATATTAGCTGATACAGCTTCAGCCATGTTACCATAGGGATCTGTACCAGGGCGGAAGGTGACAGAGGTCCATGCTTTCTCCCCCTTTTTACCGGGAGTATTAAGAAGAGGTTCTACACCGCAAAAAATAAGAGATGATTTCCCGCTGCCAGATGCCCCGATTACTGTTACAAATTTATTTTCCAGGAGTCGTTTTACCACCTCGGTACTCTGTCCCGATCTGCCAAAAAAAAGATCACTCTCCCCGGGTGAAAAGGGTCTCAGGCCAGGAAAGGGATTAAACTCTTTTTGATTAACTGTTTCTTTCATAGCAATTCTCCCGACTAAATTCTAATGCCAATCACCAGGATATCGTCAACCTGATTATTATCTCCCATCCATTCCAGAAGTGTTTTTTGCAGTATGTCTTTTTGTGCAGGCAATGGCAGGGCATGAACCTTCAACAGCAGTTCCTGAAACCTTTTAATTAGAAACTTCTTATCATCCTTGCCGCCAAACTGGTCTGCAAAACCATCTGAGAACAGGTAAATTGTATCTCCGCGCAGGATCTCAACTTCATTATTGGTGAACTCCGGTGGTTTGGATCCTTCAAAGACACCTATAGGCATCTTGTCACCCCTTATCCTTATTAACTTCCCGTCCCTTATTATTATAACAGGATTATTTGCACCTGCAAAGTACATCAGGCGTTTATCAGGACTAAAAACACAGAGAGCTATATCCATGCCGTCTCTTATCGAGGAGGAACTGTTTCCCTCACTAAGGGTGTCTATTACCCCCGTGTTAAGCTCATTAAGAATATCAGCAGCCTTTAAGGCCCCTTTCACATTAACGGCATGATTCAGCTGATTGAATCCCACAATAGACATGAAAGCTCCCGGGACACCATGACCGGTGCAATCAACGGCAGCAATCATTGCATGCCCCTCTGATTCATGAACCCAGTAAAAATCACCACTGACAATATCTTTAGGCAGGTAAAATATAAAAGATGAGGGAAACAGTACGTCAATTACATCCTGCGAAGGCAGAATTGCATTCTGGATCCGTCTGGCATAATATATTGAATCCATAATATGCTTTTTCTGCTCCTCAATTTTCTTTGTTCGCTCCCTTACCATCTCTTCCAGCTCATTATAATAACTCTCGAGCTGAGCTATCATAGCGTTAAACCTGTCAGATAACCTTGTTATTTCATTGTTGCCTGCAACCTCCACCCTTTCATTCAGATGGCCGTTGGTTATTCTGTCAACGCTGTCAACCAGTCTTTTAATCGGGGCGGTTATTACCCGTGTTTTCCGGTATATCAAGCTTGTTACGACCAACAGGGTTATCAATACAATAATTGCAAACCTCGTCAGTTCAGTCCTGAAAAGTATCTTTTCCTCCGTTCTGTCAGATATGATCCTGATTACTGAAGAATCATACAGGTAGGTGTTCAACCGGGGCATATATTTATATTGGTAATGAATCCATGATCTTTTTGTCTTTTCATAAAACGCAGTGTCATTTTGCAAAAATGTTCGCTCAAGTATCTGATCATGGTGAGGAACCATCAGCGCATTGCTGTTCAGGCTGAAGGGTCTGTCAGCCATCAGGAAAAGTTCAACATCAATTATCCCTAAATCTCTGTTAATTAATTCCCTCTTTACACTTTCAATCTTCTCGAGAATCTCATCAGCCTTGGAAGAGTATAATCCGAGTTCAACAATGTATTTGCGGTCACGCGTTGTCTGATAACTGTATTTACGAGGCCTCATTGTCTTGGCTTCCACAGTAAAAAGCTCCGGGACAAACACTCCGGTATCAAAAACATTAAGTAGATGATCACGATGCTTCTCTCCGAAGCTGAACAGGTTAAGTCCAAGATCTTCGGCAAAAGTTGTATTTACCACCTCTCCATTTCTGTCAACAATATATATATCTTCATCTCTCAGATCCATTCCTATCTCCCTGGCCAGCAGGAAAAGGTCTATTTTCTCAATCCCGTCGGTATTCACAAGATACTTATTGACCAGCAGATCGCTGTATTCCTCCATTCTCCTCGTTAGCTCCTGATCAATAAGCTCAAAGGCAATATCCTGGAACTCAAGAACATTTGTAACCTGATCGGAAATTAAACTGTTCCTCTCTTCGCTCCTTGAAATAAGGCTCGATCGGGTATGCTGAAAATTAATCAGGCAAAAGACAAGAAGTGCAAGCAGAGTAGGGATCGCAACATTAAAAATGAGCTGATGAAATATTGTGGTTGGTCGCAAATTCATTGCATGATTGATTATTATATTGTAATATTAGCTTGCCGCTCAATAAAAGCGGAGGTCTCATCAAGGTATTCAGGATTAAGAGAAAGGTATTCTGCCAAATCCTGCTGCTGCACAATGTAGTAACCACGTATGTCACTGCTTCCGGCCTCACAGAGTTTGAAATAGTAAAGTGCGTCATTATTCGCGGCGGGTATTGAAGGCCCGGAATAAAAACTAAACTTTTCAGCAAGAGGTATTAAATCGTCAGTACGGATCAAACCCAAGCCTGCCATCAGGAACCTTATTTTATTGATAAGAAAGTCTTCATCACTGATTGTATTGTTTCTGATATCTTCAATGACTTTAGCATTCAGTGAGGATACCCTCAGTGATACTTCCAGCAATTCAGTGTCATTAATCTCCTTCATCACCCTGGCTGCCTCTTCAACCAGTAAGCGACCCGGACTAAAAAGAAGAGCTGACAGTGTCATCAGATTATCACTCATATCGGGGGCTTTTGCCACAGACCTTACTGCCATTGCTTTTGTCCACAGATCTGACAGGTTATAGTCACGATTTATAATTTCTGCAAGCAGATCCTCATACGAAGGAACGTAACCCGGGTAGAAGCTGTAAAGCGATCTCAGTTTCTCCTCATTGTCTGAAATATCGATGCAATAAGCAACCCTTGCCTTTATTGATTCATCCAGCACTATATCGATCATCTCGAGGGCAAAATTCACGCTTTCGACTGTTCCTGTTTCAAGATTCTCCCTTATTTTATGGATATACTGTGCTTCATATGTTAAAGAGAGAAGACTAAAAAGGAAATCGTACCACCACAGCATCTCAGCCTTTACTGCTTCTGTCAGTTCTTCATTCTCTGCTTTCGCAAGTGCAACCATTGTCTGGATATACCATGTTATAGTTCCAACTGTCTCTGAGATAATCTGATGCATTCTGTCTCTGTCTTTTTCCGGTATCCTGAACCCGTTTGCTGCAAGTATTGAGACGGCCCTGCATTTAATATCTTTTGAATTTGAGCCAAGCATCTGATAAATCAGTTGCTCAGACTCATGGTAACAATTTTTGCCCAGAAGCATCAGCAGGTTCTTCATCAGAGGGATATTGCCTGAGCTTTTCATGAAGTGCCTGTAAATCTCACTGAAAGCTTTTACCCCGAAATAGTCAAGTACAGCGAGGGCATCCAGTGCTGTCTCCCTGACGGGTAAAAGTTCGCAGACTTCATGTATCATGTCGGTAATATCATGACGCACAATTAACATCAGGGCGGTTCTTCTTGTGGAAAGAGAGCTGTCTCTGAGCATTCTCAGCAGAACAGCAGGATGAGGCGTCCTGGTAGCTCTGACAAGCTCTACGGCATCAGGGCCGGCAGCCCCGCCGATAAAAGGGTCATAGAAAACTGCACAATCCTCCCGCAAATAAATCAGCGTCTCCTTAGCCCTGTTCCTCAATCCTTCGCCATAATTTTCGTTCTCTGATATCCATTTTACCGCTTCTTTGATAAACGGGTCGCAAGAATCCCTGGCGATTGAGACAAGCTCTTCTGAGAGAGCTTCTCCGTGTTCTTCCTTGAGTACATCATATTGCTGCCTGATCAGTTCGGGATACTTTGGCCTTATCCTGAACCTCAGGTAAAATTTGCCCACCGATGGTTTTACGGTATCTTCAGCCTCCTTTTCTTCACTTTTTATTACCGCATCGTCAAGAGATCTGATAATCGATTTTCTGTATTCGACATACAGCCTGAATCCGAAGAAGGCCCATATAGCGGTTATTAACAACAGCACCCATGAAAAACTTATTAGTTTTCCGATTACTATAATGCCGAGCACCGAAAGGATCAAACCAGAGGTAAGAGCGGCAATCTCATTTACCGTGCCATCAATTATTGATTGTACATCGTACCTTATTTTTTCTGAAAGAGTCTGATAGATAACCTTGAACGAGGGAGTCTCAACTGAATCCCTGACAGCCTTGGAGAACAGCCTCGACAATGCCAGTAACAGGAAAAAGAGAATAAATCCGCCTGATGTCTGGGTATATCCCAGTGCTGACCCAAGGCCGGCAGCAGCGGCTGTGAATACCATCATTAGAACCGGAGGCAGTAAAAGAATGATTCTCAGGCCATAAGTTTTTATAAGGTAGGAAAACAGGAATGTTTTCAGGAATAGGGTAAAGATCATCATGCTGCCTATGAACAGGCCCAGAAACCTGGCCATATCAGCCTCCTGAGGAAATTGCTCTCTGGTAACAGCCATAAATGAATACTGTATAAAGAAGGCTGTCATCACAGAAAAAGCGATATACCATCCCATGTTCAAAACATATGAATCGCTTCTGAAAAGAGTCAGCACCTTTTTTACCGATCCCCTTCTCTCACCAGAAGTGTTTCCTATTGCGTGGGTCCTGCCCAGGCTGAACTGCATAATGGTTGCGCAGAATACCGCAACAGCACTTAGCAGTATAATGTTATGTGTATCGAATCCGAATGTCAGCAGTAAAGGAATAGCGTAACTGCTTACAATAATCCCGGCAATAATTCCAGCATCAACCAAACCAAACAATCTCTTGCCCTGCCGCAGGGAAAACAGTCGGCCTGTGGTTCCCCAAAAACCCAGCAGTGCCAGAATGTTGAGAGGCCCCATCATCACAAACAGGGCGAATATCACTACCCGAGAGGGAGTAAATACCAGAACCAGCCACAACAAAAGGGTCAGAGAGGTAACAATTAAAAGATTGACGACTGCAAAATTTTTAAACTGCATCCTCGTCTGGATATAGGAGTAGACCGTTGTCAGTACTATACCGGCAAGACCCGAGACAATATAGGCTCTGGCCATTATGGTCTCATCAAATACTGCAAGAAAAAGTGAATGTGCACTTATGTCAAAGGCCCCGTAAAACAATCCAAGAAAAACAGACTGATAAAGCAAAAGCGAAACCATAGATTCCTCTCCGGCTTCAACCCCAAGGAAATGTAAGATCCTGTTCCTCATTTCAGGCCCCAGATAAATTATTGTTAAAATTAGGAAAATATTGAAAACATGAGCACCTGCGGCCACATTTTATTAAAATAATATTCAGACAGCCCGCGCTGATATAAGCATCTGACAAGAATAAAACTTACTAACTTTAATTGTTGGAAATTAATATTTTATTCTTAATTTTAGTCGATGTTTGTCGACGGCAACATATCTGACAGGAAAATTATAAAACGCCGGGAAGTGGTATTTATATTGCTCTCCGGCTTCTTTCTTGGAACCCTGGCAATACTTAATATATTGGGTATCTCACGCCAGATAGATCTTTCTTTTACCCTGTTCGGACTCAAAGTTCCCTTTATTGTCTTCATCGGGGTGCTGCCTTATCCTATAACCTTCCTCTGTACCGACTTTATCAGCGAACTCTACGGCCGAAAAAGGGCCAATCTTGTTGTATGGACAGGTCTGATCCTTAATATATGGGTTATTTTTATAATGTGGTTAGGGGGTTCACTGCCTCCCCGCCCGGAATTTGGCCCTGACGGACTGCCTATGCTCGACGATCCGCAAAGGGTGTTTTTTCAGATAAGGCAGTGGACCTTCGGAGCTACAGTGGCATCGATGATAGCATACCTTACAGCTCAGTTTATTGATGTACAGCTGTTTCATTTCTTCAAGAGAATTACAAAAGGGAAAGCTCTCTGGCTGAGAAACAATGGTTCGACATTAACCAGTCAGATGGTAGACTCCCTGGCTGTTGTAACAATAACCTGGTTCTTCAATAAGTCAGCCATCTATATTGAACCGGGTGAAACCATAGGTCACGCTTTGATAATACTGATAGCATCAAACTATGTTTTCAAGCTGGTATCAGCTCTTATAGACACTATCCCCTTTTACATAGGTGTAAAAATACTGACCAGATATCTTCACATAGACAATCTGGCCGAATACAGGAAAGAGAATTTATCAGGAGATCATTAGCCGGATTTTCTGCAGAAGCAGTTCTGCATCAGCATCAAGTCCTTCAATTACAATCCTCGACTTAAGATAGACTGGTTCCCGTTCTGATAACTTACATGTAATATAATTCAGAAGCGATTCGCCCCTGAGACCGGCTATCAGTGGTCGTGAAATCATAGCATATTCAAGCCTTGAAGCAAGGGCCGCGGGCGTCATCCTGAGGTAGACAGTTATTCCTGTTTTGTTCATGTAATCCATATTGTCGGCATAACAGGGAGTTCCTCCTCCGGTTGCAATGACTTTACCCCCGGTCAGGTCAATACTCCGTAGTACCTCAAACTCTGTTTTTCTGAAATGCTCCTCCCCGTCTTCGCTAAAGATTTTTGAAATGCTCTTGCCGGCAGCTGTTTCAATTTCGGTATCAATATCCATGAATTTCGCTCCTGCCAGCCTGGCAAGCTTCTTACCTGTAGTGGTCTTGCCACTACCCATGAAGCCCGTGAGATAAACAATCATTCTATAATTCAAGTTTCATCTGGGCAGGATCATCGGTTTTGGCAGCCTTCGTCTGCACCCCCGGATCGGGGTCCTGCTGAGACTCTTCAGACTCTTCCGGCTCAGGTGGTTGAGGCTGTGATTCCTTTCTTACAACCGGTTCCAGCTCCATAATATTTTCTACCGTATAGTTGGTCAGCCTTTTACCCTTGGCTTTGTAGCCTTTTACTGCAATGAATTCAGCCACCTCAATTATCTCACTCTCTCTCATCTGGTGCTTACCACCAAATCTGATCTCGAATCTTGGATACTCAACCTCGGTAAGACTGACAAGCTTTGAATCTGCATTCTCGTGTATGAAACACTGCAACTTTTCCGTCTCTTCAAACGAAAACCTCTTAACATAGTAGAACTCCTGCTCCGGCTCCCAATAGATAGCGCTGAAAACGCGCTCAGGACTAAATTTTTCAATCAGCAGAATATTATCCTCAAAATGCTGTGAAAGATCAAAGCCGGTTGTCCTGAACCACCCTGTCCTGGTTACAACCAATATCCTGTCAGCCGGAGCGAATTCGCCAAGGAATTTCCCTCGACTTTCATCGTTAAGCCTGCAAACAGAATCATCAAACCATATTTTACGGCCGCCGAGGGTTGATAGTCCCTTCTCCTTAAGGGTTATCTTCACAGCGTGGTTCTTTGTAACAATATTTCCCTGTGATGCCCGTCCCTTAATTGCCAGTTCCCCAAAGTCAAACTCAAATTGCGTTTTCTTCAACCGTGGTTTGGGTTTCAGATGAACCTTTACAACCTCAGCTTCTCCGTTGGGATTGGCGGTGAACCACATAACCCTGGTCCCGGGCTTCCCCTTTGTGAGATTGTACTCCTTGTCACGCGTCAGGCCGGTGATGGCGCAACGCTTGGCAAGCAGGGCCCCGTCTCTGCCGTCCTGATATATAATATTGTATATCGTCCTTTCATCATTTTTGAGAAATACCTGCAGATACTCAATATCCTTACCCACGAAGACCTTATCAGCAACCTTTGTAATCAGATAGGTGCCATCGCGCCTGAATACAATTATATCATCGATATCGGAACAGTCGCATACAAATTCATCCTTCCTGAGGCCTGTACCAATGAAACCCTCCTTTCGGTTCACATAGAGCCTGGCATTATTTGCAACCACCTTTGTGGCCTGAATAGTGTCGAAGTTTCTGATTTCACTCTTCCTCTCACGACCGGCACCGTATTTCTTTTTTATCTGCCTGAAATAGTTGATAGTAAAGGGAACAATATTGCCAAGATGATTTTTCACCTCCTCAATTTCAGCTTCAACACCTTTTATATGTTCATTGGCTTTCTTAGAGTCATATTTTGAGATGCGTTTGATCTTTATCTCTGTAAGCCTTACAATATCATCACGTGTAACTTCACGCTTAAGCTTCTTTATGTATGGTTCCAGGCCTTTATCTATAGCATCCACCACTGCTTCCCATGTTTCACACTCCTCAATATCGCGGTAGATCCTTTTTTCAATGAATATCTTCTCAAGCGATGAATAATGCCAGTCATCTTCCAGCTCTCCAAGCCTTATCTCCAACTCCTGCTTAAGAATAGAAAGAGTGCGGTCTGTCGAATAACGAAGTATGTCTGACACGCCCATAAAAACAGGCCTGTCATCTGCAATAACACATGAGTTTGGTGATATCGACACCTCGCAGTCTGTAAATGCGTAAAGAGCATCTATGGTTTTATCGGGAGATGTTCCCGGAACGAGGTTTACAATAATCTCAACAGTACCTGAAGTGTTGTCATCTATTTTTTTGATTTTAATCTTACCCTTATCACTGGCCTTGATAATGGAGTCAATCAATGAACCTGTTGTTTTTCCGAAGGGTAACTCTGTGATGACCAGCCCTTTCTTGTCAATCTTTTCTATCCTGGCCCTCGATTTGATTACTCCTCCTCTCAATCCGTCATTATACCGTGCAACATCAATCGACCCTCCTGTCGGAAAATCAGGGTACAGCACAAAGTCTTTTCCCTGAAGGTAACTGATCGAGGCCTCGATAAGCTCATTGAAGTTATGCGGAAGTATCTTCGACGCCAGACCGACAGCAATACCTTCCACACCCATAGCAAGCAAAAGCGGGAATTTGGCTGGCAGGGTTACAGGCTCGCGGTTACGTCCGTCATAGGAGGCTTTCCATTCAGTTGTCTTAGGATTGAAAAGGACATCGAGGGCGAACTTCGAAAGTCGTGACTCGATATATCTTGCTGCCGCAGCGCTGTCTCCGGTAAGAATATTACCCCAGTTACCCTGTGTGTCTACAAGCAGGTCTTTTTGACCCAGCTGCACCAGGGCATCACCTATGGAAGCATCACCGTGAGGATGGAATTGCATAGTGTGGCCGATGATATTCGCAACCTTGTTGTAGCGGCCATCATCCATCCGCTTCATGGAATGAAGTATCCTCCTCTGTACGGGTTTAAGCCCGTCACGGATATCAGGTACAGCCCTTTCAAGAATAACGTAGGAAGCATAGTCAAGAAACCAGTCCTGGTACATGCCTGACACTGATCCTGCAAGCTGCTGAGATTGCCTGCTGCCATCCTGCTCCGGGCTCAGGTCTTCTCCCGATCCCGTATCAGAAAAACCATAATCCTTCTCTTCCATACTCTAAAGTGCCTCCTCAATTACTACAGGAATGTTATCCCTGTCACCGGCAAATTCCTCGTCTATCCTGAGGTTTTCGATGATAAAATCCTGACGCTCTGGTGTATTCTTGCCCATATAAAAGTCGAGGAACTGTTCTACCGAATCATTTCTCCTGACCCTTACCGGCTCAAGCCTGATATCCTTTCCTATGAAATGGACAAACTCATCGGGTGAAATCTCTCCCAGACCCTTGAAACGTGTAATCTCAGGATTGGGTCCCAGTTTCCTTATGGCAGCCTCCTTTTCCTCAGCTGAGTAGCAGTATATGGTCTCCTTCTTGTTCCTGACCCTGAAGAGCGGGGTCTGAAGAATATAAACATGACCCTTCCTTACCAGGTCAGGAAAAAACTGCAGGAAGAATGTCAGCATCAGCAGCCTGATATGCATGCCGTCAATATCAGCATCTGTGGCCAGCACAACATTATTGTATCTGAGGTTCTCTATTCCCTCTTCAATGTTCAGAGCTGCCTGCAACAGATTAAACTCCTCGTTTTCGTAAACAATCTTCTTGGTAAGTCCGTAGGTATTCAGCGGTTTGCCTCTGAGGCTGAACACCGCCTGTGTCTCAACATTTCTCGATTTTGTGATGGAACCCGAAGCTGAATCGCCCTCGGTAATGAATATCGTAGATTCAAGCTTCCTGTCATCGTTGCTATTATAGTGTATGCGGCAGTCACGAAGCTTCCTGTTGTGAAGGCTTACCTTTTTGGCGCGCTCACGGGCAAGTTTCTGTATTGAAGAAATGGCCTTGCGTTCCTTTTCCGACTCCTGTATCTTCTTCAGAATTATCCTTGCCGTCTCGGAATTCTTATGAAGGTAATCATCGAGGTTCTTACGTAGAAAATCATTAACAAAGTTACGTACTGACACACCTCCCGGAGCCATATCCTTAGATCCCAGCTTGGTCTTTGTCTGTGACTCGAAAACAGGTTCCTCAACCTTTATGCTCAGCGCTGCAATTATTGACGACCTGATATCTGACGGGTCATAATCCTTCTTGTAGAACTCCCTTATCGTCTTTACAATGGCCTCTTTGAATGCAGTCAGGTGGGTGCCGCCCTGGGTTGTATTCTGGCCGTTAACAAAACTGTAGTAATCCTCGCCGTACTGGTATCCGTGGGTAATAGCAACCTCAATATCCTCACCCTTGAGATGAATAATAGGATAGAGGCCCTCCCTGTTCATATTTTCATTCAGCAGGTCGACCAGACCATTCTTTGAAACGTACCTGTTACCGTTGAAATTTATTACCAGCCCGGCATTCAGGTAGACGTAGTTCCTGATCATGTTCTCAATATACTCGTCAAGAAACCTGAAATTTCCGAACATATCAGGATCAGGGGTAAATCGTATTTCTACTCCATTCTCCTCGGTAGTGGTCTGAAGTGGCTCATCAGATATTACGAGTCCTTTTTCAAACTTAATCTCCTTGAGCTGCCCGTCTCGTATTGACCTTACCGCAAATGTGCCCGACAAAGCATTTACCGCCTTGATACCCACGCCATTAAGTCCTACAGATTTCTTAAATGCCTTTGAATCGTACTTAGCTCCGGTGTTCATTCTCGATGAAGCGTCAAGTACCTTCCCCAGGGGTATTCCGCGGCCGTAATCACGAACGGTTATCTCCTTTTCATTAATGCTGACGTCGATTTTCTTTCCAAAACCCATCATATACTCGTCAACCGAGTTATCCAGCACCTCCTTTATCAGAACATAAATCCCGTCATCATGCGCCGAACCATCTCCCAGCTTGCCGATATACATACCCGGTCTGAGGCGTATATGGTCCCGCCAGTCAAGGGTCTTGATGTTCTCTTCAGTATAGATTACCGACATACCACAAAAAATATTTTGCGCAAATATAGTCAATATACCGCGCCCCTATGAACCAATTTTTCAACAATGGAGGCGACATTTAAGAACAATTACACCATTATACGGCTGTTTCAGAGATGCAGGGCAGTCACCTTCATGACTGTTGTATGTCCTTGCCTGTATGATCCTGCTGTATCAAACTCCCATGTCCATTCCTTCCGGCTGCGACACGATGGAAGACGACAATGGAGTATCCCGGTGCTGTGTGGTACACCATACCTGTCAGTCTCAATCTCTTCGGTATCTGTTATCAGCACAGCTTCATACTTTTTCAGGAACGCAAGATGCTTATTCTGGATGAGGGCGGCGAAAGCATCATGGGCCTCCTCTCCCACCAACTTTTTGCGTACAAGATATTCAAAAGGAAGCGTGTGCAACTGGCTTAGAAGGTTTACCGACAGGATAAGGCCCTGTTCACAGCCAGGCTCATATTCAAGTGATGCTGCCGATTCAAGAATATGACCTGCTTCGTACCTGCGACCCTTTTCGGAAAGATCCCGTACCAGCGAAGGAAGACCACCGGTAACATCATCTGTTACAAAGGTTACAGCCTTTTCGCCGGCCAGCGATTTCACAATTCCGGGCGGATGTACAATATCAACAAGCCTTACTCTCGCACCCGACCTGATAATGCTCTTCAGCGGAATATCGAGCAGCCATCCGCTTCCCAGGACAGTTACCAGCTCCGGCCTGACCTTTTTTACGACATTGTCAATAAACTTCCTGGTATTTGAAAGATGTTCGTTCCAGTTGTCATCTTCACGGATATACCTCAGTGCAATTCCTTCCTGGTTGGAATAGTACCCCAGGAGGTGAAGAATTCGCTTATCGGGTACGCCCGGTGTCATGGCTCACTTTTCTGACTTCATCCTGTCAAGTTCTTCTGATATCATTTTCCTGAAGTTATTTGCCAGCTCCTCCGCATCCCCCGTGCCGAATTCACCGGGAAATACAGGATCCATTATCCTCACCCTTAGCTTATTGCCGCTATTGAATGTATATCCGTGCTTAGGCAGGACAGTCCCGGTTCCATCAACTACTACCGGAAGTATTGGCTTATCTGCCCTCAGGGCGAGCTGAAAAGCCCCTGTTTTAAAGGGCAGCAGCCTGTTTGTTTTCGACCTGGTTCCCTCAGGAAATATCATTATTGAAATATTTTTTTCGAGTGACCTGGCTGCCTCTTCAAACATCTTTACAGCGCTCTCCTTACTGCCTCGTTCAATGCTTATATAACCAGCCATTCGCATGCTGAGACCAAGTATAGGCACCCTGAAATTTTCGGCCTTCGATATCCATCTGAAATCACCTCTGATATTGTCAAGCAGGATAATATCAAGTATTGACTGATGATTACTGATTATCACATAGGCCTGATTGCGCCTGACCTTCTCCCTGCCTTCAATCTTAAAGCTCCACAGGGGGATGGTATGTGTCAGGAACCAGCCCTGAAACCTCAGGAAACGGTGCACCAGTATCCTGTTATTGTCAAATGGGTACGCAGCAAACCATATAAGGCATGTAACCGGGAACATAAGGACTATGAATCCAATACCCCATAGCCATGTAAAAACTGAGCGAATTCTGTTCATCTACCCCTATGAGTCAGTGAAACAAACTCTAAAAATAACAAAAACCTGATAACGACAATGCTGAATGCTCTCTTAACGACACCCTTGTACGAGTGTGTTTCAGAAGAAGTTCAGAGCCAGCTCACGCTCCTCTCCGGGAAAGACTGACCTGAAATAGGCTTCAAAATCATCAAAATAATGCCTCAGCCCCTTCATCTCTCTTCCCGGATCCTCAAGCATTACGCTTCCTGTGATCTGTGAGGTCACAATTCTGCCCTCTTTTACAGTGAGATCGCAGCAGTGCATCCGCTCTCTGAACCTGAACCTGTTAATAAACCGGTAAGGCGGACTATAGCCGTAGTTCCATTCCCATGAATGGTATTTGGTTTCAGCCAGGTTTCTTATTATTTCCGCCTCACTCTCATCAGGGCGATATAGTTCCGAAGCGGGCAACTGCATCATGACATAGCGAAACAACTCTGCCTGAAGCTCGCCGGCAGTGCTGATGTCAGGCAGAAGGTCACAGAGGTTGGTTACCGATGTTCGGTTAGAAGCCACGGCACGGCTGATATACTGTCCCCTGGTCAGCAACAGGGAATCACGCAAATCAGTCAGGGAGGCGTTGAAGAGAAGTGTACCATGATGCAAAGCCCTGTCTTTGAAAACATGGCCCGCATTTCCGGATATCTTAAGCCCACCGGTGCGAATATCATTTTTTCCCTCCAGCCTTGCCTCCACCTTCAGGGTGTTAAGAAAATCTGTCACAGGCCTGGTGTGTCTTGCAAAATCTACCTGGCTGCCCGGCTTTCCGGTGGTTATAAAGGTGAAGTTTACATTGCCTCTGTCGTGATAAACCGTGCCGCCTCCGCTTATCCTCCTTATCACGGGAATATCGCGTTCTATCACGAATTGATTGTTTATCTCCTCATTGGCTATCTGATGCTTGCCGATAATTATCGACGGATCATTTATGCCAACTATGAAAAAGTCCTCGCTTCTCTTTTTAAAGTAATATTCCTCAAGGGCCAGGTTAAAGAAGGGATCGGTGGTTTGTAGGTTAATGCAGAGCATGGGTTGCGGGTTGCGGGTTTGCTGGTTGCTGGTTGCGGGTTACTGGTTGCTGGTTGCTGGTTGTGAGTTGCGGGTTGCGGGTTGCTGGTTGCGGGTTGCGGGTTGCTGGTTGCGGGTTACAGGGTGCCTTCTGTCTTTTTATTGAACCAGGGTTTATTAGTCAGCACTCTGCGGTCAAAATAGTCATAGGCCTTATACATTGCATATCCTATGATAATACCGAGAGCTGCTCCGCCCAGAATATCCCCAGGGTAGTGGACACCGGCGTAGACCCTTGAATAGGAAACGGCAGCTGCCCAGATTATTATTGAAATTGTGTACCAGCGGCGCCGTATAAGTCTGAGAGAGAAGACTGCGATGGTAAAAGAATTGGCAGCATGAGACGAAACAAATCCGTACATACCGCTCTTTCGTCCCCTGAGAAGATGAATGATGTCAGCAAACTCCTCTTCTCGGCTTGGCCTCAGCCTCTGGAAAACTTCCTTGAATGCATGCACTGACAGCTGGTCGCTGAGAGTAACGGCAGCTACGGCAAAGATGAAGATGACAATGGCCTTGCGCCGGTGGTCTCTGATAAACATGTACAGCATAAAAAGATAAAGAGGTGCCCATGTCATTTTAGACGTCACCAGCCACATAACCTCATCCCAGAATGGCGAGTTGATTGAATTCAAAAAAAGAAAAAGCTGTTTGTCGAGTTGCTCTATCATACTTCCGGTTAATCTTAAGTAGTTAAAGTACGCCACAATGTATCTTTCAGCTTGTCCAGCCCCTTTCCTGTCAGTGAAGATATAAATACCGCAGGGACCTGAGGCAGCAGAGGCACAGTGGCCTCAATTATCTCATCATCAGCCATATCGCACTTGGTAATAGCCAGTACAGGTCTCTTGTCTAGCAGTTCCGGATTATACATCTTTAGTTCATTGACCAGAATATCATACTCTTTTTTTATATCAGCCGCATCGACTGGTATCATAAAAAGAAGGATGGAATTTCTTTCTATGTGCCTCAGGAAACGGTGCCCGAGCCCCCTGCCTTCATGAGCGCCCTCTATAATTCCTGGAATATCTGCAACAACAAAAGATTTGTCGCCGCGATACCTTACTATTCCCAGGTTTGGAACAAGCGTTGTGAACGGATAATCGGCAATTTTAGGTTTGGCAGCTGAAATCACGGAAAGGAGCGTTGATTTTCCTGCATTCGGGAATCCTACCAGTCCGACGTCAGCAAGTATCTTCAGTTCAAGTATGAACCAGTCTTCTATACCTGGCTCTCCTGGTTGAGCATATCTTGGCGTTTGGTTTGTTGCCGACTTGAAATGGTCGTTTCCAAGGCCACCCCTGCCGCCACGGGCAAGAATTTTCTCTTCGCCGGGAGTAGTTATCTCGAAGATCACCTCTCCTGTTAAAGCGTGTTTTGCCACTGTGCCGGGGGGCACCTCAATAATGGCATCACGACCATCACCGCCTGTTTTAAGCGCGCCTGCTCCCGGCTTACCGTGTTCTGCGAAGATATGACGCTGGTACTTGAGATGTAGCAGTGTCCATAACTGATCATTGCTCCTTACTATTACATGTCCGCCACGTCCACCGTCACCTCCGTCTGGTCCACCCTTGGGTATGAATTTCTCACGGCGGAAGTGTGCCGACCCCCTGCCCCCATTCCCGGAACGGCAGAATATCTTAACATAATCGACAAAATTTGACTCCGCCATCAATGTGATTCTTTATGCATATACCCTTATCCGCATTTGTTCTGTTTCACCCGTAATGACCAATATTACAGGCTACATGCTTTTTTCTATTGCAGAACAGAGCCTTTCGAAAATCGCTCCGATTGTTCCCATTCCGTCAATCTCCCGGTACAGGTCTTTCCTTCTGAAATGGTCAGCCAGAGGTTCTGTCTTGCTTCGGTATACCTCAATCCTGTTCTCGATCACATTCATATCCTGATCATCTGATCTGCCTGATATTGCACCTCGTCCCAGTAATCTCCGTACCAGTTCGTCGTGCTCAACATCAAGGGCAAGCATTGCGTTTATTTTCATTCCCTTACCTTCAAGCATCTTCTCAAGGGCCATCGCCTGCTCGACAGTACGGGGAAAACCGTCATAAAGAAATCCTGCACGCAGTTTCTCCGAATCAATCTTTGTTGCTATCATCTCTATTACGACCTCATCAGGAACCAGCTCTCCCTTTGCCATAATGCCTTTTACCCTGTTACCCAGATCCGTGCCCGAATCAATCTCGGCCCTCAGCATATCGCCTGTTGAAAGATGAAGAAGATTATACTTTTCCGCCAGGTGAACCGACTGAGTACCCTTACCTGAACCCGGGGGACCAAAAATCAGAAAATTGAGCATATGATATTTATTTACTTTATTTTATTCAGTGACAATAGAATAGATGGCCGGAAGGTTTCTTCCCAGTCCGTCAAAATCGAGTCCGTATCCTACCACGAAATCGTTGGGTATTTCGAATCCGGCATAGTCAATCCTGATATCCTTCCTGTAAGCCTCTGGCTTAAACAACATTGTCGCAACCCTTATTTCTCCAGCCTTCCTGACCCTCAGGCCTCCTACAACCAGTTCCAGTGTATTGCCCGTATCAACTATATCCTCGACTACAACAACGCTCTTGCCCTGCACATCCTCGTTCCAGCCTATCAGATCCCTTATCGACCCCGATGAACTGGTTCCCTCATAAGAAGCAAGCTTCAGAAAAGATATCCTGGCTTTCAGCGTGATGTGCCTGAAGAGATCGGCAGCAAAAAGAAATGAGCCGTTGAGGATTCCAATAAAGACCACCTCGTCATTGTCGGCCAGATCGCTGTTCAGACGGGCTGCAATTGTCTTCACTGCCTCCTCTATCTGTTTCTCATCGATATACTTCCTGAACCTTCTGCCGTTAAGCATTACTTCATCCATAGTTCCTCCGGGGTAGTTTAAACCATGCAAAAATATGAAATAAATGGCTATTTTTGCCCTTATCGAAACAATTAAACAAGTCATATACAAATGGAACCAAAGGTCAGCATTATTATGGGCAGCACCTCCGACTACAAGATAATGGAGGCGGCAGCAAAAACTCTCAATGATTTCAAAATTCCTTTCGAGATAAATGCACTCTCGGCACACCGTACTCCTGACAAGGCTGAGGAGTTTGCAAAAAACGCCGCCGGCAGGGGAATAAAGGTAATAATAGCAGCAGCAGGCATGGCCGCTCACCTGCCTGGTGTGATAGCTGCTTTCACCACACTGCCCGTAATCGGTGTACCCATAAACGCATCGCTTGACGGGCTCGACTCAATACTGTCGATATTGCAGATGCCTCCCGGAATTCCGGTAGCAACGGTAGCCGTCAATGGAGCACAGAACGCTGCAATACTTGCAGCTCAGATAGTGGCTGCTGCTGACCCGGAAGTAGCCGCCACTGTGAAGCAGTTCAAAGAGGACCTTAAAAACAAGATCATTAAGGCCAATGAGGAACTGAAACAGGTTAAGTTCGACTATAAAACGAATTAGAACGGTCAACGGTTAACGGTTAACGGTATTTTCTTGTTTTTTCGGGCATAGTTTCCTAACTTACGGGAAATATGTTTCGCAATGAAGTGTGCTTTAAGTTCAGTAATAGGACTGGTTGTCCTGTTACTGCTGTCTGGTTATAAGCTCTCCGCGCAGGAGGGTGTATTTTCCGGACTAAACCTGTCTCCGCCGCCGCTCTATCCTTCGGTAACCGGAAGAGATTTCCGCAACTGTTTTGTGAACCAGGCTGCTCTGGCATTTATAAGTGACCACACAGCCGGAATTGAGTATTATTCGAGGTTCGCAATGCCTGAACTGTCGATAAGGTCTCTCTTCTACACGGCTCCTTTTAGCAGGGGGGCATTCGGTTTTCGCTACTCAGGCTATGGATTCTCACAGCTTATGTATCACCATTTTTCAGTTTCAGGTGGCATCTCCCTGTCAGGCAGCCTTGCGCTGGGGGCAGAGGCTTCCCTTAATGCAGCAGCATCGCCGGCTGAAGATGCTCTCAGGCTTATGGCATCGGGGCAGATAGGACTGATATACACTATCAGTGAAAAAACAAGTTTAGGCATACATCTGGCTGATCCTGTCCCTTACAGGTTGAGAGAGTATCCCTCCCCTTCCGCCATCAGAGTCGGCATCGAAGCATCGGTAAACGACAGGTCAAAGGTGTCTGCTATGATTGCAAAGAGCAGCAAGACACCTGTTTCAGCAGCAGCAGGCCTTAGTTATGAGATTACTCCGTCTGCCACTTTGAAGGCCGGGTTCGAAACCGGCACCGGTTCACTTGGTTTCACAGCAGCATTCAGGTTTGCCGGCTTTAACTGCTCCCTCGCATTTATAACACACGACCGGCTGGGCATCTCTCCGGTGGCAGCAATACATAAAACCTTCAGGAGATGAAGCATGCTTGTCAGGCATTTTATTATGCAAGTGTAAATAAAAAAAGATGAAAATAGCCCGGCTGAAATATCGAATAGTTATTGTATCCGGCAACCTGCAATGCACTGTTGATTAACAGACCAGGATAATGAACACGCTAAGGGTCATATCAATAATACTGGGGCTTGGTATTTGCCATTGGAGCAGCGCACAGGAGCAGAAGCTGATGTCGGTAATAGGCAGACTGGCAAATGAACTTGCTGAAGAGTCAACAGACACAAATGCAGAGCTGCTGACCGAAATGCTTTTTGACCTTGCTGCGGAACCGGTATTTATTAACCGCGGTGACCAGACAGATATTTCGAGATTATTCTTCCTGACAACCCATCAGATCGAAACAATTGTATCATACATAAGGCGTACTGGTCCGGTTGTTTCATTACTTGAACTGGCATCTCTGCCAGGTTTCAACCGCCAGACAGCAGAGATGATGATGCCTTTCATATCTCTTGATATAACTCCGGCCTCAGCATACGAGGAGTCCTCTCCGAGGCTATGGAACAGGGTGGTTGCTACCGCCGGAATAAGGTATATTGACGGCTCTCCCGGTACTGATGTCAACCCGTTCAGGAACAGCACCAGATACCGTATGAATTCAGGCAACCTGTCTGCAAGCCTGACAGCAGCCTCAGACGCAGGTGAGCAGCCTCTCTGGAGCGGCCGGCCCGATTTTATTACCGGTGGTATCGCAATAACCAACAGCAACATCACAGGTAACAATGGCGTAATAAGCTTCATCGCTGGTGATTACACAGCCCGCTTTGGAATGGGCCTGGTTGTTAACAGTGGCTACAGACCCTTTCTGACTCTTACGGGCACTTCTTTCATGGGTCACCGTGATGGTTTCATAATCAGTTCCTCAATAAACGAAAACAACTACCTGCGGGGTGCGGCAGTGACTGCCAGTAGACAAAACCTGAAAATGTCTCTCTTCATTTCGTCGCGTTACCGCGATGCAAGGCTGCTGAAAGACGCCTCCGGCGTTGAATATGCAGATATTCTGTCGACACCACCTGTGCATGGGTCATTGTCGGGCTTATCTGCCGCCGGAGTGCTGCGCGAAACATCAGCAGGAATAAGTGTTGGCCTGGGGAAAGGAGATATAAGATGGACACTCACTGCATGCCATACGAATTTTTCGAGGGAGGTAAGAGAAGGTGTATCGGGTCGAGGTGAGATGTATGGCTTCATCGGAACCGGCAACTTTAATGCCGGGGCATCATACCGCTTTGCACGAGGAAGGATGACAGGAGCAGGAGAGCTGGCATTCTCGGGAGACGGAATACCGGCTACAGCCCATACTGTGAACATAAGGTTTGATGACCGGCTGACAGGCAGCCTGATATACAGATACTACAGTAAGGGATACTACGGACATCTTGCAGGTGGACCTGGCCGAAACACACGTACCTGCAACGAAGAAGGTCTGATGGCACGGGTTATGTACGAGGCTGCCAGGGGTCTGTTCCTTCATGCCGGTGCCGATGTTTACCGTCATCCATGGCTAAAATCCTCTGTATCTGCCCCGTCACACGGTTTTCGTGCTGAGGTGAAAGCAATATACGAAATACGCAGCGGGTTTACTGCCGAATTAAGGATATATGGAGGGGAAACCTGGAAAAACAGTTCAATGACGGCAAGGATTACAGGACCAGCCAGCGGAGGGGTACCCCCGCTTACTGAAGTCAGGCAGACAACCATGAGAATGACTGTCACAGGCTCTCCTGCACTCGCTATAAGTTTCAGGGCACATGCCCTGTACAAAAGGGCAGGTGATGACAAAAGCGGAAGTATGCTGGCATGCGACGCAGTGATAGCTCCTTCAGGTTTTCCTCTTTCAGTATGGATAAGGCAGGCCATGTTCACAACCGGCGATTTTGATTCAGGCCTGTATCTTTATGAGAATGACATGTTATACGGCTTCAGCATACCTGTTCATCACGGCGAGGGAAGCAGAACGGCATTAATTGTAAACGCGGTTATAGGAGAGAAAGCTGATCTCAGAATAAAATACGGGTTAATGAGGAAATACCCAAAGGAGAGCAACCCGGCAACGGAAGAGATAAAAGTGCAGATCAGCCTGAGATTCTAATCCTCTGAGGGGCGGATGTCACGAATGTTCAGCTGCAGTGACCTGAAGCCCCTGAACTCATTCATTTCGATTGTATAGCAGATATCAAAGGGCCTGTTTGACCTTATATAATCCCAACGGTGTGCCTGTCCGAAAGCAATTGCAGGAAATACAGTAATACCCGACGATTCATGGCATATTTCAAGCTTCAGGTGCTCGCCGTTCTGGCCAACCATTTTTCCGTTTCCGGTATCATAAACGTTACGTGAAACAAATACAGGTGCCGTATTTTCGGGTCCATAAGGCTGGAACTGGTTCAGACGGCTGAAGAATTCGCCGTTGATCTCTCCCGGCGACAATTCGCAATCGACAAATATACGTGGGACAAGCTGATCTTCTGATATTGTATCAGTCACAAATTTTTCAAAACGTCTTGTGAATTCCGGTACATTCTCCTTCTTCATTGTCAGTCCGGCGGCAAACATATGGCCTCCGAAGCTTTCCAGCAGGTCAGAGCAGGCCTCAATAGACTGATAGAGATCATAGCCGGGCACCGACCGTGCCGACCCTGTGGCAAAGCCATTTGACTCGGTAAGAATAACCGTAGGCCTGTAATACGTCTCAATAAGCCTTGAAGCAACTATACCAATAACGCCCTTATGCCAGCTTGGGTTATAAAGCACCGTTGTCCGGGAGTTTGACCCTATCTGATCGTCGGAGATCATTCTCATTGCCTCGGTGGTGATATTCCTGTCGACATTGCGACGTTCGTTGTTGCAGTCGTTTATCATCTTGCTGATTCCCGAAGCCAGCTTGCTGTCACTGGAGACCAGCAGCTCAACTGCCTTTCGGCCTGACTCCATTCTGCCGGCAGCGTTAATACGCGGACCGATCTTAAATACTACATCTTCAATCGACACTGTACGTGTTATTTCAGCCTCGCGTATGATCTCCTTAAGGCCTGTTCCCGGTGACTCATTTAATCTCCTGAGGCCATAGTAGGCAAGTATTCTGTTCTCGCCGGTAATAGGAACTATGTCGGAGGCTATGCTGACTGCAACAAGATCGAGATATTCATAGGCTTCATCAGCATTGAGCCCATGAATCCTGCAGTAACCCTGTATCAGTTTGAAACCCACACCACAACCTGAGAGCTCCTTGTATGGGTAGCTGCATCCGGGCTGTTTGGGGTCGAGTACTGCCGTAGCATCGGGAATAGTATCGCCGGGAAGATGATGGTCACAGATGATTATGTCGAGCCCTTTTGAGCGGGCATACTTAACCTTTTCAACAGCCTTGATACCGCAATCAAGAGCAATGACAAGCCTGCACCCTGTTGAGGCTGCGTAGTCCATCCCCATTGTTGAGATACCATACCCCTCGCTGTAGCGGTCGGGGATATAGTAATCGATATTGGAGTGAATCTTGCGCAGAAACGAATACATCACCGCTACGGAAGTGGTTCCGTCAACGTCATAGTCGCCGTACACCAGTATCCTTTCGTTTTTGGATATAGCTGAAGAGATGCGGTCAACGGCCCTGTTCATATCCTTCATCATGAAGGGGTCGTAAAGATCGTTGAGTGATGGTTCGAAGAATGATTTAGCCTCGGCAGGTGTATGAATACCGCGCTGAACCATAAGGTTCGCGAGCGACTCGGGCACTACCAATGCTGCTGACAGTTGTTTCACAACAACCTGATCGCCTCTTTCCTTTATAACCCAGCGTTTCTCCATTATATATTAAATAAATTCCATTTCAAATTGTTCAGCCAGTTTGCCGCGAAGAATCTTCTTTACCTCTTCCATATTGATTTCGCGACCCAGCTCCCTGGCCAGTGATGTGACCCCCTTGTCAGTATAGCCGCAGGGATTGATGTAGCCAAAGTACTCAAGGCTGGTATTGACGTTGAATGCAAAGCCGTGCATTGTCACCGCCCTGCTGACACGCACTCCGATGGCGCATATCTTTCTTGTGGAACCGGCTTTTGCGGTATCAAGCCATACCCCTGTAGCGCCGGCCATGCGTTCCCCCGAAATGCCGTAGAGAGCTATTGTCTGTATTACTGCCTCCTCGAGACGGTGGATATATTCTCTAAGCCCGATGCCAATTACTTCAAGGTCGATTATCGGATATCCGACAATCTGGCCAGGGCCGTGATATGTTATGTCGCCTCCGCGATCGATATGATAAAATGAGGCGTGCCTGGCCTGCAGTTGTATGTAGTTGAGAAGAAGATTGTTGTCTGAGCCGCTTTTCCCCAGGGTAAAGACATGGGGGTGCTCAACAAAAATGAGCCTGGGCACGGCGTTGCTGCCTGCAACAGGGCTGCCCGAGCGGAGCCTCAGCTTGGTCTCGATCATCGACTCCAGGAGTTGCTCCTGGTAGTCCCACACTTCTTTGTAATCTCTTAATCCAAGGTCTTCAAATCTTACATGATAGCTCACTTTACCAGTTTCACTTTTTTATATTGACAAAACTATTACTTACGTGTTTTTCAGCGTGATACGACGAGCGCACCAACGGACTGCTCTCGACGAAGCTGAAGCCCTTTTCAAGACCTTTAAGCCTGTACTCCTCAAACCTGGCGGGAGTAATGTAGCTTACAACCTCCATATGCCTGAAAGATGGCTGCAGGTACTGGCCTATTGTGAAGACACTGCAACCTGCCTGAAGCAGATCATCCATAGTCTCATATACCTCTTCGTCAGTTTCTCCCAGACCGACCATAATGCCAGATTTAGCCGTCATCCCGTTACCTGCTATATATTCAATAACGCTCAGACTGGTTTCATATTTTGCCCTTGATCTGATTAGCGGGGTGAGGCGTCTTACTGTCTCGAGATTATGGGATATGACATCAGGGCCGGCATCGATCACCTTGACGATATTATCGGGGTTGCCGTCAAAATCGGGTATCAGTGCCTCGATAGTGATTCCCTGATTCATGCTTTTTATCTCACTGATGGTTTCAGCCCAGAAGGCAGCTCCGCCATCTGGCAGGTCGTCCCTGTCGACAGAGGTTATAACACAATGCTTAAGTTTTAGTGTCTTTACCGCTTCGGCCAGCCGCTTAGGCTCATTCTTATCTGGTGGCAGGGGCTTTCCTGTCGCTGTTCCGCAAAAACGGCATGATCTGGTGCAGATATCTCCGAGAATCATGAAAGTTGCGGTTCCGGCATTCCAGCACTCCCCTATATTAGGGCAGTTACCGCTGGTACAAATAGTATGCAGGTGGTTACTCTGAACCAGCCTCTTAACCCTTGCATACTCTTCACCACTGGCCCTCTGCATCTTCAACCATTCCGGTAATCGTCTCTCTTTCTGCATATTAAGCTAATGTGGATTCCCTGCAACAAATCAGGCAAAGTTAATGAAAAAAGGGGAGATAAATAAATTGGGAGGCATAGAGTTTATAAAGTATTGCGGTATGAGGTATGGGGTGTGCGGGGTGGGGTATGGGGTATGGGGTATGGGGTATGGGGTATGCGGCATTGGGTACTTCGCTCAGCCCGGATACCGTTAACCGTTCTCCGTTCTCCGTACACCGTATTAATTTCTATCTTTGCTGAAATTTTCAATATCACCGTAACCAATGTTAAGTGAACAGGAACAGATAAGACGCGAATCGCTAAAAGAGATACGCAAGCTGGGTATTGATCCTTACCCGGCAGCAGAATACCTGGTAAATGCCAACGCTGCTGATATTCTCAGCAACTTCTCTGAAGAGAAGGGTAACTATCAGGATGTTACCCTTGCCGGTCGCATTATGAGCCGCAGGATAATGGGTAATGCCTCTTTTGCTGAATTACAGGATCAGACAGGAAGGATACAGGTATATATCAGGCGTGATGATATCTGTCAGGGTGAAGACAAAACACTTTACAACACTCTTTTTAAGCGGCTTCTCGACATCGGGGACATAATAGGGATTAAAGGGCACGTCTTTAAAACGCAGATGGGAGAAACTACAGTTCATGTCAGGGAGTTCACCCTTCTGTCAAAATCACTGAGACCTCTTCCGATAATAAAGGAGAAAGACGGTAAGATGTACGATGAGGTGACCGACCCTGAACTTCGTTACAGGCAGAGATATGTTGATCTGATAATAAATCCACGCGTACGGGAAACTTTCCGCAGCAGAACACGGATTATTCAAAGCATGCGTGAGTTGTTCAATTCATATGGTTACCTGGAGGTTGAGACTCCGATTTTGCAGCCTATCCCGGGCGGGGCGGCGGCAAGACCTTTTATCACTCACCATAATGCCCTGGACATGCCCCTCTATCTGAGGATAGCCAATGAACTATACCTTAAAAGACTTATTGTGGGAGGCTACGATGGTGTTTATGAATTCGCAAAGGACTTCCGCAACGAGGGCATGGACCGCACTCATAATCCAGAGTTCACTGTAATGGAGATATATGTAGCATATAAAGATTACAACTGGATGATGAACTTCACTGAGGAGATTGTAGAGAAAGTTGCTGTCGATCTGCACGGCAAGCCGGAGATTGAATTCCAGGGTAAGAAAATAGACTTCAGGAGGCCTTTCCGAAGAGTATCAATGACCGATGCGATAAAGGAGCATACAGGCATTGACATAACAGGAATGAATGAAAAGGAGCTGGTTGATGCATGCCGGAGCCTGGGTCTTGAGCCCGATAAAACCATGGGTAAAGGTAAGCTGGTAGATCTTATTTTTGGAGAGAGATGCGAGCATCACTATGTACAGCCAACATTTATCGTCGACTATCCTCACGAGATGTCACCCCTGACCAAAAAGCACAGGTCACTGCCAGGACTGACGGAAAGATTTGAACTCTTCATCAACGGGAAAGAGATTGCCAATGCTTACAGCGAGTTGAATGACCCCATTGATCAGCTTGAAAGGTTTCAGGAACAACTGAAGCTTTCTGAAAAGGGTGATGACGAAGCGATGTTCATTGACATGGACTTTGTGAGGGCACTTGAATATGGGATGCCGCCGACATCAGGAATGGGAATGGGTATCGACAGGCTAACCATGCTTATGACCGACCAGCCATCAATACAGGATGTGCTCTTCTTCCCCCAGATGAAGCCTGAGATTAGGCGCAGGGCACAGGGCGAAGAGGTCAAAGAGGCGTTCACGGCATTTGGAATACCCGTGGAGTGGGCAGAACCGCTGATTTCACTGGGCTATGATACGGTGGAAAAGCTTAAAGAGGTAGAAAAACCCGGCAGGCTTGCAAACGAGTTGAACGGCTACAACAAGAAGAATAAGCTCGGCCTTCAGGGCGTAAGTCCTGAGACAGTTGAATTATGGCTCAAAAATTGTACCTTGTGACAGTGAACCAACACCTGAGGGAAGATGAAAAGATATACTCCTATAATACTGACAATACTTGTTGTGCTGTCAGGTTGCGGTACCGCACGAATGAGTTTCAATGTGCTCACACCTGCTCCGATATCAATACCACCCGATATTCAAACCATAGCGATCATAGACCGCTCATTACCTGAAGATACCGACCTCAACAAGCTTGAGTCCATACTTACACTGGAAGGGCCACAGCTTTCCAGGGCTGCCAGGCAGAACGTCATGGAGGGTCTTAAGAGAAGCCTTTCAAGTTCAACCCGCTACAATGTTATTGTTACCAATGAGATGTTTATCGGCTCATCGCGAGGTTCTGTTTTACCAGAGCCCCTGCCCTGGAACCTTGTCGATGAAATGGCCGTCAAGTATCAGGCTGATGTGATTGTATGCCTTGAGGCATTTGACTCTGATTTCATCATTGCAGCAGCCAAACTACCCTCCGCAAACAATCCCGGAGCAGGTACCGGTGGCATTGCAACGGTGAACTGCGGTTTCAGAATGTACTGGCCTGAAGAGCGCACAATAGCCGATGAATACTGGTTTTCGCATTCGATGAACTGGAGTGCCGGCGGACCGGCTATACTGGCCGCCATCAACACTGTTAAAGTCAGGAGCGACGCCATCAACGGAGCCAGCAGGGAGGCTGGTCTCTCCTACGGTAGGAGAATAACCCCTACATGGTACAGAGCTTCACGCGACTACTTCGTGAAGGGTGGAGGCAACGCCGATCTTGCTGCGGGCGGAAGGATGATGCAGCTTAATGACTGGGATAAGGCAATACCGGCACTGATCAGGGCTACAGAAACAGGCAATAGAAAAGCAAAGGGACGCGCTGCCCATAACCTTGCAGTGGTATATGAGATATTGGGAGACCTCCATGCCGCAAAGGAATGGACAACAGTATCATGGGGTATGTACCGCCAGAAAAAATCGAAACACTACGGTTATCTTCTCACTCAGAGGATTATCGAACAGGAAAACCTTGACTACCAGCTAAAAAGATAGACTATCTAACTTTATACTTATCAGAATGCTCACCGTACTGGAACACCCCCTGATAACCCACAAGCTGACGAAGCTGCGCCGTAAGGAGACAGGCACCAAGGAATTCAGGGAGAACCTCGATGAGATAGCCGCCCTGATGGCGTATGAAATTACCAGGGATCTGCCTCTCCAGGAAATCAATATTGAGACACCACTCTCTCCTATGAAGACCGGAGAACTTGCCTGTTATGTGGTGCTGGTTCCTATACTGAGAGCAGGGCTGGGCATGACAGAAGGCATTACCGGACTTATCCCGACAGCCAAGATAGGACACATAGGGCTTTATCGCGACCACGAGACCCTTGAGCCTAATACCTACTATGCCAAACTACCGTCATGTCTTACAGAAGCAGTGGTAATGGTGCTTGACCCCATGCTTGCCACCGGCGGCAGTGCCAGTACTGCGATAACGGTCCTGAAGCAACATGGGGCCTCACAGATAAAACTAATATGCATTGTGGGAACCCCTGAAGGAGTGTCACGTATTGAAAAGGATCACCCCGATGTCGACATTTTCCTGGCTGCCCTCGATGAAGGGCTGAATGAAAATGGCTACATTTTACCGGGACTTGGAGATGCCGGAGACAGAATATTCGGGACAAAATAACCTCTTACTTATGGATAATTACGGATTCTGGTCAGTTCTGCCACCACTTATTGCTATTATTCTTGCCATGAAAACCAGGCAGGTGCTTGTATCACTTCTTACAGGAATTATTGTGGGCAGCATTATTCTGAGTCATGCAGCTATAATTGACGGAATAACAGGCACTGTTACAATAATAGCCGATGTCTTCAAAAACGATTCAAGCACAAAGACACTTATGTTTACCCTACTTATAGGTGTATTGATTGCATTTATCCAGCACTCCGGTGGTGTTGAAGGTTTTATAAACCGTGTCAGGCTGGGAGAAATACCCGACGACAGTTCAAAGCTGTCAAAACTAAGGTCGAAATACAGCGTGATGGCAGGGCTCACCGGGTTATTATGTTTTGTGGAGTCAAACCTTGCAGCTCTTACTGTAGGAACACTATACAGACCTATCTTCGATAAACTGAAGTTGCCAAGGGAGAAACTGGCATATATTGCTGACTCGGTATCTGCACCTATCTGTATTTTTATCCCACTGAATGCCTGGGGTGGTTTTATAATGGGTCTGCTGGTGCTGCAGGGTTTCACCAACCCGTTCACTACCATGCTTAACGCCATGCTCTATAACTTCTACCCTGTTCTTACATTGATTATGGTATACACAATTGCAGCAACAGGTAAGGATTTCGGCCTTATGCGCAAAGCCATGGTAAGGGCTGACACAGAAGGAAAGGTGCTTGCCGATGGCGCAAGACCAATGGTTTCAGCCGAGATAACCGTGCTGGGAACCAAGAAGAACGTTACGCCAAAAGCATTCAATATGTTTATACCTATGGGGCTTATGGTTGTTTCAATACCGCTGATGCTGGTATTCACGGGGTGGGCAGAAGTTCCAGACAAAGACGGCATGTCATTCTTCCAGAAGGTTTTTGAGGCAATAGGTAAATCGTCAGGAGCCACCGCGGTTCTCTATTCTGTTCTTATAGCTCTTACAGGTGGCATTATCCTGTACCTGTCGCAAAAGATAATGTCTCTGCGTGAGATAACAGACCTATCCATAAAAGGCATTTCAGGTATGACACAGATGGCCCTCATAATGCTTTTTGCATTCGCAATCGGCAATCTGTGTAACAAGCTGGGAACAGGGATTTACGTAGCCGAGGTTTCGAAGGGATTTCTTTCCCCGTCGCTGGTACCTTTTGTCGTGTTTATCATCAGCTGCTTCATCGCCTTTTCAACCGGCACTTCCTGGGGTACTTTTGCGATAATGATACCCATTGCCGTTCCCATGGCCGAGGCATTCGACACAAATATCCACATGGCAATTGCCGCTGCTCTCGGAGGTGGCGTATTTGGAGATCACTGTTCTCCGGTAAGTGACACCAGTATCATTTCTTCCATGGCCTCGGCAAGCGATCATATCGACCATGTTAAAACCCAGTTGCCTTATGCTTTGGTAACGGGCTCAATAACAGCACTTATATACCTGTTACTTGGGTTCCTCGGATAAAATAAGAAAGAAGCGCGTTATCTGTACCATAACTGCCGACCCTGCATATGACCAGAGAATGATACGGGTATGCCGTTCCCTGGCTGAAAATGATTTCGATGTACTGCTGATAGGAAGAAAGCTCTGCGACACAGCTTATCACAATCCCAAAGGTTTCAGGCATAAACGGCTGACATGTCTCTTCAGAAAGGGGCCTCTTTTCTATGCAATGTATAATATAAAACTCCTCTTCATACTCTTATTCTCACGGTGTGACATTCTCGCAGCCGTTGATCTGGATACTATCCTGCCAAACAGCATAGTAGCCCGGCTGAGAAGAAAAAGACTGGTTTTCGATTCCCACGAGTACTTCACCGAAGTACCCGAGCTTAAAAACAGGAAAATCATTAAGTGGATATGGGATAGGATCGGATGGCTTTGTGTTCCCATAGCAGATATTTGTTACACCGTTTCAGAATCTCTGGCCTCGGAACTGAACTCAAAATACGGCAGACATTTCCATGTGATCATGAACGTCCCGGAAGTGATATCAATAGATAAAGTCATCACGAGGCAAGAGACCTCCGCAATAATCTATCAGGGGCACCTTAATCCGGGCAGAGGACTTGAAGAGGCTATCGCGGCAATTGAAGGAACGGATGCTAATCTCTTAATCGCCGGCGATGGACCCCTTAGAGGAAAACTGGAACATATTGTTAATGAAAAAGGTATGGGGCAACAAGTTGCATTTACGGGAATGCTTGACCGAGAGAGGCTTGAAGAACTGACACGGAAAGCCTATATAGGACTGAATATTCTTGATGATGAAAGCAAGAGTTACCAGCTATCACTAAGCAATAAATTCTTCAATTACATTCACGCAGGCATTCCGCAAATATGTGCAGCCTTTCCTGAATATATTAAGATAAATACCCGCTGGGAAGTGGCGTTGACATGTAAATATGAGGTTAAGGCTTTAAAGGCGGCAATAGAACTACTGACAAACGATCATGAGTATTATAACAGGCTGAAGAGAAATTGTACTGAGGCAGCTGCAGCCCTTAACTGGCAGAATGAAGAGAAGAGACTGATTGCACTGTTCAATGAACTCTGATAAAAGACTGCATATTATCTCTTTTGACAATCCGTGGCCTCCGGATTACGGAGGAGCCATTGATGTTTTTCACCGTATAAGAATCCTTTCAGAGAATGGTGTCAGAATCGTTCTTCATGCCTTTGTTTATGGTCGCCGGCCTGCAGAAGAGCTTAACAGCTACTGTGAAAAGATTTACTGGTACAAGCGAAAAAGATGGGTTAATCCCTTCTCCGTAACTCCCTATATTGTAATTACACGGCAGCATCCTGAGCTGCTTAAAAATCTGATGGAAGACAGTGCGCCGGTGCTGTTCGAAGGGCTTCATGCATGCAGCCTTCTTGGGCACAAACTGCTGCAAGACCGGGTCAGGATTGTCAGGATGCATAATATTGAACACCGTTATTACCACTATCTGGCCTGTAATGATCCTAATCTCATACGCAAGGCATGGTTTGAAGTGGAATCTGTAAGACTTAAAAGGTTTGAAAAGATACTCAGTAATGCCTCTGCAATAATTGCTATCTCTGAAAATGACCGCAGAGAGCTGGCTGAGAGATTTCCCCGTACTGTAATGATAGGCCCCTTTCATGGTAATGAGAGTGTATCGGCAGTGACAGGAAAAGGATCATATGCCCTCTATCACGGCAAGCTCTCGGTTGCAGAAAACTACCGGGCAGCAGCCTATCTTGCAGGAAGAGTATTTTCACATACTGACTATCCCCTGGTAATTGCAGGCAGCCAACCACCGGGAAGGTTGAAAAGACTGGTCAGAAAGAGCAAGAACATTGAGCTTCTCCAAAATCCCACACCAAAAGAACTCGATAACCTCATCAGAGAGGCGCATATTAATATATTACCTGCTTTTCAACCCACAGGGGCCAAGCTTAAACTTATTAACGCACTCTTCAGGGGAAGATATATAATTGTCAACAGGTGGATGGTTACGGGAAGTGGTTATGAGGGATTGTGTTCAATCGCCGACAGTGATTCTGAAATGATCAACCTGATTAACAGTCTCAGATCATTACCCTTTGGCATTGAGCAGATGAATGAACGAAAGAAGGGACTTACGAAACCGTCTTCATCAATGAAAGATATTAATAAACTGCTTGATCTTATCACCTGAGAACGATTCAATAGCATTCCTTTTATCAGCCTGTTGCTGACAGCTGTAACACCCGGTATACAAAAAATTCAAAAAGAATGATCATTACCATGCAACGTTAGGTAATGGTTCACGTCTTTCAGTTAGAAAAGAGCTAACCAAAGAAAAAAAATATTTAAGCCATGAAAAAGAATGTTTTATTAACTGCTTTGATTATCCTTACTGTCACTACTCTGAGAGCTCAGAACGTTGCCAGCGAGGCTGTTGATCTTATACTGAATGAGGAGAACTCTACATCGGAAATGTACTTTTCGGAAATGTACAACTCAAAGTTTCTCATTAATCCGACCCTTAGAATCAGACTTGAACCGGGTAGCATGAAAATTGATCCGGCAAAAATAATTCCATTCGGAGAGAATGGTTACCTATACCCGGCAAAGCGCTTAAAGGGAGATTGGGGAAAACTGAATGGAAATGGTTACGTATTTCTTAGTAAGGACTGGACTTATTTAATGCTGACCATACCAAGACATCTCAACAGTAACGAGATACAGGGAGATGACTGGACAATGAAGATGAAAGATCCATACTACATGCTTCGCAACCAGGCAGACAACAACTTCTACCTGATAAAAGGCTAATCAATTGACAGACTATTAAATTACCAACCTTATATATAATTAACCAAAACGTTAAAGTAATGAAAGCCACAAGACTGATAATGTTAATGGCCATTCTGGCAGTCACAGTTTCTGCCGAGGCACAGCTAAGAAAAACGGTATATGCAAGGGGAGAAGTAACAACCGAAGACCGTCAGGCAGGCAGTTTTAATTCTGTCAATGTAAGCACAGGTATTACAGTTTACCTTTCCCAGGGAGACAAAGAGAGCATAAGGGTTGAGGCTGATGAGAACCTTCATGAATATATTGTTACTGAAATCCGCGGAGGTGTTCTGAACATCTATTCTGAATTCAATATCCGCAATGCCAAGTCTCGAAAAGTGTACGTAACAATAAAGGAGGTAAAATCTCTCAAGACCTCAAGTGCAGGAGATATTAAGGGTCAGACCCCCTTCACTGCCGACATGCTGACTCTTGCGACAAGCAGTGCAGGCGATATTAACCTGGAGGTCAGGGCCAATGAGGTCAGGGCAACCACAAACAGCTCGGGTGATATAACCCTTAAGGGCAGTGCCGACAAGCTGACTGCAGATCTGAGCAGCGCCGGCGATCTCAATGCATTCGATTTTACAGTAAGAGAAGCAGACATAACTGCATCAAGCGCAGGAGATGCAACTATTACAGTAACGGAAACGCTTAAGGCCAGGGCTTCGAGCGCAGGTGACATCCACTACAGGGGCAAACCGAAAAACGTTGACGCACATTCTTCAAGTGCCGGCAGTATAAGAGGCTTCTGAGCACTATATATATATTCAACTCTTATTAATGGCTGCCGGTCTTATCCGGCAGCTCTTTTTTTTCTACTTTTGTCACAAAGCGTCTTTAAATGAATCATCTGTTCAAGAGTGAAGTTACGGTTATTGGTTCAGGCAGCTGGGCAACTGCCATCGTCAGCATGTTGTCAACAAACTGTAAAAGCATCTGCTGGTTCATTAATGACCGCGACAGGCTAAAACATATCAGGAAACACAATCATAATCCTGACTTCCTGAGCTATGTCAGCTTCAAACCGCAAAAACTGATTCTCACCGATAACATAAACAGGGCAATAGCATCCTCCCCGGTTATTATTCTCGTTACTCCGTCGGAGTACCTCAAACAGTCGCTGGACTCTCTTGCATACCCCATGGAGAACCACCTGGTTTGTACGGCCATCAAAGGGATAGTGCCAGGCAATAATACTGTAGTTGGTGAGTACCTGCATGACTACTATATGGTGCCCTACAAGAACATCGTAGTGCTTACAGGGCCAAGCCATGCAGAGGAAGTAGCAATGGAAAAACTTACCTACATTACCCTGGCATCACTGGATAAGTCCAGTGCAAGGAAGGTCGCATCACTTATTCGCAACCATTTTGTACGTACCATAATAAGTGATGATATTTTCGGAACCGAATACGCCGCGGTGATGAAGAACATATATGCCATCGGAGCAGGAATAGCGTCAGGACTGGGATACGGGGATAATTTTCTTGCAGTTCTTCTGGCCAATTCAGCTAATGAGATGCAGAGATTTCTTGATGCAATATATCCGGGCCAACGCGAGATAAACGTATCTGCATATCTGGGTGATCTTCTGGTAACCGGTTATTCACAATTCAGCAGGAACAGGGTTCTGGGAACGATGATTGGCAAAGGATACTCGGTTAAGAATGCACTTATTGAGATGAAGCAGGTTGCAGAAGGATTCTCTTCTTCAAGATGCATCAATGAGATAGCTGTAACCCGTGAGATAGATATCCCGATTGCTTCAGCAATTTATATGGTATTGCATAAAGGCGCTAATCCGGCCCATGAAATAAGTAAGCTCACTAAAATACTCATCTGACGATGGATAAGGGATTAACAATAACTATTGACGGCCTGGCACACTTCCTTCCTATGGAAGAAGTGTTTGCTGCTGCTTCAAAGTCAGCACTGCAGCTCGACAAACTGAGGAACGGAGAAGGTGAAGGCAACGATTTTCTCGGGTGGCTTACACTTCCTTCAGATATTGCTGAGGAGCTGGAAAAAATCGAAGCCTGTGCCTCAAGGCTAAGAGAGATATCTGACACAACGGTGGTAATCGGAATTGGAGGTTCTTATCTGGGGAGTAAAGCTGTTATTGAGGCTCTTACCGATACTTTCGCATATTCAGGGGATGACAGGGCTCACCATGTTATTTATGCTGGCCACAATCTTTGCAGTAAGTACATGGGAGATCTGTTAAGACTTCTTGATAACCGGAATTACACCATCATCGTGATTTCCAAATCTGGGACAACGACAGAGCCCGCGGTCGCTTTCAGACTCCTGAAATCGCACCTCGAGTCAAAGGAAGGAGCCAGCGAAGCCTCCTCAAGGATTGTAGCGATTACTGACAGGAAGAGAGGTGCTCTGAAAAGAATGGCTGAAAAACAGGGTTACGAAACTTTTGAAATACCTGATAACGTCGGCGGCAGATATTCGGTATTAACACCCGTAGGACTTCTGCCGGTTGCTGTTGCAGGTTTCGATATAAGAGAATTAGTCAGGGGCTCTGCCGATATGGAGAGAATGACCATTGCGAACCATGATCCGTGCAGCAATCCGGCTCTGCTTTATGCTGCAGCCAGAAACCTGATGTATAATGAGGGTAAACACGTAGAGATACTTGTAAACTATTCTCCCAGGCTTCATCACATCTCAGAATGGTGGAAACAGCTGTACGGTGAAAGTGAGGGAAAGGATGGAAAGGGTATTTTCCCGGCCTCTGTCGACAACACAACTGACCTTCATTCACTGGGTCAATACATTCAGGAGGGTGAACGCATACTTTTTGAAACAGTACTCTCAATCAGTTCAGATGGCAGAGAGGTTGAAATACCGTATTCAAAAGATGACGAAGACGGGTTGAACTTTCTTGCAGGCAAGACGCTGTCATTCATAAACAAATCTGCTGAGATGGGGACGCGGGAAGCACATATTGAAGGCGGTGTTCCAAACATCACAATTGAGCTTCCGCGACTGAATGAATACTATCTCGGACAATTGCTCTACTTTTTCGAAATAGCCTGTGGTATAAGCGGATATATTCTCGGAGTAAATCCATTCGACCAGCCCGGGGTGGAAGCTTACAAACAAAAGATGTACAGGCTTCTGGGAAAACAATAAAAAAAGAGGCTGTCTCAAAAGGGCGGCCTCTCTTTTTTTTAGTGCATATCATTATCTCTGCTGGACCGAGTTATACTAACTTAATAGTTGTCATTCCAAATTTTCAACCAG
>CAZMSH010000023.1:39151-62532 GCA_964568875.1 uncultured Rikenellaceae bacterium | reverse complement strand
CCCGGCACCTGATACCTGATACCTGATACCTGATACCTGATACCTGATACCTGATACCCGATACCTGATTAAAGCACCATCGCCAGATCAAACATCACCGGTCTGCTGTCATTTTTCAGTTTGTTGTAAATCCCGGTATCCTTAGCAAAAAGATACATCTCGCTTTTGACCGACACCCCTGTAAATTTGTTCAGGTGCCTGAACATCGGATCACTTTCCTGGGCATAGAACATAATCAGGGTGTATTTACCTCCCCGGTTGATATTATTAACATATCTGAAGAGTGTGTCAAGGGCTTCCTGACATCCATCATGGGCGTACATTACAAGGGATAGTTGTCTGAGAGGCTCATTAAGTCTGATTGGCTGAGGTGTCTTTATGAATACCGAGAGAAATCTTAGCAACCTTGCTGCGAATTTAATCGTGGTTGTAAGTTTTAGAACCTGGTAACTTTTATATGTATGTTCATCCCACACTGCTGTTACTGCTTTAATTATGCCGTTTTCTCTTGCTACCAGGAAGTTGTCAAGAGAGAGTCCCTCTATTTTGTTAATATAACCTCTGAAAACCTCCTCGGTAATTACAGGTGCAATCCTGAAACCTTTAGAATATGATTTGTATAGTTCAACAATAGCTGGTATATCCTTCTCTTCCGGTTTGCCAATTTCAAACCTTTTGTTAAGTCTCATTCTTCTTATCGGCAGAATATTGAATACTCTGTTTACACCCAGTAAGTATGACTCAGGAATACCTCCCTTACCTGTTGTAAATACAAGGGAGTGTTTGTTGTCTTTAAGGAAGTTGGCAATTATCATATCTGCATCAGAATCCCTGATATGGTCTATGGCACCCTTTACAAGTCTGTATGCCGTCATTCCTTTTCTCAGTTCTTCAGCAACCCTCAGATCAAGCATGTACCCTGTTTTGCACTCCTGGTCAGCCACTCTGACACGGAAATGAAGAACTCCTACGAGACCGGCGACCTCTTCATCACTGGTTACAACATAGTGCCAAGCTTCCGGGTCTATAAGCTTGTGCAGGGTATTGAACTCCGGGGTTCGGTTAATGAACATTGTAATCATTCCCTCCTGCAGGCAGCGGCGTGAAAGCTCAGCAATCTGATCACTATCCTCTTCTTTGGCCTTTCTGATATTAAGAGTACTCATGAATGCAAAATAAATGATTACTAAGATAAACCGGCCAGTGCTAAACGGTTATCTGAATTATATTTTTGAAAGATTCACGGATAGAGTTCTCCTTATTTTGTCAAATATACAAACTGTAAGCAATCTAAATAGTACTTCTGACCATACATTTTTTCAAGAATACATCACCCTTTACGTAATAATTCGTAACTTTTCGTATCGTTTTGGTTTTCATTGGCTTTTGGCCCTTAGTGTTTAATTAATATTCAGCATTATGGAAAGCATCTTTACTATTCCCGTGATGATTCAACGGTACCTGTCAAGGCTGAGCAAGGCTGCCGGAATCATTGCCGTTATGTCAATGGTTATTACAGGCGTAACGGATCTGAACTCACAGGTTCCTCAGGGCTTTACTTACCAGGCACTGGCACTGACAGCAACCGGACAACCCATGAGGAATCAGGACCTGCAGGTGCGGATAACAATACAATCAGACTCACTTGGTGGAACAATATTCTGGAATGAGCTTCACCCAACGGTGACTACCAATAATTCGGGCGTTTTTTCCCTGATCCTGGGTAAAGGCTCCAGAATCGGAGGTACCGCAGCGGAATTTGCCGATATTGACTGGAGTGCCTCACCGAAATTCATAAAAACAGAGATAAATGACGGATCATGGAAGGAGATGGGCTCAGCCAGGCTCTGGAGCGTGCCGTATGCAATGGTTGCCGGTGATGTCTCAGGGAAGCTGAGCAAGCTGGAGGTTGAAGGTATTTCTCCTGATATGGATGAGGCATTGTTCGTAGTAAAAAACCTGGCTGGTGATACAGTATTTGCAGTATTCAACGAAGGTGTAAGAATAAACGTCGGAAGTGGTGACGGAAAGGCTGCAAAGGGGGGCTTTGCCATAGGAAGCATGGAGGAGAGCAAGGCAGGTACCACCGACCTTATGAGAGTTACCTTAGACAGTACAAGAATATACGTCAGCAGTTCCCAGGCAAAACCGGTAAAAGGTGGATTCGCAATAGGAAGTTTTGAAGAATCCAAATCCGGAACCGAACCATTCCTGCTGCTTACTCCTGATAACTATCTTATCGGGCATCTTGCGGGTCAGGCACTGACAACCGGTAAATACAACTCCTTTTTCGGTTATGAAAGCGGCAGCAAAAACACATCGGGTTCCAATAATGCCTTTATGGGCTACTACGCAGGCAGAAACAACACCATTGCCAACAATAATGTCTTCATAGGTAATGGCAGCGGCTTGAACAATCAGAGCGGTAACAATAATCTGTTTCTGGGAACACTCAGCGGCTCATCAAACATAAGCGGCAGCAGGAACGTATTTATTGGCAACAAGTCAGGTCAGTCGAGCCAAACAGGGTACAGCAACGTATTCATCGGGGACAGTGTCGGAGTTGCATCCACGAGTGGTGCAAGAAATGTTTACATCGGCAGCATGGCAGCCATAAGCAATACAACCGGAAGGGATAATATTGTAATCGGATACCAGACCGGCATGAATGGCACATATGGAAGCCAGAATATTTTCATTGGAAATTATTCGGGCAAAGCCAACAGGACCAGCCAGAACCTGTTCATCGGGGAGTATTCGGGAGAATTCAATACTACAGGAACAAGGAATTCATTCATCGGATTCTTTGCCGGCCAGGCAAATGTTATCGGTGAGATGAATACTTATGTGGGACAGATGGCAGGTATGGACAATATTAAGAGCAGGAATACTTTTGTTGGATACTGGGCCGGGGGAAACAATGTCAACGGACAATACAACACATTTTTAGGGTGGAGAGCAGGTCAGGCAAACGGAGGATCAAATAATGTCTTCCTTGGCTATTCTGCAGGAGAAGGAAATACCGGTAACGGTAATGTTTTTGTCGGATACGAGGCCGGCTTTTTATCAGGATCAGTCTCAAACCAGCTATATATCTCAAATGCCTCCGGAACACCTCTCATTTTCGGAGATTTCAGCAGCAAGTATGTAACAGTTAATGGCAGGCATAATGTTACAGGGAATAGTTCGGCCTGGATAAGTGAGTTCAGAAACGATGGTAATTTAACTTCCCGCTATGGAATCAGGATACAAGCCGGCACATATGATGCATCAGGCACGAATTATATGATCGGTTTTTATGACGGTGACGGCTCATATGAGGGAGCCATAACTCTTGCTTCCGGATCGCTGTCACTAATACAGGCATCGGATGAAAGGCTTAAAACAGATATTAGAGCCACAGGAATAAACGCTGTTGATCTGGTCGGCAGACTCAGAGTGACTGATTACCGGTTCAGGGAAAGTCCTGATGCAGTTCACACAGGATTTATTGCTCAGGAAGCGGAAAAAGTATTTCCCGAAATGGTTAACTACAATCAGGAACATGATACGTATGGTGTTGACCTGACAAGGCTGGTACCCATACTGACAAAGGCCATTCAGGAACAACAGCTGATAATAGAACAACAGAATAGTGAATTGGAAAAACTAAAGGCAGAATTTGAAGAGCTTAAGGCTCTTGTAAAATCAGGAATGGTCAGATAGTGTTATCAATTTTCATTCGGGTGTTAATCAGGTCAACAATTTCCTGAAATCAGGGTTACTAAGTTAAACTGACTATATTAGCAGTTGTAACAATGTAGTAATATGAAAAGCAGTGATTTCTTTACACTTTCAAACGGAGTGCAGATTCCGGCCATAGGCCTTGGAACATGGCAGATACCTGATGGTGATATAGCATACAATTCAGTATTGTCTGCACTTAGGTCGGGTTACAGGCATATTGACACCGCGCTGGCCTACGGCAACGAAGAGAGTGTCGGAAGAGCAATACGTGACTCGGGCATTGAGCGTAGTGATATTTTTGTGACATCAAAGCTTCCGGCAGAGATAAAAAAGCATGACCAGGTCTTGCTTAATGCTGAAAAGACCATCAGGAACACCGGACTTGAGTTTATCGACCTATACCTTATACATGCTCCCTGGCCATGGAATGAGATCGGCGCCGACTATACCAGACAGAATATTGAGGTGTGGAAGGTCATGGAGGAGTTTTATGAGAGCGGTAAAACCCGTGCAATAGGCATCTCAAACTTTAATGTAAAAGATATAGATGCCATACTCGGGAATTCGAGGATCAGGCCCATGGTCAACCAGATAAAACTGCACATAGGGTATCCGCAGAAGGAGATAACGGAGCATTGCGAAAAGCATAAAATAGTCGTCGAGGGTTACTCACCCCTGGCAACCGGCAAGCTGCTTAGCAGTTCAGAGATTGCAGACATAGCCGGAAAATACGGCAAAAGTGTGGCACAACTATCCATCCGCTATGTCCTTGAGAAAGGGGCCCTTCCACTTCCCAAATCAACCCATCCTGAGTTTATAAGGCAAAACCTTGATGTCGATTTTGAGATATCAGATGATGATATGAAGTATCTTGATAGCCTTTAGAAAAGATTCCGGGTCTATCACAATGAGACGCTTAGTACCAAAGGTCATCGCTGAATAAGTAAAGCTACTGCTTTTGGCAGAGGCTCATGATTTTGCTATTTTTACGTGTAAATCAGAAATGTAAAGTTATCATATGAAAAATGGCTTCATAAATCAGACAGGCATCAAATATCTGTTAATAGTTGCCGCTGTTATTCTTGTTCCGGGATGTAAGAACAGTGAGACCGGAAACCCGCAAACCGGTAGTGTGGCTTCAGCTCACCCCCTCGCTACACAAGCAGGTATGGAGATACTTGAAAGGGGAGGTAATGCTTTCGATGCAGCAATTGCAGTTGCCGCCTGCCTGAATGTCGTTGAGCCGATGATGTCGGGTATTGGCGGTTACGGGACGATCCTGTTATATGACTCTGATAATGAAAGGGTAAGATTCCTTAATCCCAGTGGCCGGTTCCCGCATAAAACCAATACGGATCTTATGAGGGAACCGACGCCCGGTTATATGGAAAACAGGGTGGGTCCGAAGTCAATATCCACTCCCGGAAACCTTAATGCCTGGGTAGCTATGCATGAGGAATACGGAAGTCTTCCATGGAAAGAGCTTTTTGAAGCTGCAATAGCATATGCTGAAGGCGGGTTTGAGTTGTCGGGAAGGATAGCATCAGCAATAAAATCAGCCTATAAGGATTTTTCACCTTATGCAAAATCTTTCTATGGCAAGGATGATACTCCATTGTCTGAGGGCGATTTGCTTATTCAGTCCGATCTTGCAAAGACTTTCAGGATCATTGCTTCCGGCGGAGCTCATCCGTTCTACAGGGGAGAGATTGCTGAAGCAATTGACAGGCAGATGAAGGCTTCAGGAAGTTTCCTGGCAATAGAGGATCTTAATAACAATGAAGCAGAATGGTATGAGCCTCTGAAATACAGATACAGGGGGTATGATGTTTATACCGCGTCGCTTCCGGCTAATTCATTTGCTGCCTTTGTCAATCTCGGACTTATGAATCAGGTTCCGGCAGGGGAACTTGAGCATAACTCCGTTGACTATCTTCACCTTTTTGCTGAGATGACCAAGGAATCATACAAAGCAAGGCTGATGTATTCATTCGATCCGGAGGTAAAGATAGCACCTCTTGACAGCATCCTTTCAGAAAGTCACCTCAGGGAGATGGCAGAATCACTTGACAGGGAAAGAGCAAGTCGTTTCGAGCTTCCTTTCAGTCCCGAGAGCAGAAACACGACCCATTTTGTTGTAACAGACACATGGGGCAATATTGTCAGTGCAACTCAGACTCTTGGAAATGCTTTCGGCAGCCGTATTATGGTTGAAGGTACAGGAATATGGATGAATAACTCAATGGCCTATTCCACTTTTGAGCCTAAGGGTAACCCAATGGATGCGTTTCCGGGAAGGCATAAGCTTTCTGGTGACTGTCCGGTTATAATTATGAAGGATAGTGAGCCGTATGCTGCCCTGGGTTCCCCCGGTGGCCATACCATTACTCAGAATGTACCGCAGATAATTTTTAACCTGATAGATTTTAACATGTCAATGCAGGAGGCCATTGACGCTCCCAAAATTACCTTTGTTGAACCTGATTTTATCCAGTACGACAATGATATGCCTGCTGAGACAGTCAAATCACTTGAAGAGAGGGGTCACAGGATGCGAAAAGGAAGTATTGGAAATGCATACGGAATAAAGATAGTGAGGGATGAAGATGGCAGTATTATGTCTTTTGAGGCCGGTTTTGACAAAAGAGGGAGGTAGGGGAAGCCTCTTGCTATGGCAGTTCATTGATTAGCAGAACTGGTTACTCTTTGAAGCATTTCTATGGCCTTGTCTCTTTTTTCTTGCCCGGCAAGTTCGTAATCGATCAATGTGACAATCAGGAAGCTTTCTGCTTTTTCTTTATAACAACACGTACTATCAAATTTAGTCTAACTTTTAGCTTAAGTCAAGTCTTTTTCAATATTTGTTGAATAATAGTTTTTACTCGCTCAGAAGTGTTACTCGCCGATGAAGATGTTGTAGAAAATGTGAGTTTATCCGATCAGTCTGATTTTATCCATTAACTTTATAGACAAAATAACCTGACCATGACCACTTCAAGAAGGAATTTTATTAAAACCGGCGGATCAGTAGCCGTGGCAGCAGGAGTAGCTCCTGCCATTATGAGCTCCTGCTCTTCAGCCGGACAGAATACTGAAAATCAGCAACCCGGAACAGGCCTCGAAAATATTGTAAAGGATGTACCTCCAATTACTACAGAGGATTATGAATACAGGCTCACAAGGCTGTGCGAGGAAATGGCAGCTGCCAAAACAGATGCGATCTTCCTGGAGGGTGGTACCAATACCCGTTATTTTCACAATGTGTCATGGGGTTTGAGCGAAAGAGTATTTGGTGCCGTTACTGCAATAAACGGTACAACATGCTGGATCTGTCCGGCTTTCGAAAAAGAGAGAGCCGTGGAAGTTATTCCCGGGGGTCATAAGATATATACATGGGAAGAGCACGAATCGCCATACCGTTTGATGAATACAATACTTGCCGATATGGGAATCAGAACCGGTAAGATTGCAATGGGCCCCAATCTCAGAAGCTTTGTCAGTGAAGGTTTTCGCCGCGAAATCAAATCTGAAGTTACTGACGGATCATCATTAACTGAAAAATGCAGGGCAATAAAAACAGCCAAGGAGATCGGCTATATGGAGCTCGCAAACAGGATAACAAAACTGGCATATCAGTACGGATTCTCAAAAATGGAGGTTGGCATGGCCCGTGGTCAGCTGTCAAGGCATATTTCAGAGGCTCATGCCTCCCTGGGAGCTCCTGGCAGCGGAGGACCGTGGTTTGGCTTTACCTCGGCATTTCCTCATGGTACAAGGCAGACAAGAGAGTTGCATGACGGTGATATTGTACTTGTCGACGGGGGCTGCAATATTAACGGTTTCAGAAGCGACGTAACACGTACCACTGTCTTCGGTAAACCTACCGACAGACAGAAAGAGGTATTTGACATAGTGCTGAAGGCACAGCAGGCTGCTCACAGGGCTATCAGACCTGGTGTGACATGCGGTGAGATTGACAGGGTGGCAAGAAAAGTGGTGGAGGATGCCGGCTTCGGTCCGGGCTATAAATATTTCGCACACAGACTTGGGCATGGTATCGGTATGGAAGGACATGAATACCCGTATCTGGTGCAGGACAGTAAGGTGGTACTGAAACCTGGAATGACATTCAGTAATGAACCTGGTATCTACATTTACGGGGAGTTCGGCATAAGGATTGAGGATTGCTTCGTAGTGACAGAAGACGGGGCTCATTTGCTCGGAGGCATGCTCACCGAAGATATTGAAAGACCATTCTCAGGAGCCTGGTAGGATATCTTAGTACGCATTCAGGCAGATATTTGACCAGGTGCTGATAATGTACTCTCTTGACAATCTATATAGTTCCATGAAATTGGGTCGATCAGCCGGTGACGATTATTGTACCATGGGGTACGGTTTGCTGGTCTGAAAATTCAAAACCCGCGAATCACGGGTTTTGCCTTCGCAAGCGAGGCTCAGACCGCATATAACAAAAAACACCCGCCGATGGCGGGTGGGGTTCATGTTTTGCTGTTGCGGAGAGAGAGGGATTCGAACCCCCGGTCCCGCGATAGCAGGACAACGGTTTTCGAGACCGCCCCATTCGACCGCTCTGGCATCTCTCCTTTGGTGGTCATACCGTGAATTAGTCACGACGGGCTGCAAAAGTAATAAAAATCATTATCACTCCACATTACCCCGGTAAAGATGTTGTGAAAAACAGCGTCTGGCTATCTTGTTTACTGTAAAGACCTTACTTAGTAGCAAGGTAATGTACCTTATTATATATATTTGTGCCATGAGTGAAAAAATGGCACCCCTAATGGCGCTGACAGGCCTTACGCTGAAAGAGATCGCAGACAATCTGGAAAAGTGCGGCATAGGAAAAGAATATGCATCAAGGGTAGCCATCGGGATATACAGGAAGCGCGTACGGGATATATCTTCCATGACTTCAATAGCGGGGACAGTCAGAAAGAGACTGAGCGATTATTTTGTTACCGGTATTACAGAACCTGCAAAGCGGGTTCTATCATCAGACGGATCGGTAAAGTACCTTTTTGGTTTCCCGGGAGAAAGAGAGGTAGAAACCGTATTCATTCCCGAAACAAAAAGGAACACTCTCTGCTTGTCAGCGCAGTGCGGCTGTGGAAGGGCATGCCTCTATTGCCGCACCGGTGAAATGGGATTCCGCGGTAACCTCACAGCCGGGGAGATACTTAACCAGGTGCTGGCAATACCTGAAAGTGAATCCGTTAACCGGATAGTGTTCATGGGAATGGGCGAGCCGCTTGACAACCTGAGTGCAGTGATTAAAGCGATTGAAATATTGACAGCCGAATGGGGCCTTGCAACAGGTCATTCCAACATAACCGTTTCGACAGTAGGGATACTGCCGGCGGTTAAGGAGTTTTTGTCGGCGACCCGGTGTAACCTGACATTGAGCCTTATATCTCCGATATCAGAGGAGAGAATAAAAATGGTGCCTGCAGAGAGGATTTATCCGGCTGCGGAGATTGTCAGACTTATGAAAGAAGCATCCCTGTCGAAAAGGAGACGTTTCACGATAGCATATATGATGCTTGAAGATATCAACGACAGTGAAAGGCACCTGAGAGAGTTAATAAACCTCATCAGGGGTTCAGCGATAAGGGTAAACCTGCTGACTTATCATTCTCACGGAGATATGTCATTCAGGCCTTCAGGCAGGGAGAGGATGGAGCAGTTCCGGAACGGACTGCTGGCTGCCGGCATATCTGCTTCTGTACGCAAATCAAGGGGAGAAGATATTGCTGCCGCATGTGGCATGCTGATTCGATGATTTTTTATAATTTTAGCTGTTATTTTAACAATCTGACCATGAGAAAAGTATTAGTTGTTATCATTATGCCGCTGGTGGCAATTCTTGCCGGCTGTACTGGTGTTGAGCATCCTGCCGGAGAACATAATTATGCCATTATCCCGGCTCCGGTTACTCTTGAACCCGGAGATGGAGAATTCACCTTCAGTCCCAAAACAAAAATCACGGTGAATACACTGAACGACGATACCCGTCTTGCTGCCGATTTCCTGGCATCAATGGTGAACAGGGTTACGGGAAGCAGCCTGGAAGTTACAGAAGGTTCTTCAAAGGGAGGAGGCCGGGTAGCAATGTTTATAGATGAAAATGCGGGAACAGGAAAGGAGGGATATATACTCTCAGTCAAACCCCGGAAAATCATTATAACAGCCGAAACCCCGGCAGGACTTTTCTACGCGGTACAGAGCATACGGCAACTGCTGCCTCCTGAGATTGAGTCAAAATCTGAGGTTCCAGGTGTCAGGCTCGCGGTTCCGGCATGCGAGATAACCGATAATCCCAGATTTGTCTACCGCGGTATGCACCTCGACGTGGCAAGGCATATGTTTCCAATGGAATACATTAAAAGGTATATCGATATGATAGCCCTCCATAAGATGAACCATTTTCACTGGCATCTTACTGAGGATCAGGGGTGGAGAATTGAGATAAAAAAATATCCATTGTTAACGGAGATAGGTGCATACCGAAAGGAAACCCTTATCGGGCACGGCGGAAGACGCCCGTTTGAATTTGACGGAAAGCCGTATGGCGGATACTACACCCAGGAGGAGGTAAAGGAAATTGTTGAGTACGCACGTCAGCGTTTCATCACCGTTATCCCTGAGATAGAACTGCCCGGCCACTCGGTGGCGGCTCTTGCTGCATATCCCGAGTTGTCATGCACGGGCGGACCGTTCGAGGTGGTGACAAGGTGGGGAGTCTTTGAAGATGTGTATTGTGCCGGTAAGGAGAAGACTTTTGAGTTCCTTCAGGATGTCTTCGACGAGGTGATCGAGCTGTTTCCGTCAACATACATCCATATCGGTGGCGACGAGGTGCCCAAAACCCGATGGAAAGCTTGTCCCGATTGCCAGCAGCGCATTAAAGACGAAGGCCTTGCCAATGAAGAGGAGTTACAGAGCTACTTCATAAAAAGGATAGAAGACTATCTGCTAACGAAGGATAGAAGAATAATAGGCTGGGACGAGATTCTTGAGGGAGGCCTGGCGCCGCAGGCAACCGTAATGTCGTGGCGCGGTACCAGGGGCGGCATCGCTGCGGCGAAAATGGGTCACGATGTGATAATGACACCCAGCTCTCATCTATATCTCGACCACTATCAGACAGAGCCTGAAGGCGAGCCTCTGGCAATAGGAGGTTATTCGCCTCTGGAATGGGTCTACTCATACGAGCCGCTGCCGTCAGAGCTAACCCCTGAGGAGCATCACTACATACTCGGACTGCAGGGTAATCTGTGGGCTGAGTATCTTAAGACACCTGATCATATGGAGTATATGGCTTATCCCAGGATGTTTGCGATAGCCGAAACAGGCTGGAGCCCGGTGGAGCGCAAGGATTTTGAGAGTTTCCTGGCCAGATTCATGTACCAGACACCAAGGTATGATCTTGCCGGAATTAACTATTTCAGGGGCGACTACCGTAATACGAGAGGGAGAACGAGGTGAGGATGTCAGATATCAGATATCAGATGTCAGATATCAGATTTGGTTACCAGTTGTTGATGATTGCTTTGTATGAGTAGGGTGTAAATATTTCCAGGCGTTGCAGCGTCTCATCTGATATATTGCTGCGAGAGAAGGGAACCACCTTCACGTACTCCTGTATCTCTCCGGCCCGGCGTCCGTACTTGTACTCATAGGTGAACCTGCCTGCTGCATCAACAACCACCGACGGATTGTCGGTATTGGGAACACTGATAAAAAACCGGTGTCCACTGACGCTGCCACCCCCATTAAGCATCGAGGCTCCGCGTATCCACTCGTATAGTTCAATGGCTACATTCACCGACGGGTCAACCAGTTCAACATTCGCGGCCATCAGGTTACGATAGAGATACTCACCGTCGCGTCTGTAGTTGTACAGCTCCTGCAGCACCTTCCTGATGTCGTCCGCAAGGTACGGATAGTGAGTGCACCCAAGAATAATTGCTTTCATCATGGGGGAACCGGGTGTTTTACGCATGGTCTCAAGCAGTGTCACCAGGTGATATCGTACATAATTGGTGGGGTCGTTGATCTGCATAACACTGCAATCGTAAGGATCGTCGGAATCGCAGAGCATCCTGTTCTCACTGAAATCAAAATTATATACTTCGAGCAGTGACTTGTCAACGGGGAATGAGGAATCGTAGAGTGAAGGGCCCTTGTATTCCGGCCTTGGCGCAACAAGGTTTCTGTCATAGAAGTCAGGCTCTTCATCAACGGCTTCTGCTATGCCATGACCACCAATACTTACTACTCTAATATCACCTTTGAATCCCATTTCGTCTTTAAGCCTGATAATTGATTTCTCATATCCTCCCGAGGCAACGGTGCCTACTGTGGCCATCACCCCGACAGTGCCTGATTCTTCTTTGCCAAGAAACTGCAGGGCACCGCGGGCTCCGGCATCGATAACTCCGAATGCCTTGATATCGAGACCTGCCCTTTCGATAAAAGAATCTATGTGAGGCATGCCGTAGGCCGTCGCGGTATTGCAGGCGACGACGACAGCTTTCACAGGCTGTTTGCCCGGGGAAAAAGTGCCTGCATCTTCAGCTGCATAGTAGCGGTCGCCGAGCAGAAACTGAAGGTCCTTGATAATATGCTCTACAAGAAGGTCGGTTTTTCCTTCTGCATAATATACTCCATATGGCATATTGGCCTGGTCAGCCAGGTATGTAAAATTCTCATCGCTGAAATCAGCGATATTGTCACTGCCCCGGGTTCCGTCAGCATTATTGTACAAATCAAGTGACAATATTGCTTCAAGTACGGTTAATCCTCCGGTGCCTGAATCAAAAACGCCAATGGGCATCGACGCATTGCTGCCGGCGTAGTTTTTAGTGTCAAGCCAGTAAAAATTTGTTGTATCCTCAAAAATAGTCCTTACAATGAGAGGTTCAATTAGTCTGTCGCCGTCATCTGACTTCCGAACTTCACCGGTATTGCTGCATGAAGAGGTAGTGAATAGTATGATACCGGCGATAAGCAGAGCTGACAAACCGGATTCTGTCCTGAAAAAGTGTTTCATAAAACCTTAAGAATTATTTAGCGCTGATAAGCTGCAGGAAATGTTCGTCGTGGTATACATCACCATGTCTTGTCCAGTCCTTTTTGATTCCGATAACAGAAAAGCCGAGAGACCTGAAAAGGTCAAGACTGGGTTTGTTGCTTTCGGGTATATTGCAATATAGCTGATGCAGTTTAAGAACTTTGAAGCAGTAATCGATAAGGGCTGTCATGGCCATCGTCGCATACCCTTTCCTTCGGTGTTCCTTTGATGCAATCAATATACCCACGCCTGCCCGGTGGTGATAAGGATCAAAGTCAAAAAGGTCTGCAGTACCGATAGTATCTCCGCTATCCTTCACTTCAATCATCAGCCTCAGTTGCCCTGTCTCATATATTGTCTTATGCGATGACTCAATATACCTTTTAAGGGTGAATTTAGAGAAGGGGGTAATGGTATTGCTTACCATCCAGAATTCGATGTTGTTTTCCCATTTATAGAGCAGCTCAAGGTCTTCAGGTTCTACTGCCCTCAGTTTGATTTCCTTATATTCCATCCTTTAACTGTATATGTCTCCGGCCATTGCTATTCCCTGAAGACTTTCTTGATAAATATATCTGCAGGATAGCCCATGGCCATTAGTTGCAGCCTGTAAGCGTAAGCCTCTTCACGTGTCCTGAACTTACCGGTTGTATACCTGTAGAACTTATCCGACTCATTATATACTACCACCATGTCAGATATATGACTGAAATATGACGGGTCGACAGGATTATGCAGTGCCATCACCTGAACAGTATAATAGAGGGCTTCATCGTCGCCGGTATAACCGATATCCCTGACCATCACATCGGTTACCAGTATTCCGGAATCTACATTTTCTACAGTAGGGATAGCTGCAAGGTCGATTTTTTCGTATACTTTCCGCTCAGTTATTGCGTCGGGAACATATGACGGATCGGGGTTGAGTGTTACGTCAATTCTGATAATGTCAGAATCCTGTAAAGCAGTTATCGTGGTATCTCTTGTTTCCGGCAGGTATCCCGTACCGTTATAGAGGAGCCTGTAGGTTCCGGGTCTGGTTAAAAATGTATATAATCCGGTAGATTCATTCGGGGATGCGGTGTCGAGAGTATCTCCTCTTATAAGGTTTATGAGTTTTACGTTAAAGTTCTCATTGAATCTTATTACTGTATCTGAAAGTGTCATTGTGCCTCGTATCTCAAAGTTGCCTGCCAATGCTCTTTCCCCTATATTGATAGTGAAGATATCTTTCTTTTTGTAACCGGTATAAAGCGAGTAGTATCCACTATCTCCGTTACCGGCAGGTTGGAAGAACAGGTCGTCATCGGTTGTGTTAAGAGGAAAGCCTATGTTTTCAGGTTTTAACCACGATTCCTCCACCAGGTGACTCTTGTAAATATCATACCCTCCCATGCTGTTGTGTCCTTCCGAGGCAAAAAAGAGAGACTTTCCGTCAGGGGTAAGTAGCGGAGTGTCTTCATTGAAGGGAGTGTTGATTACCGGACCAAGATTTATTGCAGGACCCCAGTTGTCGCCTGAGGTTCTCACTGAAAGATAGATATCAAGTTCGCCTTCTCCTCCTGGCCTGTTACTTGTAAAATAGAGGCTGTTACCGTCTGATGAAACGGCTGCGTGGGATTCGTAATACCTGGTGTTGATATTTTTATTCAGCTTCCTGATTTTTGTCCATGCTCCGTCTGCCAGCTTTGATACGTAAATATTGCCATCAAAATTATCGAGTTTGTAGAGGTAGAGTTCTGTGCCGTCAGCGTTCAGCGATGTTGCATGACAATCTTTTGCATTACCCAGCTGTCCGGTTATTTCAATGGGCGTCTGCCAAATTCCATTCTCTTTAATTGTATAGAATATGGCATTCTCAAGACCCCTGTTCTCAGTGAATACCATCGAATTACCATCATAGCTTACGGCAGGATTGAAATTCACGGAGCCCTGGTTTATTGCAGAGCCCATATTTATCATTTCAACCTCAACAGGCTCCTCCATCTGACGTATTGCCCTGCGGCAGGCTTCAATCTGCTGGTTTACAAAATCAGTGTTGACCTCTATGCTGGCTTCAGTTACCAGCCTCAGGTATGTCTGATAGGTGTTGAGGGCTTTGTCGAGTTCGTTATTTATGCGATAGGCAGTTGCAAGGGAAAACCAGGCCTCGAGCGGAGCTTTGGTCTCTCTGAAGTTGTCGCTTCTGGCCGATGCATCAGCTTCTCTTGCTGCCGCCTCAAGGAATGGTATTGCCTTTGACCTTTCGTCAGGTATGTTTAAATAACAGTCCCCAATCTTAAAACTGATATTGGCATTGCCAGGCATGAATTCATTCAGTATAAGGTAGAGTGGATTGGCAAGTTCATATTCTCCATACAGGTAATGTGATTCAGCTTCCGTAAAAATAGTCCGCAATTCCTCTGCAGACTGTCCCGGCAGGGAGGTGCCTATTCCCATTGCCATCGAAAAGACCATGGCATACCTGACTATTGTTCGTTTTGTCATTACCTGCATATTATCAAGTATATGAAATTTAGCATTTTACCATTACCCACAGTACCGTTATCTGAAGGTTATCTTATATATATCTTCCTTGCCAAAGTTCTCTGAAGTTCCCCTGAATCTTGATATATAGCCCGCATTTCCATTACCTTCAGGCATGAAGAATGTATCATCATCAGGCGTGTTTACCGGATATCCAAGGTTAGCCGGTGTGCTCCACAACCCGTTTGACTGGATATCTGACCTGAAGATATCATAGCCACCCATGTTGTAATGTCCCTGTGAACAGAAGAACAGAGTTTTGCCTCCGTTTATCAGGAAGGGCCTGTCTTCATTAAAAGGGGTGTTGATCTCTGGTCCCATATTTATTGCCGGACCCCAGTCACCGTCAACTTTTTTTGAGATGTAAAGATCGAGACCGCCAAAACCACCCGGACGATTTGAAGCAAATATCAGTGTATTGCCGTCTTCAGTCATAAAACCGTGTGACTCCCAGTACCTCGTATTTATGTTTTTATTAAGCGGAGCAGCAGTGGTCCATTTGTCTCCCTCGAATTCAGCAGAGTAAATATTGCTCTCGAAATTATCATTCCTGGAAAGCAACAGTGTCTTTCCATCAGCTGAGAGTCCTGATATAAAAACACTACCGTCAATCTGGAGATCCGGTGTTATGTTGACAGGCGGCCCCCACCGGTTGCCTGTCATTTTGGAAAACATGATGGCATTGTAGAATTTCAGTCCGACCATAAATGCAAATGACATGCCATCGGCTGAGATTACAGGGTTATAGTTCGACCGTTCATCGTTGAAGAGAGTTCCCAGATTCTCCTCCCGGAATTGCACCGGATTTGCCAGAATCTCTTTTGCGTATCCGCATACCCTGATATGCTGGTCGACAAACCTCAGGTTTTCAGCATCATCGGGAAGAAGAGTCTCTCTGAACCTTACAAAAGCTTCTCTGGCCTCGTCGAACCTGTAGTTAATCCTGTAGGCTTCTCCAAGGTGGAAGATGGCGTCATAGGGGGCGGTCTTTTGATTCAGGCTTCCTTCACGGTAGGTAGCCGATGTATTCTTTGCTGCCGTTTCGAGATATGAAAGGGCCATATTCTTCCTGTCTGGGATGTTGAGGTAGCAAAGACCTATGCGGTAAGCTATATTGGCATTATCGGGAAGACTCTGATATATCTGCAGATAATAAGGCAGAGCATCATTATACTCATCAAGAAGAAGGAAATACTCAGCTTCCATAAAGACACTCTGCAGTTGCCTCATATCCTGTGACCTGGCTGAACAGGCCATAAAGACAAACAAAAGAAAAATAAATATGCTCCTCATCATCTTCAGACGGTTTTGTAGCAAATTTATATAAAAATAATAAGAGTCCCGCCCCTGTGGGGCAAATATCACATTCTCAATCTATGTAACAGTATCCGGTCAGACTATTAACTAATTACGGCTGCAGTGTTGGTTAATGGTTTTTATCCTTCTTTTTCCTCCTGAAAATCAGCAGCAGTATTACCAGCAACAGCAAACCGGCAACGGGAAGGATTATTCCCCATGGTGTCTGCCTGGTTTTGTGTGGCTCGAGAATATCAGATGCTGACAGGTTGCTTTCAGCAATTGTAGCTGCCAGGGCGCTGAAAAGATCCCTCTCGCTGTAAGTCTTGTCTCTTTCAGAGATCAGAATATTCATAAGGTTTACTACATTCCTGATCTTTAATTTCTGCATGTCGAGACCTTCGATAAAAAGTGCCAGGTTCTCTTCCGAATGCCTTAGGACCATTCCAGCGCCCTCTTCAGCTTCGGTGCCTGGAGCAAAAGCAATTCCGGCAAGAAGCAGGTTCAGCTCTTCAACTGTCAATCCGCCGGCAAGAGCATCCTTGTAGAAACTCTTAAGCCATTCGCCTGCATTAATAAAATATCTTCCGTCGGTCTCAGCAACAGCTGACATTATTTGTGATTCCTTGTCTGTGGAAGGAGCATAGACGCCTATCTTCTCTTTAATAAGAGCAATAGCCGGATCTGGACCAGTCAGAATGAAATCAGCCAGTCTGTCAAGGTCTTCACCTGTAATTCTGCCTTCGCTCACGCGATTGACATGATTCCTGAGGGCATTCCATGTATTAAGATCAAGGTCGTAGATATTAATACGGTTCAGTGTATTTTTCAGTTCACCTGACGCATATTTTGCAAGCAGGTCAACTGCTGACTGAGTAAGTATATTGTCAGTAACGGCTGTTTTAAGGGCCAGTTTCTCAACTCTCAGCAGATCTATACCCTTCTCCCCGGCCAGATCGCTGACAAGTGATACTACCTCATCATTGTTTTCGAATCTGTGCTTTCGCGGATCGATGTCAGCGATAACATTTCTGAGATCCTCATCAGCATTCTTTCTGAGCAATTCCAGGAAAGCCGAGACCTGCCTGACGGCAAGCACTCCCGGGAGTTCAGGTCTCGGTATTCTTACCACCGGCTGAACTCTTTCGACCACCACTCTTGCACTGGCAGTGTTGTTATACATATCTGTAAGCTCAAACCCCACTTCGTTAATGCCCGGCAGAGGTGTCAGGCTGTAGATAAACGAAGTGTCAGAGATCTCAAACCTTTCGCTGGCTGTCACCACGCCTTCATTCATTACAACTATGTCTAGCAGTGACCTTGGTTCGGTATAAAGGATTATTTCCACGGGGTTGCCACTGGTGACTCGTAACTGAAGGTCAGACAGAACTCTCAGGTCAGCAGTATAATCGGCCTTTTCAAGGGTTATCTGTCCGAGCCCTATTGTATCTCCCGGCTGCACAAGCGGAAAACTCAGTTTTTTTACATCGCCTGTGGCTCCGTATGCGTCCAGTTTTACCTCATAAGTTCCATGACGGGCATCAAATTCAAATCTTCCTGTTGCCGGATCGGCCCAAACCACTTTTTCCGATGAAGGATCATTCAGGTCCCTGACAGTCAGCTTAACTCTTTCGGTGACACCCGGTCTGAGACCCTGTATCCTGGCAATACCTTCTATCATGAATCTCCTCGGGTTCTGATCTGAGAAGATCTCAACCCTGAAAATGTCCTGCCTGCCATAACCTTTGTCATCAAATCGGGCAATGAATCCTTCATAGCCTTTACCCAGCGGCATGAAGAAAAGGTCATCATCAGTAGTATTGAGAGGATAACCTGCATTAAGCGGAACCGACCATTCTTCACCCAGCGGCGATGAATAGAATATATCGAAACCACCCATATTGTAATGTCCTCTCGAGCTGAAGAACAAGGTCTTACCGTCTTCGGTCAGGAAAGGGGTATCTTCGTGGTAGGGGGTATTGATAGCAGGCCCGAGATTTGTGGCCGGTCCCCAGTCTCCTAACGAGTCCAGTTCGGAAACAAAAATGTCAAGACCGCCGTAGCCTCCCCTTCTGTTACTGGAGAAATAGAGCTTTTTACCGTCAGGAGACACTACTGCATGTGATTCCCAGTATTTGGTGTTTATATTTTCGTTTAGCTTTTCGACAGGTGTCCACTCTCCGTTCACAAGCCTTGAAACATAAATGTTACCCACAAAATCATAATCGGAATAGAGATAGAGGGTCTTTCCGTCGTGCGAGAGAGATGTCGGATAGAATTTATCGTCCACATTAAGCTGGGTGATAATGTCAACAGGTCCGCTCCATCTGTCTCCGGTACGCTGCGACCAGAAAAGCGCCCTTCTGAAGGGCAGTACCCTGGTGAAGAAAAGATGCTCTTCCCTGGCTGAAACGACAGGATTGGTCTCAGAATACCTGTCGTTGATATTGTCGCCGAGGTTGCTGCTCTTCACATATAAAGGCCTGGTCATTAAGTCTTTTGCTATAAAGCATGTCTGCAGCTGGAACTGCACAATGGTAGAATCATATACCCTGTGATCCATGTTCTCCATGAATCTTTCGTATGTGTCAATTGCTTTATCGAGTTGATTATTAATGCGGTAGGCGTTTGCAAGGTAATAGAGTGCATCATAAGGCGCATTTTTCTCCCGGAGTCTACCTTCCTTGTGCCTGTCACTGATCTGCCTCACCGCATCCTCAAGATAGGGTACGGCCTTTTCCTTCTCTCCCGGTATGTTGATATAGCATTGCCCGATTCGGTATTTGTAGTGTGCATTGTCAGGAGAAATACTCAAGAGGTTGAGATAGAACGGAAGAGCTTCGTTATATTCTTCAAATAACACAAACATCTCTCCCTGATTGAACATGTCTCGTATCTCGGACTTCTTCTGACCGGCTGTTTGCAGTGTAAGACCCAATGCCAGTAACAGGATCAAGAGGTTTTTAGCTTTCATGTTTTGAGGGCGGTTGATTAAAAAACTAAATTAGATAAAATTAACAAAAAAGGGCAACATAGAGCTGCCCTTTTTTCAAAACTTATTTAGTTTTTATCAAATCAGTACTCGCCCTCGTAATTCTCGAGTATTTCCTTAACCCTCTTGAGGAATTTACCTGCCAGCGCTCCGTCGATTACCCTGTGGTCATAGCTGAGAGAGATGATCATGATCTGCCTTATCCCTATCATATCTCCTTCGGGTGTTTCAATTACTGCCGGAGTTTTGCGTACTGCTCCTGTTCCCAGTATAGCTACCTGTGGCTGGTTAATGATCGGGGTTCCGGCGAGATTATTGTAACTGCCGAAATTGGTAAGAGTGAAGGTTCCGCCGGTGATCTCGTCGGGTTTGAGCTTGTTTTTTCTGGCCCTGCCGGCAAGATCATTAACCGCCCTGGCGAGGCCCGTCAGGCTCTTCTCGTCACAGTTTTTCAGTACGGGAACTATCAGATTGCCATCGGGCAATGCCGTTGCCATTCCGATATTGATATTTTTTTTCAGGATTATCCTGGTGCCGTCGACAGAGGCATTTAGCATCGGGTAATCCTTGAGTGCCCTGGCTGCCGCATCGATGAATATTGGCGTCAGAGTAAGCTTAACGCCTTCGCGGGCCAGGAAGTTATCCTTGACACTGTTTCTCCACGCTGCCAGTTTTGTAACGTCGGCATCGATAAATGATGTTACGTGTGCCGATGTTCTTTTCGACATGGTCATATGCTCGGAGATAAGCTTCCTCACCCTGTCCATCTCAATGATCCTGTCGCCGGAAGGGGTTATCTCTCCCTCTTCCGCTGCAAACGCAGCCTGAGCCTTTGGCTTGCCCTGCTCAGCTGATTCAGCAGGTGCACCTTTTGTGGAGGATACATCCTTGCCTGGTGTTTCGGCCTTTACATCAGCAGAGGACTCAGAATCGTCTGACTTCTGCTGATTCTTAAGCCACAACAGCACGTCATCTCTCGTAATACGTCCGTCCATTCCGGTACCCTCGATGGTGTCAAGCTGCTCGTAACTGATACCTTCAGCGTCTGCAATGCTCCTTACCAGCGGCGTGAGGAACCTTCCTGAAGGCGTACGGCTCTTCATCTCACCCGATTTCTTTTCAACTTCCTGCTTCTCTGCACGCACAGTCTCAATAGTCTCTCTGACCCTTTCCACCTCCTTATCGACCAGGGCAGCCTCCTGCGGAGCATCTTCACCCTCAGTCTCTATTATGGCAATTATTTCGCCCACTTTCGGCACAGACCCCTCCTGAGCCACTATCTTAGCAAGTATACCGCCGGCCGGTGACGGCACCTCCGAATCGACCTTGTCGGTTGCTACTTCGACCAGCGGGTCGTCTTCACTTACTTTCGACCCTTCCGGGATAAGCCACCTGTTCACCGTGGCTTCTATCACACCTTCGCCCATTGCAGGCAGAAAAACTTCAATCTTTGCCATTTTATGCTATTTATTCAATTCTGTTTCTTTAACGAATAACAAACAAAATTCAAATTAGTTCCATTTTTCTTTCGGTTGCCGTTCATCATTATTGCGGAACCGGGGACCATCATTACCGGTTCATGTTTCTTACCGCAACAGCAGGTGTCCTGATAACCACCGACAACAGGAATGCGGCAATTACACCTGCATGAAACAGCATCCTTACCGGGAAAATATAATCTCTTCTCAGGTTTTTCTCGATGAAAATATGCATTGACCGGTAAAAATTGGCAATGCCCCTGTAAGTTGTCATAGATCCGCTCCGTCCCTTGAAATGGGTTACCGTTACTTCGGGGTAGTACCAGACCTCGTAACCTGCTGCTGATATCTGCATGCAGATGTCTATATCCTCGCCAAAGAGAAAGTACCTTTCATCGAAAAACCCCGCCTTTTCCGCTGCTTCCCTGCGCATGAAGAGGCAAGCCCCGGTAACGGCGTCGACGACTGCCGTTTCATGTTCTCCTATATGTCCCATATAGTAGCGGTTGATTATTTCCGAGTCAGGAAAAAACCAGTAAAGCCTTGAGAATCTGAATACGGCAGCCGCAGGCCCGGGAAAGCCTCTTTTCGATTCAGGCAAAAAGCGACCTCCTTTGTCGGTCAGGCGGGGTCCCGCGGCTCCTGCAGCCTCGTGTTCCTCCATGAACGATATAAATGAGGTGAATGCGAAGGGGGGCACCATTGTGTCGGGATTGAGTATAAGAACGTACCGACCTGTTGAAGAATGCAGTCCCTGGTTGCATGCGGCCGAGAACCCCTTGTTGGTTTCGTTTCGTATAAGAGCAGCTTCGGGGTAAAATTTTGATACCATTTCGGCCGAGCCGTCTTCCGAATTATTGTCTACTACGATGATTTCACTGCTGATGTCGCGAAGGGCAATGAGCACGGTTTCGAGGCACAGTCTCAGGCAATTCTTTACATTGTAGCTGACAATAATTACCGACAGATCCACTTGTTTAACCTTTAGCTTTTATGGCTTCTTCAATTACGGCAGACAACTCCCTGATTCCTTTTTCAATCTCTTTCTTGTTGCAGAATGAGAAGTTGAGCCTCATAGTGTTTTTACCGGTGTTATCGCAGTAAAATTCCGATCCGGTTACAAAGGCGACATTCCTTTCTATGGCTGCGGTGAGGATGTCCCGGGCGTTCAGGTGCTCGGGAATGGTTATGAAAAGAAAAAGCCCTCCCTCGGGTTCGGTCCATCTTACCCCCTCGGGCATGAAGCTGCGCAGGCAGTCAATCATATGATGGCACCTCTCACGATAGAGCGCTATGGTCTTGACGAGGTTCTTCTCAAGAAGTCCCTTCTCGAGATATCGCGCAGCAATCTTCTGAACAAAGACAGGGGTGCAGAGATCTGACGACTGCTTGGCCATGATCAGCTTGTCGAGCATCTCAGGCTGGCCTATCGTCCATGCCAGCCTGAAGCCCGGAGCAAATATCTTTGAAAAAGTGAAGAGGGTAAGCACCCGGCCTGAGGTGTCAAGCTCATACATCAGTCGCTGTGGCTCGCCAGAGAAGCGGATGTCACGGTACGGACTGTCTTCAACGACAAGCAGGTTGTATTTGTCTGCTAATTCGAGTATGGCAATTCTCCTGCTTTCCGGTACGGTAAGACCGGCAGGGTTCTGGAAGTCAGGTATTATGTAAATAAACTTGACATTCCTGCCCAACTCCCTGATCTGAGTAATCGCTTTCTCAAGTTCAGCGGGAATCATGCCGTGGTCGTCGAATGGTACACCCCTCAGGTTTGCCCCGTAGACACTGAAGGCATTTATGCCTCCCAGGTAGGAGGGGAGGCCGCATATCACATGGTCACCCGGATCGATAAGTACTTTTCCGATAAGGTCAAGGGCTTGCTGTGACCCGGTATTTATTATCAGGTTTTCGGTAGTAATGTTAAGTCCTTCACGATTGTGCTTGTCAACCAGCAACTGCCGCAGTCGGTTGTCTCCTTCTGTTGTTCCGTACTGCAATGCTGCCGGCCCGTCGCGCTCAAGGACCTCCAATACAATCTCCTTGAGGTCTTCAACAGGAAAGGATTCCGGAGAGGGCAATCCCCCGGCAAATGATATCATGTCAGGTTTTTGGGTAAGCTTCAGTATCTCCCTGATTGAGGATTTCTTCATGCTTCTGCCTGCCCTTGAAAGAAGGTGTTCAATATTAATCTGGCTCATATTTGTAGAAATTTTTATTGAAAAGAATCAGACAGCAAGATCATAAAAAGAGCGGACTTATGCAACTC
>CAZMSH010000023.1:35421-39051 GCA_964568875.1 uncultured Rikenellaceae bacterium | reverse complement strand
TATATAATAATGCTGTCACTGGTAGCAATTTCAGACATGATCCTGGTTAACGTCGTCAGATTCGGGATATTAAAATGCTATAGCCGTCCGCGAGTCAGCCTGCGGTTCAGGTTGATGATATAGTAAATCAGATGTCAGACTGAGAATGGGGTGCGGTTAATAAGAGATCTGCCAAGGGTCAGTTCATCAATGTATTCAAGTTCGTCGCCGTGTGAAACGCCTCTGGCCAGTGTTGTTATTTCCACACCGGTATGACTCAGTTTTTTGTAAAGATAGAAGTTGGTGGTATCCCCCTCCATAGTGGTGCTGAGTGCAAGAATAACTTCGTTAAGACGGCCTGATTCGGCTTTGGCAATGAGAGAACCAATTTTCAGATCCCCCGGTCCTATTCCGTCAACCGGCGAGATGATGCCTCCCAGAACATGGTATACCCCCTTGTACTGCCTGGTATTTTCAATTGCCATAACATCCTGGATGTCTTCAACCACACATACAATCGATCTTTCACGTGCAGGATCGGAGCATACACTGCATATTTCATTGTCGGAGATGTTATGGCACTCACGGCAGTACTTTATCTCATTACGCAACCTGATTACAGATTCACCAAACCTGGTCACCTCAGGTTCGCCACGTCTGAGCAGATGCATTACCAGCCTGAAGGCCGTCTTTCTTCCTATGCCGGGCAGACTGGCGAATTCATTTACCGCGTTCTCAAGAAGCTTTGACGGGAAGGCCGGAACATTCATCGTTTTTCTTTTTGGCAAAATTAATCTATTAAGGCAACCACGCCAGTCACTTTTTTATTATCCTTGCAAAAAAAAAATCAAAATGCTGAGTCCGGCCATCATTCTGTCAATAATAGTTGCCTATTTTACGCTTCTCTTCATAATCTCACAGATAACATCAAGGAGAGCCAACAACGAGGGATTTTTTGTAGGGAACCGCAGGTCGCCATGGATAGTTGTGGCAGTGGGAATGCTCGGGTCGTCGATCTCAGGCGTCACTTTTGTCTCAGTACCCGGATGGGTCGTCGACAGCCAGTTTTCCTATATGCAGATGGTGCTGGGTTACCTTGCCGGCTATGTAGTGATTGCCGAGGTTCTTCTCCCTCTCTACTACAGGTTGAAACTTACATCAATATATTCATATCTTGACGGCCGCTTCGGAAGGTACTCGTACAAGACAGGCGCCTCATTCTTCCTGCTTTCCCGCTCGATAGGAACAGCATTCAGACTTTACCTTATGGCCAGCGTGCTTCAGTTCGTCATTTTCGACGCCTGGAATGTTCCTTTCTTTGTTACAGTGGCGGTTACGCTGGGTTTGATTTTGTTGTATACTTTCAAGGGCGGAATAAAAACGATCATATGGACAGACATGCTGCAAACCATTTTTATGATTTCCGCCGTTGTGCTGACAATCATAATGATAGCCGGCAGTGAAGGATTCGGGCTGGGTAAGCTGTTTAAAGTTGTGGCTGATCATGAGTATTCAAGGATATTCTTCTTCGATGATTTCAACAATCCAAAGCATTTCTTCAAACAATTCTTCGGCGGGATGTTCATTACCATTGTTATGACGGGTCTCGACCAGGATATGATGCAGAAAAACCTCAGCTGCCGCAATCTCAGGGATGCATCCAAGAACGTTTACCTCTACAGTATATCGTTTGTGCCGGTAAACCTTATCTTTCTCAGTCTTGGAGTTTTGCTGGTAATCTACGCAGGAATGACAGGTATGGAGATCCCGGCCATGCGTGATGAACTATATCCGCTGCTGGCAACCCGCGGAGGACTTGGAATGGTAATACCGGTACTTTTCATACTCGGCCTTATTGCCGCAGCCTACTCCAGTGCCGACTCTGCACTTACTGCACTGACAACCTCATTCACCGTCGATATTCTGGGCATTGCAGACAAGGATGAGAAAACGGTTACACGTATACGTAAGAGAGTACATCTCTCAATCACACTGGCCGTAATGGCAATAATACTGCTCTTTAGGGAGATTAACGACCAGAGCGTCATAAGCGCTGTTTTCACCGTGGCCGGATATACTTATGGTCCCCTTCTGGGTCTTTTTGCGTTCGGCCTCTTTACGAAAAAGGAGGTGCTTGACAGGGCAACTCCCTGGATTGCAATTGCATCACCGGTAATTACATTTATTGTAAATAGTTATTCCGAACAACTGCTATGGGGTTATAAATTCGGCTTTGAACTGCTAATCCTGAATGGCCTCATCACTTTTATCGGGTTACTCATCTTCAGTAGAACGGTAAACGGTGAACGGTAAACGGAGCCCTAACCCGCAACCCGCTTACCTTCCGATGCCGGATGTCTGACGGTCTGGATTCGTCTCCTCACCTTCAGTTTCTCTCACAGGTTTAATATAGATCACTCTTTTGGTACGGTAGGGGATCCTGACACTAAGGTAATAGTTGAATCCGCTGCTGAAGGGTTTGCTGCCGTTACCGAATCCCGGAATGTCTACAGCACGGAGGTGTTTTCCTGTCCCTGAGAAAACCAGCAATCTCACGTTAACAGACCATCCTATAAAGAAATTATTGAATATTTCAGCCCGTATTCCTGGTGATGCTTCCAGAAAGTGAGCTGCATGAAAGCTGCTTTCCCCTGAAGTCAGATAGTCTCCCCAGTAGTTTTCGTATTCAATTGACGGCACTTTCTGGCTGAAAAGAGACAATCCGTACCTTAAAGATATGCCTGCATAATATCTGCCCCGGGCGAGAAGTGGATTTAAAAGGTTGTAGTCTGCACCCATTCTGAGATAGAAACCATCATTTTCATAACGGTAGTTGTAGTTCTCATGAATGAAGCTGCTGAAACCTCCGTCAGCTGCCAGGGTAATTCTTTCATTAAAATCGTAGAAACCATTTATCTCTGCTCCCCTCGGGTATAGACCTGCCACAGCCGCAACGGGAGAGTAGAGCGCTGCTCCTGCACCAAGCCTGAGCGGGACATCGATGGTGTCCTGACCGGCAGCAGTAAGAGAAATAAGCCAAAGGCAAAGAGCCACCTTAAAAGAATATCCTGATATTCTCTTCATACGGAATTGTTATGTTCCTGTTACGGATTATTATGGTGTCGATCAGATTTCTGGTCGAATTGTATGAATCAAGTGTGTGAAACATCGAATAGCCACATTCCTTTGAAATGAGATGAGGGAATGAGGAGTAACGGAACGTCACTGTATCTGTTATCCCGTTAATGATGAAGACGTAAGTGCATGACTCTGTTGAAGGATCGAGAGGGAAACTGATTCCGGTCAGGTCAGCTGATTTGTTATAAACAGGAGTTGAAACCATCTCCAGTCCGTATAATGATACCGTATCAGCAGTTACAATGTTGCCCGTACCTGTCTGGTAAAAACCTGCCTTTACCTGTGAAACGGTCTCCTCATAACATGATTCAGGAGCGCAGAATTGCAGCGCAGGTACAATCAGACACATTAATGTCATCAGTATGGGTAGCTCTCTTTTCAGATCTCCGCTTATTGACATGTTTCAGATGCCAAAATTACCATAAACTAAGGAAATAGCAATAAGGAGTGACTAAAGTGACTAAAGTGACTAAAGTGACTAAAGTGACTAAAGTGGCTAAAGTGGCTAAAGTG
>CAZMSH010000023.1:0-35321 GCA_964568875.1 uncultured Rikenellaceae bacterium | reverse complement strand
CTAAAGTGGCTAAAGTGGCTAAAGTGACTTAAATTAAAATAGTTGTTTTAAGACATTGATATGCAAGCCATTACCACATCAGATGATTTCTGATTTTCCTCAGATGGTAGTGATCTCGCTTGCTGTCTGGTTCTGATTTGTGAAATCTGACATCTGAACCGAGGCCTTTGGCCGAGCTCGCGACTAAACAGGAGCACATCTGACATCTGACATCTGACATCTGATATCTGACATCTGATATCAGCTCCCGTCTGTTCTGTTTCTGATTATTTTCCGTTCTTCGGGTAAATCTCTTCTATCAGGTTTTTGTATTTTGCCGTGATAATATTTCTTTTAAGCTTCAGTGTAGGAGAGAGTTCTCCGGTTGCCGGACTCCACTCTTCAGTTACGAGCCGGAACTTCTTTATCTGCTCGTGCTCTGCCAGTGTCACGTTGATGTCTTTAATCTCTCTTCCGTACCTTTCAACTACCTGTGGTAGTTTTACCAGTTCGGCATTATCTCTGTACTGAACCTTATGGATGGTGCACCAGTCGTGCAGGAAGGTGAAGTTAGGTGATATTATGGCAGCAGCAACCTTTTCATTCTCACCTATAACCATTGCCTGTTCAATGAAGAACGACTCCTTAAGTCTGTTTTCGATCGGCTGTGGCGCAATATATTTGCCTGCCGAGAGCTTGAACATCTCCTTCTTTCTGTCGGTGATCTTAAGGAATATCCCATCTTCGAAGATTCCAATGTCGCCGGTATGGAACCAACCATCACTGTCGATTGCCTCGGCAGTTAGCTCAGGAGCCTTGTAATATCCCATCATGACATTGGGTCCCTTACAGAGTATCTCTCCATCTTCAGCTATTTTGACTTCAACATCTTTGATTACAGGACCAACAGTTCCGAATTTTATCTCCCCCATTCTGAACGGGTTTACCGCTATTACAGGCGATGTTTCCGTCAGACCATAACCCTGAAGTACGGGAAGTCCGGCAGCCCAGAATATTCTTTCCAGCCGCGACTGCAAGGCAGCACCACCTGAGACCATTACCCGCACTTCATTGCCAAGTGCCTCCTGCCATTTGCTGAAGATAAGCTTACGCGCTATCCCGAGTCTGAATCTGTAGAATGCTGAGTTACCTTCGAGTCTGAACTTCAATCCGAGATTGACAGCCCAGAAGAAAATCTGCTTCTTAAGCCAGGGGAGATTCTTTCCCTTTCCGATTATTGTGTCGTAAATCTTTTCAAGAAGTCTGGGTACAGTGTTGAAAATATGAGGTTTGACCTCTTTCATCGCTTCTGTAATAGCTCCCATGTTCTCGACGTAGTAAACACTGAGCCCCTTGTATTGAAAATGGTAATTGACCATCCTTTCATACACGTGACAAAGAGGAAGAAAGCTGAGAGCCCTGTAGCCGTAACCGAATTCATGCGCCGTGGAAGTTTCCAGTGCATTTATTACCAGATTGCTGTGAGAAAGCATTACACCTTTTGAGTTGCCTGTGGTTCCTGAAGTGTAGATAATGGTAACAAGGTCTTCAGGCTTTATCGAAGCCTTTACCGATGCCAGCCTATCTTTGAATTTCTCCTCATTTTTCCTTCCCTCATCCATCAGATCGGAGAATGTCATTATGCCATCAACCTTTTCAAAAGAGATAATGTGTTTTATGTGGCTGATCCCGGCTGCAACATCCTTAATCTTCTGGTAAAGCTGCCTGTTGCCAACTATAACGGCACTTACCTCAGCATGACTGAAGATATAAGCATACTCCTCGGCAGTGATGGTAGGGTATACCGGGACATGTATCATACCGGCCTGAGCCATCCCCATGTCTGCAAAATTCCACTCCGGCCTGTTACCGGTGATGGTGGCAATCTTGTCTCCCTCCTTCAGTCCCAATGCAAATAAACCAAAGGAAGTGAGGTCAGTGTTTTTCTTCACATCTTCAGTGGAGTAGGTAACCCATTCCTTGTCTACCTTCCCACCATACATGTCTTTCCGCGGATACTTCTCGAAGTTCCAGTCAATGATGTCAAATGTCCTGGTAATTTCCATAAGGCTTATATATTATTTTACACAATTCTAATAATAATTTTTGGAACAAATTACAGAATATCCCGCAATAAACTAACAAACAGTTGTTATATATCAGAACAACAGTCTGTTGAGCAGTGTTAAAAAGTGAGGGTTTTTCGAACGCTTTTCTACAGCAGGGTGGTCCGTATGTATTTAGCGGCTTTTTCGAGTGCTTTGTCGATACCATCAGGATTTTTCCCGCCGGCAATTGCCAGAAATGGCTGTCCACCTCCGCTTCCGCCAATTTCGCCGGAAACATCTTTAATGATCCTGACAGCATCGATTATCCCTGTGCCTGCAAGCTTGTCACTTACCATGACAATAAGCGATGCCTTTCCGGAGTCGTTAGCGCCCAAAATCATGATAGTATTATCGGAGCTGTTCCTTATTATCCCTGCAGCCGATTTGAGAAGTTCAATGTTTTCGCTGCCATTGTTGGCTGTTATTAATTGAATATCTCCTGCTTTTGTTGAAGATAATTCAGCAGCTGAAGATTTAAGTTTTCCCGCAATGACTGTTGCCATCTGAAGCTGAAGCTTTTCGACATTTTTCTTCAACCGGGCATTTTCATTCACCAGCCTTGATGCAGCATCGGCGATATCACCCGTACTGTGAATAATGCGCCCAACCTCGTCGAGCACATCCAGCCTCTGATTGACATAATCAAGAGCTGCCTTGCCCGTAATGGCTTCTATTCTTCTGATACCGGCAGCTATTGCCCCCTCGCTCACTATCTTGAACAGTCCTATCCTGGCAGTGTTGGTTACATGGGTTCCACCACACAATTCCACCGAAGGGCCGAATTGCACCACCCTTACAGTATCTCCGTATTTTTCGCCGAACAGCGCCATGGCACCCATGTCGCGGGCCTCTTCCATCGGAATGTCGCTATGGGTATCACGGTTGATGTTCTGGCCGATCATATGGTTTACCTTTTCTTCAATTGCAGATATCTCTTCACGGCTCAGTTTTGATGTATGGCTGAAATCAAATCTGAGTCTTGCTGAATCAACGAGTGATCCCTTCTGTTCCACATGACTCCCCAGAACATCCCTCAGGGCATGATGAAGCAGATGGGTTGCCGTATGATTATTCTCGGTAAGCAGGCGTTTTGCTTCATCAGCTTTGGCAATGAATTCAGCATGCACGTCAGCCGGCAGCCTTTCGGTAATATGGATTATAAGGTTGTTTTCCTTTACAGTATCGATGATTCTGATTGTTTCATTACCCGATGTCAGAGTGCCGCTGTCACCGACCTGACCGCCCGCCTCAGCGTAAAAGGGAGTCCTGTCAAATACCAGCTGAAACCTCTCCTTGTTCTTGACCCTGATCCGGCGGTATTTCATTATTCTGACCCTGTCCTCAGTGGTGTCATATCCTGTGAATTCAGTCTCATCAGAGTAAGATATCACCTTCCAGTCTCCGGCATCAATCGCTGCATCTTCCCTTGAGCGTTCCCTTTGCGACTTCATACACTCTTCGAATCCTGCCGTATCAGCCTCCATCCCATTCTCGCGAAGAATCAGCTGGGTAAGGTCAAGCGGGAACCCATAGGTATCGTATAGTTCGAAAGCCACGGAACCCGGAAGAACCTTTTTACCTGTATTCAGAAGTTGTTTTATCTCCTTGTCAATCAGGCGTTGTCCCTTTCCAAGTGTGCGCAGGAATGCTGTTTCCTCATCATGAATGACGCCTGCAATATGATTCTGTCCTGTAACCAGTTCAGGAAATGTGGCGCCCATTGCCTCTGCCAGAACCGGAACCAGCCTGAAGATGAAAGGCTCCTCCATCGCCAGGTTGTTGAAACCATAGCGGACAGCCCGTCTCAGGATTCGCCTGATAACGTAACCTGCCTTATTGTTTGAAGGTATCTGTCCGTCAGCTATGGAAAATGAAACGGCCCTGAGATGATCGGCAACAACCCGCATCGCAATATCTGACCTGGTGTCTGCTCCATAATCTATTCCGGTGATTTCAGATATTTTATCTATTATAATGGTGAAAATATCGGTATCATAATTTGATTGCTTACGCTGCACGGCCATACAGAGGCGCTCAAAGCCCATACCTGTATCTACATGCCTGGCCGGCAGAAGCTCCAGTTTTCCATCTGCCTTGCGGTTGTACTGAATGAAAACCAGGTTCCATATTTCAACAACCAGCGGGTGGCCTGTATTTACAAGAGTATGACCGGCAATCTTCTTTCTCTCATCGTCACTGCGCAAATCAATATGTATCTCAGAGCATGGTCCGCACGGACCGGTATCGCCCATCTCCCAGAAATTGTCCTTCTTCGAACCCTCCAGTATCCGGTTCTCAGGTTCGGGGAAACATGAAAGCCAGTGACTGTAGGCTTCATCATCCCTGCTAATGTTCTCTCCGGGACTCCCTTCAAAGATTGTGGCATATAGCCTCTCTTCCGGCAACCCAATTACTTCAGTAAGATACTCCCACGCCCACTCGATGGCCTCCTTTTTAAAATAGTCACCAAAAGACCAGTTGCCAAGCATTTCAAACATGGTATGATGGTAGGTGTCATGACCCACCTCTTCGAGGTCATTGTGCTTGCCTGACACCCTCAGACATTTCTGTGTGTTGGCCACCCTGGGGTGGGCTACAGCCTTGTTGCCCAGGAATATATCCTTAAACTGATTCATGCCGGCATTGGTGAACATAAGTGTCGGATCATCCTTGATGACCATCGGGGCTGAGGGTACAATCCGGTGACCTTTCTGCCTGAAAAATTCAAAAAAAGAATCCCGGATTTCCTGTGCTGTTTTTGTTCTCATACCTGGCATACAAATAATTAGTATAAAAAAATCATTCAAACGGGTTGTAAAATTACTTTTTTTAGCTTTAATTTGCCTTCTGTTCATGAAAAAACGGGGAAACTAACCGTGTCTGCGGGGGATAGTAAATACATCTTTGATAATGACGACCTTCAATATAAAAGGGTCGAAAGGCCTCTTATGGCCAGAATCCTTAGGTACTTTTCATTTTTTGCACTCACTGTCGTACTTTTCTTTGTTTACAAGTCTGTTTTTACCAGCTTATTCGGTTCCCCCAAAGAGAGGATGCTGATTAATCAGATCGAAAACATCAAGCTCGGCCTGAACATGATTGACAGGGAGATGGACAATAAAACTGCCCTTCTTGAGGAATTGCGCATATCTGAGGAGATGAGATACAGGCCTGTTCTGGAAAAGGAGATGATGCCTGATTATCTTAGACAAACCAGTGTCGGTGGTATTGAACGCTATGGCGATCTGACAGGATATCTGAACAGCGGACTGATGATATCTTTAAGGAGCAAGATAGATAACATAAAGAGAATCGCCCGGCTGCAATCAGAATCGTTCGTTGAATTAACGGAAAGTACAGCCGAATGGAGAAGGCAAATGGAATATCTGCCCATGATCAGTCCGGTTAACGTAAACTTCCGCCTCGGTGACGGATATAAATTCCGGGAACGCCACCCCGTGCATGGTAATCCACAATGGCATCACGGACAGGATTTTGCATGTCCTGTCGGCACACCGGTATATGCCACAGGTGCAGGTACGGTAATTGCAGCAGGCTGGAATTCCGGGGGGTTCGGAAACTATGTTGTTATAGACCATGGGTATGGATACAGGACAACATACGGACATCTCAGTGCAGTCAAGGTGTCAAAGGGAAATAAGGTAAAGAGGGCGGCACTGATAGGTCTGAGCGGAAATACCGGTATATCATCGGGGCCACATCTTCACTACCAGATAGATATGTTCGGCCGTACGCAGAACCCGCTTTATTTCTTCAATAACGACCTTTCTGAAGAAGAATATATTGAGATGATCAGGACTCTCAGTATGGGTGTGAAGTATCAGGAATAAAATGGCAAGAACCAGATATAAGTTTAATCCCGATTCCCTCAGTTTCGACAGAATAACATTGGGTGTGGGGGCAATTCTGCTCAGGACCCTGGCTTATGTTGTAGGATCTGTCATGATTGCTGTTGTTTACTGGGTTATTTTTGCTGCATTCTTTGATTCTCCTAAAGAGAAAGCACTCAAGCGAGAGCTTAACCAGCTGGGTATTCAGTATGATCTGCTCAATCGTGAGATGAGTGATATGGAAGAGGTGCTTGCACATCTTCAGCAGACAGATGACAACCTGTACCGTGCCATATTCAATGCTGAGCCGTTGCCTGTCTCTTATCGTGAAGGCGGAATAGGGGGACTGAACAGGTACAAGGACCTGGAAGGGTTTGACAATTCAGAGGTTGTAATAGAGACAGCAAGCCGTCTCGACAAAATCAGAAAAAGAATCTACTCACAGTCGAAATCGTTCGATGCACTGATAGCACTGGCAAAGGAGAAGGAGGAGATGGTGAGGTGTATCCCTGCCATTATGCCGATATCCAACAGGGATCTTACCAGGACGGCATCAGGCTATGGTCCGAGGATACATCCATATTACAAGATCATTAAGTTCCATGCCGGCATGGACTTCACAGCCCCCAGAGGAACAGAAATTTATGCAACCGGTGACGGCGTTATTTCCACAATTATCACCTCAAACAGGGGATACGGCAATTATATTGTCATCGATCACGGATTCGGGTATTCAAGCCTTTATGCACATCTCGACAGATTCAATGTCAGAAAAGGTCAAAAGGTGCAGCGCGGTGAGGTTATAGGTTTCGTCGGCAACACCGGCATGTCGCTGGCTCCCCATCTACATTATGAAGTCAAGCTTAACGGCCGTACCGTCGATCCGGTAAATTATTATTTTAACGATCTTACTCCTGAAGAGTATGAAAGAATGATAGACCTGGCAGCAAAGACAGGCCAGTCATTCGACTAAAATCCCGCTTTTGATTATGACCGCCAAGCTCCCTGCATTTGCTTTTCTTTTTGCAGTGTTATCCTGTATATCTGCAGTTAATACATACAGCCAGAATACAGATTCAGTTGCTGACACAATAAGGCAAAATGCCGCAAAGGAGGTTATAATAGCCGGAGTTGGTGACATTATGCCCGGTACTTCATTCCCTTCTGAGGCATTCCTGCCATCTCCTTCTGTGCTTAAAAACCTTATGGGCTCTCTGTCAGACACCCTTGCATCAGCAGATATTACTTTCGGAAACCTGGAAGGCTCATTTCTTAACGATGGTGAACCTGCAAAAAGGTGCCGTGATTCTCTCAACTGCTATCTTTTCAGAATACCGGAATCTTACTCCGGACTGCTGGCCGGGGCCGGATTTGATCTCATCAGCCTGGCCAACAATCATACAGGAGACTTCGGAGAGGCAGGCAAAAAAAAGACGAAACACCTGCTCGATTCCCTGGGAATAGGCTATGCAGGCCTTACCGGAAATCCATGGACAATTACTGAACTTGACAGTATAAGAATTGGCTTCTGCGCATTCGCTCCCAACGCCGGCACCATAAACATGCACAAAACAGAGGAGGTACTGAAGATTGTCAGGTTCCTTGATGATACTTGCGACATTGTTATTGCCTCTTTTCATGGAGGAGCGGAAGGTGCTGACCATCAGCGGGTGCCGGGAGCAGTAGAATATTATGTCGGAGAGAACAGGGGAGATGTTCTTGAATTTGCCAGGCTGCTGATTGACAACGGTGCTGATGTTGTATTCGGTCATGGGCCACATGTGCCGAGGGCAATTGAAGTCTATAATAACAGGTTTATTGCATATAGTCTTGGTAATTTTCTGACATACAGCAGGTTCAATATAAGCGGACCCAATGGCCTGGCCCCGGTACCCATGATAAGAGTTGACAGCACGGGCAGGTTTATCTCAGGACGGATAGTACCTGCATATCAGATAAGAGGGGTGGGTGTCAGATATGATCCTAAGGGAGGAGTCATTAAAAAAATCAGGGAACTTATTGCCCTTGATTTCCCCGATTCAGTAATTTCGCTATCGGAAGAGGGTGCAATCACATATAAATAGAGAAGATTATGCCATATAAGGAGAAAAAGGTCGAGAAGTTATTTTATTCAATAGGGGAGGCTGCAGAAATACTTGATGTGCCTGTCTCTACTGTAAGATTCTGGGAAAATGAGTTTGATATTCTCAAACCCAGAAGGAACAAAAAGGGTAACCGGCTGTTCACGCCTGAAGACCTTGAAAATCTGAAGAAAATACATTTTCTGCTGAAGGAGAGAGGTATGACCATTGAGGGTGCCAGGAAGACACTTACGGAAAGGGGATCTGATACCGATCAGGATATTGAGGTAACAAACAGGCTTAAAAACATCCGGTCAATGCTGGTGGAGCTGCTGGAGTCATTTTAGTTGAGATGAAGAATGGTGACATTATAAGGTATCTTGAGCAGCAGATACCCCCTGCACTACAGGAGAGTTATGATAATTCTGGCATTCAGACAGGGTCTGTTAATGATGCAGCAAAGGCAGCACTTCTTGCTTTTGATGTTACAGAACAGATAATAGATGAGGCTGTGCATCATGGATGTAATCTTGTCATCTCGCATCATCCGGTCATCTTTACACCTCTGAGGAGGATATCTGATGCCACACCGGCCGAAAGAATTATTACCAAAGCTGTCAGGAATGGAATTACCATATATTCAGCTCATACAAGTCTCGATTCAGTATATGGAGGAGTAAGCTTCAGGCTGGCTGAAAAGATCGGTCTGAATGATGTTGAAGTTCTTTCTCCGGCAAAGGATAAGTTGCTGAAGCTGGTAACCTTTGTGCCAACAGCACATATTGAAAAGGTAAGGAGCGCTGTCTTTGCTGCAGGCGCAGGCCATATTGGCAACTACGATTCATGTGCCTACCACTTGTCGGGGGAGGGCAGCTTCAGAGGCAATCAGGACTCGGACCCTTTCGCCGGTAAGAGGGGAGAGCTTCATTTTGAGAAGGAAATAAGATTTGAAACAATATTGCCGTCATATCTCAGGAATGAAGTTGTCAGGGCCCTTGTCAGATCACATCCGTATGAAGAGCCGGCGTATGATATTTATCCGCTGATGAATGAGTGGACAATGGCAGGGCTGGGTGCAGTGGGCGTACTCGGAGAAGAACTGACCGGGCAGGAGTTTCTTAAGTTGTGCGCCAAAGTGCTGAATCCTGCCTGTCTGAGATACTCTGCACCGCCCGAAAGAATGATTAAAAAGGTGGCCGTTTGCGGAGGTTCAGGATCATCAATTATTGCTGCCGCAGTGTCGAAGGGAGCAGATGCGTTTGTAACCGGGGATATTAAATACCATAGCTTCCTGGAGGCATCTGGAAGTATGCTGCTGGTTGATGCCGGACACTATGAAACTGAAAAATTTGCTATGGAGATCATATACGACATGTTAATCAAAAAATTCCCTAACTTTGCACTCCGGTTTTCAGAGACCGAAACGAATCCGATTAATTGCTATTGAAAATGGAAAAGACCAGAGTACCAGAGACTGAAATATCTATTGAAGATAAGCTGAGATCTCTTTACAGTCTTCAGCTTGTAGACACTGAAATTGATAAGATCAAGATACTTCGCGGTGAGCTGCCTCTTGAGGTGCAGGATCTTGAGGATGAGGTAGCCGGACTTGAGACAAGGATAGGGAACCTCAGGGAAGAGGTTGCCGGTCTTGATCAGGCAGTTGCCAAAAAGAATATTGAGATTAATGAATCTCAGGCCCTGATAAAGAAGTATGAAGAGCAGCAAAATAATGTCAGGAATAACCGTGAATATGATTCTCTCTCTAAGGAGATTGAGTTCCAGACCCTTGAGATAGAGCTTTCAAACAAGAAGATCAGGGAGTTTGCCCAACAGATAGAGGAGAAGAAAGTTTTGATAGAGGAGTCAGAAAAAACCCTTTCTGAGAGAAGCGGAGACCTTGACAATAAAAGGAAAGAGCTCGATGAGATTATTGAAGATACCAGGAAAGAGGAAGAGGCTCTTACGGTAAAATCAGAAGAGATAGAATCCAAAATAGAGGAAAGGCTTATTACCGCATATAAGAGGATAAGGATGAATGCCAGGAATGGCCTTGCGGTTGTAACTATCAACAGGGATGCATGCGGGGGATGTTTCAATCAGATACCGCCGCAGCGTCAGCTTGATATCAAATCAAGGAAGAAGATTATCGTATGCGAATATTGTGGTCGCATACTTGTGGATGATGAAATAATCGGTACTGTAACAGAATAGATGACTTCTGACAGTTTCAGAATGATGGTGGCTGAAGGTATCCCTGACCAGTTGCCGTCAGCCAAGCCTTATGATGATAAGGTCAATCACGCCCCTGTAAGGAAGGATATCCTGTCCAGAGAGGAGAAGATGCTTGCAGTGCGCAATGCCCTTCGCTACTTCCCTGAGAGATTCCACGAAGTTCTGGCGCCTGAGTTTGCTGAAGAGCTGCTTAAGTATGGTCGTATTTACATGTACAGGTTCAGGCCTGATTATGAGATCAAGGCTCGTGCAATAGATGATTACCCTCATAAATCAAAGCAGGCAGCTGCCATCATGCTCATGATATCGAATAATCTCGATACTGAAGTAGCCCAGCACCCTCATGAACTTATCACCTACGGAGGCAACGGCGCTGTTTTTCAGAACTGGGCTCAGTACCGCCTTACTATGAAATATCTATCGGAAATGACCGATGAGCAGACGCTGGTGGTATATTCAGGTCATCCTCTTGGTCTTTTCCCCAGCCACAGGGAAGCTCCCAGGGTGGTGGTAACAAACGGAATGGTCATTCCCAACTACTCATCGCAGGACCACTGGGAAAGGTTCAATGCCCTCGGCGTGTCACAGTACGGACAGATGACGGCAGGTTCATATATGTACATAGGACCACAGGGTATTGTACATGGCACTACTATCACCGTCCTTAATGCAGGCCGTATTACCGGAGGGAAAGGTGGTTCGCTAAAAGGTAAGCTTTTTGTATCGTCGGGTCTTGGAGGAATGTCAGGTGCGCAACCTAAAGCCGCGAGCATTGCCGGATTGGTTTCGGTAACGGCAGAGGTGAACGAAAAACCCCTAATGATGAGATACCGTCAGGGTTGGGTAGATGAGATCATCAGAACAACAGATCTGCTGATTGAACGGGTAAGGAAGGCAGTAAGGGGAAAGGAGACCGTTTCTATTGCCTATCACGGAAATATTGTTGATGTGTGGGAGAGCTTTGCAGATGCAGGTATAAAGGTTGATCTGGGGTCAGATCAAACCTCACTGCATAATCCGTGGTCGGGTGGCTACTATCCTGCTGGAATTTCATTCGAGGAATCGAATCTGCTGATGGCCCGTGAACCAGACAGGTTCAGGAACCTGGTGAGGGAATCGCTCAGGCGTCATGTAGATGCAATTAAAAGGCATACTGTACAGGGAACCTATTTCTTTGACTACGGAAACGCCTTTTTACTGGAAGCCTCACGCGCCGGCGCCGAAATAACCGATGAAAGGGGTAACTTCATATATCCTTCTTATGTTCAGGATATTATGGGGCCGATGTGTTTCGATTACGGATTCGGACCGTTCAGGTGGGTCTGCAGCTCAGGCAATCCTGCTGATCTTGAGGTTACAGATGCCATTGCTTGTGAGGTTCTTGAATCGATTATGGAAACGGCACATGAAGAGATAAAACTTCAGCTTTCCGATAATATTCACTGGATACGAGAGGCCGCAGTTAACAGGCTGGTGGTTGGTTCACAGGCCCGCATTTTGTATGCCAATGCTGAGGGCAGGATTGAGATTGCCCGTGCTTTCAATAAAGCGATAGCCGAAGGAAGGATATCGGCTCCGGTGATTTTGGGTCGCGATCATCACGACGTTTCAGGAACAGATTCTCCCTTCAGGGAAACTTCAAATATTTATGACGGTTCGTCATTCACCGCTGATATGGCAGTTCAGAATGTCATAGGCGATTCATTCAGGGGTGCCACATGGGTTTCCTTACATAACGGAGGGGGCGTTGGTTGGGGTGAGGTTATCAACGGCGGCTTCGGTATGTTGCTTGATGGTACTGACCAGGCTGAAATGAGGCTCGCGATGATGCTTCACTGGGATGTTAACAACGGCATTGCCAGAAGAAGCTGGGCCCGGAACAGGGGTGCAATAGACACGATAAAAAGGGAGATGGAACGGACACCTCTGTTAAAGGTTACCATGCCGGCGATTCCTGATGAAGAGCTTATATCGGGACTCTTTAACTGAAAAATCAGAATTTTCCATTGTTAAGCATTACCAGCAGGCAGTCTTCTATCACTTCGATGCCTGCTTTTTTTGCTTTTTCAGCCAGTTCAGGGTTTGCTGTACCCGGATTGAATATAAGTCGTTTCGGCTCCAGTTTAAGAATATAATCGTAATATTCAGCCTGGAACTTTGCATTCATATAGAGTGTGACAGTGTGAATTCTGCCGATATCCAGAGGCTTACCCTTTCTAATTTTAAGCGTATCATCGACATCGACATCCCTTCTGCCAATGGCAACAACAGGTATATTCCGGCGTTGAAGGCTTCTTATGGCCTTGTAGGCAAACCTGTTGGGATTTGGGCTGGCTCCCAGCACAAGAGTTGTTTTATCCATTCACGGTATTTTTTTCCTTTTCCGGGTACAAATAAAGCAAAAAGAAACCAAAGAGAGAAACTATCTTGTAAGGAGAACCGTAGCCATAGCCACTATGCCTTCGCGGCGTCCGGTGAAGCCCAGACCCTCTGTAGTGGTTGCCTTTACCGATACTGCATCCTGATCTATACCTGCTATAGCAGCTATCTGTCTGCACATATCAGGTATAAAGGGTGCTATTTTAGGTTTTTCAAGACAAACGGTAGAATCAATGTTGATTACCCTGAACCCGTTCTGACCTACAATTGATATACTCCTTTCAAGAAGGATTTTACTGTCAATATCCTTGTATGATTTATCGGTATCGGGAAAATGGTATCCTATGTCACGCATACCGGCTGCCCCCAGAATGGCATCGCAGATTGCATGCAACAATACGTCGCCGTCGGAATGGGCCAGTGCTCCTTTCTCAGCCGGGATTTTAACACCTCCGAGCCACAGATCACGGTCTGCCGCAAGGCGGTGAAAATCTATCCCCTGACCTATCCTGATATTCATTAACTGCTTCTTCTTGAGGCATTTCTCAGTGCATCAAACTCAAATGCCAGAGAAAATCTGAGTGTTCTTGCCAGGGGGTGGTTCTGAACTACAGGCATCAGATAGGATACGTCAATCGCAAAAACGTTCATCCTGAAGCCGGCACCGGCTGTAAAGTATTTTCGGTTCCCCTTGGATGCGTTTTCGTGAAAATAACCACCACGTATGGCAAACTGTTCATTGTAAAGATATTCAGCGCCGAGAGAGTAGGTAATCTCACGCAATTCCTCCCTGAAGCCGTCGGGTGCATCTATAAATGACTGGAAAATGGCAACCGGAACGGCTACGTTGGGGTCCTTGCCCGCAATTATCTCACGGTCTTCATTGTATTTCGGAGGTGTAGGAACCAGCAGCTTGTTGAAATCAAGGGCCAGCGTAAGTTTGTTAAACCTGTCGAGATGTATGGCTCCTGATGTTCCAAGTCTCATGTTCATGGGGATAAAGTCAGGCTCCCGGGAGTCTGTATAGCTCATTTTTGAGCCTATGTTTGAGAAGTTCAGTCCGAAGGCGTAGTCAAACCTCTTGCCTGAAAGGTCAGTCTCATTATTATAGTATGCCGAAAGATCGGCTGCGAATGATATTCCGGGTTTTGTTTCAGTACCGCCCACCACTGATCCGCCTGTCAGGTTTGAATAGATGAACCTGAATGCAACACCTCCCGAGAAGTTCTCAGCGAATATCCTTGAATACGCTCCGTCGAAAGAGAACTCATTGGGTTTGAAAGTCCTTTCAATATTGCCAAAGTCATCAGTGAACGGTATATCACCAAGTGATGAATAGATTAGAGACATCGCCATTACCTGTCTGGCATCGATCCTCTTGTAAAATGAAACATAGGCAATATTAATGTCAGGTATCAGAGTCCTGAGCCATGGGGAGTAAGAAAGGGCAAATCCGCTGTTACCGTCAATATATGCCAGTTTTGCTGCATTCCAGAAGATGCTGTAATTGTCAGGCACGGTAGCCACTCCTACGTCGCCCATTGCACCGGCTCTTGAATCAGGTGCAATAGTAAGGAAGGGAACTACAGTCTGAATTGCATTCAGCTCCGGTGTCGTCTGGGCCGACAAAGTGTTGTGGCTTATGCAGGCGATCAATAGGAGGATAGTTAATACATTAAATCTCTTCATCTTAGCTCTCTTGTACGATTGTGCAAATATAAAACAATTTATTATGACAAATATTGCGTTTCTGCTACAAAATAATCATTCTTCCCGATCCGCGTGTTGTTTCGCCGTTACCGGTAGTAAGTTTTATCCTGAAAATATAGGTTCCACTGCCGGCATCTGATCCGCTTGAGGTCTTTCTGTCCCAATCAACCGGCTGAATAGAATAACCACCTCCGGGAGTTACTGACCTTAACGTGCGTATTTTCCTTCCCGAAAGGTCAAATATTTCTATTTCTACATTGATTTCTGAATCAGGTCTGTTGTGACCTGCAACTATTGTCGTTTGTGTGGTGAAAGGGTTTGGATAATTGAGTATGTCGGTAATACTGAATTTAATGTCATCACCTACGAAGAACAGAAGTGTCTCTTCGGCGGAGTTGTTGTAATTATCCCAGGCCTTCAGGGTTATTGTATATTCTCCCTCGGTGAGGTTACCAAGCGGATATCTTACGGTCCCCCTACGGTAATTGTCAAAATCTGCTTCAAAGTAGGTGTTAACAACTACTGAGTTATTCCGGTCGCCGTTCATCCACAGGGTAAGATCATGACCAATTCCGGCACCCGTGGTGTTTATACCGTTCTCATCACTGATGATTGCATAAAGGTAGGGGTCAGATCCGGCTACATTGCCGTTTCTGAAAAGGGTGTCGTTGAGGAAAAGCCTTATTGAAGGCCCTGCCGTATCATTTTCAGTTGCCTGGCTAAAGCCGCCTACCGTTACCTGGCTGTAGTAGCCTGTTGCGTGGTCAGAACCGTCATAACCGTAGTAGCTGATTTTTCCGTTACCGTAGTTGTAGTCGATATCTCTGGGAACTATAAAACTCACCCTGAATCTGCCGTCTGTGACAGTCGATTTACCACTGAAGATTACAGAATTCATCATATCGAAGTCCATCTTCAGACCACCGTCGTTTGCCAGTGTAGTTACGGCAACAGGCTTATCGAAGACTGTGGTTGTCAGCGTACCTGACCATCCCTCAGCCAATTCGCCCTGCCGGTTCCTTATATGCCCTGAGATTGTGATTTCTGACAAAGCCTTCAGAGTGTCAGCGGGCTGTGAAATATGCCTGCTGTTTATTGAGTCAGTCATCACCTGCCCTTCGAAAGGATAGGCGAGTCTCAGTGCAGGATCTCCCAGCAGTGAGAAATTTCTCTTGTTGGTGCCGGCCCCGCTGCTTACTTTGGCCAGTCTGATAACATCTCCCAGCCTGGGTTGATTACCGGCAGTGTCGGGATTGAAAATATGGTTGTAAATGTTACGGTTCAGAATGAAGTTGGGAGCAGAGAAGACGACCCGGGTTGTTGACATAAGTGCTATGGCTCCGCCAGCAGGATTGAGAAGTGTTATCTCTCCGGCAGATGTTTTGGGTGTCCATATGCCATTAACAGGATTGTATTGTACATCATCAAAGCGGCTGAATTCACATGTTGCAGTTATGAAAAGAGGCAGCCTGGCCAGGTTTTTCCATGAGTTTATGTCAGAAATTTTTACCACCCTTTCATGCGCAAGACCAAGCTCATTGCCATGTCCCAGATAGTTAAAGATCAGCGTGCCCTGATCAATTCTGTTGTTAACAGCCTTTGTGGCATCGGGATATGACTGACCGTTTACGGTCGTTTCCTGCCTGAAGGCATCAAAATAGATCTTGTCGACATTTGATGAAGGATTCACTATGCCAATAAGCTCAGCAAGGTTCTCTGCGTCGTTCATGTGCAGGTTGCCGTCTTCATCATCGGCAACCATTGTTACCAGGTTCCTCCATGTGCCAGGATCGGAGTCTTTAATATACCTTTCAATTTTATTCACCATTATTGTAGCGGAAAGAGTATCTGACGCAGGCAGTCTTCCAATGCCGATATCCAGAAAACCCTGGGCTTCTCCTTCTCCCTCACCCAGAAGTCCGTAGAAATCATCAGACATAAACGATGAGACAATAACATTACTGTTTTGGGTATGCCAGGTAGGAATGAAATTTGGATTCACCGGCGGAAGCAGTTTATTCTGGTATGAGCCGTCGCCGAACAGCAGAAGGTATCTTAGTGGTCTTTCTGAGGATGCGTGTTTCATCCACACCATTCTTGTGAAGTTTCTGATTGCACATACATCGGGTATTCCTCCTGAAAACTCATTGTATATTTCAAATGGTGTAACAATCCTGCTCACCAGCCCGCTGTTTTCGTAATGAATTGATGCAAGTCTCAAAGCATGGTTGAGGAACCATGGGTGAGCCACAATTAGCATATCACAAGCTTCAATGCCATGGAGGTTCTGATTTGGTACGGTTGCTGACGAAAACCCGGGACTAAGCAGGGATTCATGACTGAAAGCCACGAACTTACGCAGTGAATCTGCTTCTGCCCTGAATATGATATGGTTACCGTCAAACTCCGTATCTATTGAAAGCGGATTTACAGGGTCGGTAATATCCCAGACAATTATCGCGGGGTCACTGGAAGAAATACGGTATTCGTTTATAATTCCGGGTCCTGTTGATCGCGAATCGGAGAATACCAGTTGGTGATCAGCGGCAACAAGTTCACATCTTCCCTGCAGCCACAGATAGTCAAGCCATCCCCTGGCTGACGATTCCCCGTTATTGTAAAACCTTACTTCATATTCCGGTTCCTTAACATAGGGCAGTGTGCCTTCTGCTTCCCCGTATCTTGCATAAGTGCCTGTATAATTGAAAATATTGACTTCAGGAACCATAACAGTTGCAACAGTTGCCTCATTCTCCAATATTCTGAACATAACAGGTACGGGAGATCTTCCTGTAACTCTTAGCCTGTACAGAAGAGGTTCACCTGGAATAGTATTTCTGAAGCCAGGGTTAACCGGCACCCCTTTCAGTATGCTGAGAGGCTGGTACCATTCACGGCCTGACCTGATAATGTTTTCTGTCTCTTCTTCCTTTATATATAGAGCGTCATAGGCATTTGTAGTGTAGGAGGGAGGTTGAGTAACAGTACTGGCATCAGCAATGCTTTTGGGCGTTCCGGGCATCTCAGTCAGGAAATAGACTGCCGTATCAGAATAATTGTGCCTGTGAAATGAGTATTTTCCGGTTTGCTGATTGAATTTCCACCTGTGGGTTCCTTCAGCATAGAAACAGATATAATCGCCTTCATTGAAGATGCCGTCCTGACCGGTTACAGTCCGGAAAGCTATCTCCCTGAGATCATCAGGGTACACATCATCATTGTAGTAGGAAAGCTGACCTGCATTGTTTCCGTATATCTTTACAGCCGCGGGGTCTGAGAATCCCAGTTCTGCCAGCTTTGACCAGGATATCCGGTATACACCCTCCGACGTAACCATGATCTTTTTCCACAAGCCCGACCTTAATGCTGATTCGTGAGCAAAGCCCTGTCCTGCCACAATATACGGCAGCAGACAGACAAAAAGAGATGTTATCAGAGTTTTCAGGCTTTTCTTCATCAGGCAAAGATACTAAAGCTTTTGCCGGTATAACAAAAACGGTTCCTTTTCGTTAATATTGCATACCTGAACTAACCTGTAAACCACTAATGGCAAGGTTGCTGATATCGTTTCTCCTGGTGACTGCCACATTCAGTCTGCTGCACAGTCAGCATGTGACAGGTTTCTCAGCAGGCAGCGGCAAGAATCCTTCATTTGCAGGCATTGAAGGAGATGGTGCCCTCAGAATCACTTATCAGTCAATTTTTCCAGGCGGCGGATACAATCTGAACAGATACCATTTGTCGTATGATGCTTTTATCGAACCAATGCACGGCGGCGCCGGTATTACAGTATCTTCGGACCATTCAGGAGGACTTCTGGCAGATTCAAGAATCAGGTTATCCTGGTCATACCACCTCAGGGCAACACGAGAACTATATGTTTTTGCAGGATTGTATACCGGATTGATACACCGGAGCTTCAATTCATCACGACTTGTTTTTTCAGACCAGATTGACCCTGTCAATGGAGTGATTTTTCCCGGAGGGGAAACCGTAAACTATCCCTCATCGCTTTTCTACGACATGGGAGCCGGGTTTACTTTTTTGTACCGGAACAACTTCCTGGCATTTGATGCATCACACCTGTTCCGGCCCGATCTGTCACGTAGTGGAGTTGAAGGCGCTTACCTCCCGCGTACTTATACCTTGCAGGCATTCTCAAGACAAGAGCTGGGCGGAGACAATCTGTTCCTGGTCCCCTATGCCGAGATCGTTGCAGGGGGAAGAGATTACAGAATAGCAGCAGGCAGCTCACTTGAGTATAACACACTGAGCATTGGAGCCTTGTGGCTGAGATCTGATATCGGAAACAGCATTCAGACCGGCATTTCTTTTATGCTGGAACGCATAACTGTCAATTATGCTTTCAGGTTCCGCGCGGGAGGCGCAGAAGCAGGACTGCCCTTTGCTCTGACGCATCAGGCAGGTCTCAGACTGAGTTTAAACAATGTTGATAAAAGATATGTGATCAAGGCAATAAAATTGCCCGAATTGTAGTTATATTTGACGCATCAGTTTTTTTTTTAGAATTATTAGTATATTTGATCTTTGAATTAGCTATTAAACCCAAGGAGTTATGTACAGATTAAGAGCCTTACCGGTTGTGTTGGTTGTAGCACTTATTATAGTTTCTTGTTCTGGCAGGAAGAGTTCCAGTGTTTCACCTACCACCGGATGGAATTATAATGACCCCAATAGCGGCGGTTTTGAGGTTGTTATAGGAGCTGAGCAGGAAACCGGCCCGGGCCTCGTACTCATTGAGGGCGGACGGTTTACCATGGGCCGCATTACACAGGACGTGATGTATGACTGGAACAACACTCCCAGAACAGTAACGGTCTCCTCTTTCTATATGGATGAGACTGAAGTCAGGAACGTCGACTACCGGGAATACCTTTACTGGTTGAAGAGGGTATATACCGATTATCCTGAGGTCCACCGCAGGGCACTGCCCGATACTCTTGTCTGGAGGAGTCCCCTGGGATACAATGATCCTTATGTACAGTATTACTTCAGGCATCCGTCCTATAATAACTATCCTGTAGTTGGTGTTAACTGGGTCCAGGCAAATGATTATTGTTTGTGGCGTACCGACAGGGTTAATGAACAGATACTTATCAGAAGAGGTATCCAGGATCCGAAACTCGATCAGGTAAACGAGAACAATTTCAACACAGAAGCTTACCTCGCCGGGTTGTATGAAGGAAATATAAAAAGAAACCTTCCCAGCAGCAACCCTGATGTAGAAGAGAGAAGGGTAATGCTCGAGGATGGTATCCTCCTCCCGAGATACAGACTCCCGACAGAAGCTGAATGGGAGTTTGCAGCTTACGCTCTTGTGGGAAACACTGTTGAGGAGCGGATGTATGAGAGAAGAATATATCCATGGAGCGGCAGGAATGTCCGTAACTCAAAGCCGCGTAACATGGGTCAGATGATGGCCAACTTTGTCAGAGGCAGAGGTGACCTTATGGGCGTAGCAGGCAGCCTTAATGACAACGGAAGTATTACAGTTGACGTTAAGTCATACTGGCCCAACGATTATGGTCTTTACTGCATGGCAGGCAATGTCAGTGAATGGGTGCAGGATGTCTACAGACCTCTGAGTTATGAGGATGTTGATGACTTTAATCCTTTCAGAGGAAACGTATTTACCGATCTGAGACGTGATGCAGACGGTAATGTTGTCGGAAAAGATAATCTGGGCCGCCTTTATATTGATACTGTTAAACCGGCAGATGTCGCTGACAGATATAACTACCAGAAAGGTGATTACAGAAATTACCGCGACGGGGATCTTAAGTCAGCCATTGGTGCCGGCGGTACATGGGTGGGCCCTGAAGATGAAGGCTCAATACAAATGTATGCTCAGAGACCTGATGACTTTTCTACCCTTATCAACGATAACTCAAGGGTCTACAAGGGCGGATCGTGGAAAGACCGTGCATACTGGCTCAATCCGTCAACCCGTAGATTCCTCGACCAGGAAGCTTCAAGGGACGACCTGGGTTTTCGCTGCGCAATGATACGAGTAGGTAGCCCGGCCGGATTCTGATGATGAAGTTGTAAATATATAAAGGGCCTCATTATCTAAAATAATGGGGCTTTTTTTTCAAGCACACGTATATGAGAACAGAGGAGCTGTATGAGTTATTCAAAAGGTCAACCGGTGTTTCCACCGATTCAAGGAGTATAAAGCCGGGTCAACTATTTTTTGCACTTTACGGGCCAAACTACAACGGAAACAGGTATGCATCAGAAGCTATTACGGCCGGGGCTCTTTGCTCTGTTATTGATGATCCTGATTATGAGAGTGATAATACTTTGCTGGTCGATGATACCCTGAAAGAACTTCAGGCATTGGCAGGAATGGTAAGAGACCATCTTCCGGCAAAAGTAATAGGCATCACTGGTTCAAACGGCAAAACCACAACAAGAGAACTCATTGCAGCTGTGCTTGCAAGGAAATACAAGACTTATTCAACAAATGGAAACCTGAATAATCATATCGGAGTACCTCTTACAATACTGGCAAGTCCTCCTGATACTGAAATGATGGTAGTGGAGATGGGAGCAAGTAATCCGGGCGAAATAGGCAGACTCTGCAATATAGCCCGGCCAGATATCGGAATCATAACCAACATTGGAACAGCCCACCTTGAGGGCTTCGGATCGCTCGAAGGTGTCAAGGCAGCTAAATCAGAGCTTTACGAGTATTTGCGAAAGAACGGAGGAATCGCATTCTATAACGAGGCTGACACAGTGCTTACAGAGCTGATATATAAGTATGTTGTCAAAGCTGTCCCATATGCCGATCCTACAGGGTACGACCTTATAACAGTAACAAGGCCGGAAGAGCTCTATCTCTCCGGCAGTATTAATTTTGAGGGAGTTGACTACCAGTTCAGAACAAACCTTTTCGGAGCTCATAACCACCAGAATATCAGGGCTGCAATGGCTATTGGACTATTTTTTGGTGTACCTGTGGAAGATGTAATAGAGGCAATTGAAGCTTATAATCCTTCCAACAACAGATCGCAGATTGTAAAGACAAAATATAATACTCTGGTCTGTGACTCATACAATGCCAATCCTGTCAGCATGGCAAATGCAATTGAATCATTTTCCCGCCTAACCGCACCTGAAAAAATATGTATCATAGGTGATATGCTGGAACTGGGAGAAAAAACGGAGGAGGAGCATCATACAGTACTTAGATTGATAGGCACACTTGGAATTGAAAAATGTTACGCCGTAGGTGAGACCATGAAGAGACTGGCTCCGTTGTATGGCTTTGAGGCATTTGATGATGTCGATGAGCTGGTAAAAGTATTGCGCTCTAGCCAATTGCAGGATAAGATGATACTGATAAAGGGGTCGAGAGGGATTAAACTTGAGAAATGTTACGTGGCTCTTTAGCCAGCATTTTCTTGTTTTATTGTAATTAAAACAACTTCCGACCTGCTGCCCACACGAACACGCGGACCCCATAATCCGTAGCCAGAAGAGACAATTACATTGGTTCCTCCTATAACGGCATGACCGTAGGGCACCTCAAACATATGTGAGATAAGAATTGACAAAGGCCATATCTGGCCATTGTGGGTATGTCCCGACAGATGGATGTCTATCCCTGCTGCTGCTGACTCTTCCAGTTTTAACGGCTGGTGGTCCATTAGGATAACCAGGCCTGAATGATCAATATCTTTCGTCAATTCTTCCAATGATGATCTCATCTTGCCGGTATACCGGAATGAGTCGCGGTCTTTCCTGCCTATAATTGTAATACCTGACGGAGTAGTTATCGCCTCATCCATCAGCAGAGGTATCCCCTTTTCCCTTATATAGGATGCTGTTCTTTCTATTCCGCCAATATATTCATGATTTCCTGTGATAGCATAGGTGCCTTCAACACAAGGAGGGCATCTGAATGTTGAGAGCAGATCATCACGAAGCACCGGGCCAATCTCACCGTCAATTATATCGCCCAGTAGCAGTACCATGTCAGGTTTTACAGAGTCAATAATACTCTGTAGTTTTCTCATACTCCTCCTTCTGATTGTGCTGCCGAGGTGAATGTCAGAGACAGCCACTATTTTCAGCTCACCATTACCGGGGAGAGGTTTTGCAACCGGTATTTCATAATGCCTGACTACAGGAGTGAGAGCGTTTAAGAAACCGGCAACAACTATTGTAACAGTGAGGACATTAACTGCAATAAATCTCCACCTGTTTATTGTTCCGCTCTGAACATCATGAATCAGACCTGCTGCCTTGCCTGTAATAATTCCTACATCTGAAACCAGGTACAGGAGGAAGGCATAAAGCATATATGCAAGCCAGAATCCACCCAGAATGTTCAGTATATCTGATAGTATTCCCGAATGGTTGCGCTCAAGGAACTTGCCGGCAACAAACAGAGAAGCAGTCAATATAAAAAGAATGGTATATAATCTTGCCGGTCTGCCTTCAGGCATCAACGGGTAGCCTTTGAAAAAAATGTAAGCATTTGCTCCAAAATATATTGTGAATACTATAAGAAAGAATATCAGCATCTGGTGGGTTTTCATAGTCAAATAAAATCAGAATGAGAGTTCTCCGTATTTGCGGACACCTCTGAAATAGAACAGGAAGAGAATGCTTTTGTTCAGCATAATATTACAGGGCAAAGTCTTCTGGCCGACATCCGAAGCAATCCTCTTCCTTTCATTTTTCAGGTTACCTGAGGCCCTGTAATAATCTCTGTGAGCTCTAAATACAGATGTAAAATGCCATGGTTTGCCTTGTATCAGGAACATTAACGCAGCTACGCCGTCAAGCAATTTCCTTATAATAAGCTTCTTGCGAAAGCCTTTGGCAGGCAGGTTCTTATATAGCATAAAAAGGTTGTTCCTGAAATTTAGGTATGTTTTGGCGGGAGATTTGTACCCGAGCGTACCCCCTCCAATATGATACACCACTGAGGAAGGGACCGACCAGCATTCAAAACCGTAGTGAGAAAGCCTCCAGCAAAGATCGATCTCTTCCATATGCGCGAAGAATGAACTATCGAGACCTCCTGCCTGCCGGTAGGCATCAGATCGTATCACAAAACATGCACCACTGGCCCACATAATTCTCGAAGGCTTATCATACTGGCCATTGTCAGCCTCAGTTACATGTAAGATGCGTCCCCGGCAGAAGGGATATCCGAATTTATCGATAAAGCCTCCGGCTGCCCCTGCATGTTCGAACCTGTTTCGTTCATCAAGAGAGAGAATTTTAGGCTGGCAGGCCGCGATCTTCGGATCTGTCTCCATCAGTTTGTAGAGCGGCTCCAGCCATCCTTCAGTGACTTCTATGTCGCTGTTTATCAACACAAAGTACCGGGCTTCAATCTGGTCAAGGGCTTTTGCATAGCCGCCTGCGTATCCATAATTTTCTGTGAACAATAAAGTTCTTACTGTCGGGAAGCTGGTTGTTATCCAGTCTGCCGATCCGTCATCAGAGCCATTATCAACAACCCAGACACTGCTTCCTGGTATTGTCGTTGTTCTGACCACTTCTCCCAGAAATCTCTTCAGGAACGCCAGACCGTTCCAGTTCAGTATTACCACAGCTATATTATCCACCTGTCTCCACTCTCTTATGTTTCCATCTTCTGTGTGTCCAAATCCAGTATTCCGGTTTTTCACGGATTATCTCTTCAAGTTGCTTAATATGAGCTTCTGTAATGGCATGCTCGGCCATACCGGTAGTATCCCTGAATAGTTCCTTGAAAGTGAGCTCATAATGTCCTCTTCTTACCTTTCTGACCATAAGAAAAATAACTGCCATGTTGTATTTCAGGGCGATCTTTTCCGATCCAAGGTATACCGGGGTATCCTGACCCATGAAGGTAGTACGGTAATGTATTTCTGATTTGCGGGGCGACTGGTCGGCAATAAAGACTGACATGGTGTTGACCCCTTCTTTACGACTGCTGATAATTTCCCTTACAATATGAGACATCGGAGTCAGTATAATCCCAAAGCGTGATCTCACTTTCAGGATAAGCCTGTTAAATCTTTTATCCGATAAAGGTTTATATATGGTAAGTAATCTGCCAGTAAAGTATAAAGGCGTTGCCATAAGCCATTCCCAGTTATTGTAGTGAGCTGTTACTGCTATGATATCGCGTCCTGATGCCATAATTGATTCCGGCAGTTCTGGATTGACGACGTGGAATCTCTTTCTGAATTCTTTTTCAGACATGTAGCCACCCTTTAGTGTTTCAAGGAAGAGGTCTGCAAGGTGGCGGTAGAATCTCTTCTCGATCTTGATAATCTCTTCGATGCTTTTTTCGGGAAAAGAGTTCAGGAGATTAGTCCGGGCAACCTCCCTCCGATAACCCGGCCAATAATATAAAACAAAGTATAATGGAATGGATAGAATATAAATAACATTCATTGGCAGCAGTGTAACCAGTCTTATTGCACCATATGCGATATAGTATCCTATTGCTCCCATGAGGCATGCTTTATTATTCAGTAATCATGAAGCCTTTTACAATATTAATAACTTCGTCTGATATAAACCGGTTGCTTGCAACTATTTCCTCTCCTGTAAGAGATTCACTATTGCCACGGAAATCTGTTGCACTGCCTCCGGCTTCCCTTACAATAAGCGCTCCTGCCAGTATATCCCAGGGGTTGAGTCCATACTCGAAAAAACCGTCGTATTTACCGCAGGCAACATGGGCAAGGTCAACCGACGCGGAACCCATTCTGCGCACACCGCGGCTGCTGCGGATAAAATACTCCAGGCATTTCATATATTCAGTGAGTCTGTGGAATTTCCTAACCGGGAATCCTGTGGCAAAAAGGCCTTTGTCAACTGTGGAAGTATCTGAAACAGATAGGGGTTTGCCATTCATCCATGCGCCTCCCCCTTTTGTGGCCCGGTACATCTCATGAGCAGTGATATCAAATACCACGCCTATGATAGTAGTCTCCCTGTGATTGAGCGCTATACTTACTGAGTATGGATGAACACCATGAATAAAGTTGGTAGTACCGTCGAGGGGGTCTATAAACCATGTGTATTCACCATCCTCACGGGCAGATGTCTCCTCTTCGGTATGGAATGATGCTCCGGGAATTATCCCGGACAATCCTTCAACAATTATTTTTTCTGCCTCGGTGTCAACATAGCTGACCAGATCGTGGTATGCCTTACTGACGACAGCATCACTGCTGAACCGGGCAGCTTCTCTACTGATGAAAGAACCGGCTTTCTCGGCCACCCTGCAAACCTCTTTGACAATTATCTCAAGATCCATCTTCAATCAATCTGATATTAGTTCTCCTGACATTACATCGCCTCCTTCTGTTAATCCTGTAAGTTTTACCTTCCTTATAGAACCCTGAAGTCCTTTGATATTTTGAACCATTACCTTTATATAATTGGTGGTAAAACCTGTTGCGTAACCTTCTGTTCTGTTCTTCTCGAATAACACTTTCTCAATCCTGCCTGTATTCATTCTGTTGAAGGCTAGATTTTTGCTCTCTGATAGTTTCATGAGCCTTCGGCTTCTTTCTTCTTTTATCTTGTGAGGAATCTTCCCTTCAAGTTTTGCCGCTTCAGTGCCAGGGCGTTCTGAGAACCTGAATACGTGAAGGTATGAGACCGGCAGTGACAAAATAAAGTCATAAGTCTCGGCAAAATCATCTTCTGTCTCGCCGGGAAATCCTGTAATCACATCTGCCCCGATAGCGGCATATGGTATAAGATTCCTGATTTTAGTAACCTTATCGGCAAACAATTCTCTGTTGTACCTTCGTTTCATTCCTGCCAGGGTGCGGTTACATCCGCTTTGCAGAGGTATGTGAAAATGCGGCATCAATCGTTCTTCCTCCGCCACCAGTCTTATTATTTCGTCGGTTATCAGATTGGGCTCAATCGATGATATGCGGTACCGTTCAATGCCTTCAACTTTTATAAGCTCCCTGAGAAGTGAGTCAAAATTCTCTCCGGTTGATTTGCCAAAATCGCCTGTATTAATACCCGTCAGTACTATTTCAGTGATACCCGATGCCGCTATTGATGCCGCCTCTTTCACACATTCCTTTATAGCCGGGTTTCTGCTGGCACCCCTTGCCAGGGGTATGGTACAGTACGAACATTTGTAGTCACATCCATCCTGAACTTTCAGAAATGAACGGGTACGGTCACCCATCGACCACGAAGGAGTGAAACGGTCTGCCATACCTATTTCACAGGAATGTATCTCGGGGGCATTCTTCTTTTCAAGGTTTCCGATATATCTCTCAATGTCAAATTTTTCATTGGTACCCAATACAAGGTCCACCCCTGGTATTGAGGCTATCTCGCCGGGTTTAAGCTGAGCGTAGCATCCCACAACGGCGATAAATGCTTCAGGATACCTGCCGGCAATTTTACTGACTGCCTGCCTGCATTTTTTGTCTGCAGCATCAGTTACCGAGCAGGTGTTAATAATGTAAATATCAGCTTCGTCGTTGAACGACACCCTTTTGAACTTATCCTGTGGTAATGACCTTGCAATTGTTGATGTTTCGGCAAAGTTCAGTTTGCAACCCAGGGTATGGAAAGCTACTCTTAGAACCCCGTCAGGCATGGCTAAAGAAGTTTACTGGCCAGCTCGGCAAGAAAACTTCTCTCCCCCTTGACAAGGTTGACATGTGCAAATAGCTCCTGAGTCTTCATTTTGTCAGAAAGATAACTCAGACCGTTTGATCCGGTGTCGAGATAGGGTGAGTCTATCTGTTCAATGTCACCTGTGAAAACCATTTTCGTGCCTTCGCCTGCCCGTGTTATAATCGTTTTTACCTCGTGAGGGGTGAGATTCTGAGCCTCATCAACAATAAAAAAGATGCTTGAGAGACTACGCCCCCTTATGTAGGCCAGAGGTGTTATGACAAGCTTCTCCTCCTTTATCATTTCATTTATTTTCAGGAACTCAGGGCTCTGATGGCTGAATTTATGCTTTATAACCGTAAGGTTGTCATACAGAGGCTGCATATAGGGATCCATCTTTTCTTTAAGATCTCCCGGCAGGTATCCCATGTCGCGGTTAGCCAGCGGGACTATCGGCCTGGCAAGGAAGATCTGCTTGTATCTCTTCTGCTGGTGGAGGGCAGCGGCCAGTGCCAGAAGGGTTTTCCCGGTTCCCGCCTTGCCCGTAAGCGATACCAGTTGAATGTCTGGATTGGTGAGTGCGTCGAAGGCAAAAGTCTGTTCGGCATTGCGGGGATCTATCCCATACGTTGTCTGTTTGAGAACCCTGTTGAGGGTTTTCGTAACCGGGTTGAAATGAGCGAGGGCGCTGGCTCCGTTGTTGCGAAGGATGAAAAAGTGATGTCCCTCCTGGGGAATATCTATTCCGGTTCCTTCAATGCTGATTCCCTCGTGTGATTCATACAGACTGTTAATCACATCAGTGTTAATCCCTTCAAGTATCTGGATGCCCCTGTAGAGATCATCGATGTTTGCTACCTTGTCGTTCTGGTAGTCCTGTGCCATTATTCCCAGAGACTTGGCCTTCATCCTGAGATTGATGTCTTTCGAGATCAGAATGACGGTTTTGTCTTTATTGTTCTGGCAGATATAGTCTGCAATAGACAGGATGCGATGGTCGGCGGTGCGCTCCGGAAAAGACTGGTGTACCCTCTCTGTAAAATCCTTTCCCGTCTCAATATGCAGGTTGCCCAGTCCTGATCCAAGCGGAATGTTGGATGAAAGCAATTCGTCACCTGACAGCTTGTCAAGCTCGCGTGTGAACTCGCGTGCATGAAAATTTATCAGGTCGTTCCCCCGCTTGAACTTATCAAGCTCCTCCAAAACAACAATGGGTATTATTACATCATTCTCTTCAAAATTGTATATGCATTTGAAGTCGTGAAGAAGAACATTGGTGTCAAGTATAAAGATCTTCTTATTGAATTTCTTTTTCATATTGGAAATATTTTTGATTTGATGGAATGTATCATCTTTCCGAGCGGTAAAATTAACCATTTTTGCATAGACTTTCGCTGAGAGTTTTCAATACCTGTCAATAGTTATGAACTATCAAGAGACAATCGAATTCCTTTACAAACGTCTTCCTGTTTACCACCGGGTCGGAAAGGCTGCCTACAAGGCAAATCTTGACAACACAAATGCCCTTGACAACTACTTTGGCAATCCTCACCGGCGGTTTCCCTCACTGCATGTCGCAGGAACAAACGGCAAAGGGTCGGTGGCTCATATGATGGCATCGGTACTTCAGGAATCAGGATTCAGGACCGGCCTCTACACCTCACCTCATCTAAGGGATTTCAGGGAAAGGATAAAGATTAACGGTGAGGTGATACCTGAATGGGAAGTTGTCAGATTTGTCAAAGATCACAGGAAGATAATAAGTTCGGTCTCTCCCAGCTTCTTCGAACTGACAGTTGCCATGGCATTCGATTATTTTGCAAGGCACTGGGTAGATATTGCGGTTATTGAAACAGGAATGGGAGGCAGGCTGGATTCAACTAATATAGTGACTCCGCTGCTTTCGGTTATAACCAACATAGGCCATGATCATATGGAATTTCTGGGAGATACTATTGCCAGGGTAGCTTCAGAAAAAGCAGGTATAATAAAACCCTCGGTTCCTGTAATTATTGGAGAGAGTACTCCCGAAACTGACCCTGTATTTGAGGAAGCTGCTCATATGGCAGGCAGTGAAATCTGTTTTGCCGATAAAAACTATGCCTGCCACCTGGCCAGATTTATTCCTGCTGCAGGGAGCAGGAAATACAGGGTAACCAGGCTGACCGACGGAACAAGGTTCAGGGGTGTTGTGTCTCTTCCGGGTGATTATCAGGAACATAACCTTGTGACGGTATACCAGGCCATGGAGGTAATGCCTACGCCTTTCAGGCCACAGAAAGAGCATCTGTTGAAGGGTGTTGAGGCAACAGTGAGAAATACAGGCCTTCTGGGGCGCTGGCAGATACTGGGCAGGGAACCTCTGATAATCTGTGACACGGCTCATAATATGGAGGGACTCTCATATGTTATGAATCAACTCGGAAAAGTTAATTGTGGCCGGCTGCATATGGTTGTCGGATTTGTTAACGACAAGGATCTTTCATCTCTACTTCCCCTGTTCCCGCGTGAAGCCGTCTACTATTTTACACGTGCGTCGCTGCCAAGGGCACTGGACGAAAATATGCTTAAGGAATCTGCCCATATGTACGGACTGGAAGGTGAATCATATGATAATGTAGCAACTGCATACCAGGCAGCTCTTGAGGCTGCAGCAAAAAATGACCTGGTGTTTGTTGGCGGAAGTACTTTTGTCGTTGCAGAAATTGTGTAAGCAAGGAAATATTTCGCTAAATTTAGAGTCTAAAAATTCCTCCTGATGAAAAGATTCAGCCTTTTTCTGCTGTTGGTCTCAGCTTCCCTTTTACTGACGGCTCAGCAAACAGGAAAACTGGTCATCCTGCATACCAATGATCTTCACTCCAAGCTCAGGGGCTTTGCTCCAGAAACAAAATATACACCTCTTGTGACAGGCAACGATGAAACAAGAGGTGGGTTTTCAAGACTGTCGGCAATTATTTCATCAGAAAGGAATGCTGCCCGGGAGAACCTGCTCGTGTTAGATGCAGGCGACTACCTTATGGGAACCCTTTTTCATCATTTTGAAGACAGGGATGGCTTTCAGTTGCTGCTTATGAAAAAAATGGGATACGACGTGATCAGTGCCGGTAATCATGAATTTGATGCCGGTCCGGCCCATTACGCAAGGATACTGGAAGCAGCACGGCAAAGAGGGGAGATACCTGAGATTGTTTTGAGTAACATTGAGTTCAGCGAAAACGATGCCGGTGATGACAGGCTTGAAAAACTCTTTTCTGACGGGGCCGTCAGAAGAAGTATTGTAATTGAAAAACCCGGAGCCGGACTTAAAATAGGAATTTTTGCTCTCATGGGTGTTGATGCTGACGAAGTGGCCCCTGCTGCCGCTCCGGTTACATTTTCAAAGCAGATCAGAACTGCAAAATATATGGTCAGGCAGCTGAAGCAGGAAGGATGCAATATGATAATCTGTCTCTCGCATTCAGGCCTCGGGATTGACAAGAGAGGAAACCTTGCCGGTGAAGACTATAAGCTGGCTTCAGAAGTTAAGGGTATTGACCTGATCATAAGCGGACATACACACACTACGCTTAGTGAACCGCTCATAGTCAATGGAATACCGATAGTACAGACAGGAGCATACGGAACAAACATCGGTAAAGTAGTCTTTAACGTTGAAGGAGGTTCTCCTGTTTTCGAAAGTTCCCAGCTTATTGCAGTTGACGACAACATTAAAGGTGATTCTGCGGTAGAAACTCTCATAGAAGAGCGTAAAGAGGTTATAAATAATGAGTTGCTGAATGGAATGGGATTGCACTATGACAAAATCGTTGCAGAATCATCATTCAACCTTGTATGTGATGAGTACGGTGATCTTGCAGGAAGTAATCTTGGTCCGCTGGTTGCTGATGCGATCCACAGCTATGTCAACAGTCATAGTGCTGCCGGTTCCGACATAAGCATTGTTGCTGCCGGAGTAATCCGCAATCCGATTGTGGCCGGAGAGCAGTCGGTGCCAGATATATTCAGGGTCATGTCTCTTGGTGCCGGCAAGGATAAGGTGCCGGGATACCCGTTATCGCGGGTTTATGTGACCGGAAGGGAACTTAAAAGCATCCTTGAAATACTGATGGTGGCGTGGAAGTCAAGTACGTCAAATTATATCTACTACTCTGGTATTGAGATCAGACACGACCCTTCAGGAGGGTTGCTCAGGAAAATTGTCTCAGCCGATATTGTGCAGCCTGATGGCAGCAGATTCCCGGTTGATTTCTCCAAAAAAAACCGGAAACTATATTCAATAGCGGCTAATTCCTATATTCTTGAATTTGTCGGTATTATCAGGAGTATGAGCTTTGGTCTGCTGAATGTGGTACCCAAAGATGCAAATGGCACACCACTGAATGACTTTTCGCGGGCAGTGATAAATTTTAACGGCGATGAGGGAGGTTATACCGAGGGCAAGGAGTGGCTTGCTCTCATAGAATTCCTGTCGGCGATGCCTGATAATGACGGGAACGGTATTCCTGACATTGATGAATTTTACAGGAAACCACCTCTGAGAGTTATTGAGGTTTCAAAAAAGTAGGGGAGAATGCTGCATATGATAGAAGCAAACCACAGGTCCATTTACGTAAAGTTTCTAAAACTATACACCGCGTTGAACCTGCGGCTGAGCTTCCGGAAGGTGACAGTTGAAGGAGAGAGTGTCGTGCCTGCTGATAAGCCGCTGTTGCTTATAGGCAACCATTTCAGCTGGTGGGACGGCTTCTTCGCATACTACCTTAACTATACCCTCTGGCAAAGAAAATTTCACGTAATGATGCTTGAGGAACAGCTGGCCACAAGGATGTTTCTCAACAAAGCTGGGGCATATTCGGTGCGACGGGGCTCGCGTTCAGTCATCGACTCACTTAACTATACATCTCGCTTGCTGAAAAAGGCAGAAAACCTGGTTGTTATCTACCCACAGGGGGAGATCAGCTCTCTTTATACCTACCCGGTAAGGTTTGAAAGGGGCATTGACAGAATAATCAGAAATGCCGGTTCCGAAATAACGGTATTGTTTTACGTGGCGCTGATCGACTGGTTTTCATCAAAAAAGCCATCACTGACTTTACGGTTGAGAAAATACGATTATTCTGGAACCCAGGGCCATGATGAACTTGAAAAGGCTTTCAACAGCCTTATTGCCGACAGTGTTGCAGCTCAAATACCCGGAAAGGAATGATCTGGGCAGCGGTTATAATACTATATCTTACTTTCATCAGGATGCTGGTGGCACTATCAAACCTTTTCACTATGCAGTTTCCCGGGAAGAAACGCATGGAAGAAGGCCCGCTGGTATCTGTGCTGATACCTGCCAGAAATGAAGAGGAAAATATCGGTAATCTGCTTGATACTCTGCTTATTCAGAAATACTCTCCTTTTGAGATAATTGTTTACAATGACTCATCGACTGACACCACCGGTGATATATTACAGCGGTACGGAGAAGCGAGCAAACTTGTCAGGCATATCAACGGTGGCGACCTGCCTGAAGGCTGGCTTGGTAAGAACCATGCCTGCCACCGGCTTGCCGAAAGTGCTGCCGGGGAGTATCTGCTTTTCCTTGATGCCGATGTTGTAGCCGATAGCGAAGTGTTATCGTCTGCAGTGGCAAGAATGCAGGAAAAGCGTCTTGCGCTGCTGTCGGTTTTTCCATACCAGCTTAAACTGACAAGAGGCGAGAGGGTAGTTATACCGGTTATGAACTGGATACTGCTGTCTCTTCTGCCGCTGTTTCTGGTGAGGAAATGCAGGTGGCCTTCCTTCTCGGCAGCCAACGGACAGTTTATGATGTTCCACGCATCGGTCTACAAGCGTTACCGGTTTCATGAACTCGTCAGAATGAGACTGGCAGAAGATATCATTATTGCCCGCCTGATGAAGAAGATGAGACTTAAGATTGAAACCCTTGCAGGACGTGATGGCGGGGTCTCATGCAGAATGTACCGAAACTATGATGAAGCATTAAATGGTTTTGCAAAAAATGTTATTACAATGTTCGGCGACAGCCGGCTGTTTGTAATTTTCTTCCTTTCTGTTTGCCTTTTTGGCTGGGTGCCTGTATTTCTGGGGACAGGATGGCCCGGACTTGCAGCTTATATCTTTATGGTTTTGTCAATAAATGTCTCTGTTGCCGGGGTAAGCGGACAAAACATTGCCGGATCTCTTTTGTTATTTCCTGAAAGGATGGTCGCTTTTGTGAGAATTGTCATAAGGGCATTCGCGATAAGAGGCAAAAGAAGTTATGTTTGGAAGCAGAGGAGTATATCAGAAATTGTTTGAACTATGATAAAGAATTTATTATTGATTTTGGTCTTTACGTCAATTGCTGTCCAGATGAAGAGTCAGTCCCATAACTGCGATGTTTACAGAGGATATCTCTCAGGTTCAATGGACGTCTGGTCAAAAGGTATAGCAGACCAGGAGGCAAAATACCGCAAGAGTGGAAGCAATGATGACCTGTATGTCCTTGTTCTTTCAAAATATGGTTATATAGGCTACCTTATAAGTATGAAGAAAGAGGGTGATGCAAGGGGCATTATCAACAGTGCTGAACAGAACATTGAAATACTGGCCGCTGATAAAAGGTTCGCGGCGAGGGCTTCTGCAATGAGCGGTGCTATCATAGCGATGCGCATAAGTCTTAATCCGTTAAGAGCCACTTACCTGGGAATGAGAAGCCTGCGTCAGATAGAGGAGTCTATCAAACTTGACGAGACTGACCCGGCAGGATGGGTGGAGATGGGTAATGCAAGATATCATATGCCGGCTTTGGTTGGAGGATCATACAGCGAAGCTGCACGCTGCTTCTCCAGGGCAGTTGAATTGTTTGAGAAAGAGCCGGGCTCACTGCGATGCAACTGGCACTATCTTCATGCACTGGTATGGCTGGCAAAGAGCCATGAAAGTATGGAAGATCTTCAGATGGCAAAGAAGACATATGAAAAACTGCTGAAACTGGAACCTGATTTTCAGTGGGTCAAGAGAGAGCTCTACCCTGAATTACTGAAAAAGGTGGGTGTAAGGGATTAATAAATAAAAGCTTAGATGAGAAACAATTTTTCCCCGTAGGGGATTAATATTAATAGAAAAATAAAATACCCCCCCCATTTTGTTGCGGGGATAACAGTATACCGATGTAATAACATACCTTTTCTATATGCAACAATGAATAAACGAGCAATTATAATCGGAACAGGTCTTGGCGGACTGGCTACGGCGCTTCGCCTTTCACGAAGGGGATACAAGGTGGAGGTTGTCGAGCAATACAAACAGGCCGGGGGCAGACTGAACCAGTTGAAGAGCGAAGGATTTACATTTGATATGGCACCCACGTTCTTCAGCATGAGCTACTTATTCAAAGAGTTTATCGAGGATGCCGCAATAGAAATGCCTTTCAGATTTGTGGAACTCGACCCGTTATACACAGTAAGTTTCAAGGGAAGCGATCGCAGGTATATAATTTACAAAGATCTTGACAAGCTTGCAGAGCAGTTCAGTGATGTGGAGCCTGATTTCAAAAGAAAGATGGAAAGATTTCTGGTTGATTCGGGCAAGCTGTTCCATGATGTAGACAGGCAGATACTTAACAAGAATTTCCACAGCCTGACAGACTTTGTGATTCAGATGACAAAGGTAGATATCAGGCACACGCCGAAGATAATACGTACGGTATGGAAGGAGCTCGACAGGTATTTCTCGAGCTATGAGGTGAAAGTAATATTTTCACTGGTAGCGTTTTTTCTTGGATCAACCCCGTTTGACACTCCGGCTGTTTACAGCATACTTAGCTATACTGAACTGAAACATGATGGTTATCATAATGTTGAGGGCGGCATGTACAGGATAGTTGAAGGACTTGAGGCGGCGATGGAGAAAGCTGGCATAAAGATTCATTACAACACTGAGATAGTGGATTATGAGTCTGAAGGCAAGAGTGTGAAGTCATTCACTGATGCAACCGGAAAGAGATGGGAGGCCGACCTCTTCGTGGTTAATGCCGATGCAGCTCTTTTCAGGGGTACAGTGATGAAGAGAAACAAATTCACCAAACGAAAGCTTGATAAGATGCAGTGGACACTCGCCCCCTTTACCATGTACCTGGGTGTAAAGGGGAAGATCGATTCACTTGACCATCATAATTATTTTCTGGGAACCGATTACAGGGAGTATTCATCCAAAATATTTAAAAACCGGATAAAGCTCGATAACCCGTATTACTATGTAAATGCAAACTCTAAGTTCAACCGAGAAAGTGCACCCGACGGGTGCGAGAATCTCTTTGTTTTATGTCCGGTGCCAGACCTTCGTTACAA
>CAZMSH010000022.1:0-63015 GCA_964568875.1 uncultured Rikenellaceae bacterium | reverse complement strand
TGTCTCCTGTTAGTCTGCATTATTCCCCTGATAGCCATTTTCAGGGATTCAGAACAGCGCAATACCATTTCAATATCAGAAGGGAATTGTACTGCCTGCACCTTTGTTGATTCAAGTTGTTCAGGACTCAGAGCCTGGACGTCTCCTATTGCCCTTGCAGAAACGTGTCTGAAACCTGATTCAGCACCTATTGGGTCTCTCTTTACAATTCTGTTAGGGTTCAGCTGTATAACCTCCACGTCACCCTCAATAACACATGCTTTTGTCTGTATCGACTCTATAAGTGCACATTGAAGCGATTTGTACCTGACAATCTTGATGTCATTGCCCAGGGAATCTTTCATTACATTTCCATTCTTATCAAGCAGGTATGTAAATCCATCCTCAACCTCCTTTTTAACAAGGGAGTCGCGCTGGATTGTCTGGTCGGGACTGACGGCAACATTTTTAATATTGACGTTCACGAGGTAGTCGTATGAGGTATTATCGTCGAGGTGTTCAGTATGGTATTCGACCCACTCGCTGTTAAGTCTTGGGAGGTCGAGAGCCAGAAGGTCATTTACGAACTCCTGTGGGAAGTTTATAACCGACTTATTCTCAACCGACACCAGTGCCCGGCTGATACCGAGATATTTTGCTTCATTAATGTACTGATCGATATCGGGATAATCATCGACATACTCCTTAACCCTGATGAACTGATAATAGGCCTGCCGGTAGGACTCCTTCGTCTTATTTTTCATCAGTTCAATTCCGTTGGCATAATAGAAATCAGCCGCCCTTCGTTTAGCATCAAGCATTTCGGCCATGTAATCGACATAGGGAAAATCTACTGTCCGGTTACCGATTGTCAGGGGTGTCACAGTTCTTACAAGGGTCTGTCTGTCATGAAGTCGCTTATAGGTAAGGTAGACCTCATCATAGCTTGATGCACGGTTTTCCATCTTGAGCATTCTGATTCTGTCATTATCCTGCTCATTGGCGATGACATATGCTCTCTGTAATATCTCTGCTTCTTCCTTGTTATTGGGATTACGTCGCAACTCCCTTACTGCTTTATCTATTGCAGCCGGGTAGTTGCCAGTCTGCATCTGTCGTTTTGATGAGCCGCACCCTGATAGAACAAGTGCTGTCAACAGAAAAAAAGGTAGAATTCTTTTCATAATCTGTTTTTTATAAGTCAATAGTTTTCAGTTTCAAAGATAGTGCCAATATAAAAAAAAAGGGGCTGATCTGAACGATCAGCCCCCGTTATATCAAAATATTTTCATTACTGTAATTGAAAATTCACTGTAATTGAGAACCTTACCCTTACAGGCTGTCCCCTCTGCTTGCCCGGATTCCATCTCGGAGAAGACTGCACCACTCTTACAGCTTCGTCGTCGAGAGATTTATCGACACTACGCAGAACTGTTACATTACTTACCGATCCGTCAGGTTCAACGATAAAACCAATAAAAACCTTTCCCTGGATTCCGTTTTCCTGAGCTATCTGAGGATATTTTACTCTCTCCTTGACCCAGTTACTGAACCTCTGTACGTCTCCACCCCTGAACGTAGGCATATCTTCAACTATCATGAAGACATCATCCTCCTTCTCTTCCTCGTCGACGACAGGGTTCCAGGTATACATGGCGACCTGAGTATCCTCTGTAACGAGGTCACTGAAAAGAATTTCATTTTCGATATTCACATCATTGTCAACGATCTCGAAGATATCGGTTACATTGACTTCCGGCGGTGCCTCCGGCGGCTGCTCCTGTTCTTCAGTAATAGGAGCCTGCTCCTCTTCAATTATCTCCTCCTGGATAGTCGCAAAGACGTTTTCCTTCCTGTCGGTAGTTGTCCACTCAAACGCAATCAGAATAAGCGCTATTGTAACAACCAAACCAAGCTGAAGAAATGTAGTCTTCTTGTTCTCAAGGTCGGCCTTTTCACTTTTCTTGGTATTCATCGCTTATTTTTTTAAGGGCTTAAAATTACAACTTCATATTGTATTCTCAAATAGTTTCGTAAATGGTTTTGCAAAATTAAATATTTCCTTTCCAAATACAAACTTATTAATCACCATCCTCCTGCTTCTCAATTTGCTTGCAATAACGTTTTTTTTGTATATTTGCCCAGCCTTTCAGGGGATATAGCTCAGTTGGCTAGAGCGCGTGACTGGCAGTCACGAGGTCAGGGGTTCGATTCCCCTTATCTCCACCCTCAAGCGCCCATAAAAGAGGCGCATTCGGATCGCCCTGTTTTCTTCATGCTGACAGGGCATTTTTTTTTGGTTCTCGTAGTAAAAGCCCCAAAAATCATGCCGTAAAACATATTTTCCTGCCAAGTATAAACCTGATTATGATCAGTATGCTGAAAGGATATTAGTAAATTTGAACCATTGGTAAACTAATTATGAAGAAGATGAAAACTATGTTCCGCACTGTTGTTATCCTGATACTTGCAGCATCAACCACCCTGGCTGCACAGGAGACCAGAAAACCTGTTACCACTGATGATTATTCCAAATGGGCAACACCCGGACAGGCAACTCTGTCAGACGATGGGAAATGGATGAGCTGGTCTATCAGAATGGTAGATTCAGATGATTCACTTTTTATTAAGAATATCAATACCGGCAGCGTCTTAGGATATCCTTTGTCATCTAATCTTCAGTTCTCATCCGACTCAAAATGGGCCGCCATGAGAATCGGATACAGTGAAAAAGAGACTGAGCAGATGAGGGAACAAAAGAAACCTATAAGATACAAAACCCGTCTTGTCAACCTTGCTGAGGGCACTGAAAAAGTATTCGAGAACACAGAGAGTTTCTTTTTCACGCGCGACGGCTCTCATTTGATAATGAATGGTTATGCCGGAGAAAAAAGGACGCGTGATTTATTTTTGTGTCATCTGGTAACTGGAAGGGTCAAAAACATAGGGAATGTTTCCGAATCATCGGTCAATAAGCCCGGCAACAGGCTTGCATATATAATAGATGCTGAAGACAAGAAAGGCAATGGAGTGGAGCTCCTGAATCTGGCTGATTACTCTATCGTTTTCATTGACAATGATACGGCAAAGTATCGTGGTCTGGTATGGGAAAGGGAAGGAACTGCACTGGCCTTTATGAAAGAGTTTAATGACACTATTCATACCGAGGCTAATTACCACCTCTATACCTTCAGGAACATTTACGGAAAGAGTGACCTGAAGGTCTTCGATCCGCTGAAATCAAACACTATCCCTGATGGCATGCGTATCAGTGAGAACTATCGCCTTGTATGGTCAAAAGACATGAAGACTCTTTTCTTCGGGGTTTATACCTGGACACCAAAACCAACTAAGGGAAAAAACAACCGCTCTGCGCAGAATGACAAACTGCCCGGTCTTGATATCTGGCACTGGAAGGACGATCCTATCCAACCGAGGCAGAAAGTTACCTATAACACGGACAACAATTACACTTTCCTCTTTGCATGGAATATTGATCCGAATTCAGTGATAAGAATTACTGACGATGAGCTTACACGGGCATCAATAACAGGTGATGGAAAGCATGCACTGGCCATGAATACAAATCTGTACAGACCTGCATTCAGAGAAGAGCTGTTTGATTACTATATTATAAATACCCTTACAGGAGAAAAGAAGAAGATACTTGAAAAATTTTCATCGGTATATGGTTCATCTCCCGACGGAAAATTCATACTCTATTTCAAAGACAAGAACTGGTGGGTATATGATATTTACAAAGATGCCCACCGCAATCTTACCGCTCAGGTTCCAACGGTATTCTGGAACACCCGTGACGACAGCCCCAAAGAGGTTAAACCGCCCTTTGGAAGTGCAGGATGGCTTAAGGACGACAAGGGGTTCCTGGCTTACGACGAATACGATGTATGGCGCATTCCTGCTGACGGTTCGCAGGCGCTGAAACTCACATCGGGAAAGGAGAACAATACTATCTTCAGATTCAGCCGCCTCGATTTTGAAGACAATTTCATTGATCCGTCAAAGGATATGTATTTTTCTGCCTTCGGAGACATAGACAAAAAGAGTGGCTATTACAGAATACCGGTAAAAGGAAGAGCCGGCATGCTCATATACGAAGACAGGGCAATTTCAGGTCTTACCAGGGCAAAGAACAGCGACACATTCCTTCTCCGGTCAGAGACCTATGCAGAATCACCCAATTTCTATACAACTGATTATGCCTTCGCTGACCTTTCTGTTCAGACAAACACCAATCCTCACCAGGCTGAATATGAATGGGGATACAGTGAACTAATCCATTACAAAAACCGTGACGGCAAAGATCTTCAGGGTGCTCTGTTCTATCCGGCGAACTACGAACCGGGAAAGAAGTACCCCATGATTGTATACATTTATGAAATAAGGTCAAATGTACTTCACAGGTATGTAACGCCATCCACACGCAGTGCATACAATACTTCCAACTACACCACACAGGGCTATTTCATTTTCCAGCCCGACATTGTCTACAAGACAAATCATCCGGGCAATTCGGCTGTCGACTGTGTAGTACCTGCCGTTGAAGCAGTGCTGAAGACAGGGATGATAGATGAGAAAAAGGTAGGCCTGATGGGGCACAGCTGGGGAGCATATCAGACCAGTTTCATAATTACCCAGACGAACCTTTTCTCAGCTGCCGTGGCCGGCGCACCACTGATTAACATGATCAGCATGTATAATGAAATCTACTGGAACAGTGGAAATCCTAACCAGAATATCTTCGAAACGTCACAGGGAAGGCTCAGGGAACCGTGGTGGGAGATAATGGATGAGTATATGGCAAACTCCCCGATGTTTCAGGCGGGTAATATAAATACCCCTCTGCTGGTGGCTTTCGGTACCGAAGACGGTGCTGTAGACTGGCACCAGGGTATTGAAATGTTCACCACTATGCGCAGAATGGAGAAACCTTATATCATGCTTGTGTATGAAGGTGAAAATCACTCGCTTGCCAAGAAGGAAAATCAGCTTGACTACACCAAAAAAGTCAATGAGTTTTTTAACCACCACCTCCTCGGCACAGAACCTGAAGAGTGGATTATAAAAGGGAAGAAGTATCTTGACAAACGAAGGGAAGAGGAAAAAGCGAAAAAAGATTAGTTTTGTATTGACAACCAGGTCACCTGATCACATATGAGCGAGGAGATCCTCAGGGCTTTAATGGAACTGTTTGCATTAATTGTAAAACAGGATGGGGGTATGCTGCTGAATGAAAGGAACTACGTTCTCGGGTTCCTGCACAAACAGCTGACCCATGAGGCTGTAGATCAATACATGAAGCTGTTTGACTCCCACGCAGGCAATGTCACTGACTCTAAAAACATTGAAAAAAGTGAATCGCCGTCAGTGAAGGATTCCGTCAAGGTCCTCAACATCTGCAAGAAGATAAACCGCACACTGAGTCAGGCACAGAAAATTGTCGTTCTTATGCGGCTATATGAGCTTGTTAACGCTGACAAGCAGTATACCACCCAAAGGATGAACATCATCAATACGGTCGCGGAAGTCTTCAGGATTCACTTCGATGAGTTTTCATCAATAGAACAGTTCATCAGGGAAGATTCCCTAGAGAAATTATCGGGAAATCCAGCCATACTTGTTTTGGACCATGACCAGACAGGTTGTCAAACCTGCAACCGTATAGTCACCGGATTCAGTGAGGCCACTATCGCTATATTGAGGATAGAATCGGCCGACATCCTGTTTATAAAGTATATCTCTGAAAATCAGCTTTATCTTAATGGCCTCCCTATTACACAGGGCTATATCTACACCTTCCCAAGCGGTGGCTCTTTGCGTTCATCACAGGGGTCTCCACTATACTATACCGATATAGTCTCGAGGTTTATGGAAGGCCGGACCGCTGACAGGCTTACTCTTGCAGCGTCGGGCATAACATACAGCTTTAAAGATGGCAGCAGGGCGGTTTCAGGCGTGAATCTCTCTCTTTCTGAAGGAACCCTTATTGGCATTCTCGGTTCGAGCGGTAGCGGCAAAACCACCCTTCTTAACATTCTCAGCGGTAATCGTAAACCGACTAATGGAGAAGTCAGAATCAACGGCATAGACGTTCATTCAGGAAGTGCTGACCTTGAAGGGGTGATAGGATTTGTTCCCCAGGATGATATGCTGATGGAGGATCTGACAGTATACGACAACCTTTATTATGCAGCTGCTCTAAGCTTCAGGGATAAGTCAGAAGCTGACCTGAAAGCTCTGGTTGAGAAGACGCTGAACAGCCTCGGATTGTACGACAAAAAGGAGATGAAAGTCGGTACAAGCCTGAATAAAGTTATCAGCGGAGGCCAGAGGAAAAGGCTCAATATTGCTCTTGAGCTTATCAGGGAACCTTCGGTATTGTTCCTCGATGAACCTACATCGGGCCTCTCATCGAGGGACTCGGAGAATGTTATGGACCTGCTCAGAGAACTTACACTTAAAGGCAAGCTGGTAGTAACCGTTATTCATCAGCCCTCTTCAGAGATATACAAATTATTTGATAAGGTCGCGATACTTGACCAGGGCGGTTATCTGGTATTCTTCGGAAATCCTATTGAAGCGATAATTTACTTCAAGACTCTTGATGCACAGATAAACTCCAAAATCGGTGAATGTCCGTCATGCGGGAACGTAAATCCCGAAATGATATTCAAAATAATTGAGGCCCAGGTGCTCGACGAGTTCGGCAGGTATACCCAGAAAAGAAAGGTATTACCGGCTGAATGGCACGAATCATATAATAATAGTACACAGGAAGAACCTGTCACTGAGATCACCGACAAACCTCATTCAACACTAAACAAACCCGGCAGGTTAAGGCAGCTGGCACTGTTTCTCAGTCGGGATCTGAAAAGCAAAGCTGCAAATCGCCAGTACCTGGCTCTTACATTGCTCGAAGCCCCGGTTCTGGGATTTATTCTTTCATATATAATAAGATACATTGCCGACCCTGCATCTGATGTTTATGTTTTCAAGGATAACGAAAACATACCCATCTATATCTTCATGAGTATTATTGTAGCGCTATTCCTTGGCCTTATTGTAAGTGCCGAAGAGATATACCGCGACAGGATGATACTGAGAAGGGAAAAGTTTCTTAATCTGAGCCGGAATAGCTATTTGTTGTCCAAAGTATTGATTATGGCTCTGATTTCACTTATACAGGTGACTCTCTTTCTGGCCGTTGCCAACACAATACTCGGAATAAAGGGGATGTTCGCAAGCTATTTTCTGGCACTATTTGCCACAGCCTTCTGCGCCAACATGATAGGACTCAACATATCAGCATCGCTAAACTCAGCCATCACCATATATATTGTAATACCCCTCCTGATGATACCAATGATGGTACTCAGTGGTGCAATGTTCCCTTTCGACAAGCTGAACCGAACAATAGGAAGTATTGACAAGGTGCCGGTAATTGCTGAGCTGATGCCAACACGCTGGTCATATGAGGCTCTGATGGTTTCTCAGTTCAAAGACAGCCGGTACGGACGTATCTTTTATGAAATTGATAAAGAGCGAAGCGTTGCAATTTTCAATCTCGACTACCGCCTGAAGGAACTCGGGAACAAACTTTCATCTGCTGATCTTGCTCTGCGTAACGGAACTCTGTCAACCTCAGGTACTGATCAGATGCAATTCCTCAGGAATGAACTTGAGGAAATTTCAATCTATTCAGGCACAGGGCTTTTCGGGAGTATCGACAAACTGACGCCCGCTCTCTTCAACAGTGAAATCTCTGAGGAGTTAAGGAGTTATCTGGCAGAGACAAGAGAGTGGTTTGACAGTATTGTAACCATGAATGAAAACCGGCGCGAATATTTTCTGAGCAATAATATTGATCTGGCGCGATCGCTGCAAAATCAATACCACAACACAAAACTAAGAGAGATAGTTACAAAATACTATGAACCCAATAAATACTTTGAATTCAGAAACCGTCTGATTCAGAATTATGACCCTATTTACCTTGAGCCTGTACCTGAAGGCTTTCCTATGTTCAGGGCTCACTTTTTCGCACCGGCGAAATATATATTCGGACGAAGGATTGACACCATGGTTTTCAATATTTCACTGATATTTCTGAGTGTAATAATACTGTACCTGATTCTCTATTTTGATTTGCTGGCCGGAATATTGAGAAAGTTTGAGAAAGTTAAGTTTCAAAAAAGCAAATAAACAGGTGTTGTTACTTCATTTTTTCTATTTTTGTAATGTAGCAATCTAAAATTCTCATTATGATGGGAAAAAATATTCTCGTAATCATCGGTATGATGGTCTTTCTCGCCGCTTGTCAGAACAGGCGTGGCGGAGACGTTCAATTTACGTTTGAAGAAGCCGACACTTTTCCTGTGGCTGAAGCTGAGAAGCTTAGTGCTGAAGCCATTGATGACATAGTCAGGAATATCTCGTCACCGGTAGAGATTGCTGCGCTGCTACAATCCATGAATGTCCCTTTCACAATAGATTATCTGGCATCTACAGGAGATGTTGACCGCCTTAGCACTAACTTCGAAAAAGCGCTAAAACTGGGCATCTATGGTGCTGACCTCGGATACCTGAATATATATGAAAGAACCGGTAATTCCGTTGAGGTGCTGCAGGCAATAAAAAAACTTGCCGACGGTATAAGAGTAGGTCAGTTTTTTGATTTCGAGACAATCAGAAGATTGTCAGTAAGCCGTTCCAATCTTGATTCACTGCTGTTTCTTTCGGTTCAGTCATATAATCAGATAGACGAACACCTTCGCGACAACCAGAGGGGACATCTCTCGGCCCTGATGATTACCGGTGTCTGGCTTGAAGGACAATACCTCGCCACTCAAGTTGTTCAGAACTACCCTGATGAGATACTGAAAAACAGGATTGGTGAGCAGAAGATCATAATCAATGACCTGATGATGCTGCTTGCCCCCTATTGTGACGGAAACAGGGAGTTCAGACTTCTTTGTGAAAAGATGGAAAGTCTCAGGGACAAATACAGAGATATCAGAATCACTTACACTCTCGGAGAGCCAGAGACTCTTGAAGTAGACGGTCGTCTTACCGTAATCCAGAATGAAGAGAGTAATGTCGAAATGACCGATGAACAGCTACATGAAATCATTGAGCTGACCAAAACCATCCGTAATGAATTAATTGCAGGCAGATGATATGAAAAAAGAACTACTCATTCCGCTACTGCTGCTGATGATCCCCATAGTAATGACCGGACAAACAGAGGCAGACCTTACGTCAAGGTGCGTCTTGAACGCAGGACCGAATACCACCTACCTTAAGGACCACGTGATAAAGCTCCCCAAGGCAGTCTCAGGAAGAGAGATGCCGGTGGTAAAAGAGAATATCTATCTGATGAAAGGGACCAAATACCGTTTTACACTTTGTAATTCCGATGACTCAAAAGGCGAATTGATAGTCGGAATATATGAAAAGGACCGGAAGATAATTAGTTCTTATGACGAAAAGGGTGGTAAAACATACGGTTCCATCGATTTTATATGTAACAAAACCGGCATGTATACTCTCTGGTATTCATTCCGGGAAGGAGAACAGGGCATGGGGATTGGTGTCGTTTCTCTTCTCAGGTGACACCTGCTCAGAAATTCAGAAACTGCAACAATACCATCAATATCAGTGTGCCTGAAAACAATATTTCAGGCACTATTTTTTTGCCCTTTTTATGAATATAGTAGTGGGAAAGGATATAAGAGACCGGAATTGCAAATATAAAAATCAGCTCCTCATTGGCAGCAGGCGACACCAGATATACAGCCAGGGTTACTATTCCTGTCCAAATCTGCAGTGCAAATATTTTACGTGATTTAACCTTCTTTGTTGTAAAAACAGAGAACAGAAAGGCAGTAGCAACAAGTATAGAGATAAGTACAAACAATGATGTAACAATGGTCAACCGCGACCATGAATTGCCGGGATTATCACCCAGCAGACACTCTGTAATTGTACGTGTAAGTTCAGCAAGGTTGTAATCTGCAACGAAGAATACACCGTACAATATCAGATAGGGAGTGCATAACCCTAAAACCGAAATCAAAACCTCTTTCAGATTAAATGTACGCAGAAGGAGTATCCCGATAATCAACAGTACTCCAAACCATATCAGACTTGCATAGAAAAGACTTCCGGCACTTATCAGAAGTGCAGCATCAAAATAGCTGTAGGCAATCCCGTTTTTACGATAGGTACCGGCAATCCTTACCACCGCCAGAATCATTAATAATGAGGCTGGCAGCACAGCAGTAAGAAAATGAACGGCAGGAAAAAGCGAAGTAAGTATAATATACAGAATACCAGGCAGAAATGTTCTTTCGTTAATAAAAAAGGTACTTGTGTTGAAAGCTATTATTACAGAGGAAATAACCAAAACCAGTGCCAGGGCTGTTATCTTCCCTGTAAGAGGATTGGTTCCTGTTATTGTCTGAAGTATTCCGTAGAGGACCATCGGGTTGCTTCCACCTTCAATCCCGTTTATATCAGAGTTGATGAAGGAATTCATCCAAAAACCTACGGAAAACAATGCCATCATCAAGATGACTCCTGGTCCGGTTCCCCTGAATAGTCTGAGCATTTCTTATTTTAGATCGTACCCGATATCTCTCCTGAAGTATTTCCCCTCATAGTTAATCAAATCAGCGTTTTTGTAGGACATGGCAAGTGCTTCATCCATCGATTCCGCCAGTGAGGTTATGGAAATAACCCTTCCTCCTGCGGTGACAATACCGTCTGCCGTCGGTTTTGTTCCCGAATGGAATACAATTGATCCGCTGCAATCCTCAATGCCACTGATCGGTTTTCCATTTGTATAATTGCCCGGGTAACCTCCTGAAACCAGCATAACGGTGACTGCACTGCGTTGATCGATTTCAAAAGGTCTATCATTCAGATCAGCATACGCAACCCCTTCAAGCAACTCAAGGAAGTCGGAACTGATCCGCGGAAGAATGACCTCTGCTTCAGGGTCACCCAGTCTTGCGTTGTACTCAATTACATATGGATCGCCGTCGACATTCATAAGCCCGAAAAAGATGAAGCCTTTGAAAAAATTGCCTTCCATCTGTAAGCCTCTCATGGTGGGCTTAATTATTCCCTCTTCAACCTTTGACAGGAATGTCTGATCGGCAAACGGGACCGGCGAGACCGCACCCATTCCTCCGGTGTTGGGCCCTTCACCTCCTTCCCTGGCCCGCTTGTAATCCTTGGCAGGCGGCAGTATCTTATAGGTTTTGCCATCAGTAATGATAATAACAGATAGCTCTATACCCCTCAGATACTCTTCAATAACAACGCGTTTGCCTGCACTTCCGAACTTGCCGGCAAACATATTCCTCAACTCGGCTTCGGCTTCAGGCAGGTTGTCAAGTATCAGCACTCCCTTGCCGCTGGCCAGACCATCTGCCTTCAGAACATAGGGCGGACTGTTCTGCTGCAGGAACCTGAGAGCCTTTTCCATGTCACCGGGAACAAAACTCCCGAAACCCGCTGTCGGAATATTGTGGCGCTTCATGAACTCTTTTGCGAACTGCTTGCTGCCCTCCAGCATTGCACCTGTACGGTCAGGACCAATCACAGGTACCTTAGCAAGCTCCCTGTCAGCAGCAAAGAAATCGGTAATGCCACCAACAAGAGGAGCCTCTGGCCCTACTACCACCATTTTTATTCCGTTGCTGATAACTGCCCTTTTAACCGCATTAAAATCTTCCGGATTGAGATCAATATTTGTCCCTATCTGTCCTGTTCCGGCATTACCGGGGGCTACAAAAACCTTGTCTGCTTTTTTGCTCTGCGTCAACTTCCATGCGATAGCATGCTCACGGCCACCCGAGCCAAGAATTAAAATATTCATGAAACTTTACCTTTCCATCCGTATTGCTCAAAAATATAACAATATTACTTAGCGTCAAAAGAAAGTAACAAAAAAGGAAAGCCTCAACAAAATAATGGCATCTAAGCTTTTTACCCCGTGTCAGGGTATCAACACAAAGCTGTAGCCCTTAGCCTTAAGATCACTGATTGTCTCCTGAAGGATTGTCAATGAATGACTTACCGGACTATCATGTAACACTATTATCGAACCCGGCCGTGTTTTCTTCATAATAATCTTCTTTACCGCTACGGCAGTAAGCGAACTGTCAAAATCATATGGCATCAGATCCCACATTATGATTCTGTATTTATCCTTAAGCAACCTGTATTGTGCAAAAGAGAGACTGCCATATGGAGGCCTGAAAAGATCTCCCCCTACAACTCCGGCAGCTATTTGAACATCGTTAATATACTCTTCTGTTCCGGTTTTCAATCCTTTCAGGTGGCTGTACCCATGATTACCGGTTTGGTGCCCGGCCTGTCGGAGTGAATCGAGCAGGTACGCATATCTTGAGCAATTGTCACCATTGCAGAAGAAGGTCGCTCTGACATCCTCCTTCCCAAGTATTTCAAGTATAGCAGGAGTTGAGTCAGGGTGAGGACCATCATCAAAAGTCAGTGAAACCTCTTTCCTGCCACCAGTTTTGAGTCTGAACAGGGCCTCTCTATACAGTACCCTCTGCAAAAAGAGAGGCCTGTGGAATCTAATCATCTCGCTGACCTGATTATCAACTCGGTATAATACCTGTTAATCTCCGGTTCAATTCTATCCTTAAGCTCTGTAAGACCCAGATCTTCAGATATGTTCAATATCTCAATTGCCCCCTGCAGATTTATACCAACAGGATAGTCAAGACCGAATCTGGCCGGTACCGGCATATTATATATATATTCGAGATAACCGAGCGTGTAATCAAGAATACTCTCTATAAGTTCCATTCCCTTCTCTTTCTCTCCTCCCGTATAGAGTGCCCTGGCAATGTCAATCATAAATGAGTCAAATGCCATAGAAGTCGGCGGAACCAGGGCTACCCCTCTGTTACAAACCTCCATAGCCCTTATAGTGTCTCCCTCCTGCAGAAGGGCCATGGCCAGCGCCCCGAAAATACGCCTGTAATTACTGAACATCCTGCGGTTCGTCTCGTCAAGATATACGTCAGGATCTTCTGCGTTACCCCATGAGAACCGGTTCATCATATTCTCATACATCACATCGGTGTCAATAAAACTCTGTCCGTCAGGCGCAAGATCATCAATATCAACCGGAGACAGCCTGTAGGCCAGTCCTTCCTGTATAAAATACCTGTCAAGACCTTTATATTGTGACGGAGGCACCGTTGTTGAAAAATATATCGGCCGATCCCAGCTGTTACCGGCTAGGAGGTCAAGAACAAAAAGATCATTCTTCAGAGCCATGTCACCACCGAATTCCCAAATCATGGGTGACAGAATACGATCGGCCAGTTTTGGCGGAACCGTTCCGTTGGCAAGAACCTTCGAGCTGTCAACAGGTATGCTGAACCTGTGCACCGGGAAGTAGTTCACCCAGTCACCCCTGCCTGTAAGATCTACCTTAAGATCCTGTTCCTCCCTTCCAATGAAAGCCACCACTTCGCGTGCATCATAAGAACGTTCTACCGTTCTGTTTACCGGCATCTGCTCTCTGATGCCATCCATATACTTTTCTGCAGGCAGGATAAGAGGCAGGGGTTCAGACTCATAAGCCTTCTGGAGCATCATCCCCACATACCACCCTGCCTGAAGATAACTCAGGTTGGCCACCCTGACATCGGTCCTCACGCCTTCCACATCCTGTACATACCAGAGAGGGAAGGAGTCGTTGTCACCATACGTATGTATAACCGCATTTTCAGCACATGAGTTAAGGTAATTTGAGCCGATGTCCCTTGCCGTATACCTTCCTGAACGATCGTGGTCATCCCAGTTTTCAGCCAGCAGCAGGGCAGGCACGGCAGCCATCAGCAGAACAAAAGCAATTACTGCAGAGAATTTACCGGCCTTTAACCTGAGAAACAGTTCATAGAGCCACATCATACCCATACCTATCCATATAGCAAATGCATAGAACGACCCTGCGTATGCATAATCCCTCTCCCTGGGCTGGTTAGGCCATTGATTGAGATAGACGATAATCGCCACACCTGTCATAATGAAAAACGCAAACACAATAATGAAATCTTTATTGTCGCGTCGATACTGCCACAGCATTCCCGCCAGTCCTGCAAGAAGAGGCAGCAAGAAGTACCGGTTACGGGCTTTATTATTCTTAAGATCATCAGGCAGGGAAGACTGATCTCCCAGCCTGAAATTATCAATCGGAGCTATTCCTGAAATCCAGTTTCCGTGAAGCCTGTTCCCATTTCCCTGAATGTCATTCTGCCTGCCGGCAAAATTCCACATAAAGTAACGACCGTACATGTATCCCACCTGATACCTTAGGAAAAACCTCAGGTTCTCAGCAAAAGTGGGTATCAGATACTCGCTTTTACCTGATGACCCCGAAGGCATCTGTATCCGCCGGCCCTTTATCCGTCCCCAGTGCCTGTAAGCCTCCACATGGGAAGGTTCATTGCTGTACATGCGCGGAAAAAAGCCGGTAAATCTTTCATCATACTTATACTCTGACCTGTAATAAGGAACATACTTACCCTCTATCCTGTTGTAGCCGGCCAGCTTCCGGGAGACATCAGTTACAGGTGCGTCGAACGAATGTCCGTGAAGCACAGGCACGCTGCCATACTGCTCGCGGTTGATATAATAGATGAAAGAAAATACGTTTGAAGGGTCGTTCTGATTCATCGGAGGTCTTGCATCTGCCCTTATCATTATCATGGCAAACGATGAATACCCTATTATTATAAATGCAAAGGCGGTAACTATATAGTTCAGAATAAGCTTCCTCTTCAAAAGAGAATACCTTATCAGGTAAACGATGCCGGCGATAAGGAGCAGAAGATAAACGAACATGCCTGTATTGTAGGGCAGTCCGAATCCGTTAACGAAAAGAAGTTCAAACCATCCTGCAGCCTTTGGCACACCCGGGATAACTACAAACACAAGAGCCCCAAGCATAAGAGCCGACACCAATAATGCACCGAGAAATCCTTTTTTCGTAAACTCATACTTTTTGAAATACCATATGATGACCAGGGCAGGGAGGGCAAGCAGGTTCAAAAGGTGTACTCCCACAGAAAGGCCCATCAGGTAAGCAATAAGGATGATCCACCTCCCCGATCTGATATCATCAGCCTCCTCCTCCCAGCGGAGCATAGCCCAGAACACCACCGCAGTAAAGAGAGACGAAAAAGCATAGACTTCTCCTTCTACCGCCGAAAACCAGAAAGTATCGGTGAAGGCGTATGCCAGGGAGCCTACCATACCTGCGGCCAGAATTACAAAATGATGCTCGCGCGCCGGTTCGGCAACACCGGCAAATACTTTGCGAACCATATGTGTGATTGTCCAGAAAAGGAACATTACAGTAAATGCACTTGCCAGGGCCGACATGATATTTACCATCAGGGCCACCTTCGAAGTATCTCCTCCGGCAAAGAGGGTGAAGAACCTTGCTGCCAGAAGCCAGAAAGGCGCTCCCGGAGGGTGGCCGACCTGCATCTTATAAGCCGAAAGGATAAATTCACCACAATCCCAGAAGCTTACTGTAGGTTCTACCGTCATAATATAAACTACTGCCGAAATAAAGAAGGCGATCCAGCCTCCTGTGTTATTTACAAAACGGAATGAAGTCAGTCTGGTGTTCATATTGCCACGTATCGATTTTCGGCAAAGATTGGAAAAAAAAGCATAAAAATGCCCGGCTAAACAGATTAATCGATCCAATAATGATGCAAGTTAATTGTTTATCTTTGGCAAAAGTGATGAACAGATACTTTCTGATAATAATAGCCTTACTCTTTTCTCTTCCGGTAATGCCGCAGGAGAAGGGCGGTGCAGGCAATACCGGTGGCAGCACAGCCGATAGCAGTAATCTGTCAGTATCATTTGGAAGCATCAGTTTCTTCAGGAACCACGAGTACTTTAACCCGATAACGGAAGGGTACACTCTTTCGGGAAGCCACCTGAAACCGCTTCTGATATGGACTCCTTCAGATATTATTTCAGTCAGCGGAGGCTTATTTGTATCCCTCTGGTCAGGCTTCGACGACAAACCTGATATTGATCCGGTTTTTACGGTAAGCATTGATATTGACAGCCGTACCCGCCTTACGGCCGGATCGCTGCAGGGCCCTGACCGCCACAGGATGTTCGACCAGCATTATGCCAGGGAAAAGCTTTATACCTCCTTTGTTGAGGAGGGAGTACAGATTGTTTTCAGGAGCGAAAATCTTTTCAGCGACACCTGGATAGACTGGGAAAGGCACATCTTCACCGGAGACAGGTTCAGGGAGGAATTTACTGTCGGTGAGTCATTTATCTACACTACTGGTAAAACCGGCGACCGCCTGAGGGCCGAATTTCCTCTCCAGCTGCTGGCAAAGCACCGGGGCGGGCAGATAAGCAATTATAATGCTCCCGTAGAAACTCATGTTAACCTTGCTGCAGGAACACGCATAATGTTGAACGGAGGGGAGAGAGTAAGTAGCGGCGAAAACAATTTCGGGTTCAGCGCTACCGGTTTCATTTATCATTCGATGAGAGAACTGCCTGAAATACCCTTCAGTACCGGCAAGGCGCTGTTGCTTGCCGGCGACCACACCCGCAATAATTTTTTCTTCAGTTCGGGATTGTGGCTTTCAGATAATTTCTACTCTCCGAATGGCAACATGATGTACAGCAGTTTGTCTGACTATCGTGATGGTTTCACACTCTCACGAAGGGCGTTGCTGACCGGGTCGGTAAACTTCAGCAGGTCGTGGCAGTCAGGCCTGCTGAATCTCTTTCTGGGCTTCGACTGGTATTATGATCTAAAGGAGAATACCTTCGACCACTCTGTAACATTGCATCTGAGAATTCCCGAAAAGGCGTACAGGTTGTCACGAAGAAATCAGTAGGGTATTTTCCCGGGGAAGTCGATCCATCTCCTTAAGACTTCCTTACCTTTTTCAGCCTCGAGATTTACAAATTCTACAGAACGGTTGTCTGCCCCGAGAGATATTTCATTGTAGATATGCTCATCGCTGAATCCCGCTGCGGCTGCATCATGCCTGGTTGCAGCATACACGACCCTTTTTATACCTGCCCAATAGATTGCGCCAAGACACATCGGACAGGGTTCACACGATGAGTAGAGGATACATCCATCGAGCTCATGGCTGTCAAGTTTGGCGGCAGCGTTGCGGATAGCCAGCACCTCGGCATGTGCAGTAGGATCGCAATCCTGTATTACCCTGTTTCCTGAGGCTGAAATAATTGACCCGTCCCTTACTATTAAGGCACCGAACGGTCCGCCTCCGTTACTTATGTTTTCATCTGCAATCGTAATCGCCATTTGCAGATACTTTATGTCGCTGTCTGTTATCATTATGTTTCAGAACTTTTCTTGCCGGCAGGAGGAACTATCTCCGGCGCTTATGAACCGGCATGTAAAAGTAGGAATTTTGGTTCCCCCGAAAAACCATAAAAGGAATAAATTGAGCTGTTTTTCTTTTTTCAAAAATATATTGTACTTTTGCAGTCCCCAAAAAACGGGGTTAATATCTTTAATACACAGTAAAACCTGCGAAGGAGTGAACACTTTAAGCTACAAAACAGTATCGGCCAACAAGGCTACTGTTGACAAAGACTGGTTGCTGGTTGATGCCGAAGGTCAGGTGCTTGGCCGTCTTGCATCGAAAGTTGCCAAAATGATGAGGGGTAAACACAAGACAAATTTTACGCCTCATGTGGACTGCGGAGATAACGTAGTAGTTATCAATTGTGAGAAAGTTATCTTGTCGGGCGACAAAATGACCGATAAAGAGTATGTAAGGCACACGGGATACCCGGGTGGTCAGAGGTTTACGACAGCCGAGGCGATGCTCAGGAAGAATCCGGCAGGTCTGATAGAACATGCGGTTAAGGGCATGCTTCCCAAGAACAGGCTGGGCAGGGCAATCTACAGGAATCTGTACGTTTATGTCGGCGACAAGCACCCTCATGAGGCCCAGAAGCCCAGGAAAGTTGAATTAGAAACCATCAAGTAAAAGGAATGGAAGCAATCAATGCCATTGGAAGAAGAAAAGCTGCTGTAGCAAGGGTCTATGTGAGCGAAGGCAAAGGGCAGATCACCATCAATGAGAGGGATTACAAAGAGTACTTCGGTACCGAGACCCTTCAGTATGTGGTTACCCAGCCCCTGAACCTCCTGGGTCTTGAAGGCATGTACGACATCGTTGTTAATCTCGACGGAGGTGGTGTGAAGGGGCAGGCAGAAGCCTTGCGTCTTGGCATATCAAGGGCTCTTATTCAGATTGACGAGGAGTACAAGCCCAAGCTGAAGGCCAGCGGTTTCCTTACACGCGATCCGCGTGAGGTTGAAAGGAAGAAGCCGGGACAGCCGAAAGCCAGGAAGAGATTCCAGTTCAGTAAGCGTTAATCAGTCAGTATAGATGCAGGTTTAGTATCTAAATTGCAGTGACTTCCGGGTCGGAACTACTCTGCAATTGACTTAACAGAATGTAAACTTTAACAACAATCAAATGCAAAGAACTAATTTCAATCAGCTTCTCGATGCCGGAGTACACTTCGGTCATCTCAGAAGAAAATGGAACCCGGCAATGGCTCCCTATATTTTTATGGAGAAGAACGGGATTCATATTATCGATCTTGAAAAGACAGCCAGGAAGATCGATGACGCCGCGTCGGCGCTCAAACAGATTGCCAAATCGGGCAAAAAAGTACTTTTTGTAGCTACAAAAAAACAGGCAAAGGAGATCGTTGCCGAGAGAGTTCAGAAAACAGGTATGCCTTACGTCACTGAAAGATGGCCGGGAGGAATGCTTACCAATTTCCCCACCATCAGAAAAGCGGTGAAGAAAATGACATCTATCGACAAGATGGAAAGTGACGGAACGCTTGGCAACCTTTCAAAGAGAGAAAAACTGCAGATAGCAAGGCAGAGGGCAAAGCTTGAGAAGAACCTTGGCAGCATAGCAGACCTTACACGATTGCCGTCAGCCCTCTTCATTGTTGATGTGGGAAAGGAACACATAGCCGTTAAAGAGGCCAACAGGCTTGGAATACCGGTATTTGCAATGGTAGACACAAACTCAGACCCTTCAGAAATTGATTTTGTAATTCCGGCCAACGATGATGCCTCCAAATCAATTTCGCTGATAGTAGATGTAATGTGTGCTGCAATTGAAGAAGGCCTCAATGAAAGAAAGAACGAAAAAGACAAGGAGCCTGCCGAGAAGGCTTCTGAAGACGATATCGTAACTGAGAAACGCAGGCCCAGGCGTGCAGCAAGGGTTGCAGTTGCGGAAGATGAGGAGGATGCTGGTGATGACGATGCTGATGAAATTACAGCCTCTGTCAGCAGTGAAGATGAGTCTGAGACGGAAGAGGATTTTGAGGACCTCATGGATGATGAAAAGTAGTGTAGTTAATTAAAATAATAATAACAAATTATGGCAGTTATAAGTGCAGCCGATGTCGCTAAACTCAGAAGGGTTACAGGCGCAGGAATGATGGATTGCAAGAAGGCCCTTGAGGAGGCTGAAGGCAATTTTGACAAGGCTATCGAGATAATAAGAAAAAAAGGCCAGGCTATTGCCAACAAGCGGGCCGACAGGGAGGCTTCTGAAGGTGTGGTATTATCAAAAGTCACAGCAGATGCCGGAACCGGTATGATGATCGCTCTCAATTGTGAAACTGACTTTGTTGCAAAAAATGAAGAGTTTATAAAGTTTGCCAACAGCATACTCGACAAAGCTCTTTCTGCAGGATCAAAAAGCCTCGAAGAGGTACTGGCCCTGCAGCTTGATAACGAAACTATTGCGGACAAAATAGTAGAGCAGATTGGTATAATCGGAGAAAAAATCGAATTATCATACTTTTCGAGAATTGATGCCGATCATGTTCAGGCCTATATCCATCCGGGTAATAAGCTTTCAACCATGGCCGGTTTCAACAAGTCAGGAATAGACATTCAGGTTTACAAGGATGTAGCAATGCAGATCGCAGCAATGAATCCTGTATCTCTCGACAAAAATGACGTTCCTGCCGCTACCCTGGCGTCAGAGATGGAGATAGCCAAGGAACAGGCTCGCCGGGAAGGAAAGCCTGAGGCAATGCTTGATAAGATAGCTGAAGGTAAACTTAATAAGTTCTTCAAGGAGAGCACCCTTCTCAATCAGGAGTTTGTGAAGGATAACAAAATGACAATAAGGCAATACCTGCAGTCAATAAATAAAGACCTGACAGTCACATCGTTTGCAAGGTTCACCCTTAATCTGTAAAAGCAGATAACAGATACTCTTAAGAAGCCCGTCAACAGCGGGCTTCTTTATTTGAACAATACATGTATCTGCCTGTTACTATGATAATGAATAATAATACCACTATATAACATGAAAAAGAACATAGGCAAAACCGACAAGATAATCAGAGTATTAATTGCGGCCCTCATAGCAGTGCTATACATAACCAATGTGATATCGGGAACACTGGGAATTATCCTTCTCGCTTTTGCAGCGGTTCTGACAATAACATCGCTGATAAATTTCTGCGGGCTTTACACCCTTTTTGGCATTAATACCTGCAAGGTCAGAAACTAGTCGGTCAGTACATTTTAAAAACATTATCCCTCCGCTGGTCAGATGATTCAGTGAAGGGATTTTTTATTTTTACGCTGCAAATGATTACTTTCGCATTCCGCAACCGAAGAAGCACAACATGAAATACAGGCGCATATTACTCAAACTCAGTGGTGAATCCCTGGCAGGTGACCGCCAGTACGGACTCGACAAATCAGTTCTAAACTCTTATGCCAGGCAGATAATTGAAGTTGCGGCTGACGGCTGCCAGGTGGGAATAGTAATAGGTGGCGGCAATATCTTCAGAGGTATAAGCGGAACCGGGGCCGGTTTCGACAGGGTGAAAGGTGATCAGATGGGCATGCTGGCCACAGTCATAAACAGCCTGGCTCTTGAAAGCGAAATCAATAACCTGGGCGGAAAAGCCAGAGTATATACTTCAATCAGAATGGAACCGGTAGGCGAGCTTTATTCGCGCGACAAGGCTGTTGAAGCTATGGAGAGTGGCTATGTGTGTATCATTGCAGGAGGGACGGGCAATCCGTTCTTCACAACCGATACAGCCTCAGCCCTGCGGGCAATAGAAATAAAGGCAGATGTGCTGCTTAAGGGCACAAGGGTGGATGGAGTCTATACAGCTGACCCCGAGGAAGAGCCAAACGCAGAGAAATTCACTGCCATATCATTTGATGAGGTAATAGATAAGCGACTAAGGGTTATGGACCTTACGGCGTTTACCATGTGCCGTGAGAATAATCTCCCGATAGTAGTATTCAACATGAATGAACCCGGCGCTTTGATGGAGGTGATAAAGGGAAATGAAAAGGGCACCTTTGTACATCTTTAATAAACCACTTGCTTTTTATTAATTTTGTTATTTTTGTTACACTTTTTCATAGCTGAACCATACAAAACTTAACCATATGACCGAATATGTTGAATTGATTATGGATGAGGTGAAGGAGAGAATGCAAAAGGCTCTTGACCATCTCGAGCATGAACTCGCCCGCCTCAGGGCCGGAAGAGCCAACCCCACACTCCTTGAAGGCGTTACGGTAGACTATTACGGAGTTACGACACCACTGGCACAGACATCCAATATCAACACTCCCGATGCCAGAACGATACTTATCCAACCATGGGAGAGAACCATGCTGTCGCCTATAGAAAAAGCTATACTCGCTGCAAATCTGGGTGTTACCCCGATCAATAACGGCGAATTGATAAGGATAAACATTCCGCCTCTCACTGAGGAAAGGCGACATCAGCTGGTTAAACAGGTCAAAAACGAGGGAGAGACGGCCAAGATAAGTATCAGGAACTCGCGTAAGTGGGCTAATGATGAGCTGAAGAAACTCCTGAAAGACGGACTGCCTGAGGATGCTGAAAAAGCAGGCGAGGAAGAGGTCCAGGAACTCACCAGCGACTACACTGCCAAAATCGACAAGGTGGTAGCTGCCAAGGAAAAAGAGGTATTGACAGTCTGACCATACATTCTTCAACCATTACCTGGCGGGAGACAAAACAAGGTTGTGAACCGAGTTCTCCTTTACCGCCTTCTCAGTAAAATGATCCCTGTAGAATTTACCGCTGACATACCAGTCAGTCTGTGACAAATAATAGCGGCTCGAAGGCACTCCCGAGTTGCCTGACGGAATTATGCTGTATGAATCATCCCAGTCTGCCGTGTTATAGATATGCCTCTGGGAAGCTCCGTTATTAACTTTGAACCCTCCACCGTAGGAATAGGGACTGACAGTATGATAACTCCCTCCTACCCGGTATGTATCTGAATTAAGATGAAACAGTCTGTCTATGATGCTGACCGACCCCATCGGATGTTCAAGGGTCATGGTATGCAGGTCTCCCCACTTCCATGAACTCTTTTCTTCCTTTTGGGTGAAAGCCGTCAGGTTGCTCACTGCCTTACTGAACGAGGATCTCATAATATCTTCGAGGGTTTCAACCTCTGTTGTTGTGACATTATCAACCCACTCGTCAGGCCCTTTGGTTATAATCCTGAAAATATAATAATCCTGATATACTCCGGGTAAAAGAGTGTAGAGATCACCGAGTTCATCGGCAATAAGCTCTTGTGCCAGTGCCATTCTGCAGAACTCAAAAACAGTCGGGGCTTCCTTGTCTGGAGACATGTCAAAATCCCAATCTTTCAGAAATGCAAGAGCCTGTTTCTCACTTTCGTCATCAATCTCAACATCTGACATTGTATTCAAAAGAACAGGAACAAGCAGGGAGGCATACTCTGAGACCTGATCTGTCTGCATTTCCATAAAATCGCCGGTTCCAACCATCTCTTTATTATCTATCATTTGCCTTATGCGGTTAATCCTGTAAGGCATTGCAAAAGAAGTGGCCACATAATACGGATAGTCGTCAGAAACAGTTTTATTATTTGCTGAAGAGACAAATCCACCGGGAGGATTAAATGAAAAAGGAAGATGGTCGAAAGGCACATAGCCCGTCCAGTCATATTCATCAGTCGATCCATCGCGGATAATCGTACCATGCCCCTTTCGTATGGGAATACCTCCTCCTGTATGAAGGCCGATATTACCCTCAGTGTCGGCATATACAAAATTTTGGCTGATCGACCTGAATCTGCTTATTGCATTTCTGAAATCATCCCATGATGTTGCCCGGTTAAGCTTGTACACTGTAAATATTTCATCACTGAGGTCATATCCCGACCAGCGCATCGACAGTGCAGCATCATTGATGCCTCTCATACCTGAAATTACCGGCCCTCGATGGGTAAACCACAGTTTGCGTATCACATCTCCTTTGCCCTTGACATTGATAATCTCCTCCCTTAGTTCCATCTTCATCTTGCTTCCGTTGAAGAGGTAGGTGCCATTCTCCGTTGTGTCAATTGTTTCCTGGTACAGGTCTATATCATCAACCATCAGGTTTGTCAATCCCCATGCTATCTTTTCATTATGGCCTGCTACGATAAAAGGCTGACCCGGCACAGCTACACCCGTAACGTTCAGTTTGCCCTGCACCACCTGGTGCATCTGTATCCATATACCCGGCGAGTTAAGACCCAGGTGCATGTCATTTGCGAGCAGTGGTTTACCAGTGGCAGTTCTGCTGCCTGATATTGCCCAGTTATTGCTGCCCGAGAACGAGACGATACCCAGTCCTTTCAGTTTTTCAATTGCCGTTATTAACAAGGCTGCCTCATCAATAAGCTCTTTTTCCAGGCTGAATAGCGGGAATACGTATGACTCATCCGCCTTCCAGTCAGGTATTATCACAGATGCATACTCCTCTCCATGCTTCTTTAAAAGTCTGTAATTGAAAAGATCCTCAGACATATTGCCTGAGGCAAGGTCCCAGCCCATATATCCTATAATATTTGCCACATCTTCAGGCGACCAGGGTTCCGGCCTGTACCTGAGCACCCTGAATTCAGGTGGCAGCCTCCTTCCTGCATCTGTAATATACCTGTTAACGCCGTCGCAATAATTTTGAATTGCCAGAAGTATTTCAGGCTCAGAATTTGCCAGTATCATTTTCGATTTATCTGTCATACAAAGACTGCGCAGGAACAGATCAGTATCTATATAGTCCTCACCGAAAATTTCGGACAGAGTGCCACGTGTCGCCCTTCTGATAAGATCCATCTGCCATAATCTCTCTCTTGCCATCAGGAAGCCGGTTGTATAGTAAAGATCTTTTTCCGTGTTCGCATAGATATGGGGCATACCCCGCTCGTCAAAGAAGACCCTTACCTCTTCGTCAAGTCCTTTGAGTGATATTGTGCCGTCGTATACCGGCTTCGCACCGTTCCTGGCTGAACTGATAAAAAGCAGAAGCAGGACAATCACTATTGTCAGAATTGCAGCCAATGCAGGCAAAATGCGTCTTACTATTTTCATATTAAAGGATTTTACCGGTTCAATGTGAGTTTTGAAAGTAAAAATAGCAACAATCATCTCTTTTCAAAAAAAAATGACCGGTTGAGATAGGGTAAATACATCTTGTGCCGGTCTTATAAGTGAGACAAAAAACAATTTGTAACCACTAATCCATAAGATCATGAAAAGAGTACAAAATTTTTTGGGATTGTCTGCAGCACTGTTAATGACAATGCTGACATTTCAGACAGTAAATGCAGTGTCTGGCGCCTATGGAAATGGACCGGATACGCAGGATTATTACACTACTTTCAGGGGCAGGGTGGTTGATTCAGAGACAAATCAACCTCTTATCTTTGCTACTGTAACGGTACAGGAGTCAAACATAGCCACAGTAACCAATATCGACGGAGAGTTTGTGATCAAGGTTCCCAACGAAGAGAAGGGAAAAGGGCTTGAATTCTCATACATCGGTTATAGTTCCAAAGTCGTCCCTTTCACTGAAATGCGTGATAATGGCTACAGAAACATTATCTCTCTTGACCCGGCAAGAATTTCTCTTCAGGAGATAACAGTTACTCCTATATCGCCGCAGGAGATTGTTGAGAAAGCCATTGATGCTTTTCAGACCAACTATACCAACCAGCCAAACCTGATGACAGGCTTCTACAGGGAGACTATCAGAAAAGGTCGTAACTACGTGGCGATTGGAGAAGCAGTGGTAGAGATATTCAAGGCTCCCTACAGAAATGACCTCAGGCTGGACGCTATCAGAATATACAAGGGAAGAAAGGGTAGCGACGTTACCAGAATGGATACGGTTCTGTTTAAACTTCAGGGAGGCCCGGTGACGGCTCTTAATCTTGACCTTGTAAAATATCCCGACATAATTCTCACAAGGGAAGCGATGCAATATTATGATTATGTTCTGTCGAATATCATAATGATCGACGACAGGCTGCATTATGTTGTTGACTTTCAGCAAAAGGCAGAATATGACATACCCCTCTTCTTTGGGAAACTCTTTATCGATTCAAAGAATTATGCGGTTAAAGAAGTTGAGTTCAGCTTAAATGTGAGCAATACCGACCAGGCTCAGGCCCTCTTTATCAGGAAAAAGCCCCTGGGTATGGATGTTACCCCTGAGGTTGCAACTTACAGGGTTATTTACAGGGAAAGTGAAGGCAAATACTACTTTGCATATTCAAGGGCAGAGGTAAAATTCATCGTTAACTGGAAGAGGAGGCTCTTTAATACCAACTATACCACGATGTCTGAAATCGCAGTAACTGATCGTACTACAGAAGAAGTTATTAAATTTGCAGGAAGGGAGAGAGTAAGATCCACCGATGTTTTTTCGGAAAAGGTGAGTTCATTCTCCGACCCTGACTTCTGGGGAGACTATAATGTCATAGAACCCGATCAGAGTATAGAATCTGCTATCCGCAGGCTCAGCAGAAGACTCAGGTTCAGCGATTTCGACGACAGGTAGAAACTAAATGACTTTGGACAGGGAAGATGAAATAACAGAAAGGATACGGAGGGGTGATATCAAGGCATTTGAATCACTCTTTCGTTCTTCCTATTCGCCCCTTGTCAGATACTCTGCAAGTATAGTCAAAGATCAGGATACGGCAGAAGAGATAGTTCAGGATCTGTTTTACAGATTATGGAAGGAAAGAAATAAGCTTAAAATACAATCTTCTCTCAATGGATATCTCTTCAGATCGACATACAACAGGAGCCTTAGATGGATAGAGCACATGAAGGTTGTAAGAAAATATGAGGCAGATACATCAGGCACAGATCAGGAGTCACCCCCTACTCCTCTGCAGCAGTTGCAGCTGGATGAATTGCATGAGAGTATAGCCAGAACAATGGAAAAACTGCCTGAAAGATGCGGTGAGATATTCTATATGAACAGGTTTGAAGGACTCAGATACCGCGAGATAGCAGAAAAACTCGAAATATCGGTGAAAACCGTTGAAGCAAATATGGGTAAAGCTCTTAAGGAGTTTCGAAAAACATTAGGTGAATTATGAAGAGAAGTAAAACATACAGGGAAGAAGGCACAGACAGAAAATGGGATATTATAGCTGCCAGACTGTCAGGAGAAGAGACCCCAAATGACGAGCTGTACGGAGAGATTGAAGATGATAATGGTCCGCTTACCCGTGAGATGTGGAAAGAGATGGAAAAAATGAAGACAAATCCGGTGGAACCTGATGTTGACAAAGCCTGGGATAAGGTTTATGGCAGACTGTCAAGTGAGGATCTCATAAGAGCTAATAGCCCGGGACTTTTCAGCCGCTCCACACTTATGTTTGCACGGATAGCTGCCTCAGTCTTAATATTATTATCTGCAGGTTATATTACATACCGGATTGTAAGTTCAGGGCATCAGAATATGCTGACTGCAGGGTCGGGTGATTCTAAGAATGTAATCGTTAATCTCCCTGATGGAAGCCGGGTAACACTTAACCGTAACACCACTGTTACCTGGCCTGATAAGTTCGACGAATTGTCACGAACCGTAGAATTGACCGGCGAAGCTTATTTTGAGGTTGTAAGCGATTTGTCAAAACCCTTCAGGGTCATTGCAGGAGATGCTTCTGTTGAAGTATTGGGTACCTCCTTCAATGTTATCGCCGGAGAAGATAAAAAAGAAGTTGAGGTCTTCGTAACTTCAGGGAAGGTCAGACTCACTTCCAAAGATGAATCTGATGCCATTGAACTTACAGAAGGGCTTATTGGAAAAACGTCAGACGGCAAAACTGTGGGTGAGATAAATACTGATCCAAACTATATGGCCTGGAATAGCGGAATCCTGGTATATGAATCAGCAAAGCTGGAAACTGTTTTAAATGACCTGAAGAAAGTTTACGGTATTGAGATTGTTGCTGATGACCCCGTAGTTACTGACAAGTACATCACTACGGTGCTTGATAATGTTGAAGAAGAGGATATAATAAAAATAATTGCTGCAACTTTTAACCTTTCCTGGAGGAAAGAAGGCAGAGTTTATATATTTTCACAGTTGTAAAAGAGATGTGCCACCTTGGGCCACAAAGGTCATATAAAACTATTATCCTTTTTTATAACCCTGATAATTGCTTCATTTCCTGAAGCAGAAGGGCAGGAGGATATACTGCGCTCCGTTCACACTTTCAGAAACGGTAACGTCAGAAAAACCAATGCTTTGAATATAATCAGCCGGAAAACCGGCTATTATTTTACCTACGATTCAAAGCTGATCGACCCTGAAGAACGCATCATACTTGAAGCTGACAATATCCCGCTTGACGAAATCCTCAGGAATATTATTCAGAATGATTCCGTCAGATTTACCGTAATAGGCAGCCATATTATTATTGCCAGGATAGTACCTGAATTAGCAGAGACTTATCCTGTGGAATTGACAGAAGATACTTACAGGGTATCCGGTCTGGTTGTGGAGCATGAAAGCGGTCAGCCATTACCCTATGCTACCATTGCCATCGAAGGTAAACCCAGAGGTACTGTTTCAAACAGCGATGGCTTTTTCTCCATGGCGATAACAGATGATCTGATTTACGATACCCTTACAGTTTCATATCTTGGTTTTATAAACAGATCTATTCCAGTCTATGAGGCCCTCGGCAACAACTTCACTATCAAGATGTTTCGGGACTACATCCCGATCCCTGAAATAATTATCCGGAGCCAGATACCTCAGGAGTTAATAAAAAAGGCGGTTGAAGCAATTCCTGACAATTACGGAACCACTCCGGCATCTATGTGGGGTTTTTATCGCGAAGGCATAATGAAGAGAAAGGAGATACAGCTTTTTTCTGAAGCTGTTCTCAAAATATACAAGGCAGCATATGGTACTTCAATGCAAGATCAGGTTAAGGTAGTCAGAAGCAGAAAACTGGAAAATGCAGGTTCGTCTGATACTCTTATGCTGAGACTTAAAGGGGGGTTGAACAGTTCCCTGCTTCTTGACGGGATGAAAAACAACTTTGAGTTCATTGATGAAGAATACATCAGTCTCTACAAGTATGCAATGACAGACATTGTAACTATTGATGACGCCGCTGCTTTTGTAATAGAATTCGAACAGAGAGAAGGGATCAGCGATCCTCTCTTCAGGGGTTCCATGATGATAAATACGGCAGACTTTGCTGTTATGCAGGCTGAATTTGAAGTCCACCCAGCCTATATCACAGGAAGAAATTTCACTTATGTTGCAAGTTCTGCAAGGGGTTTTACTATCAGGCCGGTAAGCGCCAGTTACCGTACAACCTACAAAAAATCGGGAGACAGATATTATCTGAGTCATGTAAGGGGAGACCTGAGGTTCACCGCCAGAAAGAAGCGCAGCCTGTTCAACACCAATTATGACGTATTCTTTGAACTCGCCATAACCGAAGCTGACACCAGCAATGTTACACGCTTCAGTCGCAATGAAACAATACCACTGGAAACTGTTTTCTCGCGCGAAATCAGCGGATATGACCCTGATTTCTGGGGCAGGTTTGACTTCCTCAAACCCGAAGATAATCTTATGAATTCTCTTAACAGTATCTCACAGCGTCTTTCCCGGTTTATTGAGGAAGAGAAGTGATCAGAACTGCTCTATAATCCTGTAAAGCTCTGAAAGGTCTGGCGTAAGTATTATTTCTGTCCTGCGGTTCTTACTCCTGGCATCGGCAGTGTTGCGCGCATCTACCGGAAGATATTCACTCCGGCCGGCTGCAGTAAGTCGTTTGGGGTCAATTTTGGTTCCTTCAGTAAGTTCCCTTACAACAGTAGTAGCCCTCTTTACACTCAAATCCCAGTTATCACGTAACTGACCGCCAGAGGGCCGGTAAGGTACATTGTCGGTGTGACCTTCAATCATAATCTGAATATCTGCATTCCTCTCAAGAACCGCGACAAGCCTCCTGAGGGCCGTCCTGCCATTGGCATCAATTTCCCAGCTGCCGGTCTTGAAAAGAAGCTTCTCATCAAGAGAGACATATACCTTGCCGTCGCGCATGGTAACCGTCAGGCCGTTGTTCTCAAACCCAAAAAGAGCATCTGATACTTTGTTTTTAAGATCTCTTACGGCACTTTGCTGGGCATCGAGTATCTTCTCAAGCTCAACAAGCCTTTGGTTACGCTTCTCTAGTTCAAACGTAAGCATGTCAAGATCTGATTTCTTCTGATCAAGGTTCATCTCAAGATCCCTGAGCATACTCTCTTTTTGCTGAAGGTTGGCCTGGGCTGCCTGCAAATCGGAAAGGAGCCTCGATGTCTCCCTGACGCTCCCCTTAATAAGTTCATCCTGGGCATTCTGCAGTTCAACATACCTGTTATTCAGCCTGCCGTAGTCCTGCCTCGAGCGGTCAAGCTCCGCCTGTAATGTCTGATAATCTTCTCTTATCCCTGAATATTCCTTCTCCATGGCGGATATCCTTGCCTCGAGCTCACGGTTCGCTATCGAGAGTTGAATATTATCTGATTTATAGGCATCCCGTTCGTTAACATTCTGCTGACTTGCATCACGCAAATTGCCGTATCTCCCTGCCGGAACACATGAAATGGCTGTAAGAACAGCTGCTAAAAAAACAAGCTTGACATTCTTCATATAATTAATTTTTTATCATAAAAACGATCTTTTTGACCATTTAATTGTTATTAAAAAAGATAGGACAAAAGTAAGAATTTCCTTCAACCCATTGAGGAGACAAATACGGTTTTAATTATTGCTATATTTGCAAAAGGAGCAATTCATTTTGTTGCAAATGAACGAAGAGTACACATATCTCTATAAAATATCGGGCCCTGAAGACTTAAGAAAGCTTGAAAAGACTGATCTTATCGCCCTTTCAAACGAGCTTAGAAGATTTATTATTGATATCGTAAGCTCAAATCCCGGCCATTTTGGAGCAAGCCTTGGGGTAATTGAAATGACTGTTGCGCTGCATTACGTTTTCAATACTCCGTTCGATAAGATAATATGGGATGTAGGGCACCAGGCTTACGGGCACAAAATACTCACCGGAAGAAGAGATAATTTCCATACAAACCGTAAATACGGTGGAGTAAGTGGTTTCCCGAAAATAAGTGAAAGTGAGTATGATGCTTTCGGTGTAGGCCACTCCTCAACATCAATATCGGCAGCACTTGGAATGGCAGTAGCTGCAAGACAAAAGAATGAAAAGAGACAGATAATAGCTGTTATCGGTGACGGATCATTAACTGCAGGACTGGCTTTTGAAGGGCTTAACAATGCCGGCTCGGCCAATGCCGACATTCTTGTAATACTTAATGATAACAACATAGCCATTGACGAAAGCGTGGGGGCACTGAAGGAGTACCTCGTTGACATAACAACAAGCCGTACATATAACAAATTCAGAAATGATGTATGGAATAACCTGGGCAAAATAAGGAAGCTCGGACCAAAGGCAAGAACCCTGGTTTCGCAAATTGAATCGGGTATCAAAAGCACCATTCTCGATCAGAGCAACCTGTTTGAAGCAATGAATTTCAGATATTTCGGACCTGTTGATGGCCATGATGTTTTGCATCTTACAAGAGTGCTCGAGGACATGAAACATATACCTGGTCCTAAATTATTGCATTGCATTACTAAAAAAGGCAAGGGCTTCAGGGAAGCTGAAATAAACCAGACCACATTTCATGCACCCGGACTTTTCAACAAGGTTACCGGAGAACTATTGAAAACAACCGGGCTTAATGAACCCCCTCTTTATCAGGATGTCTTTGGTCATACGGTACTTGAACTGGCAGAAAAAAATGAAAAGATTGTTGGCATAACACCGGCGATGCCTACCGGCTGCTCTTTAAATATAATGATGAAAGAGATGCCGGAAAGAACTTTTGATGTCGGAATTGCTGAGCAACACGCTGTTACATTCTCGGCAGGCCTGGCATCGCAGGGTATGCTCCCTTACTGTAACATATATTCATCCTTCATCCAGAGAGCATACGATCAGGTAATCCATGACGTTGCCCTGCAGAATCTGAAGGTAATTTTCTGTCTTGACCGTGGAGGTCTGGTTGGCTCTGACGGAGCAACACACCATGGATTCTTCGATCTGGCATTTATGAGGAACATTCCGAATATGATTGTTGCAGCACCGATGGATGAGGTGGAACTACGTAACATGATGTATACGGCTCAGCTTGATTCAGTTAAAAACCCATATAGCATAAGGTACCCAAGGGGAAAAGGTATTTACACTGACTGGAAAAAACCTTTCAAAGAAATAGAGACAGGTAAGGCAAGGCTGCTGAGAAATGGTAAGGATATTGCCGTGTTAAGTATAGGATTGCCCGGTAATTTTGTTGAGAGCGCTGCTTCAATACTTGAATATGAAGGAATCTCAATCGCTCACTACGATATGAGATTCGTATCCCCTATTGATGAAGAGGTGCTTCATGAAGTATTCAGAACCTTCGATAAGGTAATAACTGTTGAAGATGGAATGCTGAAAGGAGGATTCGGTGGTGCCGTGATAGAATTTATGTGTGACAACTCCTATACAGCAAGGGTTAAACGATTAGGCATACCTGATTACTTTGTCGAACATGGTACCCAGGATGAACTATACAGGGAGTGCGGATTCGATACAGCATCAATTGCCGCTGCAATACGCGAGATGACAGGTAAAGGTAAAAAAGAGTCCTCTTCCAGGAATATCAGAAAACCTGGTGTAAAAGTCTGATATTTTTTCTATTTTCGCACTCCACATCAAGCCCGGATGGCGGAATTGGTAGACGCGCTGGTCTCAAACACCAGTGGTAGCAATACTGTGCCGGTTCGACCCCGGCTCCGGGTACAATATTAAGGGCGTAAAGGCATAAAGGCGTAGAGGCGTAGAGGCGTAAAGGCGTAGAGGCGTAGAGGCGTAGAGGTCTGCTGGTAATAAGGTTTCATGAAGGAGAAGATAAACCATCCGTACGGAAAAAAACAGGAGTCATTTGACAAGCGTTATCTTGAAATGGCACTCATCTGGGCTCGTAATTCATACTGCAAAAGACGGCAGGTAGGGGCCCTGATAGTAAAGGACAAAATGATAATCTCAGATGGGTATAACGGTACTCCGGCAGGCTTTGAGAATGTTTGCGAGGACGAAAACAATGTTACCAAACCATACGTACTTCATGCCGAAGCAAATGCCATTACAAAGGTAGCCAGATCAAACAACTCCAGTGAAAGTTCTACTCTTTACGTTACCAGCGCACCCTGTATGGAATGCTCCAAGCTAATCATACAATCAGGGATCAGAAGAGTTGTATACTGCAATGAGTATCACAAGACCGACGGTCTCGGGCTGCTTTCCAGAGCAGGTATTGAGATCGTATATATCGATTTAGAAAAGAATATGTATGAAATCAGGTAATTCAACCAGAATATTACTTCTGCCACTGATAATAGCAGTATCTGTTGTTACCGGACTTCTCATCGGATGGTATCTTCCGGGCAAGAAGACAATACACTCAATAACCGGAATTCCCCAGGCAACTGATAAACTGGGAACCATCATGTCTATAATTGAGTCAAAATATGTTGATGAAGTCAACAGAACCGAACTCGAGGAGGTTGCAATACCAACACTGCTTAGAAAGCTTGATCCGCATTCGGTGTATATTCCTGCCCGTGACCTGGCAAGGGCTAATGAGCCTTTACAGGGTAATTTCGATGGTATCGGTATCACTTTTAATATGATAACTGATACCATACTGGTAATAAGCACCATTTCCGGAGGTCCGTCTGAAAAAGCAGGACTGATGGCCGGAGACAAAATTATTTATGTTAACGACTCGCTGGTCGCAGGCAAAGGTATTCCCGACGAGAATATTGTCAGCATGCTTAAGGGACAGAGGGGTACTACCGTAGAGGTCAGAGTTAAACGCAAAGGAGTTGACGATCTTATTGACTTTGGGATTATACGCGACAAGATACCAATTCACACCATCGATGTGGCTTACATGATCGAAGAAGCTATTGGGTTTATCAAGATCAATAATTTTGCCCTTACCACCTACGATGAATTTCTTACAAGCCTGAGGGAGCTGAAATCAGCTGGAATGAGCAAACTTATCCTTGACCTCAGAGGTAATTCAGGAGGAGTAATGGATGCTGCAACGAAAATAGCTGATGAGTTCCTTGATGAGGATGAAATGATTGTATACACCGAGGGGCGCAGATTTCCGAGAGAAGAGATTAAGGCCACTAAAGCAGGAAATTTCCATGAAGGAAGTCTCGTTATACTTATCGATGAGTGGAGCGCCTCAGCCAGCGAAATAATCGCAGGAGCAGTCCAGGATAATGACAGGGGTACCATTATCGGGAGAAGGTCGTTCGGGAAGGGTCTTGTTCAGGAGCCGGTGATGTTTCGCGACGGCTCAGGAATGAGGCTGACTATTGCACGCTATTACACTCCTACCGGAAGATCTATCCAGAAACCCTACAATAACGGTTATGATGACTACTACAACGATCTGAACGACAGATTCCTCAGAGGTGAATTCCAGGTTGCTGACAGTATTCACCTGCCAGACTCTCTTAAATTTACCACACCGGGTGGTCGTACTGTTTTTGGAGGAGGAGGTATTATGCCTGATATTTTCGTTCCTATAGACACTGCCGGAGTATCACAGTATTTCATCCAGGTGAGAAATAGTGGCCTGATATACAGATATGCAATGAGGTATACCGAAGATAATCGTGAAATACTAACAGGATTCACTAATGTCGCAGATCTGGAGAGTTTTCTTGACAGCCGGCAACTCCTCGATTCATTCATGTCATTTGCCGAATCCCAGGGGATTAAAAAAACCAGGGAGGGAAGAGAGATATCAGGCGAACTGCTGAAGATCCAGCTGAAAGCATACATAGCAAGAAACATACTTGACAACCAAGGATTCTATCCCATCTGGAAAAACCTTGATGCTACTCTGAAGATTGCAACAGAATTCCTGCGAGAGAAATCAGGCTCGTGAGTCTTCCCCGAAAACCGAAAAAGCAAATTCGGTAATAAGAGACAAAGACCTCTCAGGCTCTTCCACAAAACCAAGATGACCTGAATCATAAAGGGTTTTCAAAGAACCATTTGGGGGCAACTTAATTGCACCGGCAACTTTTCCGTAATCAATATACTGATCATGAACTCCCATCACCATCAGAAGCGGAACTCTGCCGGCTTCAAGAAGATTGAGACGTGAAGGTCTTGACATCATCCCACGGAGAACAGAAATAATACCAATATCGGGGGTTAGTGATGCAATTTCGTTGAAATATTCTACCTGATCCTTCATATTCTCAATATTGTCAGGAGCAAACATTCTGATAATGTTACCCGGATACATAATATTCTTCTTGCCGGCTTCAACGATTTGAATCTCTCTATTCCTCCTTTCGACGGCCTCCTCAGAATCGGCAAAGGGATGAGAATGAAAAAGGCAATATGCGGCAAGTCTCTCAGGAAACATCTCAAGAAATGCCAGGGCAACATATCCCCCAAGTGAATGACCCGTCAGCATTATCTTCCCGACCTCCAGATAGTCAAGAAGATCTGCAATTCGCCCGGCCATCATCTCCATAGAATGAACCTCCGAAATAATATCTGACTGCCCGTGGCCCGGCAGATCAACAGAGATTACCCTGAAATGCTTTGACAGTTCACCCGCAAATTTATCCCACACTAACATAGACTCAAGATAACCATGCAGAAGAACTATTGAATCGCCTTCGCCCCTGTCACTATAGGCAATACGCTTGCCTGTCGTATCTGTATAAAACAGCATCATTATAAGCAAAGTTAAAAATAAGCTGTAACTTAAAATAGGTTGCCGATAAAATATGTTGACGAACAGAAAGCTATTAATTGGAAATCTGTCAAAATAGGCCTATTTTAGGGTTGACGATTTTTGTAAAAATTTGTTAACCCATAAAACCCACCTAACCAATGAACAAAGTCCTTTATTCTTCCATTTCAAAGAAATTTGTGATGGCACTGGCAGGACTGTTCCTACTAGCTTTTCTGCCTGTACATCTTGTCATCAACCTTATGCTTCTTAATGACGACCCTGAACCTTTTAACCAGGCTGCACATTTTATGGCCTCATTCCCGGTAGTCAAAGTAGTTGAAGTATTGCTTTTTGCGGCCATAATGATACATATTGTGAATGGTCTTCTTCTTCAGATTCAGAACTGGATGGCCCGGCCGGTAGGTTACAAGGTTATCAACAAGTCTAAAACATCTCCGTTTTCACGGTTTATGATATGGACAGGCGGGGCAATATTTATTTTCCTGATTCTGCACTTCTTCAACTTCTACTTCATCAAACTGGGAATCGTGGAGGGCGACCCTGAAAACTTCTATGCCGTTGCCCATCAGCTATTCAAGATACCTAAGTACAATATTATATACTGGATCTGTTTTGTACTGCTGGGATTTCACCTTTATCATGCGTTCTATTCGGCGTTCCAGACGCTGGGACTGAATCACAGGTTATGGACCCCGGTAGTCAGGGTCATTGCGGTGGTATATGCAGTATTAATACCTCTTGCATTCGCATACATACCATTTGTGATATGGATTCTCAAGTAATAACCTGAACAGAAAAGCACACAATCATGACAAAAATAGATTCCAAAATACCGGAAGGACCAATTACGGAAAAATGGACCCGCTACAGAAATTCTGTAAAACTTGTAAATGCGGCCAACAAAAAGAAACTTGATATAATTGTTATCGGAACCGGACTTGCAGGTGCCGGTGCAGCCTCAGCCCTGGGAGAACTTGGCTACAATGTCAAGAACTTCTGCTACCAGGACAGTCCCAGAAGGGCTCACTCGGTGGCTGCACAGGGGGGCATCAACGCAGCAAAAAACTATAAAAATGACGGTGATAGCATATACCGCCTTTTCTATGATATGGTTAAAGGAGGGGACTTCAGGGCCAGAGAGGCGAATGTATACCGTGCTGCCGAAGTAAGCAATGCTGTTATTGACCACTATACGGCACTCGGCGTTCCGTTTGCACGCGACTATGGCGGGACGCTTGACAACCGATCTTTTGGCGGTGTGCAGGTGTCACGTACCTTTTATGCAAAAGGACAGACAGGTCAACAGTGTCTGCTGGGAGCATACTCCTCATTAAACAGACAGATAAAACTAGGCACTGTGAAAATGTTCCCGCGCCGGGAGATGCTTGAGCTTGTGCTTGTCGAAGGAAAGGCAAGAGGTATTATCGTCAGGAACCTTTTGACAGGAGAAATTGAAAGGCACTCGGCACATGCAGTAGTATTGGCAACCGGCGGCTATGGAACTGTATATTACCTTTCAACACTGGCCGTGAATTCAAACGCATCAGCAGCATGGAAAGCACACAGGAAAGGAGCCCTGTTTGCAAACCCCAGCTTTGTGCAGATTCACCCGACAAGTGTTCCTCAGCTTAATGATTACCAGGCAAAGCTTACTCTTATGTCGGAGTCACTAAGAAATGACGGCCGTATATGGGTCCCCAAAAACAAGGACGAGAAGAGACACCCCAATGATATTCCTGACGAGGAGCGTGATTATTTCCTCGAACGACGCTATCCTGCGTTTGGGAACCTTGTGCCAAGGGATGTAGCCTCACGCGCAGCCAAAGAGCGCTGTGATGCCGGTTATGGTGTCGGCAAGACAGGACTCGCTGTGAATCTTGACTTCCGTGATGCAATAAAGAAACAGGGCAAAAAGGCCATTGAGGCAAAGTACGGAAACCTCTTTGAAATGTATCAGACAATCACCGGCTCTAACCCGTATGAAGAACCTATGAACATATATCCTGCCGGTCACTATACTATGGGAGGTCTGTGGGTTGATTATGAGCTTATGACAACCATCCCTGGCCTTTATGCAATCGGCGAATCCAATTTCTCCGACCACGGAGCCAACAGGCTTGGAGCCTGTTCTCTGATGCAGGCTGCCGGCGACGGATACTTCATTCTGCCAAATACGATATCGAACTACCTGTCAGATGATATCAGAACACCAAGGATCTCTACCGGTCTCAAGGAGTTTGAAGAAGCAGAGAACTCTGTAAGGGAGAGGATAAATCTCCTGCTTTCAATACAAGGATCGCAAACTGTTACATCATTTCACAAGCGTCTGGGGAGGATAATGTGGGATAATTGTGGTATGACCCGCAATGAAGAAGGCCTTAAGAAGGCGCTCTCAATGGTTAGGGAACTTGAGGAAGAGTTCTGGAAAGATGTAAATGTCCCCGATACCAATGAGGAAGTGAACCAGGAACTGGAAAAAGCAGGCCGGGTTGCTGACTATTTCGAGCTGGCAGAACTAATGATTACCGATGCTCTTCATCGTACGGAGTCTTGCGGAGCCCACTTCAGAGAAGAAAGCCAGACACCTGAAGGCGAAGCAAAACGTAACGACAAAGAATTTGCCTACGTTGCCGCCTGGGAATACAATGGCAAAGGCAAACCTCATACTCTTCACAAGGAGATACTGAAATTCGAAGAGGTGGAAATGAAAGAGAGAAGTTATAAGTAATCAATTGTTGACAACCTGAAAAAACAGAGTGAAATGAAGATCAGACTTAACATATGGCGCCAGAAAAACAGCAAGGCCAAAGGCAAATTTGTCACTTATGATTTTGACGGGGTATCTCCCGAAATGTCATTCCTGGAAATGCTCGATGCCCTCAATACCAAACTGATAAAAGAGGGGAAAGAGCCTGTGGCCTTTGATCATGACTGCAGGGAAGGGATATGCGGTTCCTGCGGAATGTATATAAACGGATACCCTCACAGCCCTGTACCCGGAATAACAACATGCCACCTCTCAATGAGGTACTTCAAAGATGGCGATGTCATTACGGTTGAACCTTTCAGGGCAGCACCATTTCCTGTGATAAAGGACTTAATGATAGACCGTTCACCCCTTGACAAAATACAGGTTGCAGGAGGGTTTGTTTCTATTAATACCGGAGGCGCTCCCGACGCCAATGCATCGCCCTGCAGCAGGAAAAATGCCGATCTGGCTTTTGATGCCGCATCATGCATCGGTTGCGGCGCCTGTGTCGCATCATGTAAAAATGCCTCGGCAATGCTTTTCCTTTCAGCAAAGATATCCCAACTGGCTCTTCTTCCCCAGGGCAGGGTTGAAGCTAAAGAAAGGGTCAAGGCTATGGTTTCGGTAATGGATGAACTGGGATTTGGAAACTGCTCGAATACGGGAGCTTGTGAGGCTCAGTGTCCTAAAGGAATTAAACTGACAAATATTGCAAGGCTAAACAGGGAGTACTACAAGGCATACTGATAATGAAGACACTATGAAGCAGGAGAAAAAGTGTCACTGCCCGGCTTCTGAAGATCTGAGACGACGGTAAATCATAATTATTGCGTAAGCTATTACCATATTCCCTGCCGTAAATATCCACCAGTTGAATTTACGGGGAATATAGTCGTATGCATACTCAAGAAGATCCCTCTCTGCCGGAATATTCCATATTTCAGCAAATGAATATCTCTGCAGAATATATCCTGAATAATCCCAGGTGAAAGCGATAACGACAGTTAATGCCCCGGTTGTCAGGATAATCCATTCAACCGCCCTTAGACCAGTATTAATGCCTCTGTATGAATAATACAGTATCACAAATGCCAGGCTGATCATCATAATACAAACAATCAGGGGGCTTATAACAGGACCCGTCCATGTAACAGGCAAAAGAAATAGTATATCCCATTCAAGAAGTGACACCGGCCAGTCAATAAGCAGCTTTAGAAACACATAATAGAAGATATCCCAAACGGCAAAACTATATATAAACCATGCCAGGCTGCGTGAAAGCGTTCTTCCTGCAATTGCGGCGACAGCTGTCAGCATTGCCAGAGTGGACACCTCTCTGATAATCTCGGTTAAAGCAAGATGTCCCTCAATCTCCACCAGGGGAAAGGAAAAACCCTCTGGATACATCAGCTCTCGCAGGTATACTACTACAGAACTCTCCAGAAAAGCCATTGACACACTGAAAAGAGTTACCCATGCCAGTAAGTTCGAAATTCGCATATCCAAAAATTACATCTTTTAACCCAATTATCAAAATTTGTTAAAAGTTTTTAAATCATGGCCATTTGAATATTGGATGATAATTCACTATGTTCACTTATTGATATATTTGATATGGATTTAAAAACAAATACTCCATGAAACGTAACCTAATTCTTTGTACAATAGCAGCGCTGTTTTTTCAAATATCTACTGCTCAAACAATTATCAGAAGAGATTCATCGATCAGGCAGATGACAGACCAGGTATCTTCTGAAAGAATCGAACAGCACATCCTGAAGCTGGTGAGTTTCCATTCAAGGCACAATCTGACTGAACAGGATAATCGCGAGAAAGGCATAGGAGCCTCATGGAACTGGATAAAAGAGGAATTCGAAAGCTACATTCCCGCTTCTGAGGGAAGACTTACCGTGGAATTTGATGAATATACCACCGGCGGTCCAAAGCAGAGGTTACCGGAAGAGGTCAGGTTGAAGAATGTAATTGCAACATTGAAAGGCACAAATCCCGACGACGACCGTATAATATTAATACTTGCCCATTTTGACAGCAGGGCCGCCCGTGATCTCGACAACACATCATTTGCTCCCGGAGCAAATGACAACGGATCAGGAATTGCTGCTATTCTTGAAATGGCACGCATCATGTCTGGTCATAAGTTTTCAGGCACCATAAAATTTGCTGCACTCTCGGGAGAGGAACAGGGGCTTCTTGGTGCCCGTCATCTTGCAAACAGGGCAAAAGAGGAGAACTGGAATATAATTGCTGTATTGAATAATGACATGATAGGTAACTCTGGTTCAAGCGGTACGCTGCTTAACGACAATATGAGGGTAAGAGTTTTCAGTGAAGGTGTTCCTGCTTATGAAACAGATGCCATGGCGTCACTCAGAAGATATACATCGGGAGAAAATGATGGCAGAGCAAGGCAGCTTGCCAGATATATCAAGGAAGTAGGTGAGCGCTATGTAGACCAGATAGACGTTACTCTTATTTTCCGTAATGACAGGTTCGGACGTGGTGGAGACCACACACCATTTGCCCAGCAGGGCTTTACGGCAGTAAGGATATGCGAGTTCAATGAAAACTACGACCGTACCCATCAGGTGGTGAGAGTTGCAGATGGAATACAGTATGGCGATCTTCCCGAGGGAGTAGATTATGAATATGTCAGGAAAAATACCGGGGTTAACTTAGCTACAGTGGCAAACCTGGCATGTGCCCCCTATGAACCGGTCAATGCCGGAATAAGAATGTCAGGCCTCAGTAATAGTACCACCATTGGCTGGGAAGAGCCAACGACAGGAAAAAAGCCTGCCGGCTATTACATACTCATGAGGGAAACCTATATGCCTCTGTGGCAGACAAAGATATTCGTCACCGGCACACAGGTTACAATACCCTATTCGAAGGATAACTACTTCTTCGCAGTACAGTCAGTAGACGAAGAAGGCCATGAGAGTCTTCCGGTATTTCCCGGACAGATGAGGAGGTAGTAACCCTACTCCTCACAAACCTTTTCTATCTCCTCTACCGTTTTCGGTATTGGTTTGCCGAGAACTCTATGGCCGGTTTCGGTAATCAGAACATCGTCTTCAATGCGTGCCCCGCCGAAATCGCGGTATTTCTCCACCTCTCCGTAATTGATGTAATCTGAGTGCATCTTATCAGCCTTCCATCTGTCAATCAGCTCGGGTATAAAATAGCATCCTGGCTCAATTGTAAATACATGGCCCGGTTTGTAAGGAAGTGCAAACCTCAGGAATCTTGTACCAAACTGTGTGCTCCTCTTTACCTCCTCGTTGTAGCCAACATAATTTTCTCCCAGAGCCTCCATGTCATGAACATCAAAACCCATCATATGGCCAAGACCGTGAGGCATGAAAAGTGCGTGAGCACCTGCCTGAACCGCCTCATCGACATCACCTTTCATCAGCCCCAGATCCTTTAATCCTGAAGCCAGTACACGACAGGCAAGAAAATGAACATCCCTGTTTGACACACCCGGACCGGTAGCCTTTATTGCTTCAACATTTGCCTTAAGCACTATTTCGTAAATGTCTTTCTGCCGGGGTGAAAACTTGCCACCTACCGGTGTAGTACGGGTAATGTCGGAGCTGTAACACATATTTGTTTCAGCACCACAATCGGTTATCATCATTCGTCCAACCTTCAGAACATTATGATGTGCATGGTTATGAAGTGTCTGACCGTTGATGGTAAGTATTATCGGGAATGAGGGTCCCCTGCCAAGAGATAGAGCAATACCTTCTATTCTTCCGAAAATCTCCTGTTCAACAATTCCCGGCTTGCACATTTTCATCGATGTAACCTGCATCTCATAGGCAATGTCAACTGCCTTCTCAATCTCTTCTACCTCCCATGGCTCTTTTATCGATCGCAATGCTACAACTGCCTTGATCAGCTCTTCCGATGCCTTTGATTTCATCTGGCAAGGGTTCTCTTTCAGCAGAGCGCCGAGCATCATTTTGTTCTCACCACGATAAGGTGGAAGGAAATGGATCTTGCGACCTTTACCAATAGCCTCTCCAATAAATGATTCGAGCTTGTCAACCGGAGCTGTTTCGGTTACACCGGCTTTCGCCGCCAGATCCTTTATCAGTGGCTGAGGTCCCATCCATATGATATCGTCAAGATCAACATCATTGCCAAAAATATAGTCCTTTCCCGAGTCAAAATCGATCACACCGTACAACCCCTGCAGATCGAGACCGAAAAAATAGAGGAAATCACTATCCTGACGGAAGTGATAGGTATTTGCCGGATAGTTCATTGCGGAGTCAATATTCCCCGGAAACAGTGCTATCCCCGACTTAACTGCTTTTTTCAGGCTGTTTCGACGGTTTGTGTAAACATCAGCTTTAAACATGTTCTATGATTTTTGTTTAGTATTATTTTCGGTTTAAAAATAGCGATTCCGCACCAAGAATCCAACAGACAGAGATGGCAAGAGTTTCAGTTCAAGTCTTTATACTTTATCAACATACTTTTATTAACAATTCAATATTTGAGTTTACATATAGTAAATATTTTAATTATCAACACTTTTATTTTGCGAATAGCCTTGGATATAAACAAAATTAGTTTATATTCGCAGTCAGATATCAACACTTTTTCAACAACAGATGCCATGCCCTACCGCAGATTACCCAATACTGACTCAGCGAGGATAAGAGCAATGAAGAAGGCGCTGGGAAAAGGGAGGGAGGTACCTCCTTTCAAAATGCCCTTCTCACAAAAGAACCTGGTTAAGCTTCAGGGTTTCCTTCCGCAATTTGAGCATACCATTGGATTACAGAGACAGACCATGAGCTCGCAGAGCAACAAGAGCTCAGAATATCAGGAAATAGCCCGCAAGGCAAGGTTGTACATAGCTCACTTTCTCAGGGTAATGAATATGGCAATTCAGAGAGGGGAACTGCCCCCGGAGACACGTACCTACTATGGTATTGCCACCGATGATGCCACAATACCTCCGCTCACATCAGACAATGAGCTGGTAACATGGGGAAAGCGCATTATTGACGGAGAGGATTTCAGAAAGAAGAAAGGACTTACGCCAATTTCCAATCCTTCCATAGCTGTTGTTAAAGTATGGTATGATCAGTTCCTTGACGCCCACAGGTTTCATAAGACACTGAGCAGAAAATCAACTGAATATGCCGGGCGGACAGCAGAAATGCGAAAAGAGGCTGACGAGTTGATTTTGAATATATGGAACGAGGTGGAAGGAAGTCTTGGAGATATGCCTGATGAAGAAAGAAGGGATGAAGCCGAAACCTACGGACTGGTATATGTCTTCAGGAAAAACGAGATCGTAAGGTAGGGTCACTCTTCAGTAATCTGCGGAAATATAGCATAAGAATTATCAGAACTATTATTGAAACAATCGGTATCGAAGGCTTGTCGGTTGTTATGGCCGTAGTCGTTTCCATTACTGATTCCCAACCATATAAGTATGCTAACACTACGGGTATTCCATTGTTGATAAAATGAGCTATTGAAGGCAACCACACTGAGCCGCTCCACAAAAAAAGATAACCGTAAACCACTCCCAGAATCAGTCGTGGCAGAAACCCGTAAAACTGAAAGTGAAGAGAGCTGAAAACAAAGGCAGTAAGCAGCAATGCAATATGCTGGTTCTTAATTAACCTGACAAGAATTTTCTGCAGCATACCTCTGAAAAAAAGTTCCTCACCGGCAGCCGGAATGATAGCAATAATAAGGATATTGATTAGCAACCCTTTGAGATCAGTGGAACGAATAAGCTCTGACATCAGATTAACGGCTGTTTCTTCCTTTGCAATAATCCATTCTTCTGCTCCTGAAAGCCATTCTGGAAATATAACCTGAGAATTAAGATACCCCGTATAACTGTTCACCGGTATCAGAAGCATTGAGATAAGAATGACAAGTAAAATATGATCAGGGCGCGGATAAAGCTTCATTCCTGTATAACCGGTCACGGTTCCTTCACATAGAAAAGACCATACGAGTACCGGTGCAATGAAAAGGGATACATGCTGAGCGGCCTGGAGGTACTTAATCGCTGACGGTACTGCCACTCCTCCGCTGGCAACTTTTTCCATAGCAGCGAGATCTGTTCCGGCCAGGAGGCCTGCCAGCAGAAACACGGGGTAAAGAACGGCAAAGACAAGCAATACGACTGTCAGGCTTGCGAGCAGCTGAGCGCCTGGACTCATCTCCCTGAAAAAGACAAAAAAGCGTTTCTCTGCCATTTTTATAACTTTGCAGCGAATTTAAGGAAATTACTATTCAGGAGGATATTATTTTGAAACTGGGCAATGCAATAGTGCGGGAGAGGCCTCTTTTCCTGGCTCCGATGGAGGATATAACCGATCCCTCTTTCAGAGCTTTGTGTAAAAGGTTCGGCGCCGATTTCATGTATACAGAATTCATCTCATCAGACGGACTGATAAGGGATGGCGCCAAGAGCCTCAAAAAGCTAGACATACTGGAGTCAGAAAGGCCTATCGGCATTCAGCTCTATGGACATATCACCGAATCAATGGTAGAGGCAGCACTAATGGCAGAAGAATCAGTTCCTGAGGTTATTGACCTGAACTTCGGCTGTCCGGTTAAAAAAATTGCCAACAGGGGTGCCGGCGCCGGGATGCTGCGTAATATTCCACTGATGATTGAAATGACCAGGGCTATCATTAACGCAGTGAAACTTCCTGTATCTGTAAAGACACGCCTGGGATGGGACGAAGAGAGTAAAATAATTGTTGACGTTGCAGAGAGGCTTCAGGATACAGGTATCTGTGCCATTACAATACACGGAAGAACCAGGTCACAACTCTACAGGGGAAAAGCCGATTGGACACTTATCGGTGAGGTGAAAAACAATCCCAAGATCACCATTCCGGTAATCGGAAACGGAGATGTAGACTCTCCTCTTAAGGCAGAAGAAATGTTCAGGCGTTTTGGGGTTGACGGAATAATGATCGGTAGGGCAGCTGTCGGAAGACCTTGGATATTCAGGGATATAAGGCATTATCTTGAAACCGGAGAGCTGCTTCCTGAACCTACGGTAAGTGAAAAAGTACTCCTGGCGCTTGACCATCTGAATCTTTCCCTGAACCATAAAGAAGGTAAAAGGGCAATCTTCGAGTTGCGTCGACACCTGTCGAACTATTTCAAGGGACTGCCTGACTTCAGAGAAACGAGGCTGAAACTGCTAACCTCTACTGAACCTGATGAGATCAGGAGTCTTCTTACTGAAATATCTTCAAGGTATGGTGATTTCCGCACCGTTGACAGAACTTCGGTATATGATAAACAGTGAAGCTTTTGGAAGTATGTCTATATAAAACAAGTGCCAGACTTTTTGTCCGGCACCTGATGCTTCATAGTAACGATTGATATTTGCTGACTAACTGTCCTTTGCGTCAGTTTATCTTCTCCATCCACGGCCGCCCATTCCGGGAGCCATCATTCTTCCTCTTCCTCCATATGCAGGAGCCATCCTTCCGGGGCCCATGCCGGCACCGCGGCCACCCCTGCCTGCAGGTCCGAAGTTGCCATATGCCCTTGGTGCATAAATCTCCTTCTGTTCCGGAGTAAGCACATTAAGTATATCAAACCTGTGCTTATCGGTGGCCTCTCTCATCTTCTGCCCTGCCGCATACCACGCCTCACGTGTCGCTGCACCCTGTCTCTGCGCCCTGAGTTCGTCCATCTCGGCACGGTGTTTTTCTGCCAGAGATATTAGTTCCGACCTTTGCTTTTCAGTGATACCTGGAATGTTGGCGCAATACTGTCCGGGATCAGTAACACGACCCCTCCCTTGTGCATAGATCATTCCTCCTGTAACCAGAAGCAGCGATATCAGCACAACATTGATTTTTAATACCTTTTTCATGACTTCAATTTATTAAGTTAAACAATATATTCTGAGTTCTTCTCATTCCTTTAGAATCTTCCTCCACGACCTCTTCCCATTCCTCGCATTCTTCCCCTTTCGGCCGGTCCTGGCCCCATTTGTCCACGGCGTAACTGATTAATGTCGCTCTCAGGATCAGACATCACCATAAACATCTCCCTGAGTCTCTCCTGTTGTTCAGGAGTGCAGACGTTTTTCAGGTCAAGATAATATGTTGCTGTCTCCTGCTTTAGAGCGCTGTGTACCAAGCCTATTTCTTCTGTTATGCTCCCGACCTTTTCCATGTCAGGCTCTGGTCTTGCCAGTTCCTCTATCATGTTTCTCCGCAGTACATCAAGTCTGGAGGCCTTCCTTCCTGCTCTCTGGTTGAATGTCCTGTTAAGTTGAATAAACTCCCTGTTCTGGCGCTCATCCAGCTGAAGCCGCTCTGTAAAGAACATCACCCTGGCATCGGCCATTGCCTCGCTCCTGGCCAGTTCATCTGACCTTACCCTGCCTGAGTACCTCAAAGCCGATATCACTGTGGCTATATTGACTGCCAATAATATCAGCACTGCCCATATCAATATCCTATTTCGTGTCATCATTCTCAGGATATAGATTAATAATCAGCGACTCGATTGGCTCCTGCCCGAGATCATCAATAAACTGTTTTGTCTCAAACACCAGTTTTTCGGATGCTCCCGCATCTGGCCCGTAGAGTTTACCTATATTGATTCCGGCAAAGACACCTCCCACAAAGAAGAGAACAGCCACCATTGTTGGCAATAACCTTACCAGAGACAACTGAGGCTGTTTCGATGGTTTCAGCATTTTTGCCTCCACTCTGGTAAAGAAGAAGGGATTCTCAGTGACTTTTTTTTCCGCTTCCATCACAGCAAGCACTCCCCTGATCTCCGCTGCGAAGCTGCTGCATGCAACGCAATCTTCAAGATGCTTCTCAACGGCAGTTGTATCCTCTTCTGAAAGAGTCCCCTCTGCGTAGCTGAAAAGATCGATATTTAATTTGTTGCATCTCATTTTTGCTGTGATTTTATCGTTTAGACATATTTGTTCTGTAAAACTTGCGCTCATCTCATATTTTTATTGTAAAAATTGTAAAGTTTCTTCTGGAGGTTCTGTTTTGACCTGAATATCAGCGACTCAACCGAACCTATCGAGACGTCCATAACATCTGCTATCTCCTTATAAGAAAGGTCTTCATATTTGTTCAGCACAAATGCAGTCCGTTGCTTGGCAGGCAGCGAATTCAATGCCTGTTCAAGAATGCGGGCATGATCGCTTTGTATCATAGACTCCTCAGGATTGCTTTCCTGAGAAGCATGTTCATTGTTTATCTCATGCAAATAATTGTCATCATGGCCGGTCAAAAATGAAAATAACTTTCTTCTGCCGGAGCTTCTTAAAAAGTTGAGAGATTTGTTTACTGCAATTCTGTATATCCAGGTTGAAAGGGATGCATCTCCCCTGAAACGATCCACTGACCTGAATACCTCAATGAACACCTCCTGGGCAATATCTTCGGCATCGGCGCCGGAGTGTAAAAAGCCGGTACAGGTTCTTATAACCTTTACATGGTACTTTTCCACAAGAAGTCTGTATGCATCCCTGTCTCCAGCCTTTAATCCTTCAAGTAGTTGAGACTCTGTACTGTATCTGCCATCTCCCGTCAATATACTGATATTTACAGGTTAACTGTTACAGGTTTTAGACAAAGAATCTGCCCGAAACTTGCGGTAATAGCAAAAATATTTTATCAATACCGGAACCGTAGGTTCCACTTGTATTTTCGAGCAAGGAGTCCCACGAAGAGAACCGACATAACGAGTAACCCGGCGAACTCTATCCAGGGATATACATTTATCTGTTCGTATACTGCAGGAGTTTGCAAAGCAGATGATTTGTGCGTCAGCATTATGGAAAGAAAAATATTGTTGGAAGTATGGGCCCCGATAGCAATTTCTGCTCCATCATCCAGTATAGTGGTTATGCCGTAAACCAACCCGACCAGGATATACTGCGGCATCATTACCATAAAACCGAAATCCCTGACCTCGGGATTCACGGAATGCAGAAGCCCGAACAAGACAGAAGTTATTACCAGAGTAAACCATTTCCGTGGCAATAGCCGGTAGAATCCCTGGAACAGGTAGCCTCTGAACAGGATCTCCTCAATACCTGCCTGAAACGGAATCAGTGCAACTGAGGCTATAATGAGTGTTAATAATGATGAACTTGTATTGTTTATCCTGAAATTATCAGGTTCCAGACCAAAGTATACGGCAAGGTAGATTGCCGAAATAACTGCCCAGACGACGGCACCGGATAGACATCTCTCCCACCTGAATTTTTCTCTTCCGTTTACCGTTTGCAGGAAACTCTTTTCATGAACCGGCTTTATCAATAATGCAAATGTGACGAACAATACCAGAAATTGAAAGAGTATCACAACAACTCCTGTCACAGAATCCAATCCGAGTAACGTCGTATTATGTGGATTATTAAGATACTCGGCTGCCATTGCAGGATCAGTCTGTCTTACCTTAAAAAAGAACCAGTAAACAGGCAGCGCCCCTATTGTGTTTGCGGCCGCCAAAAGAGCAAAAATGATTACAATATAGCGCCAGAATTGATTTTTCCCATGAAAGGATGCCTGTAAGTGATTCATATAAAATAGTTTAAAACTCAGAGCCTTTTTTTCTGGGGTAATCGATTGAGTAATGAAGACCTATGCTCTGGTGCCTGTGACTGGCCATTTTTATTATAAGGTACCCGACATTGATCATGTTTCGCAGTTCGCAGAGACGGGCAGAAATATGTGATCTCTTATACAGATCTTCAGTCTCGCGGTACAGTATTTCCAATCTCGACAGGGCCCTTTTCAACCGCAGATCTGACCTTACTATACCCACATAATTACTCATTATCGATTGCACCTCCCTGTAACTCTGTGTTATGAGAATCATCTCCTCATTGTGGCTGGTACCCTCATAGTCCCAGTCAGGTATCCTCTCTTCAACTGAAATCGATCTGAATCTTTCAATGGCATCAGTCGCAGCCCTGTGAGCGTAAACCACAGCCTCCATAAGTGAATTGCTGGCAAGACGGTTTGCACCATGAAGGCCAGTGGAAGAGCATTCGCCAAGAGCGTATAGCCGGTCAATTGATGAACGACCGTTCATATTTACCTTTATGCCCCCGCAAAGATAGTGGGCAGCAGGAACTACCGGGATCATCTCACGCGTCATGTCAATACCAATAGTAAGACAGTGATCATAAATATTCGGGAAATGCTCCTTCAGTTTCCCGGGGTCGAGATGGGTGCTGTCAAGATAGACAAAGTCTTCTCCCCTGATCTTCATTTCATTGTCAATAGCCCTTGCTACAACATCACGTGAAGCCAGACTGCCTCTTTTATCATACCTGTTCATGAACTTCTCCCCTGAGCTGTTTCTCAGAACAGCGCCGAATCCTCGCAGAGCCTCAGTGATCAGAAACTGGGGGCGCTTTCCGGGGTCATAGAGTGATGTAGGGTGAAACTGTACAAACTCCATGTTCTCTATCAAACCCTTGGCCCTGTAAACCATGGCGATACCATCACCGGTTGCTATTTCAGGATTGGTAGTTGTCTGATATACGCTTCCTGCCCCTCCCGTTGCCATTACCGTTACAGGAGCAAGAAACGTTATTACCCTTTTTCCCCCAAGATCTGCAACATAAGCACCATAACATTTTATGTCCTTCCGGGCTCTGGTAATGTTCCTGTCGCCCAGATGATGCTGGGTAAGAATTTCAATGGCGAAGTGATTTTCATAGATGGTAATATTGGGATGATTAAGGACATTACGTACCAGAGTCTGCTGTATCATTTCACCTGTATTGTCTTTATGATGCAGAACACGATACTCCGAGTGTGCTCCCTCCCTGCCAAGGTCGAAGCTTCCATCAGGTTTCCTGTCAAATTCAGCCCCGGCCTCAACCAGCTCATGTATCCTGGCCGGCGCTTCTGACACAACCATGCGCACCACCTCTTCATTGCAGAATCCGTCACCGGCTATAATGGTATCCCTGATATGCTTCTCAAATGTGTCTGGTTTATACATTACTGCCGCAATCCCCCCCTGAGCGTATCGGGTGTTGGTCTCCTCAAGTGTCGACTTGGTCACTACGGCAACCTTGCCATGGGCCGCAGCCTTAAGGGCAAATGATAATCCGGCTATTCCGCTGCCTATTACCAGGAAATCGGTTCTTAATCTCATTGTCTATAAAAGAACAAATATATAAAATGATCGGCTAACACTTCCCCATTATAAGCGGTGTGATTGTTAAACAGCACTTTTTGCTTACTTTTGCCAACCAGATAACAAAGTAATAAAGTATGGCCCGGAATGATGATTTCAAAAAGCTTGTAGCCCATTGCAAAGAGTATGGTTATGTGTTTCAGTCAAGTGAAATTTATGACGGACTGAGTGCCGTTTATGACTACGGGCAGTATGGAGTGGAGCTAAAAAACAATATCAGAAAATATTGGTGGGACAGCATGGTACTGCTGAATGAGAACATTGTTGGACTTGATTCGGCAATATTCATGCATCCCGATGTCTGGAAAGCTTCGGGCCATGTTGATGCATTCAATGATCCGCTTATTGACAACAAGGATTCAAAAAAGAGATACCGTGCCGATGTCCTGATTGAAGACCATATAGCAAAGATTGAAGAGAAAGTCGAAAAGGAGGTCGAAAAGGCAAAAAACAGGTTTGGTGAAGCTTTCAATGAAGAGATGTTCAGACAAACCAACCAGAGGGTTGCTGATTATCAGGCAAAGATTGACGCTCTGAATTTAAGGCTTGCCGATGCTATGAACTCCGGCAACCTGAAGGAAATCAGGCAGATCATCATCGACAATGAGATAGTTTGCCCCATCTCCGGTAGTCGTAACTGGACCGAGGTCAGGCAATTCAACCTTATGTTTTCCACTGAAATGGGATCAACAGCCGATGGAGCTTCAAAAATCTACCTCCGCCCCGAAACGGCACAGGGAATATTTGTAAACTTCCTTAATGTGCAGAAAACAGGCAGACTGAAAATTCCTTTCGGTATAGCCCAGACTGGGAAAGCATTCAGGAACGAAATAGTCGCCCGGCAGTTTATCTTTCGAATGAGGGAATTCGAACAGATGGAAATGCAGTTCTTTATAAAACCAGGAACCGAAATGAACTGGTATAACCACTGGAAGGAGATCAGAATGAAATGGCATCTTGCTCTTGGTTTCGGAAGTGACAATTACCGCTTCCACGACCACGACAAGCTTGCCCACTATGCAAACGCTGCAAGTGATATCGAATTCCGGTTCCCGTTCGGATTCAAGGAGGTTGAAGGAATTCACTCGCGTACCGACTTCGACCTGAGGCAGCATCAGGAACTTAGCGGCAAGAAGATGCAGTACTTCGACAATGAAACAGGCGAATCGTACGTTCCGTATGTCGTTGAAACATCGATAGGTCTTGACAGGATGTTCCTTCAGGTAATAACTGCCGCTTATGAGGAGGAAGAACTTATCAAGGACGACGGCACCAAAGATATGAGAGTCGTAATGAGGCTTCCGGCAGTGCTGGCCCCTGTCAAGCTCGCTGTACTTCCTCTGGTAAAGAAAGACGGTCTGCCTGAAATAGCTGAGAAAGTAGTTGCCGATCTCAAGTTCAGCTTTAACTGCCAATATGATGACAAAGACTCAATCGGGCGGAGGTATCGCAGGCAGGATGCTATAGGAACCCCGTATTGCATTACCATCGATCAACAGACCAAAGAGGATGAAACCGTTACAATAAGGTACCGCGACACAATGCTTCAGGAGAGGGTTAAAATTGCTGCTCTCAATGATATTATTGCAGAAAAGGTAAGTATACCGGCTTTATTGAGGAAACTTCAGGAATAACTACTGAGAAGGAGTGGATAAAGCTCTAATAATAACATATTACTGGCCTCCGGGAGGAGGCGCCGGAGTACAGAGGTGGCTAAAAATGGCCCGTTATCTGCCAGAGTTTGGTATAGAACCGTACATACTGACCGTTGACCCGGTTTGTGCAACCTATCCGGTAACAGACATCTCCCTCGAAGAAGATATTCCAGACGGGCTTAAGATATATAAAACAAAGGCTCTGGACTTTTTCAGGATACTCAGCCGTGATAAATCTGCCCTTTCTTCAGCAGGCTTCGCCAAAGAAGGTAAGAATCCATTTAAAGAGAAAGTCGCCCGGTTCATCAGGGGTAACTTCTTCATTCCCGATCCCAGAAGAGGCTGGAATCGTTATGCATTCAGAAAGGCTGTCGAAATTATTGAAAACAACACCATTAAAGCTGTAATAACAACAAGTCCGCCGCATTCTACACAGCTTATAGGGCTTAGGCTGAAAAAGAGATTTCCTGAAATAAAATGGATAGCCGACCTTCGTGACCCATGGACTGACATCTACTATTACAGGGAGTTCTACCCTTCATTCCCTGCAAGAATGAAGGATAAAGGTCTGGAGAAAAAAGTAATTACAGGTGCTGACCATATAGTTACCGTAGGACCCTCCCTGTCAGAACTCTATTCCGCAAAACATCCCTCCGTCTCAGAAAAAATAACCGTAATCAGAAACGGATATGATTACAATGATTTTAAAGAACTCTATCCTCAAAAGCCTGAGGTGTTTACAATATCATATACAGGCACGTTATCAGACTCATATAATCTCAGTAGTTTGGTAGCAGCCCTCAGGGAAATTGAAAGAACCGGAAAACAATTCCGGCTGCGTTTTACAGGGTTCGTCTCAAGACAACAAAAAGAATTGCTCACTACAAGCCTGCCGGCCGGCATTGTTGAGTTTCACAACTATTGCAGTCATCCTGAAGCAATTAAAGAAATGGTAGCCGCATCAGTACTTCTGTTGCTGATTCCTGAACATACCAGCAGCAAAGTGATTCTTACCGGGAAGCTGTATGAATATATCGCCACCGGTAAACCCATAATCTGTATAGGGCCTGTCGACGGAGATGCAGCATCAGTAGTCTCAGGTCTTGGCAACGGAGCAGTAGCCGGTTATGACGATGATGCAACTATAAGAAAATTTCTTGAAGAGGCAATTGATGGCAAAGTGCCTGACAGAAAGTATCTTCCGGGCAGCTTCTCAAGAAAAGAGGGAGCAGCAAAACTCTCAACTCTGATCTGATAACTGTGTTAAACTCAGCTCAAAGAGTGCTCAAGAAGACTATCTGCGTTAAAAGCTAAATTCCCTGCTGGTATCTTAGTGAAATATTTCTATTTCTTCCTTAACAGATTAAGGAGATTATCAATCATCAGCTTTATCTCTCCTGAGAGGTTAAAGTAATACACCACAGCGAGGAAGAGCAGGGTAATAAAAGAGCTGCGAACAGCAATGTCAGCAATAAGAGGCAACCTTGGTATCAGCTGAGACAAAAGAAAGACAGCCATTCCTGCCCCTATTAGTGCAAGGTTTTCCCATCGGAAAGGCCAGATACCAATTTTTATCCATATTATATATACCCTTATTGCCGAGATTATTGTCAGCGAAACGAAAGAGGCAAGTGCAGCTCCTTCAATTCCCATTGCCGGTATCAGAAAATAATTAGTCGAAAGCACCAGTAAAATCATAAACAGCATAAGCCATGTCTGATGTTTATAATACCTTGAAGTTCCAAGCACATAAATACTCGCCCCGGTTGCAACAAATACAAAATTGCCCAGGCTAATAAGAATTATGATCCATTCTCCTCCGGCATAAGACTCTGGTAATATCCTGTAGATATTATGAAGATTAGCAATAATGCCAACTACCAGCAATACACCTATGGCGATCTGGTTAATACAACTTCGTGCGTAAATATCAGCAACTGTTTTAACATCTTCGCGCTTCCATGCGTCCGCGATTACTGGAGCTGCTATCTTACCCAGTGATTTCCCCGGTATAAGTATTATTGTTGCAAAATAGAAAGATATGGCGTAAATCCCTGCCTGGTCAAGACCGAGATGATAGTTGATCATATACTTGTCAATATTCGAAACGGTGATCCCGCTAATACCCGTAATCAGTCCGTAAACGCTGAGGCTGACAAGCTGCCTGACCATGTTTCTGTCGATCCATGACCGGAAGTTGCCTACAGTCAGTTCATTGTTTCTTGCCATCCAGACTATCAGGGTGATAATCTGGGGAAGACCCTGGCTAAGAACAAAGAACAGTATAAAACCATCGAAATCGATAAGCTTGAAAAAATAGAGTCCTATAAGTATCAGGTTGAGAATCCTGTAAAGAATGTCTCTCAAAAAAATGCCAAGAACTGCGTTGTATAGCAGCCTTACATAATTGTCGAAAAATGTAAACCAGATAGTTAGTGTCAGAAGCAATGGAAGATAACCCGAATATTCCTCAAGAAGGGATGTCCTTTCAGCATTGGAGTAAACTACATAATCGATATTCAGTATCAGAAGAACCGTAACAATAATAGTTCCTGCCAGTGTGATGAGCAAACCCAGACCGAGAAACCCGCGGTTCCCTGAAAGCTTATCACGGAACCATGGGAATATTCTGTTCGACATTTCTACGAAGCCCAGATTGCCAAGCTGCGACAATATGGTTACAATTGACAGCATGACCTGGGTTAGTCCGATCTGCTCTGTCGTAAAGATGCGCGGATAAAGGATCCCCATGTTCAGGAACCCGATAACAACCCCGATGTATGAGTATGCGGTTCCCTTTAAGGTCTGCTTTTGTATTATACCCATGGGGTTTCTTGTCAAAAAAGAATAAATTTGTCGTCTACAAATATATCAAAAAAGCTCGATACCATGCAGATAACAGGCTTCAGGTCGAATTACCTCCCCCATGTCATCAACATTACTCTCTTCCTTTTAATAACCGTGGTCTATTTTTCCCCGGTACTCGAAGGGAAAAAACTGAAAACCAACGACAACACAGTGTATATCTCATCTGCCAGGGAGATTAACGAACACAGGGAGAAATATGGAGAAGAACCACTATGGACAAACTCAATGTTTGGCGGAATGCCGGCCTACCTGATATCAACGCTCTATCCGGGCAATCTTATTGAAAAGATCGACAGGGCTCTTAAACTCTTCAAAGTACCGGTTGCTGCGATATTCCTGACGATGGTAGGTTTCTACGTGCTGCTGCTGTTCTTCGGACTTAATCCGTGGATCGCCGGGGCAGGTGCTATTGCATACTCTCTCTCATCATATCTGTTTATAATTCTCGGGGCAGGTCACAATACAAAAGCATTTGCAATTGCATATATGGCTCCGTTGATAGGCAGTATTGTATATTCGTACCGCAGAAATGCAATTGCAGGAGCCATTTTTATGGCATGGTTCCTCTCACTGGAACTGATCGCCAACCACCTTCAGATAACCTATTATGCACTTCTTGCCGTTGCCCTGTTCGGCATAACCGAACTTGTTTTCAGTATCAGAGAAAAGAGGGTAGTCGCTTTTTTCAAAACTACCGGCATCCTGATAATTCCGGTTATATTGGCTGTAAGCGTCAATTTCGCCAATATGCTGACGACGTATGAATACAGTAAGTACTCTATGCGCGGTAAATCAGAACTGCAGATGCCTGAAGGAAAGAATAGCGACGGCCTTGATATCAACTACGCGACACAATGGAGCTATGGAATAGATGAAACCATGACCCTGCTGATACCTGGATTCAAGGGAGGTGCCAGTAAGCCGTTCTCAAGGGAGTCAAGGACCTACAATGCATTGCGGCAAAACAATTCACTTGAGTACCTCAACGGTTTGCCTAAATACTGGGGAACACAGCCCGGTACTGACGGGCCGGTCTATGTAGGCGCTATAGTATTCTTCCTTTTTGTCCTGGGCCTCTTTATACTGAAAGGTCCCGATAAGTGGTGGCTGCTGGCCGCTACTATACTATCAATTCTGCTTGCCTGGGGTAAAAACCTGCTTTGGTTTACAGAATTCTTCATGAATGTAGTGCCCGGCTACAACAAATTCAGGGCCGTAAGCATGACTCTCGTAATAGCTGAGTTCTGTATCCCGCTGCTGGGGTTTCTGACTCTTGACGCTGTGATAAAAGGCAAAGTCACTACCAATGATATTATAAAAGGACTGAAAGGAGCAACAATGGTAACCGGTGGGCTGCTGCTGCTATTCATCCTCTTCCCGGGTCTTGCCGGTTCATTCCTCTCCCCTTTTGAGATGGATGGTCAGATACCCACGTGGCTAAGCTCCGCTATGATAGCCGACAGAAAAGAATTGCTTCGCAACGATGCTTTCAGGTCACTGGTGTTTGCCCTTTTAACAGCTGCCCTGATATACTTCTTCATCAAAGACAGGATAAAACTAAAGATGATGATTCCAGTACTTATTTTCCTTATCGTCATCGATATGTGGCCTGTTAACAAACGATACATGAACAATGACAAATTTGTGCCTGCGTCTCAGTTCAACAGAAGCTTCTCACCATCTGTGGCAGATCAGGCAATCATGGCCGATCCGGAAATCAACAGGGTACTGAACCTCAGCGTCAGCACCTTTAATGATGCCTCCACTTCTTATTATCACCATTCAATCGGAGGATACCATGGAGCAAAACTTCGTCGCTACCAGGAACTCATTGATTCTGTCATGGTAAACGAACTCGTATCCTTTACGAATGCCCTGAGGACAGCCCGCGATCAAACAGACATTGAGCCGGCCATGTCGAGCCTTAACGCCCTTAATATGCTTAATACCAGATATATAATATACAATCCCGAAGCACCCCCCCTGATTAATCCCTATGCTATGGGGAATGCCTGGTTTGCCAGTAAGATAAACTGGGTCCTAAGCTCCAATGAAGAACTTCAAATGATACCTTTTATTACTAGCCATGAAGCAATTGTAAAGGAAATATACAGGGATTATGTCGGTATTAATCAGGTGACTGAAAATAATAACGCCAATGACACGATTTACCTAACCTCATATAAGGCAAATGAGCTGATTTATAAATCATCAGCATCATCTGACAGGGTAGCCCTCTTCTCGGAAATATACTACCCGGCTGGTTGGCAGGCCTATATTGACAATATTCCGGCAGACCATTTCAGGGCGAACTACATCCTGAGAGGATTGCAGATTCCGGCTGGCGAGCATGAGATAAAATTCCTTTTCAGACCGGAATCATATTTTAACGGCAACAGGGTGTCAATGGCAGGTTCATTATTGCTGATCCTGATATCTGCAGGATACGGAGTAGTGTTGTTCAGGCGCAGGAACCGACAGCAGTTATGAAAACCCATGAAGAGTGTATCGTATGCGGGGCCAGGGAATTTATTACGGCCTTCAAATGTATTGACCACCTTGTCAGCAGCAAAGAGTTCAGCATTATGAGGTGCAAGGCCTGTGGTTTTATGTTCACACAGGGAATCCCTGAGCCTGCTCAAATTGGAGCCTATTATGAATCGCCGGAATATATTTCACACACCGGAGGTCGAAAATCGTTAACTGATATTCTGTATGGCATCTCCAGATCCATAATGCTCAGGCACAAAACCGGAATCGTTAAAAAGTTCACCAATACAGCAAAAGGAACAATACTCGACATCGGTGCCGGGACAGGACACTTTGTAATGCAGATGCAAAAAATAGGATGGAATGCCCTCGGTGTTGAAATAAGCGATAACGCGCGGAGGCATGCAACGGAAATCAACGAAATTTCGCTAATTCCTTCACTGAAGGAGGGCAATTTTGCTGAGAACTCATTTGATGCAATAACAATGTGGCACGTTCTCGAGCATATTCACGAACCAGAAGTCTACCTGAATAATCTCTGCACAATACTCAAAAAGGGAGGAATTCTGATCATTGCCCTTCCTAATCCTGAGTCAACAGATGCCCGACACTATAAAAATAACTGGGCTGCCTATGATGTGCCCCGTCACTTGTGGCATTTCAGCATTAATCATATCAATACCCTCACATCAAGAGCCGGATTAAGGCCTGTTGCCGTCAAGCGAATGCCCCTCGACGCTTTCTATATTGCCATACTTAGTGAAAGGCACAGGCAAAGCCGATTCGCTCTTATCAAGGGACTGTTAAAGGGGTCTTATTTCTGGCTGGCCGCAGCCATAAGCAAGGAGAAGTGCAGCTCTTTAATCCACATTTATATTAAGAATTAAGGTACTGTCCTTAGTCTTTCTTAACATCAGTACCTGTCAAGCCACCTGTATTTGCGGCGAGGATCGCCGTACTTGAATGCAAGTGTGATTTCGTGAGTGCCGTATGTCATATTCTGTATCTCCTGCGTAGTGAAATCGAATGAATAGCCAAAAAAGAAATTTTCGTACTGAAATCCCAGGTTAGCTATTACTGCAGCACCAGTGCGGTATGTGACTCCTGTCCAGAACTCCTTTCTGAAAATATAGTTTAGTCCGATGTCTGCCTGTGGTTTGAACTGTTCTGACATTCTCACCAATACAGCTGGCTGCAACTCAGAATACAACCCTGCTTCAAATGTGTAATTAGCAAAAGCATAATAGTGCCTTTGCATGGTAAAGTTTCCATATGCCTCACTACCGAACTTCCCGAAAGACTGAAACAATTGCTCAATTGAAAATCCTGCGCTATAACTGGGATTCATAATATGAACACCATAATTAACATCAGGGACAAACAGGCCGCGTCGTAAGTCATTGGTCATCCATGGTTCATTAGGGTCTTCAAATCTGATATCCTCTTCATTTATCTTGAAATGATAGCCGGTAAGTGCCAAACCCAGTGACAATTGGGTTCTTTGGTCAAGCCAGATATGATAGGAGTAGGAGGTCTGAAATCCTGTTCTTTGTATAAGTCCGTTTCTGTCACTGAAAATGTAACCGCCGATACCCACTCTGCCATCTGAACCGGGACGATAAATATTCCTCCTCCCTCCTGACCTGATTGAAAACCTTTGCTTCATGATCCGTGTCTGAGCACTGACAGAGAAAGTACGCGGAGCCCCACTGTAACCTACCCACTGCTCTCTGGCGGTAAGATTGATGCTTGTATAGCCATCGCTGCCGGCAACGGCAGGATTTATAAGAAACTTGTTGTATAAATACTGGCTGTAAATGGGTAGCTGCTGACCCTGCGCCTCTCCTGCAAGCAGGAAAATCATCAGGACAAGAAGCAGTCTTCCAGGTATCCGGTTTCTGTCGATATATCTACCTGACAATTGTAACATTTCCCAGTACAGGTTTTCTTCCGTTATTAAGGTTAATAATATAATGGTATGAATCTATCGGTAATGATTTTCCGTTGCTCCTTCCATCCCATGGAACAGGATAGCCTCTCTCCGATTTCCATACTGTTTCACCCCATCTGTTAAAGATAGTGACCTCCATATTGGGATAAAGATATATCATCCCGATATTCCAGTAATCATTAATCAGATCCCCATCAGGAGAGAACGCATTTGGAATCTCAAGGCAAAGTTCCTTTTCTGGCTCCAGTTCAACCGAATCAATAGCGATGCATCCGTTAAGGTCAGTAACCGTAAGGATGTAAAGACCCGATGTCACTCCGAGCCTGTCTTTTTGTGTGGAGTTATCGTTCCATAGATAGTTATAAAGCGGCACACCACCTACTACTTCTGTAATTATGTCTCCATCAGGCTTTTCCGGACACAGAGGCTGTGTAACGGTAAAGCTTATAATCATCGAGTCGGGTTGAGTAAGATTAATTGTAGTATCAACGGCACAATTGTTCTCATCAATAAGAACAACTGTATAGTTGCCCGCAGGCAGATCTGTCCTGGCGCTGCCTGTTGCTCCGTCGCTCCACAACCATTGTGTTACGCCCACTGCATTAACAGCTGAAAGTGTAATTGTTCCTGTTGAGGAACCATAGCAGTTAATATTGTGCATACCGCCGGTAGTCTGGGACAGATTGACTGTCATGTCAATCCTTCCGGGTTGTGTAACCTCGACTACTTCTGTTGCAGTGCACAAATTCCTGTCAATAACACTAATAATATAATCACCTGCCCTGAGGTTGGTTATCCTGCTATCGGTTGAAGTAAATCCATCCGGGCCGGTCCACTGATACGTGAATGGGGCATCTCCTGTAACCGGGATAACCTCAAGCCAGCCATTTGATAGCCCGAAGCAGCTGATATTGAATCCTCCAAAATCAGACCTGGCTATATCAAGAGTAAGATCGGGAGGATTGCTTACAAATACTGTATCAAATGCCTGACAACCATAGGTGTCTGTAACGATTACCGAGTACTCATTCTGGGTCAGTCCGTTAATATCTTCCGTTGTGGCCCCGTTCGACCACTCGAAACTATAATTTCCGCTACCTCCCGTAACTATGAGGTCGACAGATCCATTATCGAAACCTGGTGAAGCGCAGGTAATATGAGTGGGAACCAGGGTTATCTGAATCGGATCGGGTTGCGTAAGGGTCGTATCGATTATTGCTGTACAGCCATTGAAATCAGTTACCTGAACAGAGTAGGTACCTGCAGTCAAAGCTGACTGGTCACGATCTCCCTGAACTATTCCGGAACCATTTTCCGTACTCCACAGGTATGTGTAGTTTCCTTCGCTTCCGCCGGTTACAGCCAGATTAATTGCTCCGGTTCCTCCAAAACAATTAATGTTATAGGCATTGTCGAAGGTCAATGACAATGTGGGTGTTATGATAAGGCTGTCAGGCTCAGTCAGGGTGAAGCTGTAAAGTCTGTCACAGCCGTTGGCGTCAACCACCAGCAGCTCATAGACACCGGCTATCAGTCCGGTCTGATCTTTCAGCCCCGGGGCAATATTTGCACCGGCAGGATATGTCACCCAATTGTAAATGTAAGGACCGGTTCCGCCGCCAAATTCAAGAGAGATAGAGCCGTCGGTTCCACCATGGCATGAGATATTATACGCATTGTCGGCACTCCACGAAAGGGTGGTGTCTATCAATTCAATACCATCAGGTTCAATAAGTGTGATGCTGGAGGTGGCAGTACATCCTCTGCTGTCAGTAACCCTGAAGTACCATACGCCAGCGCCAATATTCTCTATTCTGTCACCAACTAAAACAGTAGTGGGTAGGAATCCGGGTGTAGTCGACCATTCATAGATACGGCTACCGGTGTTACCGCCCGTAACCACTGCCCAGGCAGAACCATTGGTATGGCCTCGGCATGTTACATTATACCCTCCTTCATACTCATGTGCATCAAGTACAATCTCTAAGGGAGGAGGTGACTTGACCTCGGTGTAATAATTTGTCTGACAGTTGTTTACATCTTCAAGGTGTATAAAATACTCGCCGGCAGGAAGGCCGCCAAACACCCTGTAAGTTAACGGGTTTGCGGGACTATAATTGCCTGGTATTGTACCCTGGAAAAGGGTATCCCCTGCCTCGTTCAGCATCCGGTAACTGAACGGAAAACTATATCCCTCCGTAATATAAAATAATATATTGCCGTCGTTGCCACCGGGGCAGGTTAAACTATAGCTGCTACCTGATTTGGGGAGAGCAGCGAATATGACATTCTCCCTGGGCCTAACCAAAGTGAATGAAATCTCATTTACACATCCCAGGAAGTCGGTAACAACTACGCGGTGCAAGCCCTCCTGCAGACTATCCAGTTCGAACGTGCTGGTGCCTTCAACAGTTGCTACGATAGGCGGATTCTGTGATGAGTAAGGTCTGTTCCAGACAATACCGTATGGATCGGCACCCTTAGACAATATAGCCATTAATGCTCCGTCGCTGCCCCCGGTACACATAACCGGATTGGTAACAATAAGGTCCTGTATCGGCAGCGCATGTACTTTGACCTCAGCCGGAATAACCAAACCATTCGCACAGCCAAGATCAGTTGCTCTGGGAGTAATATTGAAGAATACTGATTGTATAGTATCCGAACTGTTTGTATAATTAAACCGTATCCTTTCTCCCGGCTGCAGACTCGTTCCCGGATCAGTATTGCCGGTAATATCTCCGGGATTGCCTGTCAGGGTGACCGAATAGTCAAATATCACATATCCCTTGGTCATGACTGTCGGAGATGTCATCAGGACACTTGTAATTGCACCGGTACACATCCTTTCAGTTTCAACAACCGGGATGGCCCTTGGTGTCGGGTTGATCCATACTCTTACAGTATCATTTATACCTGAACATTTTTGATTTCCAAGCACATCGAGCAGCACCGGAGAGAATACATACATTATCATTCTTGCAGTGTCGCCGGAATTGTTTAGTGAGTTATTTATCTCATCCAGCTTTGTCAATCCAAATCCGCCGGTGTAGTTTGTTATTTCGGGATACGGATTTATGACTGTTACATTAAATACGATATCTGTTACCGGTATGGTGGGGGTCGTCCAACTTATATTTATCGTTCCATCATTGCAAATGGTGTCGTTGTCTATGGTGGCTACAAGTTTAGCTGTAGGTTCAAGATATATCACTATGGTTGTATCAATGCCATGATCACAGAATGCAATGCCTCCGTACCTTGTGTCCGTCAGTCGGTAACGAAGATTATATCTTATGGTCTGGAATTCATTGGTGTTGTTTATAAGCGTATTTACCACATTCTGAGTTATCGGATATGTTCCATCAGGCAGAACACCACTGACAGCACCTGGTGTGTAAACTGTCGTCAGGTCATATACCTTACCTCCAAGTACATTACCGAGATCGTCCGTCACAATCAGTTCTACAGTCGAGAAGTCACAAACGATCGTGTCATCAACTGATACTGTAAATTGTGGCGTAGGATTTACATATACAATTATAATGGTGTCACCGCCCTGGTCGCAGAAGAAGCCCTCCCTGCCCGGCCTGTCATCCCTGATCCGCGCCTTGAAGTGGTAGGTAACTACCTGTACGGCATTGGTGGTGTTGATTAGGGTATTGGTGATAGGCGTGCCGGCAAGGTACTCACCGCTGGTCTGTACCCCTATTACCGCCCCGCCTGCATCGGTGGTGGTAAGCTC
>CAZMSH010000021.1:49509-65283 GCA_964568875.1 uncultured Rikenellaceae bacterium | reverse complement strand
TCAGGTATCAGGTATCGGGTGCCGGGTATCAGGTATCAGGTATCAGGTATCAGGTATCAGGTATCGGGTGCCGGGTATCAGGTATCAGGTACCAGGGCAATGGGGGCCGGCAACAGATTTGAATAAAAATGAGATGCAAATGATAACTATAACTAAAACTAATACGATGAAAAATCAGATGACCCTGACAAGATGGATGATGACAGCCTTAATGGTGCTTATCCTTCCCTCATTTCTGAACGCACAGTTCATTCAGCTCACCGATGAAGAAGCATCATGTACAAGTATTATGGTTGGCAGGCTGGCTTCAACAGACGGATCGGTAATTACCTCGCACAGCTGTGATGGCAACTACCGTACCTGGCTCAACATTGTTCCGGCAGCCAAACATCCGGCAGGTACTACAAGAAAAGTACAGTGGGGCCTTCTCCACAATGAAACGCCATGGGACACCAGAAGGGTTTATACTAAAGGTGAAATACCACAGGTAGCCGAGACCTATGCATATTACAACGTTGCTTATCCGGCTATGAACGAGAAGCAGCTTGCCATGGGAGAGACCACAATATCCGGACGCCGGGAGCTGCGGAACGACGACGGTCTCTTCCTTATTGAAGAGTTACAGGCAATAGCTCTCGAACGCTGCACAACAGCAAGAGATGCAATCAGGCTAATGGGTGAACTGGCCACACAATACGGCTACGCAGATGCAGGAGAGTGCCTTACTGTTGCTGACCCAAAGGAGGTATGGCACTTCGAAATATTCGGAGCCGGAATGTTGTATAATTCAGCAGTATGGGCAGCTGTAAGAATACCTGACGATCATGTTGGTGTATCTGCCAATATCCCGAGAATAAGCACAATAGATCTGAAAAAACCTGATTATTACATGGCCTCAGAGAATGTTTTCTCACTTGCGGAAGAGTATGGATACTGGGATCCTAAGAGTGGTGAACCCTTTAAATTCTGGAAAGCATACGGAGGAAGATCAAAAGCATTTGCCATCAGGGAATTCTACATACTCAGCACACTTGCGCCTTCACTTAACCTTTCTATGGAAGCTGACGAGCTGCCATTCTCTGTCAAGCCTGAGAAAAAAGTCAGCGTACGCGATGTATTCGCGTATTACAGGGAATATTACGAAGGAACTCCATATGACAAGACACAAAATCTGGTTGTAAGATCCTCTGCCAGAAGACCCGCTGAAGGCGCAACACCCTCTGATATTAACATGGTAAAAAGCCCGGTGGCCAACCCTTACATGGGCGGTGACATGATGAACCTTATAAATACCCTTGCTCCCGGGACCATTGAAAACCAAAGGACAATCGCGGTTCCACAGTGTTCCTATTCACAGGTGATACAACTTAGAAGCTGGCTTCCCGATGAAATCGGAGGCATTGCATGGTTCTCATTTGACAATCCGGGTGAGAGTCCAAGAATTCCAATATTTGCCGGTGTTCTGAACCTTCCTGAGAGCTTCGAGCTATGCGGTCAGAAAAAGTATAGTGAAGATGCTGCCATATGGCACTTCAGAAGGACTAACAGGCTGGCTGAGATAAAATGGGGAGTAACCCGTCAGTATATAGAGGCTGGTGTCAGGGAACTGGAAGAGAAAGCTTTTGCTGAATTGCCGGCAATTGAAAAAATAGCTCTTGAAATGTACGAGGCTTCAAAGGGCAAGCCCGCTGAACTCGATCAGAGAGGAAACCCTATACCTGCTGCTCACAGGGTTTTTCTGACCAATTACACGAATGACTTTGCAAGGATTGCAATGCAGAGATGGTGGGAAATGGGCAACCAGTTCTTTACGATGTTTGCCAGAGGGCTTTAGGAATAACTGATCTGGTTATCGTCTAACCAAACAAAACCGTAAAATGAAAAAGACCGGAAACAGACTGTTCACAGTTATATTCTCAGCAACACTGATCCTGCTGACAGCAAGCTTCATAATACCTGCTCCCGACAAAAGCCGGGAGCAGCTATTCTATGATTCGGAAAGCTGTACAAGCATTATTGTAGGCAAGGCAGCCTCAGTTGACGGATCTACAATGACTTCGCACTCGTGCGACAGCAACACCGATCGTACATGGATTAACGTTGTTCCACGCCAGAAGCACAAGCCAGGCTCACAAGCCGCCGTATGGTTCGACCCGAAAAGAACATCCTCGCCGGATGATCCTGAGGCTATTGAAGCCGGATTTATAAGGCAGGTACCGGAAACATACGCATATATCAATACTGCTTATCCGGTAATGAATGAATATCAGTTGGCTATCGGAGAAACAACCTTCGGAGGCAGAAGGGAAATGAGATCGACCGAGGGCCTTATCGATTGTCCCGAACTGTACCGTCTGGTGCTCGAACGTGCAAAGACCGCAAGGGAAGCTATCAGGATCATCGACGAGCTTACCAAAGAATATGGATATAATGATGTAGGAGAATGCTTCACTTTTGCTGACAAGAATGAAACATGGCATTTTGAAATGCTTGGTCCTGGGAGAGGTAAGATAGGCGCCGTCTGGGCTGCCGTAAGGATACCCGATGACCATGTGGGTGTCTCGGCAAATGCCAGCCGCATCAGACAGATAAACCTCGAAGACCCTGAAAACTACATGGCCTCCGACAACGTTTTCTCGCTGGCAATTGAAATGGGTCTGTGGGATCCGGACAGTGGCGAGCCCTTTGAATTCTGCTATGCATATGCTGATCGCAACAGCATGGGATGCAGAAGAAGGGAGTGGCGGGCACTAAGTCTGGTTGCACCCTCGCTGAGACTTGACCCTAATGCCGAAAACTATCCCCTTTCTGTCAAGCCTGATAAAAAGCTGTCAGTAAAAGATGTACTTAATATCTTTAGGGATTACTACGGGGGAACACCCTACGACATGACCCAGACAATAACTGTTGCAGACCGTGAAGGCAAAGTAGTTAAGAGTCCGATAGCCAATCCTTTCATGAGCAGCGAGATGAGGACATTCCTCAAGATACCCTCTGAGAGAACTATAGCATGTGCCAGAGCAACATATGTTACAGTAACCCAGTCCCGCAACTGGCTTCCCGATCCTGTCGGCGGCGTGGTATGGCTTGGTTATGATAATCCCTGTACAACACCACATACTCCTTTCTATTGTGGTATAGCAACAATGCCCGGATCATACATGGTAGACGGTCGCGGAGGCTATCGCGACGACTGTGCATGGTGGGCTTTCAGAAAAGTAAGTCAATTATGCGGTCTTAGATATCAGGAGATGATCAAGGACGTTGAAGCCGCTTGGGGAGAGATCGAAGAAAAGGCATTTGCCGGTCAGAAGGATTTCGAAAGCCAGGTAGTCGCAACACTTAAAAGCAATCCTGCCAAAGCGGCCGAAATGCTCACAAAGTATTCCGTCGACATGGCCAATGACGCAGTGGAACGATACAGGAAACTGGAAGAAGAACTCTGGTCAAAACATACCAGGTACTTCTGATCTCAAAACATTTGTATTTTGAAGAATGCTGCCCACAGAAAGCAGCATTCTTCTTTTTTATAAATCTTTTACCTGACAGATCAGAGTAACACCAATCAAGATGAAACGAGTTATCGGAAATATCCATTTCCTTAAATCTCTCCGCTAAACCAGACCATCTACATCCTTTATTACCTACCCGGCTTTTTAATTATCTTTGGTCCCTTACTGCCAATATCATTTTATGAAAAGGTCTCTGCTGGCATTCTTTTGGTTATGCATCAATCTGATCGTCAACGCCCAGGTTGACTCTTCGATCTGGATCAAGGATGTGGTAATATTGGAAAACCGTATAAGGGTACCGCTGTCACGCAAGCCTGCCCCGGTAATTATCCTTAATCACGAAACAATTAAGAATATGCCCGTTAGAAGCCTCGCAGCCATTCTCCAGACCATTCCCGGGGTAGATATAAGACAAAGGGGTGCCGACGGAATACAGGCTGATGCCGGCATCAGGGGAAGCACATTCGACCAGGTGCTCATCCTTGTTAACGGGGTAAGGATAAGCGACAGTCAGACAGGCCATCATAACCTGAACCTTCCTGTCAATCCTGATATTATCGAGCGCATAGAGATTCACAGGGGCTCCTCTGCCCGTGTCTTCGGACAGAATGCCTTTGCAGGTGCCATAAATATTATTACGAAGTGCAGCGAAGGAAACAGGGTTTCACTGAGGTTTGCAGCAGGTCAGCCCGGCTACATCAGCGCCGGGACTTCCATGTCGCTCAACACAAGAACAACCAGAAACCAACTTTCCGCAAGCCACAGCCGTTCGGAAGGTTACGAATACAATACCGACTATCGACTTACCAACCTTCTATACCAGGGAGATGTTATGACAGGCGCAGGCACTCTCTCATATACAGCAGGTATCAGCGACAGAGCCTTCGGGGCAAACGGATTCTATTCCGGACCAATGTTTCCAGATCAGTACGAGGAGATTACTACTGCAATGTTTGCAGCAACCTTCTCCCCTGCCACCCACAACAAGTCACTGGAAATAATTGCCCGCAGCTGGTTCAGATACAATCACGACGATTACCTGCTGCGTAGAGACGACCCAGGGTTCTACAGGAATATACACTCAAACAAAACTGCCGGAGCCGACATTAGTATTACCCGCTACGGTCGCCTAGGAACACTAGGTATGGGTGGTGAGTTTTCATACAGTGCAATCAGCAGTACCAGGTTGGGTAACCACAAAAGGGCTGGCTTCACTGTTTATACCGATTACCGCCTTGAGCTGTTCGACAGTCGCATTAGCCTTAACCCCGGCGTTCAGATGAATCACAGTACGGGGTTCGGAACCTCACTGCTGCCCGGAATCGATATCGGATACAGCATCAGCGGTAGTTTACTCGCATTCCTTAATACCGGCTATACGTTAAGAGTACCCACTTTCACCGATCTGTATTACCAGGACCCTGGAAATGAAGGCAATCCTGAACTCAAACCCGAATTTGCGCTTTCAACCGAAATAGGGATTAAGACCACCAGAATGAGATCATTGAATGCGATCATCTCACTCTTCTCACGCACCGGATACGATATTATCGACAGAGTAAAGGCATCGGAAACTGATAAGTGGAGGCCGGTCAACATCCATAATGTAAAATTCAATGGTATTGAGGGTCATATCACCCTCCTCCCAAAGACTTTTAATGGCCTCGAATCGCAGCCACTGTCAAGACTGACTCTCGGCTTTGCAATTACCGGATCAGAAATAACCGGCACACTTCCCCAATTTTCGCGCTTCAGGCTCGACAACCTTCGCCACCAGTTAACCGGTGAATTGGAAATTCTCTTCCTGAAACGGTTCTCACACACAGTTAGTATTAAGTATTCCGAAAGACTAACCGGAGAAAGCTACCTTGTAGCCGACACAAAGCTAACCGTTACAGGCAGTAAGATCAGTCTCTTCGCCGAAATGCACAATATTACGGGAGAAAGATACTATGAAACGTGGCAGGTATTCATGCCTGGGCGTACTTTTCGTACCGGCATAACAATCAGGTTTTCAGGTTGAAGCCCCTGACTTATGGTTCAGGCCTGCAGGCTGACCAAGTGCCTGGACAAGCGCCTCATGATCATTAACAACCTCAAATTCAGGATATTCCTCAATGATATTAGACGGCGGGTGGAACAGGATTCCCCTCTCAGCCTGCTGCAGCATAGAAATGTCATTGTATGAGTCGCCAATGGCAGTCACATTGTACATCAGTCCCTGAAGGGCTTTCACCACCTTCCTCTTCTGATCGGGCTGCCGCAGATGGTAGTTGATAACATATCCGTCTGAATCTATCTCAAGGTAGTTGCAGAACAGCATCGGCAAACCCAGACTCTTCATCAGTGGTCGGGCAAACTGTTCGAAAGTGTCTGAGACCATCACTACCGGTAATGCCTCCCTCAGGCCGGTAAGTGTTTCCACGGCTCCGGGAAGAGGCTCAATGGTAGCTATAACTTTTTGAATATCATATATTTTCAACCCATGCTTCCTGAGTATTTCGAGCCTGCCTTTCATCAGAACATCGTAATCACTGATATCGCGGGTTGTAAGCCTCAGTTCCTCTATGCCGGTCTTAATTGCAACATTCACCCATACCTCCGGGACCCATACTCCCTCAACGTCTGAGCAAATAATATTCATCTTCCTTACTTCCCTTAGTGTCGAGCTCTTCATGCTTTATTGTTTTTAAAGGTCTTGCATTGACAACAGATATTCCTTCAGTACCAGATAATCATTTTTCAGGTGCTCATAGTATTCAACCTTGTCTTCTAATCCTTTCAGGCTCTCAGGGACAGGCGGATGCACTCCTGTGGCGGCGAAAACAGACTCAGGAAACTTGGCAGGATGTGCGGTCTCCAATGCCACTACCGGAATTTTTCTTTCATCCCTGTCAGAAGACTCCAATCTGTATTTTTCAACGGCAGCCAGGGCCGTTGCACCGTGAGGTTCCACCATTATTCCCTTCATGGTGTAATACTTCTTAATTATCTCAAGCGACTCTTCATCACTAACCGGGCAGGAGAAAATGTCCCTTCTCATAAAGCCAAGGTCAGGTTGGGAAGTCAAATTTCCCTTCTCGTCCATACTGCCTCGATAAAGGGCTACAAGTCTTGCGAGGTTGCTGGGGTGCCCTACATTCATGGCATTTGATATGCAATTTCGGGAGGGTACTACAGGACGGTAAACACCTGTGTGCAGATACTCAGGGAATTCGTCATTCATATTGGTGGCAATAATGAATCGTTTCACAATCAGTCCCATCCGCTTGGCAATCATTCCTCCCATCATATTTCCGAAGTTCCCTGAAGGTACCGCAAAAACGACGGAGCTTCCCGGCTTCAAACCCAGCCTTGAATATGCGTAGAAATAGTATACTGACTGGGGAAGCAACCGGCCAATATTAATTGAATTTGCTGAAGTCAGTCCGACAGACGAAAGATCACTGTCGTTAAAGGCTTCTTTAACCATCCTCTGACAGTCATCGAACTTGCCGTTGATAGCCAGTACAGTTACATTGCCACCAAGGGTGGTCATCTGACGTCTCTGGTTATCAGTAACCTCGGCTTTTGGGAAGAGAATTACAACTCTGACGCCCGGAATATTATGAAAAGCGCTGGCGATAGCACTTCCAGTGTCACCTGAAGTGGCTACAAGTACTATCAACTCCCTGCCTGAAGATCTTGTATAAAAATGCATAAGCCGCGCCATCATCCTTGCGGCAAAATCTTTGAAAGAGGCAGTAGGCCCTCTGTCAAGCCTAAGGATATTTAACCCCTCCCCGGCATATTCAACAGGTACCTCAAAATTGTATGCATCGGTTGCCATTTGTAAAAGCTCTCCGCGGGATATCTCACTGCCCAGAAACTTCCCCATAACCATGGTTGCTATCTCAGGGTATTCCATGGAAGATAATTGAGAAATAACAGACTCCTTAAGTTGCGGAATCTTCAGAGGCATATATAAGCCTCCGTCAGGAGCGAGGCCTCTAAGCAATGCCTCAGCGAAACCTGCTTTTACTGATGAATTGTTTGTTGAATAATAGAATACAGGGGAATCAATCATTTAGCAGGCTTAGGTAATTACATTAGCAATGATAAGGCGATAACGACATGAAGATGACGGCCATGTCTATTCAAGATAGGTATATCCATATAATCCTGAGCGGTAGTTTGACAGGAACTCCTTACCTTCCTCAAGCGAGATTACTCCCGATTTTACCGAACTGGTAACCCAGGTCTCCACCGTGCGTACCATCTTCTTTGCATTGTACTGTACGTATTCGAGTACCTCGGCTACAGTCTCCCCGTCTATTATCTGGTCAATCTTATATCCATCCTCATCAACCGACACATGGACAACATTGGTGTCACCAAAAAGATTGTGAAGATCACCGAGAATTTCCTGATAGGCTCCAACAAGGAACACACCCAGATGATAGGGTTCTTTTGCCTTCAATGTATGTACAGGCAAATTATAGGGAGAGTTTCGCGTTGCAATAAAGTTGTCGATCTTGCCATCAGAATCGCAGGTTATGTCCTGTATCGTAGCAAACCTTGTAGGTTCCTCATTCAATCTGTGTATCGGCATTACCGGGAATATCTGGTCTATAGCCCAGGCATCGGGAAGAGATTGGAACAGAGAGAAGTTGCAGAAGTATTTATCAGAAAGCATCTTCTGTATCTGTCTCAGCTCGTCAGGAACATGCTTCGTGTTTTTTGTCATCTGGTACACTTCACGAGCTATCGACCAGAATAATCTTTCTATCTGGGCTCTTGTCCTGAGATCAACCAGTCCCAGGCTGAACCTGTCAAGAGCCTCCTCCCTGATCTGTTGTGCATCATGCCATGTTTCCAGAAGCCTTGGCTGATTTATGCCCTCCCATAATGAATATAGTTCTCTGACCAATTCGTGGTCTGCCTCATTAACCTCTTCCTCAGGATCCCAGGATGGAAGAGTAGTAGCTTCAAGAACCTCAAAGATCAGTACCGAATGATGTGCCGTAAGAGACCTCCCCGACTCGGTAATAATATTTGGGTGCGGAATTCCGTTCTTATTGCTGGCGTCAACAAAAGTACTTACAGAGTCATTAACATACTCCTGTATGGTGTAGTTGATACTGCTCTCACTGTTCGATGATGCGGTGCCGTCATAATCAACGCCAAGGCCGCCACCGATATCAACAAATTCAATATTGTAGCCCATCTTCCTGAGCTGAACATAAAAATGGGAGGCCTCTCTTAAGGCCAGCTTTATTCTTCTGATCTTGGTAACCTGGCTGCCTATATGGAAATGGATGAACCTAAGGCACTCCTGAAGCCTGTTTCTTTCAAGAAAATCAAGAGCTTCAAGCAATTCGCTCGATGTAAGACCAAATTTACTTATATCACCTCCGCTATCTTCCCACTTTCCGCTGCCGGCACTGGCCAGTTTTATCCTTATTCCAAGGTTGGGTTTAACCTTTAGCCTGCGCGCAATCGTAGATATCATTTTCAGTTCATTGAGCTTCTCAACAACAATGAATATTCGCTTCCCCATCTTCTGGGCAAGCAATGCTAACTCTATGTAATCCTCGTCTTTGTATCCGTTGCAAATAATAAGTGACTCCGGATCGGTATTGATTGCAATTACGGCGTGAAGCTCGGGCTTCGACCCTGCTTCGAGTCCGATATTGAATTTTTTACCATGACTCACAATCTCTTCCACCACCGGCCGCATCTGGTTTACTTTTATCGGGTATATGATAAAATTCTGCGCCTTATACTCATACTCTTCGGAAGCAAGTTTGAAACATTTTGAGATAGTAATAATCCTGTCGTCGAGAATATCAGGAAAGCGAACCAGTACCGGAGTGGAGACGTCGCTGAGCAACATCTCGTCAAGCAACTCCTTTAGGTCAACAGGTGCACTTTCTGACTGTGGCTTCACGATAACATTACCCTTATCGTTGATAGCGAAATAGTTTACACCCCATCGGTTTATGTTATAGAGGTCCGCCGAATCCTCAACTCTCCATTTTCTCATCTCTTTATCCTTAATATCATTTTATACCAGTCGCAAAGGTTTAAAAAAAAACAATAAAAATATCATGTCTGTCGTACAAAACTGATTTAACAACCTGCACTGCTGGCAATGACTGAAGAAAGTAAAGGCCGGACTTATACATCCGGCCTTTGGTCTGATATACACTTACTACCTTTCAGTTTATTCCGAAATCCCTGAGCATCTCCATTGTGTCATTATCCATATTTCTCAGGTATCTGTCTGCTGACCTCTTTGCGCCAAGGCCGGCAAGCATAAAGAGTACAATAATTACAGCAAGCACAATAATAATTATCTGTGATGTCTTCTGACTGGCCTTCAGCGAGCTGACGAGAGCATTATACAACAACCAGAGACCGTAGAGATTGATCAGAAGATTTACAATTCCAAGTAGTCTGAAGCTGAAGACCGAGATAAGTGATAAAACAGCCATAACCGGTAATAGAACCATAATCGACGCTGAAACCCTGACACAGGCCTCGAAATCTGTATTGCCCTTTGCTATTGCCGAGATTACAAGAATAATAACAGCACCTATGAACAAGCCTATTATGGCTCCTATGATTGTCCATATAAAAGCCATAATCCCAATGGCTCCACCAAACATTCCGCCAACTGCTGAGAGATTCAGTACTCCCCACAAAAAATAGAGAATACCTGCAACAGCTCCGTACAGGATTGCCTTAATAAGAGGTTCGGTGAGACCCCCTGTCAGACTCATTCCTTCAAAATACTTTTTGGGTTTTGTCAGTGTTTCAATTGAATCGCTGATGAACCTTTTAAAATCAAATCCTCCGTTACTCATTTCAATCAGGTTTTAATTAATAATTTTTATTATCGGAAACTCAATAATATACAGATATACATATCGTCCGCAATAAGGACAGGATTAGGAAAGCACCCACAAGTTAGAAAAAAAATATCTATCTTGTCAAAGATTATCACTATTTCGATGAATTTGCCGGTTATGATATCGTTAGTCGTATTTCTGCTGAATCCGTTTATGCAGCAGGACAAGGACCCCTATGAGAGGCAGAGGAGAGATATGGTATCAACTCAGGTGGCTGCACGCGGAATAACAGATCCGGCAATACTGGCAGCCATGAGAAAGATTCCCAGACACCTTTTCGTTCCTTCAGCAATTGCGCCCTACGCCTATCAGGATAATCCATTACCGATAGGATATGATCAGACCATATCACAGCCGTTTATTGTAGCATGGATGACTGAGCTTGCTAAACCCAACAAAAACAAAAAAGCTCTGGAAATAGGTACAGGCTCAGGATATCAGGCAGCTATACTGTCGGAGACTACCGGACAGGTCTATTCTATCGAGATAGTTCCGGAACTGGCAAGATCATCAAAAGATCTTCTGGCTAAGCTTGGATACAACAATGTGGAAGTTAAGGAAGCAGACGGGTATACCGGGTGGGAAGAACATGCGCCTTTCGACATCATTATGGTAACAGCGGCATGTGACCATATACCCCAACCTTTGCTTGACCAGCTGGCAGAAGGTGGAAGACTTATAATGCCATTGGGAGATCCCGGAGCTATCCAGGAACTTATAATGATTACGAAAAACAGGGGAAAAATCAACAGACAGACTATCTCTGCAGTCAGATTTGTTCCGCTAATCAGAAAATAATCCTGCTTATACTTATAAAAAGAAATCCCGGATCAAACCGGGATTTCTTTCAATATCTGTCACTTTCGTGTCGTCGGTTATCTCCACGACGATCACCATGGCCACGCCGGTCTCCCCCTCTGAATTCCTTTTTCTCAGGCCTGGGCTCAGATTTCTTGACAACTATCTGGCTGCCATCGTATTCTGTCTCATTAAGAGCATTGACGGCCTCCTGTGCGGCGCCATCATCGGGCATTTCTACAAAGCCGTACCGCTTTGAGAAACCGGTCTCCCGGTCGGTAATTACCTTTGCGGAGCTGACTTCTCCGAATCGGCCGAAAAGTTCAGCAAGATTCTCAGCAGTCGTGCGTGAACTTAACTTTGCAACAAAAATGTTCATCTGAATAGAAAAAATTAAGTTAATAAAAATTGAATCGTGGCCTCATACAAAAACCACCTTCATATACAAATATATAAAATATTATTATGCAACAGATTCATCATCTCTGCATTAACGATTAAATACAGTTATGTGCCTTATAAAAAACAGCACAAACCTTGTCAATACCGAGGCTCAGACTTCTGTCTGCTTCTATTGTACCTGCAGCCTGACAGTCTTATTACGCAGCCACTCCTTCTCATCATGCGTCAGTTGATCCGCTAGAGAATCATAGACTATCCTGTGATAATTATCGATCCATTCCCTCTCCTCTTCCGTAAGCAATGAAATATCAATGAGATTTTTGTCAATATAACAGAGAGTTACCGTCTCGAATTTTAAGAACTGGCCATACTCCGTCAGTTCATCTTCAACGCACAGCAAAAGGTTCTCGGTGCGGAACCCATACTCACCGGAACGATAAATGGCCGGTTCATCAGCCGTCAGCATACCCGGCTCAATAATAGTCTTCAGATCTCCTGAAGCTGCTGTGCCTATTGTTTGAGGACCTTCGTGGACATTCAGGAAATATCCTACTCCATGGCCGGTACCGTGACCATAATTAAGACCATTTTCCCACAATGCCTTCCTTGCAAGCATCTCAATCTGATACCCTCTTGTCCCAAGTGGAAACTTAGCCCTGGCAAGAGATATGGTACCCTTCAGTGCCAGTGTAAAATCACTTTTCTGCTTTGCGGTTGGCTTGCCAAACACCATACAACGTGTAACATCAGTGGTCCCGCCGTAATATTGCCCTCCTGAATCCAACAGGTAAATACCGTTGCCGGTAATCCCGGTTTCATTCTCTGCCGATGGCGAATAATGAGGCAACGCTGCATGAGCATTCCAGGCAGAAATGGTCTCGAAGCTGGGGCCACAGCACCCCTCCTGCTCCATTCTGAACAGAAGCAGTTTTGATGCGGCTGAAACCTCCGTTACGTATTCTTTTCCCACGGCAGACTCAAGCCAGAAGAAAAACTTCGTCAGAGCTATACCATCCTTTCTCATGGTCATCCTGATATTCCTGATCTCAGTCGGATTTTTTATCGCTTTCAGCCGAGTGGGTATAGTGACATCCTCAATTATATAAATCTCTTCATCTATCGAACTGTACAATGATGCTGAAGTAGTTGCAGGATTAAGCATTAGTGTTGTCCGGCGCGGCAGCTTGGCAAGCATTGTTGATGTCTCTTCGTAAGGCAGCATAACAACTTCCGCCCTGTCAAGATCCCTCCTCAGGTTCTGAGGTATCTGATCCTCATTCACAAAGAGAAGAACCTGACCGGCAGTAATAATGGAATAGCATATTATTAGGGGGCAATACTGTACATCTGATCCCCTGATGTTCAGAAGCCACATGATGTCATCAGGTGAAGTCAGCAGATGATGATCAACGCCCGTCTCCTCCATACGTCTCCTGACTGCACTGATCTTCTCTTCGCGGGTCAGTCCTGTAAATTCCAGGGCATGCTCAAATGCAGAAGAATAAGGCATTTCAGGTCTGTCAGTCCATAAGGGAGAAATAAGGTCTGTTGAGATATCTACCCTTATATTCTTACCTTCAAGAGCTTTGACCAATTGCCTGTAAAGACCAGATGCATAAACACGGCCATCGATTCCGAGCACCGATCTCTTTTTAAGGTTATATGCAAGCCATTCAATATATTCCGGAGTATGAGGAACACGCAGCCTGACCAGGTCGAATCCTGTTCCCGCTAATTGCTGTTCAGCCTGTATAAAATACCGTGAGTCAGTCCATAGCCCTGCAAAATCACGTGTAACAACGACAGTAGCCGCTGACCCTGTAAAACCGGTTAGCCACCTGATTATCCTCCAGTGGTCAGGGACATACTCGCCCAGGTGAGGATCAGTGGCAGGAATAATACAGGCATCGATACCTGCCTTACTCATAGCCTTACGCAAGGCTTTAAGTCTTTTCAACGGTGTATCCATCACTTACCGAAAAATTCCCGTAGCCAGAATCTGTTGGCAATCGTTGTGGCATGTACTCTCTTGGCTCCCGTAATCCCATGTCGGTTGCCCGGGTATATCATAAACTCAAAGAACTTGCCTTCATCCTGAAGCCTGGAGATAAGGTGTATGCTGTTCTGCATATGAACATTGTCATCGAGATCTCCGTGTACAAGCTGTAATTTACCCTTGAAATTACTTATGAATGTCAGCACAGATCCATCACGATAGCCATCAGGATTATCCTTTGGCTCATCCATAAACCGCTCGGTGTAAACACTGTCATAAAGTCTCCAGTCAGTGACAGGAGCACTTGCCACTCCGTGTGTCCAGTATTCATAACCCTTGGTAAGAGCGAGACATGTCATATACCCTCCGTATGAACCTCCTGTAATACCCATTCTGGCAGCATCGACATAGGGCTTGGAACGAAGCCATCTGACCGCATCGGCGTAATCGAGAATCTCCCACTTGCCAAGAGAGCGGTGCATATAGTCAAGGCCCTTTTTACCAAAATGACCTGAAGCCCTGTGGTCAACCGATATTGTAATAATATCGTTCTGCCCGTAAAAATCAGGAGAAGGATTTACCCATATGTTCCTTACCCTTCCTGCATCGGGACCTCCGTATATGGTAAAGACCACTGGATACTTCCTGTCTTCGCTGAAGTTTGCCGGGTACCTGATGATAGCAGGCATCTCAAAAAGTCCATCAGAAGTCGGAATATTTACCATCTCAACCTTCATATGGATAGCCGGATCAAAAGCAGGTTGGTCAGGACGGTGAATCTCCCTCAACTCTTTACCGTTTCTGTCAATGACTACCATGGCACCCGGACTTTTTACGCTGCTCCAGGTATCAATTACATAGCTTCCGCCGGGCGAAAGATTGATGTTGTGAACCCCCTCGCCCGATGTCAGTCTTACCAGGTTCCTGCCGTCAAGGTCAACGCGATAGTAATGCCTGTCAGTCGATTTATCTCCTGTTGCTGAAAAGTAGATGATCCCTTTAGCCTCATCAACTCTTTCAATACCATTTACACGGAAATCAAACGAAGTCAGTTGGGCTCTGAGGTTACCGCTCCAGTCATGATAATAGAGATTCTCCCAATCGCTCCTGTAGCTCCTTACGATAAAGCCGGTACCATTCTTCATCACATAAACATCTTCATAGAAATCTACCCATGTCGGACGCGTCTCCCGGTAAATCTGGCTGTATTCACCTGTGCTTATGTCTGCAAGAATAATGCGCAGGTCATTCTGATCCCTGTTGAGTATCTGAACAGCCAGGCGCCTGCTGTCAGGAGCCCAGAAGGGCCATGCAATATATTGGTCTGCCCTGTCGTCAGTCTTTACCCAGGTAGTTATGCCAGTGGATATATCAACAATACCCATCTTAACTATTGGATTTGGGTCTCCCGCTTTGGGATAAGGCGTAACTTCGGTCCTACCGTTAACTCCATCCTCCTCCTCAAGCCTTACAATGGTAAAGTCAGGAACAGGATTGTCATCGGTATGCAGGTATGCAATTTTCTGACCGTCAGGTGACCACCAGAATGCGGCATACCGGCTTGGCCTACCCAAAATCTCCTCAAAATAGACCCATGATGCATAACCATTATATATCCTGTCAGTCGCATCATATGTCAGTCTGACCTCCTTCATCTCAACCAGATCATAGATATACAGATCCTTGTTCTTTGTATAGGCAATCCTCCTTGAGTCAGGAGAAAACCTGGGGTTTACTTCCTGATCATCATCACTGGTAAGCCTTATCTCTTTCCCCGTGAGGGAAGAGAGATAAAAAAGGTCGCCGGCGCGGACTATAAGAACACTTTTATTGTCGGGACTGACGATATCGGCCGGACCGGGAGAATAGTTGCCCGGCAGGGACTCAACAAGTTTGTCACGGTCGCTCTTCCAGTCCTTAATAATCCGCTCAGTACCTCGGCGTGCATCTACACTCTTTACCACCGGAATTCCCTTTTCTACCGTCTGGATTACATATTTGCCGTCATCAAGCCAGCCTATTACCTGTGGTGCTACCTGCTTCACCTGTCCCGAGATAAACGAAGCCTGAAGCAAAAAAACCATACCAGTAAACAAAACACCTAATCTATTCATATCATCCTGTTTTATAATAATTTAACTTTCTTTCACTACGCCCTTCATCGCCTTCTTCT
>CAZMSH010000021.1:21888-49409 GCA_964568875.1 uncultured Rikenellaceae bacterium | reverse complement strand
GCCAATACGCCATTACACCCTCCTACTCATTTCCGACAAATTTAATATTTTCTTACTTTTACCTCCGCAAAGGAGCTATGAAAAGAGTAAATCCCCGGACAGGTGAGCCTGAATGGTTCCGCCTTGATAATGCGGCTAAGATATATCCGGCTGTGATAGGAGGAGAATTCACCGCCGTTTTCCGGATCTCTGCAACCCTTAAGGATGAGATAATCTATTCTGCACTTGCCAATGCCATAAAAAAGGTTGCGGCAAGGTTTCCCTATTTCAATGTAACCCTGAGTCACGGTTTTTTCTGGTATTATCTTGAAAAAACCTCTGTGATGCCACGACTCTATGCCGACAGCAATGAGATATGCACTGCCTTTCCGATAGGTTCGAAAAAAGAGGTCATGTACCGCATCATGGTCAGACAAAAGACACTCTCGCTTGAGTTTGTGCATATTCTTACTGACGGTGGCGGAGCTCTTGAGTTTATGAAAACCCTGTTATGGCAATACCTCACAAATTGTGGTAAAATAAATACCCCCCCTGTCGGAATAATTGATCCTGACAGCAACCCTGATCCTGAAGAATACGAAGACTCTTTCAGCAGATATTTCAACAGAAAAATACCTTCGACGGAAAATCCGAAGCCGGCACTTCATATTCCTTTTAATCTCAAGAACAAGCCACGTTTCAGTGCCATGACAGCCGAAACCGATGCTGCATCGGTAAACGCTAAAGCAAAATCATATGGCATATCAGTTACCGAATATCTTGTTGCTGTATACCTATACACCCTTCAGGAGATATTCCATAAGATGCCTGAAAAAAAACGAAGAGGGATAATACGTGTGCAGGTTCCGGTCAACCTGAGAAACCACTTTAAAAGCCGCACTATGAGGAACTTTTCCCTTTTTGTAGTACCGGAGGTGGATCTCCGGCTGGGAAAGTTTACTTTTCGTGATATCTGTGAGACTGTGAGTCATATGGTCAGACTGGAAACTCACCCCCTGAGAATAAGCCGCATCATAAAGAGAAATGTGGGCAGTGAAAAAAATATCATTGTCAGATTAATGCCCGTTTTTATCAAGCGGGTTATACTGTCCCTGGCGTACCATACCTTTGGATCGGGATTATTTACAGGAGTTCTGACAAATATGGGGAGAATAGATTTTCCGCATGAAACAGGCAATCATGTTGATGCATTTTCAATAACCCCTCCGCCGGCAAATCCTAAAGTAAAGATCAGTTGCGGGGTTGCTTCGTATGCTGATAAAATGAGAATTACTTTTGGTTCTGTTGCGCAGGAAAAGGTTCTTGAAAAGGAATTTTTCAGGTTCCTGACCAACGAGGGACTTGAGGTGAGGCTGCTTTCATAATAAGTAAGTGACAATACAGGAAGGGAAAAGAATTATGAAAAAATGTGACAGGTGCGGGATTTTGCTTGATGAGGGCTTGGTAAGCTGCCCTCTTTGTGATACCGGAGAAAAAGAGGAAGTATCTCCCTCACGACCGAGGCAAGTACTTAAGGTATCGAGACGTGAAGCAGCCCGTTACTTGTGGGAGCTCTCAGGAATAGTATGTGTAACAGGTATCGTAATAATCCTTCTCCTTAACCTGCTGTTTACCGGTGGAGTCAACTGGTCTTTATACCCTGTCACCTCAATCGCATGGATATGGCTCACACTGACAATCATAATGTTCATGAACAGATGGCCCATCGCAATGCTGGCTCTGCTGCTGGCCAACACCCTGGGCATGCTCGTTCTTTTCAATCTCTTTAGCAGTACTATTAACTGGTTTGTACCTGTGGCTATGCCTGTAACAACATCACTCTTTATCCTGGCAGGAGTCGTGGTTTGGCTCTCATCCATAGCAAGATACAGGGGATTTAATGTTCTGGGCCTGGCTCTTGTCGCCGTTAATATTCTCTGTATAGCAATAGAGGTGTTTGCCGATCTGCATATAAATGGCGTAGTGTCAATACGTTGGTCGGCAGTAGTGACAGCCGCAATCATTCCGGTTGCATCAGTACTGATCTTCCTGCATTACCGCCTGCGTCGCGGTCGCCGCCTCGACAGCTTCTTCCATGTGTAACATGACATTTATTTCAGATTTGCATCTACAACATAGTTTCATATATCTATTATGAAAGCTATTTATAATATATTTATCGGTTCCAAAAAAAATTCATATGAAGAGATTCTGTTTCATTCTCGCCTTGTCGGCACTGCCGGCCTTTTATGCTATTAGTCAGCAAGTTAAATCCCCTGATGAGTTTCTGGGGTACAAGCTGGGATCAACGTTCACTTTTCATCATCAGGCCCTGGAATATGTAAAACATGTTGCCGACAATTCGCCCAATGTCAACTACCTGAGCTACGGCAAGACCTACGAGGGTCGTGAACTGGGTGTCTGCTACGTTTCATCACCAGCGAACCTCGCCAACCTTGAGCAATTGCGTAAAAATAACCTGGCAAAGACGGGTCTTACAGATGACAAGTTTGAAGGAACCCAGGTTCCGATAATATGGCTTAGCTACAACGTTCACGGCAATGAGTCGGTTGGTATGGAAGCTGCCCTGCTGACACTGTACACGCTTGCGGATAAAAAATATGAAGGCGCAGAAGAATGGCTCGAATCATGCATCATTATAATTGACCCCTGCTCCAATCCTGACGGACGCGACAGATATGCAAACCAGTACCGGATGTTACAGCCGCTGACCCTGAACGTCGATCCCAACTCATGGGAGCGTTCACAGGGCTGGCCGGGATCACGGTCAAACCATTATTTCTTTGACCTGAACCGCGACTGGACATGGCAGACGCAAACAGAAACACAGTTGAGAATAAAACTGTATAACACCTTTATGCCTCATGTCCATGCAGATTTTCACGAAATGGGCTCCTCCTCCAACTTCTTCTTTGCCCCGGGAGCCGATCCATGGCATGAGGTGATCACCCCCTGGCAACGGGAATTCCACAAGCTCATGGGAAGAGGAAATGCCGATCTATTCGATGACAAGTCCAGACTCTACTATACCAAGGAGAGCTTTGACCTTTTCTGCCCGAGCTTCGGCGATACCTGGCCCCTTTTTAACGGAGCCATGGGTTTCACATATGAACAGGCCGGTGGAGGAAGCTCAGGTGTTGCAATGGAAAGGTCGATAGGCGACTCAATAACCCTGGAACACAGAATAGAAGGTCACTTTTTGGCTTCAATGGCAACAATTAAGGTATCGTATGAAAACAGGGTCAAATTGCTTGAGGGATTCAACAAATATTTTGAAACAGCACGTACAAATCCTCCCTTTGAATTTAAATCTGTCATAATTAAGGGTTCTAACGAAACCTCCGCCGTTAAGGCTCTTCTTGAGCTTCTCGACAAGAACCAGATCAGATACAGCTATGCCGGTAATACAGGGAAGAAATACAAAGGATTTGAATACCTTAAAGACAAGGATGGAGAAATTACCATAGAAAAGGGAGACATACTCGTATCGGCTTACCAGCCTCAGGGCCACCTGGTAAAAGTACTATTCGAACCAGACAGCAAGGCAAGTGACTCAATAACATATGATCTGTCGGCTTGGGCCCTTCCATATCTCTTCAACCTTAGCAGCTTCGCTCTTAGAGAGAAAATAGATGCAACAGATGGCAAGGTGGTATTTGAAAAACCGGTTAACAAAACATTTGAAGAAAAGCCGTACGCATACCTTGTTAACTGGAAGGGGTTCGACGAAATGAGATTCCTTGCTGAACTTTACAAAAGAGATGTCAGGATAAGGTCGGCGGTGAAGGAGTTCACCTCGGGAACAGAAAAATATAACAGGGGCTCACTAATAATTGCCCGTGGAGACAATACTCATATACCTTCAACTTTTGACAGCCTGGTTGTCGATGCTGCGAATGCTGCCGGCGTAAAGCTGAAAACTGCGGCTACCGGATTGGTGGAAGCGGGCAAGGACTTCGGATCAGGTTACTCCGGCTCCATGAAAGCTCCGAAAATAGCAATGCTGGGAGGAGAAGGAACATCAGCCGGCTCAGTTGGGGAAATGTGGTATTTCTTCGAACGCGAGCTGGAATACCCGGTTACTATCATCAATGCATCATCGGCTGCCTCTGCCGACCTTTCAAAATATGATGTCCTGATACTAACATCAGGAAGCTACTCGAGATACAAGGATCCTATTATGGCTTTCCTTCAGAAAGGAGGCAAGATACTGGCCCTTGATGCTGCAGCATCACTCTTCAGTGCTGAAAAGACAACAGCACTGGGCAAGGGTACAGAACTGCGGTCAGCAGAGCTTAAGGCAAAAGAGAAGAAGGAGCGCAGTGATGATCCTGAACTCCTCAGAAAATTTGAAGATGAACGACGTCACACTTTATCTTCAAGGTCTTCCGGAGCGTTTTACCGGGTTAAGCTTGACGATACACATCCTTATACCTTCGGACTTGGCAATGAATGGTTCATAATGAAACGCTCCTCAGGACTGCCGTACCTTAACGGAGGAAGTAACATAGGATATATTACCGAATCAGCGCCGGTAACGGGTTTTGCCGGATACAAATACCAGGAGAACATTAAGAATACACTCGTGATAGGGTCTGAAAGAATCGGCCGCGGTGAGGTAGTTTATGTAACCGACAATCCCTATTTCAGGGCATTCTGGAAAAGCGGGCGGATGCTTATCGGAAATATTCTGCTGAAATAGAATCCGGAAGTAAAGATTACTATTTATAAAGAGCAACCTGCATTCACCTGAGGGGCGGATGCAGGTTTTTCTTTTAAACCAAATTCTCTATCTTTATTCCTTTATCACATAATCTTTCTGTTTATGGAAAAAATCCTTGAACGGTTTCTCAGGTATGTAAAAGTAGGGACCGCATCAGATGATAAATCTGAAGAGTGTCCCAGCACAAAGGGACAGCTTGAGCTGGGCGCCATGCTTGTAAAGGAAATGAAGGAAATAGGTATTACCGACGCCGGAATAGATAATAACGGCTACGTCATGGGTACTATCCCCGGAAATAACAGTAAAATCCCGGTAATAGGATTTATTGCCCATCTGGACACCAGTCCGGAAATGCCTGGAGACAATGTACGTCCTCAAATAATACCCAACTACTCAGGCAACGACATTGCTCTGAATAAAAGGCTTGGCATTCTTCTCTCTCCCGGAGATTTTCCTGAACTAAAGAAATACAGGGGTCAGACCCTGATAACAACAGACGGAACAACTCTGCTTGGTGCCGATAATAAAGCAGGTATCGCTGAGATAATGACAGCCGCAGAAATACTGCTGAAAAAGAGTGATTTTGAAAGAGGAGATGTAAAAATCTGTTTTACACCTGATGAAGAGATAGGCAGAGGAGCCAATAAATTCGATATTGAAAAATTTGGGGCAGACCATGCGTACACGATTGACGGAGGAGAGGCGGGATCTCTTGAGTATGAGACTTTCAATGCAGCAAGCGTAACAGTTACTGTCCAGGGAAGGAGCATACACCCTGGTACTGCCAAAAATCAAATGATCAACTCCATAGGAATAGCACAGGAGTTCTGCCGTATGCTTCCTCAGGCCGAAAAGCCTGAACATACCGAAGGCTACGAAGGATATTTTCACGTCTTCGATTTTAAAGGATCAGTAGATTCTACGGTAATGAGAATACTTATCCGCGATCACTCGGAAAAGAGATTTGTTTACAGGAAACAAACAGTACTTGAAATAACAGACTGGCTTAACAACCGTTATGGAGATAATGTTGTAACAACCACAATAAGAGACGAATATTACAATATGCGTCAGAAGATAGAGCCGTTCATGCACGTGGTAAAGAAGGCAGAAAAGGCTATCCGCAATTGCGGAATGGAACCGTTAATCACCCCTGTGAGGGGAGGAACCGACGGTGCAAAACTATCATATATGGGCCTGCCCTGTCCTAATATATTCACCGGAGGTCACAACTTTCATGGCAAATATGAATATATTCCTCTTGAATCAATGCAGAAAGCAGTAAATGTTATCTGTGAGATTGTGAGATTAACTGCTGACAGTAAAAAATAGGATCATGAATATAAGAAGCACCATTACCGTTGTTTTACTGGCAGTGGCAATAAGCCCGGCATGTAACAGTATCCGTGATATTGACAGAGCAAAGAAATCAATAAAGACCGGGGACCTTGCCAGGCAGGTGGCTGTATTGGCCGCTGACAGTTTCATGGGAAGACAGCCATTTACACCAGGCGAATCCTTAACAATTCAATACCTGGCCTCAGAGCTTGAAAGGATGGGTTATGAACCGGCATTCGGAGGTAGCTGGTTTCAGGAAGTTCCAATGACCGAAATACGGTCGGAGGTGACTAACCCTGTTGCGGTAAATACCGGAAAGGAGACCCTGTATTTCAATTCTCCTGATGATATTGCAGTCACCTCACCTCTTACAGAAGAACAGATAGAAGTTTCATCGTCAGAAATAGTATTTGCAGGCTTTGGAATAGTAGCACCGGAATATGGATGGAACGACTACCAGTATCTTGATGTAAAAGGCAAAACAGTTATTGTCCTTGTAAATGATCCGGGCCTATACACAGGGAACCCAGACCTTTTCAAGGGAAGAGAGATGACATATTATGGAAGATGGACATATAAGTTTGAGGAGGCGGCACGACAGGGTGCTGAGGGTATCCTCATAATTCATGAAACCACAGGGGCCGGCTATGAATATACAATACCAAGAAAGAGCTCAATCAGCCCGAGGCTGCAGCTTTCCTCAAATGAAAAAGCAGAGGGATGCTCTTTTGCGGGCTGGCTTTCAGCCTCAGCAGCAGAAGAACTCTTCGGTAAAATTGGTATGAACGTGAGTCTCCTGAGAGAAGAAGCCTGTAAAAAAGAGTTCAGGGGTTTTAAGACAAATGCATCGCTTAGCATGACGATCTCAAATCTTATTCAAACCAACAGCTCTTCAAACGTGGCAGGTGTTCTCAGAGGCAGCCTTTATCCTGATGAAGCTATTGTATATACGGCTCACTGGGATCATTTCGGGGTAGGTGAACCTGAAAACGGAGATTCAATATACAACGGCGCCGTAGACAACGGAACAAGCATGGCATGGGCCTTTGAAATTGCAGAAGCATTTACCCTCCTTAATAAAAGGCCTGAAAGAAGTATACTTATTCTTTTCCCAACAGCAGAAGAACAGGGTCTGTTAGGATCATCATGGTATGCTGCCAACCCGGTCTTCGACCCTGAGCTCACAGTAGCCTACTTCAATAACGACCTGTTGCTGCCGATCGGAAGAATGAGAGACATAATGATAACAGGATACGGACAGTCAGACCTTGACAGCCTTGTCGCTCAACTGGCTGAAAAACAGGACAGGTATATCCTGCCTGACCCAAATCCGCATACAGGAATGTATTTCAGATCAGACCATTTTCCTTTTGCAGCTAAAGGCATACCGGCAATGTTCGCCAGAGGCAATTGTGACTCCAGAGAAAACGGCAAAGAATGGGCTGCAGCACAGGAACTCGATTACCTGAACAACAGATATCATCGTCCGGCTGACAATTACGAACCTGACCAATGGGACTTCGAAGGAATAAAGGAAGATGCCATTCTGATGTTTGAGGCAGGACTTATCCTTGCAAACAGCCGCTATTTTCCTCGCTGGAAAAGCGGCTCTGAATTCAGCGGGATAAGAGAAAGGAACCGATTACTGCTAACAAAATAACATAACCCATAATAATGACATTTGTCATCTGATTTTGAAAAATCTTTTATTTACTGTTATTTTATTCACATTGTTATTTTATTCACATTTATTTTTAATATATTTGCATCAGAATTTAACCCTCATCATAGAGAGAGTTGATTCCTGAAAAGGCGAAGATTAACAGAAATAGGTATATAAACTTGTAAATCAAGTAGAAATGAACAAAGTAAAGACCCTGGCCGATCTGAAAAGATTAAAAAGTGAGCTACAGGCCAAAGTTGAACTGCGCGAGAAAGGTGAGAACCAGGAGGGTCGTGTCGTAATTAAAGTCGGCATGGCAACGAGCGGTATTGCCTCGGGTGCTAAGGAGATTATGGCTTTTCTTATTGAAGAGCTTGACAAAAGAAATATCGATGCTGTAGTAATACAGACAGGAGATATGGGGTACTGTTTTGCCGAACCAACGATCGAGGTCAAGCGTCCGGGTGAAGATCCTATCGTTTTCGGGTATGTCGACAAGCAGAAAGCTGATGAGATTATTGAGAAATATATCAAAAACGGCGAGCTTGTGGAAGGAATTCTTCCTGACAACTATCAGTCAATTGACTAATTCTAATCAAGGGAGGATGACGCTATGACAAAATACAAAATGCAATTATTGGTTTGTGCGGGTACAGGTTGCCACGCTTCAATGAGTGATGAGCTGCTCAACAACCTCATATACGAAATAGAAGCCAACACACTGGAAAATGATGTACAGGCAATCAAAACAGGATGCTTCGGGTTTTGCGAGAAAGGCCCGATAGTGAAGGTTATGCCCGACAATACTTTTTATACCCAGGTAAAGCCTGAGGATGCCGCTGAGATAATATCTGAGCATATTATTAAGGGAAGGAAAGTAGACAGGCTGTTGTTTACCGATCCGGAAACCAAGGAGCATATTACCGATTCAAAAAAGATAGAATTCTATAAGAAGCAGTTAAGAATTGCATTAAGGAATTGTGGATTTATTGATCCTGAGAACATTGATGATTCGATTGCCCGTGATGCATATATGGCATTGGGTAAAGTCCTCTCTGAAATGACACCTGAAGAGGCAATTAAAGAGATCAAGGACTCAGGAATAAGGGGTCGTGGAGGTGGTGGCTTCCCTGCAGGTATCAAATGGGAACTGGCCGCTAAAAACCAGGCCGACCAGAAGTATGTGGTCTGTAATGCTGACGAGGGAGATCCCGGAGCATTTATGGACCGGTCTATTCTTGAAGGGGATCCTCATTCAGTTCTCGAAGCAATGGCTATTTGCGGATACTGCATCGGCGCCAGCAAAGGTCTCATCTATATCAGGGCGGAATATCCGCTTGCTATCGACCGCCTTAAAATTGCCATCAGACAGGCAAGAGAATACGGTCTGCTCGGTAGTGATATTATGGGTACCGGATTTAATTTCGACATTGAGCTTAAGTACGGCGCCGGAGCCTTTGTCTGCGGCGAAGAGACTGCACTTATACATTCAATGGAAGGCCACAGGGGAGAACCGACAGTCAAGCCACCCTTTCCTGCCGAATCGGGTTTTCTGGGCAAGCCGACCAACGTAAACAATGTGGAAACACTCGCTTGCGTGCCTGCCATCTATCTTAAGGGAGCAAAGTGGTTCAGCAGCATAGGTACCGAGCGCTCCAAGGGAACAAAGGTCTTCGCTCTTGCCGGCAAAGTCAACAATGTCGGTCTGGTGGAGGTTCCGATGGGAACAACTCTGCGTGAGGTGATATTCGAAATCGGCGGAGGAATAAAGGGCGGCAAAAAGTTCAAGGCCGTACAAACAGGCGGACCGTCAGGTGGCTGCCTGACAGAAAAACATCTTGATACACCAATAGATTTTGATAATCTGCTGGCCGCAGGTTCAATGATGGGATCAGGGGGGATGATAGTACTTGACGAGGATGATTGCATGGTCTCCGTTGCAAAATACTTCCTCGAATTCACAGTGGAGGAATCGTGCGGAAAATGCGCTCCATGCCGTATAGGTAACAAGAGGCTGCATGAACTACTCGAGCATATTACCAAAGGAAACGGCACCGAAGCCGACCTGGTAAGGCTCAGAAATATGTCAACCGTAATAAAGGATACATCACTTTGTGGTCTGGGACAATCGTCACCGAATCCGGTTCTCTCAACTCTGGATAACTTTATGGATGAGTACCTTTCTCACGTGTGCGATAAGAAGTGTCCTGCAGGTAGCTGTAAAGAGCTGATGACCTATGTCATAAACGCCACTAATTGCGTAGGCTGTACTGCATGTGCAAGGGTCTGCCCGGTTAACGCAATCTCAGGAGAACGGAAAGAACCGCACTACATTGACCCTGCAATTTGTATCAAATGCGGAGCATGCATGGAAAAATGCAAGTTTGACGCTATCAGTATTCAATAAACCACGGAGAACATTGCAATGGAAAATATAAAACTAAATATAGACAATAAAACGGTGGAAGTGCCCAAAGGCACAACCATACACGGGGCTGCGAAACAACTGGGCATAGAGATACCAACACTCTGCTACATGCAACTGCATGATATGAATATAGAAAACAAACCTGCAGGTTGCAGAATTTGTGTTGTCGAAGTAGACGGAAGAAGAAACCTCGCCCCGTCATGTGCAACAAAATGTGAGGAAGGTATGGTAGTTAAAACTCACACTACCAGAGTACTTAACGCCCGCCGCACAGTAATGGAGTTTATCCTCTCCGATCATCCCAAGGAGTGTCTTACCTGTGCAAAATCAGGGAAATGTGACCTCCAGAATATGGCTATAAAACTGGGCATAAGAGAAATCCCGGGAATTGAGATAGCTGAAATGTCAACATATCGAAAAGACACCTCACCTTCCATTATCAGAGACCTTGACAAATGTATTATGTGCCGGAAGTGTGAAACGATGTGCAATGATGTTCAGACTGTAGGCGCATTGTCTGCCGTTAATCGTGGTTTTATGGCCGCGGTAGCTCCGGCATTCGAGATGAACCTCGAACATTCAACCTGTACCTATTGCGGACAGTGCGTCGCAGTCTGTCCAACAGCCGCACTCACTGAAGTAGACCACACTCCTGAAGTGCTGAGAGTACTCGCCGACCCTACAAAAACAGTCGTGGTACAGACAGCTCCTGCCGTACGTGCCGCCCTGGGAGAAGAGTTCGGAATGAAACCGGGCACCCTGGTGACAGGTAAAATGGTGGCAGCACTGAGAGCGCTGGGGTTTGATTATGTGTTTGACACAGACTTCGCAGCTGACCTCACCATTATGGAGGAGGGAACAGAACTCCTCGACAGAATAAAAAGACATCTTGCAGGTGACAAAACGGTAAAACTGCCTATTCTGACATCATGCTGTCCGGGTTGGGTCAATTTCTTCGAACATTACTTCCCCGAACTTAAAGATGTACCATCTACCGCAAAATCTCCCCAGCAAATGTTCGGAGCAATAGCCAAAAGCTACTTTGCCGATCAGATAAAGATAGATCGGAAAGATATGGTAGTGATATCGATAATGCCATGCCTTGCAAAGAAATATGAGTGCCAGAGAGATGAATTCTCTGTAGACAACAATCCGGATGTCGATTACTCAATATCAACAAGAGAACTGGCCAATTTCATCAAGCAGGCAAACATAGACCTTAACAACCTTGAGGATGAAGATTTTGATAATCCAATGGGTGAATCGACCGGAGCCAGCGTCATCTTCGGTGCAACCGGAGGTGTAATTGAAGCTGCAGTACGTACTGCTTACGAGCTCTTTACAGGAAAAAAACTTCAGAGGCTCGACTTCGACGAACTAAGAGGCATGGAGGGTGTAAGGAGTGCAACCATAGACTTCGACGGACTGCCGGTGAATATCGGAATAGCTCACGGACTGGGTAATGCGCGGAAACTGCTCGATGATGTCAGAACCGGCAAATCACAGTTCCACGCCATAGAAGTAATGGCATGTCCCGGAGGATGCATCGGTGGCGGCGGTCAGCCCCTCCATCATGGCGACGCTTCCATACTCAAGGCAAGAGCTGCAGCCATCTATGAGGAAGACAGGAAAAAGCCACTGCGGAAATCTCACGAGAATCCGTTTATCATCAAGCTTTACGATGAGTTTCTGGGTGAACCAAACAGCGAAAAGGCTCACCACCTTCTGCATACGAAATACTTCGACAAAAAGAAGAAGATAATCGTTAAGCAGTAACTAATCCAAATGGTTAAACTCACAAACTATCAAGATCATGTCAAGTATAAAAATAGAACTCAGAAATGAAGATGTGGATAAAATAAAAGAGATATGCGCATCTTTCAATAACGACCCTCAGGAGTTAATAAACGTGCTTCATAAATGCCAGGAACATTTCGGCTATCTGCCTGCCGAAATCCAGGAGGTTGTCTCTGATAATCTCAATGTGCCGGTTGCCAAAATCTATGGTGTGGTGACATTTTATTCTTTTTTCACCATGACTCCCAAGGGAAAACATCCGATCAGCATATGTATGGGTACTGCCTGCTACGTAAGGGGCGCAGAAAAAGTACTCGACGAATTCAAAAAGGAACTCGGAATTGAGGTCGGACAGACGACCACTGACGGTAAGTTCAGCCTCTCAAGCCTGCGCTGTGTAGGGGCGTGCGGATTGGCTCCGGTGGTGCTTGTAGGTGACAAGACATATGGAAGGATTGCTCCTGACGATGTCAAAAACATATTAAAGGAATATGAAGGCTAGGGCCACCTGGCCTTTTTATGGTTTGGTTTTTAGGTTAACACGAGACCGGAGCTGGTTACTCCAGGTCAACTGCCGGGGCGCCCGCCCCGGTTTTTTTTTGCTCCCGCGACTGACTTCCTGCGGAACAAAACATCCTTTTGCCGTTTTCTCTCCTTTACGTCACGCGGTATGTAAACCTTTTTTCCTGTATAGGGATTGAATCCGGTGTACCATATCGTCGTCGACAAGGTCATTGGCGTCGGAGTAAACTCCTGAACCTGCTCAGGCTTAATGCCCAGGTCATTCAACTCTTCTGCCATCTCTTCCATCTTTCTCTCCGTACAACCCGGATGTGAAGATATCAGATAAGGGACTATCACTCCTTTCCTGTCTGTCTTACGCGTAATTGCGTCATATCTCTTTTTAAGCTGTCTGAACAGCTCAAAGGCCGGTTTCCTCATCAACTTAAGCACCTCATCGTCTGTGTGCTCGGGCGCCACCTTAAACCACCCCGATATATGCCTCTCAAGGAGGTTTCTAAGATACTCCTCCTCATCCCTGCCGGCATTCCTGTTGAACCCGCCAAGCAACAAGTCATACCTGATGCCGCTGCCAATAAATATCCTCTTCACCCCTGCCCTATTCGATGCCTGCTCATAGAGCTCATTAAGCCGGCGATGAGATGTCTCAAGATTCTTGCATACAGAGGGCCATATGCATGAAGAGCGGGTGCATCGAAGGCATTTGCCCTTATCAGACGGCTTCATACCATACATATTTGCCGATGGCCCTCCCAGATCGGTGATTACTCCATTGAAATCCTCCGTTTCCGTTAGCCTGTCAATCTCATGAAGAACCGACTCCATTGAACGGCTCGTGACATGCTTTCCCTGGTGCGCTGCTATGGCACAGAAACTGCAACCTCCGAAACAACCACGGTGAATGGTTACCGAATTCCTTATCATCTCCCATGCGGGAATGGCTCCCTTGCCCCTGTATCGCGGATGTGGCAGACAGGTAAACGGTAACTCGTAAATATTGTCCAGATCAAGACTCTCTGCAGGTGGAAAAGGAGGATTAACAACCACAACCCTGTCTCCCGTCGCCTGCAATATTCTCGACTGCTCAATCTTATTGGTCTCTGTCTCAAAAAGCACGAAACTCCTGGCAAACTTTTTCTTATCTGCGACAACCTCTTCATGACTATCGAGGTGAAGGTCACTCCAAATTCTGCTGACAGGCACTGCTTCACCTTTATCAATCACAATGCCCGTCTGCGGGACCGTCTTGAGTGAGGCGAAAGGAACCCCCTTCTTCATAAGCCTGATAATTTCCCTGACAGCACCTTCAGCCATGCCATACACAAGCATATCGGCACCACTGGAAATAAGAACAGACGGCTCCACACAATCTTTCCAGTAATCGTAATGACTAAGACGTCTCATCGAAGCTTCAATACCACCGATCACTACCGGAACATCAGGATACAACCTTTTAAGTATCGAAGTATATACTATTGTAGGGTAATCAGGCCGGAACCCGGACTTACCTCCCGGAGTGTAGGCATCATCGGAGCGCAGTCGGCGGGCAGCAGTGTAATGATTTACCATCGAATCCATATTGCCTGCCGTAACAGCAAAAAACAGACGAGGCCTGCCCATCTTGCGAAAGTCCCTCAGATCATCCCTCCAGTTTGGCTGGGGTACTATTGCAACAACAGCACCTGCATCTTCCATAACCCTGCCTATGACAGCAGCCCCGAAAGAAGGATGATCAACATATGCGTCGCCGGTAAACAAAATAACATCAGCCTCTTCCTCTCCCATGAGAGCCAGCTCTTTGCGGCTTGCCGGAAGCCACCTGCGGCGATTATGGTCTGTGCCCTTCATAATACTTCCCAAAGGTTGTAAAATCATTTGTCATAAAAAACAGTCTGACATAACTGCCTCAAAATTAATTGCGGCAGGATTGTTGCTTTATCTCTATATTTGATAGTGATTAAGAGATGAAGCAGATTATAGAGCAGCACAGGAAAATTGTCTCCCTCATAGCAGAAAGGAGGGTGAAACAGAGCCTCGACATATTAAAAGATCTGATGGAAAAAGGCTCCCCGGGGAAGTTTACTGATGATTTCGAGGCACTTACGCTCACTTACAGGAATATGCTCAAATATACTATTGAAGGCATCAATGACCCTGAAAGAGAGAATGTCTACCGTAAATTGCTTCAGTCCATACTCCATATGGCAGACATGGTGAAACAAGACATATTGTCACATTATTCAGGATGGCATACCTACTGGGTGAAACAGCAAAGTGAAAAAAAACAGCTCCTGACCGGAACCGGTACAATACAATCTGTTGACGACCTGCTGTTTAAAAACGAGCTGGATGAGTGGCTCAGAATGACAGGAGAAGTAACTACCGACCACGGATCAGAACCAGCCAGGCAGCACAAACAACTCATTAGAAATATCTTTAATCATCTGTGGATATCAGACTTCTACGGAGATGCTGAACTTAGCCTGGTTGATATCATTGCAAAAAGTGGCAAGTTCAGATGGCACGAAACCTCTCTCTTTATGAGCGCAGTCACCTTAAGCGCTCTGAGGTTTTTTCAGACTGCAAAGGCAGAAATACTTCTTAAGTTCTACAGGAAAGGAGACGATCACGTAAGGGCAAGGGCTCTTGCCGGACTGATAATTACACTCCACTACCACGACAAACGGCTGAAACTATACCCCGAAATCACATCATTGCTGAAAGAGGCAGGCTCTGAAGAACGATTCAGGGAACATTGCAGAATAGTGGTACTCCAGATGCTCAGATCGCGCGAAACAGAAAAACTCGGCAGAAAACTTACAGAAGAGATATTGCCTCAGGTTGCAAAACTTAAACCCAAAATAGAAGAAAAACTCGATCTTGACAACATAATGCCCGATGACCCCGACAGTGATAAAAATCCTGACTGGTCACAAATGTTCGGCGAATCTGAAGAGATATTCAAATCATTTGAGGAACTCACAAAACTTCAGATGGAGGGCGCTGACGTCTATATGCAGGCCTTTTCAAACCTCAAACATTTTGACTTCTTCAGGGATTTTGAAAACTGGTTCTTGCCGTTCCATCCCGACCATGAAGCCGTAGACGACATATTCAGGGATGAAATATTAGGGCCCGGTACGAATGATCTTGCAGAAGCACTCTATAAAACCCCATTCATCTGTGATTCTGATAAATACAGCCTCATTCTCAACCTTAAATATCTGCCGGCAGAGCAAAAAACAATGATGCTGAAGGTCTTCAGAATGGAACTTGAAGGCCTGGGGCAGTTTGAAGAGACAGAATCAGCCACCGACCCCTACCGGACATTCAGGGTAGCCATTACACAGTATCTGCAGGACCTTTACAGATTCTATAAGCTATCACCCTACAGGAAGGAGTTCGAAGATATCTTTGCCGGCAGGCTTGATATTTACAATGCAACCTTCTACCGTGACTACTGCAGTACTCCCGATACTGATATCAGCATGGCCGATTACCTATTCAGCAAGGACTTCTTTGAGGATGCGCACGACCTCTATGTCAATATAATTAAACAAGAGCCTTCAAATGTGCAACTCTATGAAAAGACCGGTTACTGTCTTCAGCAGGCAGGTAATTATGAGGAAGCACTGAAACATTATCAGAGAGCTGAGCTAATTGAAAGAAGGGTCTGGACGGTCAAGAAGATCGGTCTGTGTCTCAGAAAACTGGGTAGATTTGAACAGGCTCTGGAATATTACCTCCACGCTGCTGACGCTGACCCGTCTGACAAGCACACCACCCTGATGACAGCACACTGTTATCTCGATCTTAACGACTATGAATCAGCTCTCAAATACTACTTCAGAATTGAATATGATCAGCCGGGCAATGTAAATATACTCCGTCCTATAGCCTGGTGTTACTTTGCTCTCGGCAACTTCAGCGACTCAGAAAAATACTACCAGAAACTTCGCAATACCAGACTTAACGCACACGACTACATTAACATGGGCCATCTGGCTTTGTGTACAGGTAAGAAAAGTGAAGCAGCTGAATTATACAGGCAGAGCATATCGTCAGGGGAATTCACGAGAGAGTCATTTCTTAACACGATGAGATACGATGAAGAGATCCTCCTTAAACATGGAGTTGACCGGGCTGATATTCCGATAATAATTGATTATGTACTTTTTCTTGCAGGATAAACGGTGAAGAACCAACTCATCCACCTCTTGAATAAGAGGACTTGTCAGAAGTTTTCATCCTTAGAGAGTCTCTATGCTGCTGCAACTGTAAAGAATCTCCGGGAGATTTCATTCTCCGGTGCTGATCGTCACCTTTCCTTACTGAATCACCTGGCGGACGACCTCTCCACTGCTTTGAGAAATCCTGTCTCCTTCGCTCCATCTCCTCGAATTTATCCCTCTGCTCAGGGGTAAGAAGCGGCTGCATCTCCTTCCAGAGATCAGAAGAAAAATCCTCAAGCTCTTTACGGTAGTTAAGCTGAATATCCCTGCTAAGCCTTGCGTACTTCTTTATGACAACCTCAAGTTTCTCCTTCTGGTTTTCATCAGGGTTGATTGTATTATATATGGCTTCCCTGAAGCGATCTTCAGAAAAAAACAGTCTTACAGGCTTGAGTTTATGATATCGTATCTGTGCTGAGGTCAGCATACCCATCACAAAACCCAACAGCAATGTTGCAATAATTATTATAACCGATCTTGCTTTCATCTCTCCAACTAGTTAACTGTCAGTAATCCTATCAGACCTTCATCAAGATCATGGCTTATTCCAACGAGGGAATTCAATGATAGTGAGCCCTCTGAGATAAATATTGAAATAAGCAGAATAATTATTGCTGCGACTCCGGCAAAAGCCACCCTGTAGAAGATTGAGTTGAGTGACCTTGCAAAATCAAGCTGGCGATTTACTACCACAACACCTTCTGAAATTCTACTGATAACCTTGTCAGTAAACCCCTTACTGAAGGCATAATCTACTCCCTCCGATCTCATCCGGACAGACAGCAGGTCTGCCCGACCCTCCGGACGGAGGCCTGATTCAATAAGTTTAAGTAATTCTGCAGGCTTCATTGTACAATTATAGTTTTTTTAAAATATTTCTCATCTGTTCCTGTGCCCTTGATAATCTTGACAGCACTGTTCCTGTTGGCAGGCCAAGAGCCTCTGCAGTCTCCCTGGTATCATAGCCATGGAGCATCCTCATGACAATTACCGATCTGTATTTTGGTTCCAGCATCTGTAAAGCCTTTTCCACCAGTTCTTTGGTCTCATTTCTTTCTATCTGGTCATCACCTGAAACCTGCATTTGTCTCAGGCTATCCCTCTCATCAGATAATGATGGCTGACTGATACGCTTTGTCTTCTTTATCTCATTAAGCGTAAGGTTAACGGCGATCCGGTGTATATAAGTTGATAATTTTGATTCACCCCGGAAATGTTTCAATGAAGAAAAAAGCTTGATAAAAACCTCCTGCCCCACATCTTCCGCAACCATACTGTCTCCAATCATACCTTTTACGGTACGTGCCACCATATTACTGTACCGGTTAACAATTTCAGTGAACGCCAGCCTGTCACCTGACAAAGAAGCTTTTATGAGTGTTTCATCATCCGATTCCCTGTAAATGACAGAAGCCATATGTGTGTTAGACAATTGGTTAATCTGATTTATTCCATAGCCGCCCCATGAGTTCACCTCATCTCGTCAACGACGACAAGGTCCATGTCTCCGGTATATTTCATGCGGTACAAACCCCAGTTCTCAAAGCCGTCTTCAGACCTGTCTCTTCTGAAGTCAAACCTAGAATGAAGCAGCCTTGGATTATGAATACCCGGATTATTCATGAACCTCCTGCCGTGCAGGGCAAAGCCGCTGACAAAATAGGAGGTTATGTCGTAGCCCAGCCATGCAAAACTGGTTTCAGCAGGTTCAGCCCGGAATGTTTCCCGGTACTGCTTAAGAAACCTCAGAACATCTGGTTTGGTGTAATCTACATAAAAGGGAGAATAAAAATTTATCCCGAGGTCAAACAGATATTTAAGATCTATATTCTCTTCCAGGTTTCTTATTGAAGGATAAGCGTAAACGACAATATTGTTATACCGAAGCAACCCGTGTATCTTCATCAATGTTTCACTCAGCGCCGACTCATTTTCGGTTCCCAGTATAACTACATTCGTTGAGTTGCCGTTAAGAGTGTGAGACAGTCTGTTCAGGGTATCTCCTGGTGCCACTGAACGGCTCTTGTAAAGAACCTGTTTGAAATTGATCTCCTCAGGGGGCATTCTCAGCGACAGCTCGCGCATTATCATATTCCTGAAGTCAAAGCTCTCATTATTTAATGATGAGGTGTCTGAATAAACAAATACAAGATTATCCTGATAATGCCTGGCTATGGTTCTTGACAGGTTCTCCTGAATTGTTGCCATTGATGGATTGGTAAGGAAAACATTAGGGTAGCCCCTTAAGATATCATTGCTCTGGAGCGGAACCGGTGACACCACAGGGGTGTTGTATCTCTCGGCATAACTCACCACCATCTCAAGATTATAGGAATAAACCGGTCCGATTATAAGATCCATATCCCTCAACAAACCGGAATTAATTATCCTCTCCACATCAATTCTGTCTGCTCTCGTATCAAAAGTGTGAATTCGCACATCCATGCCCGCATCTCTCATATCGTTGGCAGCAATCAGTATCCCTTCATACATCTCAAGAAAGACGACCGAAGCCGGGTATATCCAGTTAAACGGCCTTTGTCTGATGCGCTTCGACTGTGGCAACGTGGTGTCAACCTCCACCCGAACGGCATTCTCGGGAAGGAACAATGGCAACATTACGGCAATATCAACACTGCCGCGAAGAGTCGATATATCAGTATAATCAACCAGGCGCACCGGATAATCAAGTGTATCATATTCAGCTACAATCGCAAGTGAATCTGCCAACTGGACCTGCTGTCCGGTCTCATCCGCTATCTCATGCCTGCCCGGAATCCTGATGGAATCGCCGGCCCTGACGAATATCATCCCTCCATTCACCCTCCTTAACTCTCTCGTCGATATGCCATATCTCCTCGCAATTGAAGCCATAGTCTCGCCGGGTCTCACAGTGTAGGATGTAAACTCCTCCCGTTGCGGCGCTATGGAAACTGTTTGTACTTTAAAATCCTTCCTCGGAATAGCCACTTCGGTACCTATGGGTATATCTGCAGGATCCAGCCCCGGATTTGACTCTATTATCACACTCTGTGAAACGTCATACCGTCGGGAAAGAGCAAATATCGTCTCACCGGGTGCCATCGTATGATAAATGAACCTCTCATGGTCCTTCTCCCGCTCGGGCTGCCCGGTAACTTCAACCACGGGGATCCTCAGAACCTGCCCCTCCTTTAAACCGTAAAGTGCATCAGGGTTTTCAGAATGAAGCATCTCAACAGTCACCGCATAGGCCCTGGCAATTGAGAACGAGGTCTGACCCTTCTCCACAATATGAATAAAGTAGTTCTGTCCCTTTATTACAACCTTTTCAGATGACTTTGTAACCGGCACCTGTGCTGTAATTACCTCTGCTGTCGCAATTAGAAAAAACAGAATTAAAAAACTCCCCAAAATCCTGCTGCTATTGAGCCCCATTTGTGTCTGACTTTGAAATTCAGTGCAAAAGTACAACAATTTTCATTCCGCTATTTACATGGCGGCAAATCATATTTGATGCGGTTAAATAACGGCTACTGCCTGTATTAATTATAGCCGGGTATCAATTGTTGTCAAACTCCCCCCCGAAATACTCGTCAAAGAGTTTCACCAGTGAATCAGCACCATGTAAAAACATTGCCTGCCTGTTTCTTCCTTCTGTAATGACAAATGCGCGCTCGTTCTTATCTTTTGTCAGGAACCCAAACATCTCATCAAGTATAACATCAGGATCCGCAGAAGCCTCCATCCCCAACGCTGATGCAATTTCAGCAATCTGCCTGAGGTTGCTCATCCCGACCGGCGACTCAGTCTCCTTGCCGAATCTCTGGAGAACCCTCTGTGTATTGGTAAAGCTTCCACCAGTCTCAAACGGATATGTCGCAGGGAGTACCAGATCTGCAAGTAAGGCTGTCTCAGTCAGTGTATAATCCTGTACCACTGTGAAACCGGCACCCGAAATAGCATCAGCAACAGTTTCCCGGTCAACGGCACACCCTACCGGATCCTCACCGAAAATAAACAGGTTGTCGAACTTGCCCTCCATCAGCAGGCTCTTTACCGACCCTGTCCTTTCTGATAATCCTGAAATGCCCCATTTTTTCTCCGCAACAGCAAGTGAGTCCCTGCCCGTAATCTCCAGTCCGCCAGGCAGACGTCCCGCCGAAATTCCTGCATCAATAAGACCCTGACTGTTGTTTTTCTCCTTCAGGCAAAGCAAGCCCGCCGAACGCTTACCCAGGATTCCTGAAAGCATAGCCAGATTTCTTATCTCCTGTGCGGTATCAGGACAAACCTCCTTTTCACTGAAGATAAGAACCGGATTATGATTCGAGGTAAACTGCCTGGCAAATCGCTCCACAACATCAACCGGAACACCGGCCTCTTTAGCCTGTTCTTCAATGTTCAGGCTGCTTATTTCTGCAACATAATCATCAAAACCTTCACAATGATCGTCAATATACATTTTGTTGTAAAGGGTTTGCTGTACGATAAGACTGTTTACCGCCTTTATGAAGCTATAGTATGATCTCACTTTGGCAACTTCGTCAGCCTTGTGAGTCATGCTGCTCTCCTCTTTTGTAGTAATGACCTTCACAGGAGTACCCTTTCTGTACCGGATATTGTTGACAATAAATCCGGTATACTGGTTGTCTTCGGTTAACTCTGCCCCAACCACAAAGAAGGCCGTTGCATCTTCGAGTTCACCGAACGGAACATTATCATCCGAGGAGTTTAGGTAGCCATGACACCTGCCCATATAGTGAAACGAAGAGATATTGTTTGTCTTCACTCCGGCCCTTGCCAGTTTCTGAATCATGTACATCTCCTCATTTGACAACCTCGCTCCGGCCATGAATATATTCCTGTCTGCTTCAGATGCTCTGATCTTTTCAGATATTACCCTGAAAGCCTCCTCATAGGTGACCTCAACGAACTCTCCATCTTTCTTCATCAATGGAGTCTTAATCCTTTCCAGTCTGTTCAGTACGTTGTATCCGAATCTCTGTTGTCTGCCTATGCTGCCGTCAGGATTCACAACGCCGGGAGCTCCGTCAGCTCCCATGAAGAAGCCGGACCTGTTGTAGAGATCGTATGTAACACCTTCTGAACCAAAGAAATCAACAGTTCTGACAGGAGTAGCCTCTATCGGACCAGGCTTGAACTTGTAATTCTCCATCAGGGCTCCTGTGGGGCATACTGATATGCACATTCCGCATGTCTCACATTTTGTGTCGCGCAATGAGCCATCCATATCAGGACTCACATAGGTAACAAAACCCCTGTTAACCAGTCCGAGTGCATTAGCTCCGACATATTCACGGCAAATACGAATACATTTGCCGCACAGGATACATTTGTTGCGGTCAAATTCTATAAACGGATGCGAGAAATCGACATCGAACGCATTAAATTCACCTGCAAACCTCTTCTGGTCAGCCCGGTATTCTGTTGCATATCTCTGCAGATCGCAATCGAAAAATGCAGTACATCCGCACTCCAGGCATCTGTTGGCCTCCTTCCTTACAATATTCTCATCGGTGTAGCCCAGTTCGACTTCTGCAAAATTCATTCTTGCCTTCGGGTCAAGTACAGGCATCTCCTGCCTTTTCTGAGGCACAAACAAACCTGCATATTCGGTTGCTACCTGCTCTTTGAAATTATCCTTCCTGCTGTAAAATACTCTTGATGGTGGCACTACATCAATGCCCATCAGGTAGTTATGACAGCTATGCACAGCTGTCTGTGCCTGAGCTACCGCCTCAATTATGGTAGCCGGTCCTGTCACACTGTCTCCCGCTGCAAATATATTTTCGACACCGGTACGCAGAGTGTCAGGATCTGCGTCAATATCACCCCATTTGTTGGCTTTCAAAACACCCTTTGTAGTTCCGCTATTTACATCCTCAAGGAAGCTCAGCTCAGTCTTCTGTCCTATCGCAGCCAGTATATAATCAACTTCCATTTCAAACTCTGAACCCGGTTTTTCTACCGGCCTTCGTCTTCCTGATGAGTCGGGTTCTCCAAGTTCCATTCGTATCAGGGTCATACTCTTCACTCTGCCGGCCTCATCCTTGTTTACCCTGACCGGATTGGTAAGGAACATATATTCAACTCCTTCAAGCTTTGACTCATGTATCTCAATGGGATTGGCAGGCATCTCCTTCTCTGTGCGCCGATAAACAACATATACCTTTTCGGCTCCGCACCTGATGCTTGTACGGCAGCAATCCATAGCCGTATTACCACCGCCGACAACAGCCACCGTCTTGCCGGTAAAGTCAGGCCTTTTGCCGGTAAGCTCCATCTGCTTGAGAAAATCAATACCCGGGAAAACGTTTTCAGCCTCGTCGCCCTCACATCCGAGCCTTGTTCCCTTTTGCGACCCGGGTGCCAGTATGAAAGCATCATAATCCCTGTTCAGATCAGCAAATTTAAGGTTGTCGCCAAGCTTCTGATTGCAGAATATATTTACACCCAGGCCGGTAATACCTTCAATCTCCTTGTCGAGAACATCATTAGGAAGTCTGTATTCAGGAATACCATATCTCAGCCATCCTCCTGCCTTTGGCGCAGCTTCGTAAATATCACACTGATGGCCCTTTTGCTGCAGCCAGTAAGCCGCTGACAAACCACCAGGGCCGGCACCTATCACAGCTACCTTCTTTCCTGTAGGAGGTTCTTTATCAGGCATAAACCTTTCAACATCTTCCAGATCACGGTCTGCAGCAAACCTCTTCATGTAATCAACACCTACACCGCTCCCTTCGTCAAGCAGATTTCGCCGGCAGGCTACCTCACAAGGCCTGACACATACCCTTCCGCATATGGCAGGAAGTGGATTGGCCTCTTTGATAAGAGCCACTGCCTCACGGTATTTACCCTTCTCAATAAGAGAGATATAGCCCTGTACATCCACCCCGGCAGGGCAGGTCTGCTTACAGGGTCCGACACAATCGGCATAATGGTTACTAAGGAGCAGATCAAGGGCTGTCTTTCTGGCCTGCCTGATCCTGTTATTGTCGGTAGCAATTACCATACCTTCATTAACCGGTGTTGAGCAGGAGGGCTGAAGGCTTCTGACACCATCAACTTCCACAACACATACGAAACATGAGCTGTAAGGCTCAAGTCGCTTATCATTACAAAGGGTCGGTATGTTAATTCCGTTTCTTTCAGCAACAGCAAGTATCTTCTCTCCTTTGATTGCTGTTACCTCTTTCCCGTTTAGTGTAATCTTTATTTCGTTCATCTTTGATTCAGGTTGTTGTAATGATGGTTTTTAGTATTTCCTGATGGCATCGAATGTACATTTTGTAAAGCATAATCCGCACTTTATGCAAACAGCCTGATCGATGTGGTGTAACTGCTTGCGCTCACCACTGATTGCATCGACAGGACAATTTTTGGCGCAGACTGTACATCCGGTACAATTTTCAGGTATCACTTCATAGGTAAGCAGCTTGGTGCAAACGCCTGCAGGACATTTTCTGTCAACTATATGGGCAAGATACTCGTTACGGAAATATTTCAGGGTAGTCAGAACCGGATTCGGGGCTGTCTGGCCCAAACCGCACAGTGAGCTGTCCTTAATCTGGTAGGCGAGTTCCTCAAGTAACTCAATGTCTGATTCTTTTCCTTCTCCCTCGCAGATGCGGGTCAATATTTCCAGCATCCTCTTGGTTCCAACACGGCAAAAAGTACACTTACCGCATGATTCCTTGTAGGTAAAGTCGAGAAAGAACCTGGCCACGTCAACCATGCATGTTGTTTCATCCATCACCACCATACCGCCGGATCCCATGATTGCACCCGTGGAGGTAACCGAGTCGTAATCGATTATCGTATCCACAAGGGCCGCAGGGATACATCCCCCCGATGGTCCGCCCATCTGCACTGCCTTGAACTGCTTGCCTCCCTGAATGCCTCCGCCCAGTTCGTAAATTATCTCCCTGAGAGTGATACCCATAGGAACCTCAACCAGGCCCCCGCGGTTTATCTTGCCGGTAAGGGCAAAGACCTTGGTTCCCTTGCTCTTTTCTGTACCGTAAGATGCATATTTTTCAGGGCCTTCGGTAATTATCCAGGGTATATTTGCCCACGTCTCGACGTTATTGATATTGGTCGGCTTACGCCATAATCCCGACTCGGCAGGAAACGGTGGTTTCTTGTAAGGCATTCCACGTTTTCCTTCCACCGAAGCCATCAGCGCCGTCTCTTCTCCGCAGACAAACGCGCCGGCTCCCTCTTTAATGTAGAGGTCAAAATTAAAACCCTCTATCCCGGCTATGTCTTTACCCAGGTAGCCGTTCTTGCGGGCCTGATCGATCGCTATATAGAGCCTTTTGATGGCCAGAGGATACTCGGCACGGCAATAAATCACTCCTCCGTTCCCTCTTACGGCGTAGGCCCCTATTATCATTCCTTCCAGAACTGAATGGGGATCGCCCTCAAGCAGAGATCTGTCCATGAATGCCCCCGGGTCACCTTCATCAGCATTGCAAATCACATATTTTTCATCAGACTGGCTGTTAAGGGTCAGCTTCCACTTCAGACCCGTTGAAAATCCTCCGCCACCACGTCCCCTTAAACCGGAGTCCATCACCATCTGAACCACAGCCTCGGGAGCTATTTTCTCTCTGGCTATCATTTCCAGAGCACGGTAACCACCCCTTGCCTTATACTCCTCTATCTTCTCTGGGTCGATGAAACCACAGTTTCTGAGTGCGATCTTAACCTGTCCCCCGAAAAAAGTATCATCGACGGTCTCCTGGCTTTCCGACCTTACAACCCATTCGCTGATTATTTCATTTTTTAAAAGATGCCGCGAAATGATTTCAGCTGCCATCTTCTCATCAACATTACCATAGATAACTGAACCTTTACCATCAACCACCTCAACAAGCGGTTCCCTGTAGCACATACCAACGCAACTGGTTCGTGACAAGAGGAAATCGGCTTTTCCTTCATCACGTAACTTATTGAGAGTTTCAAACACTTTGCCGGCTCCTGCAGCTATGCCACAGCTCCCCAGTCCAACTATAACCTTTGTTTCCATTTTTCTTCGCTTTAGTTTAGTTAGACTCTCCGGCTTTAATCTCTCTGACTATTTTGACAGCGCTTCTGCCTGTCAGCTTCCCGTATGATTCATCTCCGATCATCATTACCGGAGCCAGCGAACAACAACCAAGACATGCCACCGACTCAAGTGTAAATAATCCGTCAGGTGTCGTCTCTCCGTCTTTTATCTTTAGTGCCTCTCTTAGTGCATCACTTATCGAATCGGCGTTCTGAACGTGACATGCGGTTCCGTGGCAAACCTTAATGATATGCTTACCTACAGGATTTAGTCTGAACTGGGCATAGAAGGTTGCCACCCCATAAATCTCGCTTAACGTAAGACCTGTCTCCCGGGATATTTTCACAAATACCTCCCTGGGAATGAATCCGTAGACGGCCTGAGCCCCCTGCAGCAACGGAATCATATTGCCGGGTTTACCCTTGTATTTTTCTATCAGACCGTCGATCAGGCTCAGATCAACAGCCTCAGGAGCCTGTTTTAGCTCCTTCTCTTTAAATACTCGCTGAATTCTCATAGTTGATTATGCTGGATTTTTTAGGTTGGTCGGGTAAATTAAATCATTTTCGGTCTTTCCCGCAACGGGGAAAAACCGAAAAATTCAAAAAAATGCTTAATGGCATGATTCCATACAGAAAACAAAGGAATACCTATCCCGAAAACTCCTTCAGAAAGGCCGTTACATTCTTTTCTATCCTTGCTTCAACATCAGTGATGTCGGCACGAACGAATGATTCTCCAGTAATATGTTCGTATAGTTCAATGTAACGCGAAGATACCTGCTCTACAAATTCATCGGGCATAGGAGGAACCTGCTTTCCGGCCTCTCCTTTGAAATCCCTCTCCATCAGCCACTCCCGCACAAACTCCTTCGACAGCTGCCGGGGAGGAAGACCCTTCTCAAAACGCTCTTCATAATCAGCAGAATAGAAGAAACGTGAGGAATCCGGAGTATTAATCTCGTCAATAAGGTATATCTTCCCATCCTTCTTGCCAAATTCATACTTGGTGTCTACCAGGATAAGCCCTCTTTCAGCGGCCATTTCAGCGCCGCGAAGGAATACCTCCATTGAGTACTTCTCAAGCAGTCTGTATTCCTCCTCTGAAACAAGTCCTTTGCTGATAATCTCATCTGCTGAGATATCTTCATCATGCGCACCCTGCTCTGCCTTGGTTGTCGGGGTAATGATGGGAGCATCAAACCTCTGGTGTTCCCTCATTCCTTCCGGTATGGGAACCCCGCATATCTCACGCTTGCCCGATTTGTATGTGCGCCATGAACTGCCGGTAAGGTATGCCCTTACTATCATCTCGACGGGATACGGACTGCACCTGTGGCCAAAGGTTACATTGGGATCAGGAGTAGCAATCTTCCAGTTCGGTACTATGTCGGAGGTGGCATCGAGAAAACGGGCTGCTATCTGATTCAGCACCTGACCCTTGTAAGGTATGCCCCTCGGAAGCACTACGTCAAAAGCTGAAATCCGGTCTGTTACCACCATCAACAGATAATCCTCATTAATATTGAAAACATCACGCACCTTACCTCTGTAAATGCCTTTCTGTCCCGGGAAACTATAATCCCTTCCTGTTACTGTCTGCATCATTTTTCTGTTTATATGTTAATAATCTATCTAATTCTATCTATCCTTTATGCTCTCTGCCCTCCGCCCTGAGCCCTGAGCCCCGGACCCCGGACCCCGATCACTTTGCCCTCAAAACCAGACGGCGCAAGAGTGAGGTGGGTGCATCCCGTTCCA
>CAZMSH010000021.1:8326-21788 GCA_964568875.1 uncultured Rikenellaceae bacterium | reverse complement strand
CCCCTCCATTCTCACTCTCCTCATAAGCCTTTACTATGTTTTTCACCAGTCTGTGTCTGACAATATCACGTTCATCAAATCTTATTATTGAGATACCTTCAATATTTCCAAGTATTTTAATTGCCTGCAGCAGACCCGAATCACTGCGTCTGGGCAGGTCAATCTGGGTAGTATCTCCCGTAAGTATGAATTTCGAATTCACGCCCATGCGTGTCAGAAACATCTTAAGCTGGCTCACCGTTGCATTCTGAGCCTCATCAAGTATAACGAAGGAGTTCTCCAGTGTTCTTCCCCTCATAAAAGCTATGGGCGCTATCTGAACGGTACCATCCTCTATCCATACTTCCAGCTTGCGGGGAGGTATCATATCACGCAGTGCATCGTACAACGGCTGGAGGTAAGGGTCAAGTTTCTCCTTAACGTCACCGGGCAGAAAGCCGAGCCTCTCTCCCGCTTCAACAGCAGGTCTGGTAAGCACTATCCTTCTTACTTCGCTGTTTTTTAATGCCCTTACTGCCAGCGCAATAGCAGTATAAGTCTTACCTGTACCGGCGGGTCCCTCTGTAATTATCAGATCGTTATCAAAGTACTCCTTAACCAGCCTGAGCTGATTAACGGTACGGGCCCTTATTGGCTTACCCGATGCACCGAAAATAAGCGCCTGCTCAAAATCACCGTTGGAGGCTGACTTCATATAAGCCTCATCGAACAGATACTTTTCGATATCATCCTCGTCAACCCTGTTGTATTTTCTGAAATATTCGAGTAACTCCCCGAACTTGACAAGAAAAACATCAAGTTCTGCTTCGTCACCAATGCATTTTATCTCACTACCCCTTGCAATGATCTTTATCTTCGGGAAAAAGGCTGAAACCTTGTTCAGCAGTGAGTTGTTGGTACCTAAAAAAAGTACGGGATCTATATCATCAAGGTTAATAATTCTCTCTGTCATTTTCACTCTCCTCCTCTGCTCACGGGAACCACAGGTTCCGACACAAATTATACCCCTAACCAGGGTTTTGAGTCTGCAAAATAAGATTATTTTTCTTTAGAAGATTATCTTTGCCATAACAAAATCCTATGGCAGTAGTTACAGTTACAACCGAATGGAGGACCGATGATTACTATTTCGGAATAGTTCGCGGCACGCTGGAGAGGCTTGTACCCGGCATAAGTGTGATTGTCAATGCCATGGGACTTCCGCCATTCAATATCGGCCATGCAGCATTCGTGCTAAGGAATACATTTTCCCATTACCCTGAAGGATCGGTTCACCTTATATTTGTCCACACTGAGGCCGGAGGCAAGGCAAGGCCCCTGCTGGTGAAGGCCCAGGGCCACTATTTTGTAGGAACCGACAGCGGAATTTTCAGTCTTGCACTTAATTCTGAGCCCGATATGGTCAACATGTTGACTGACAGTGAACATGAAGGTGACCTTATGCTTTTTGCACGTACAGCGGCAGAGATTCTTAAAGGCGAAAACACCTCAGAAATAGGTGAACCTGTCGACAATATCAGGGAGATGGTCCCGCTAAGGGCAACAATTGACACCAACGCAGTCAACGGCAGCATTATATACATAGATTCTTACGGGAATGCATGTACAAACATAACAAGGGAAATTTTCACACGTGTTTTCGGTATCAATGATTTTATTATTTACATACAAAACAGTAAACACAGAATTGACAAACTGAGTATAAATTACAATGACGTTCCGCCGGGCGAGCTGCTCGCACGTTTCAACAATCTTAACCTGCTTGAGATTGCAATAAACGGAGCCAACACAGGAGACCTGTACAGCCTCAGGACTGGCTCGGTAATCAGGATAACCTCTGACGGGGGCAATAAAGATTCAACAGGACTATTTACTTAAATTACGATGAAGGAAGACAGAAGAATAACCGAGTTCAGGAGATTGCTGGGAATAATGGATGAACTCAGGGAGAAATGTCCATGGGACAGGGAGCAGACAAACCAGACACTACGTAAGCTTACCATTGAGGAGACATATGAACTTGCCGATGCCATAATCGAAGACAACAATGATGAAATCAGAAAAGAACTTGGTGATCTTATGCTGCACCTGGTGTTTTATGCCAGGATAGCCAGTGAGAAAGGATTATTCGATATTGGTGATGTCTTAAAGGGAATAAATGAAAAACTGATCTACAGACATCCGCATGTATTTGGTTCAGTAACAGTAAATGGAGCTACAGAGGTTATACAGAACTGGGAGCAGCTTAAGATGAAAGAGACCAGCAGGTATAAACCTGTTCTGTCAGGTGTTCCCAGGACGCTTCCCGCTATGGTCAAGGCAACAAGGATACAGGAGAAAGTCAGGGGCGTAGGCTTCGACTGGGATGTGAAAGAGCAGATATGGGACAAAGTCAGTGAAGAATTAAATGAACTGCAGGCTGAGATAGAAACAGGAGACCATGAAAAGACAGAGGATGAATTTGGCGATCTGCTCTTCTCAATAATCAACGCTGCCAGGCTTTACAACATTGATCCTGAAACGGCTCTTGAGCGAACCAATAAAAAATTCATCAGGCGTTTTGGGTACCTCGAAGAAGAGACCATTAAGAAAGGAAGGTCACTTCACGACATGAGCCTTGATGAAATGAATGTTATATGGGAGGAGGCTAAGGGAAAGAGCGACGCCACTCACGGTAGCTGAGAAGCTGATATAGTATCCTGGCCGCTGTAAAATCCGGAGCCTTGTTATATGGTGACGGGCATAGCTCAACAATATCAAAGCCTACAACATGGCGATGCAGTATCACCTCCTTCAGAAAGTTCATAACATCTCTGTAGTTTGGTCCTCCCGGCTCAGGGGTTCCTGTCGACGGCATTAATCCCGGATCAAACCCGTCAAGATCAATTGTCAGGTAAACATTCTCTGTAAGCAAATCAAGAGCCTTTGACCACAATGACTTATCATCCCACAGTTCATGAGCGCAGAATATCCTGGACCTGTCTGCTGCCTCCAGTTCGTCAAGGCTCATGCTTCTGATACCTACCTGTACCACCGGAGCCACCTCCCTCGCCCTTGCCATGACACAGGCATGATTGAAGCCTGAACCCTCATATTCATCCCTCAGGTCAGAATGAGCATCTACCTGAAGTATGGTAAGATTATCGAAGATACCTGCAGCAGCCTGTATCGCTCCTATACTTACAGAGTGCTCCCCTCCGATTATAACCGGAAAACGTTTTTTTTGCCAGAGGTCTGTGCATACCTTTCTGACAGCTTCAACCATGGCCTCTGGAGAAGAATTTTCGCTTACCGGAGGTAAGGTAAAAATACCTCTTTTATGTGCCTCAGTGCCTGTTTCAATATCGTAGAATTCAAGATTCACTGAAGCCTCCAGCAATGCCTCCGGACCCTTGTCAGAACCCTTCATGTAGGTACTTGTCCCGTCATAAGGAACCGGCACGATAATTATCTCCGATTCCTCATATGTGTAAACAACCTCTGAGCCTCCGAAGTTTATCATCTTTAAATATTTAAAGAGTCAGGGTAATCACTGTTTGAGCATCTCAAACTCTTTCACTGCAACTGAAAACTCTCCCCTCAGCTGCTCATACCTTGTATACAGATCCTTACCTGGTTTCTGATCTGCAGATCCAATCTGTGAATTGAGATATGAGATCTGGTCAATAAGCATAGGCTGCGGGTAAGCCATACCCGATGCGGTTATCACCTTACGGTACAATGACTCAAAAGAATCATACTCTCTCTGTTCCCTTGCGCTGAGTCTTTTACCCGATGATAACCTCTGGTCCCATTTTTCCTTCAACGACAGCAAATCCCTTTGAAAGAACCTTGCTTCAGTCATAAAATCTCTGAATTTACACGCCAGAATGTATTGCTCATCCATGTCGCCTATTGTAACCCCATCTTCAATAACCCGCGGATCGGGCAGCACCTGCAAATCGGAAGAAAGCTCTTGCTTGTCGTCAATCGAAATAGTCACCTTATACAATCCGGGCACTATAACCGGACCTGAACCTGACTGGCTACCGGACATAACCCCGAAGGTTCTCATATCCCAGAAGAAGCGGTTCATACCCTTTTTTACAGGCACATTACCCGATCTGTTAATGGCATGTTGCTTCCAGTCAGACAATGTAACATCATCTGGCTGATCAGGTGCAAGGTTCGAAAACCTGGCAACAATTTCTCCGTCAGCAGAGGTAATAGTTATTGTTACACTATTTGCCTCCGCAGGCAGGTAATAATCGATCATGGCTCCAGGCCCACGGCTCATTCTGTAGGCATTGTCAGGGGGATATAATATCGCCTTGTCACTACTTACTCCATCCATTATTGTGTGAAGAGGGGTAATATTATCCATTATCCAGAATGACCTTCCCATTGTGGAAATTACGATGTCATTCCTGAACACCTTCAGGTCAGTAACCGGAACTACCGGCAGGTTCATACTCAGAGACTGCCAGCTTTTGCCGTCATCGAAAGAGACAAACACTCCTGATTCGGTACCGGCATACAGAAGACCTTCCCTTGCCGGATCTTCCCTGACAACCCTCACAGGATCATCGTGAGCAATACCGTTCATCCCATCGGTAAGACGCTCCCAGCTTTCTCCATAATCCACTGTCTTGTATATATATGGCTCCCAGTCATTAAGCAAATACCTGTAGACGGCAACATATGCCCTGGCAGGATTATGGGGCGAGGGTTCAATAGTCTGCACCCTGCCTCCCGGTGGCAGACCCTCGGGGGTAACGTTCTTCCAGGTACTTCCCTCATCGCGCGTCACATAAACCGGACCGTCATTTGCTCCCGTCCAGATAAGTCCCCTTACCAGTTTAGACTCAGCAACTGCATAAATAGTACTGTAAAACTCCTCTCCGGTAATATCACGTGTTATCGGCGAACCTGATATCACCTGCTTGTCAGGCTCAAAAGCCGTAAGATCGGGAGATATGGTTTGCCATGTAACTCCCTCATCGACTGTCTTGTGGAGGTATTGAGAGGCATGATAGACCACTCCCGGGTCATGAGGCGACACAATTATTGGAGCAACCCTCTGAAAACGATAGATAAGGTCGGCAGGATTGTGACCGTACATATTCTGGGCGCCCACGTTATATGATTTAGACTGACCGGTAAGTTTGCTGTAACGGTAGAACCGTCCCTTGCAGTTAGAATAAACAATATTGTGATCTCCTGGTTTGGGAACGGCAGGTCCGGTCTCGCATCCCCCCACGGAAAGCCACCATGCTGTCGGACCTCCCGGCATTGAATAGGTCATCCTGCCGGGTATCGCTATAGTAGTGTTATCCTGTTGCCCTGCATAGACCCAGTAAGGAAACTGATCATCAATATCTACCTGATAGAGCTCAGCCGTTGGCTGATTCTCCTGTGTTGACCATGTAACACCACCATCGCGGGTCACGTTTACTCCGCCGTCATTTCCCTGTATATAAAGACCAGGATTTAGAGGATTGATCCACATGTCATGGTTGTCACCATGAGGTGTTGACTGGCGACGCCAGGTGCGTCCCCTGTCGTTAGAAACATGGTATGCTGTCGAATTTACATATATTTTATCTGGATTTACAGGGTCGACATCTATATTACAGTAATAGAATGGTCTGTCAAGCAACCCTCTTTCCCTGGTTACCAGTGTAAAACTATTTCCTCTGTCTGCTGATATGTAAAGACCACCGTTTTCTCCTTCCGCTTCCAGCAAGACATAAAGCAGATCAGGTGCAGCCGGAGTTACGGCCAGGTCTCCTTTACCGATAATCCCCCCGGGAAGTCCGCCCCCGAGTTTAGTCCATGTCTCACCCATATCGGTTGATCTGAATATACCCCCCTCTTCTGATCCCGAAAGTATAGTCCATGGCTTCCTCTCAGCCGTCCATGCTGCAGCATAGATTACTGACGGATCATCGGGCGAGAACTCCAGGTCGCTGAAACCTGTCCGTGGCGAAATATAGAGAACCTTTTTCCAGCTTTTTCCTCCGTCTGTTGTTTTGAATATGCCTCGTTCCTCGTTTTCGCCAAATGGATTTCCTATAGCAGCTACTAATACAATATCGGGATTATCGGGATGAATTTCCAAAGCGCCGATCAGTCCCGCCTCCTTAAGGCCTGCAAATGACCAGGTTCTGCCTGCATCGACCGATTTGTAAACTCCCTTACCTATTATCACGTTACTTCTCATACCGTCAGATCCGGTTCCTACATAAACAATGTCAGGATTATTCTGGTAAACCCTTATTGCCCCGATTGATGGCGATGCAAAATATCCGTCGGATACATTTGACCATGTTTGTCCATAGTTTTCTGTCTTCCAGACTCCTCCCCCTGTTGCTCCCATGTAATAGACATCTGGCTGGGAGGCAACACCGGCTACAGCAGTAACCCGGCCACCACGGGAAGGACCTATGTTACGGTAGCTAAGTGCATCATAGAGAGATTGATCAACAGCCGGCTGCGAGTTCAAAGTGAGACCGGCAGCCAGAAAAGTAACAATATGAAACAGTTTTTTCATAGCAGGAATATGATATTGTAAGTTGAATTAAACAGCAGCCTGTTTGTATGAAATTTATTTTTTCTGTCTGATTTTCCTCGCTTTGGGAGGGGGAGCAGTCGTCGCCTTGCTGCCGGTATTTTTATAAGATGCCTTCTCAGGCTTTTTCTCTGCTTCTTTCACAACTTCATGGTCCGTTTCCGTCTCAGGTGACTCCTCTTCCCTGACCAGAAGATTTAGTTTGTGAAGCAGATTATACCAGTTCAGCACCTTCCTGATATCACTCACATATACCCTGTCTCTGTCGTATTCAGGAACTATTTCTGCGAAATAACCGGTGAATTCCTCTGATGAACCGGGTACCGGAACCGATCCTCCACTCTCTTTATCCCAGATTCTGTCAAAAACGATGCTTAGTTTTATCTCCTCACCATCGGTAAATATAGCAATATCCTCCAGCGAACTCACTTTAGCTGAGGACGACGCTGTTTGCCTTTTACCTGTCTCCAGATGTTCAACTATTATTGCATTCCGCCCCTGCGCCAGAAACCGGAACAGACCGCTTTCTCCTGAAATAGCCAGTAAATCCTTTAAATTCATCTTTCTCTGGTTTGTTAAAGTTCAAAATTAATCAAGAAATGGGATTTTATATGTATGTAATGCCAATATTATACCATGTTCCTCTCCTTTTTGATCCTGATATAGGCTTCATTTACTCTCTTGAATTTCTCATCTGCGTCTTTTCTGAAATCCTCTCCCAGGTGGCTTACTTTATCCGGGTGATATTTCATTGCCATCCTGCGATAGGCTCTTTTTACCTCCTCATTAGTGGCTGTTTTTTCTGTCTCCAGTATCTTGTAGCTTGAATCTGTCTCAGGAACAAACATGTTACGTATCGACAGGTAATCAGCCTGGCTGATGCCCAAAAATCCGTAAATCTGTTCTATCACCTTCAATTCAGTTTCATCATACCTTCCGTCAGCAGCTGAAACTCCGAACAGCATATGCAGCAATTGCAGCCTTGATGAGTAATCCATGTTTGATGCAATCTGCTTGCATACATCCCTGACGGGTATATCCTGTTTCAGTATATCACGGAGCAATTGCAATGCTTCTGATGCAGCATCTGCACCGAATTGTCTGATAAAAAAACCCTTTACATAGTCAAGCTCCGAACGAAGCACCCTGCCGTCTGCTTTCATAACTGCTGCAATTAGAACCAGCAGGCTCATACCGAAAGCTCCCGGAGTTGTTCCGCTCCTTCCCGCCGTGTAGGTCCGGGTTTCCACCCTGGTGTTGTCTATTACACTACCTATCAGGAACCCAAGTACAGCTCCCAATGGCCCGGCTGCAAACCAACCAAGTCCGCCGCCTATCCATCTTCCAATACTACCCATAGTTTTGTGATTCTGATCTTTTCAGCAGATCCTCATGTATCTCAATTATTGCCGGTAAAATAAAATCCCTGTCCCCATTCTTTATAACATAGTCTGCTCTCGCCGCCAGCTCCTCCTGCGAAAACTGGTTACGTATCCGTGCAGAGACCTCCCCCATTGTCATACTACTCCTTACTGTCACCCTCTCAACCCTTTCATCCTCAGGAGCAGTGACGACTATTACTCTGTCTACCAGCTCATTTGCTCCACTCTCAAAGAGGATGGCAGCTTCCAGTATTACATAAGGAGCATCCTGCTCTGAGGCCCACCTTCCAAATTCTTCAAAAATCAGAGGATGTATCAGCATGTTCACCTCCTCAAGCATTTTTTTGTCGTTGAAAATAAGTGATGCCAGCAATTTTCTGTTAAGAGAACCAGACAAATACAAATCTTTACCTGCTATATCGCAAAGTCTTTTCTTTACGCCTCTATCTGATTCTGTTAACTTTCTTGCCTCCTCATCGGCATCAAAGACAGGTACGCCAAGGATACTGAACACCTTACAAACAGATGATTTTCCACTTCCTATTCCCCCTGTTACACCTACCCTCATCGACGTTTCGATTCAATAATAAAATCAAGTTCCTGCGGTGTATATAACAACGACTTGGCAGACACCGGTACATTTATTATTGCCACAGGCAGCTTTCCGGTACTTTCAAGGCTTACCGCCGAGATGTCAGTTACGGCCTGTATGTTCGATTCTGCAATACTTTTGTAGTCTGATACTGCTACCTGAAGCCTCACACTTACAACGTCAGGAAAGAGTTTAATCTCAAGTGTATCCGGAAGATTGAGCATCTTTACCGGAAGCTCAAGCCTGGCCTCTGTATACTGCTCTACAGTAACTCCTAAAGAAACCCTTCTTTCACTGATGGTATATTGTTTCGCCCCTTCAAGCTGAAGAGTCCTTGTAAAAGACTGGTTTATTCCTGAAAATCGTTTGTGCCTTGTTCTGATATGGCCTATTGTATCGACAACGGGTTCAGGCCCTGTTATAAACACGCTGTCTGGCACTATCTCAGGCAAACCTCTGACAAAAAAATCCTCATCGGTATTAATCTCAACATTAGCAGTAACAGGTACCTTGCGCGTTACAAGCCTGTCAAAACTGAAATACAGAGTATCAGGTGCAATGCTTATAATTTCAAAATCAGCCCTCAACTGCCTTTGAAAAGGCTCTCTTAATCCATCGGTAAGTAAATAGAGGTTGACATTTTGATCTGATTCGGGCAACTCTTTAAATTCCATCCTTGACATGTCTACGATGGCAGGAGCCCTGCTGCCGGAAAGCCTGAGCTTCAGGATCGAGTATCCCGGTCCCTTGATACGCATCTCAAGTCTGGGGGGAAGGTCCCCCGTAAGCACCTTGTCGTCGGGAGGATTTATATACCGTACCGGGTATTTTACAATATTCTCAATTTCATTATCAAGGCCATTCAGATACCAGAAAATGAAGGAGAGAGCCAGGAAAAAAGCAAAAATAAGAAAATCCCTTTCGAGCATTACCCGGAAGGGCCCAGCCTTTTTAATCCTGTCTGCCTCTCTCCCGTCTCCCCTCATTGTTTTACTGTTTCTGCTGTATGTCTGAAGGATCCTTGAGGATAGCACTCTTGTCGACCCTCAATCGTATGTCTCCGCCAACATCAATTGTTACAACATTATCCTTAACATCAACAATCTTCCCAAAAATACCGCCGGTCGTTACAACCTTATCACCCTTCTGCAATGAATTCCTGTAACTGGAAAGTTCCTTTTGCTTCCTTACCTGTGGACGTATCATAAAGAAATAAAAGATTACAAAGATAAGGATCAAAGGAAGGAATGCCGTTAAAGGATTTGATCCTTCCGGCTGCGGACCCATAAAAAATAAGATGTTTAAATTTCCCATTTCGAATTAATAATTGATTAATAATTAGTTGACTATTTGTTCTTGCTTCTTATATCTGCTTTTACCGCCAGTACGACTACCGGTGTTTTTGCATTGGACTGGACAGTAATTGTCTTTGTCTGAATGCCGCTGAATCCCGTAGTATTGAAAACAACTTCCATGGTTCCCTTCTGACCCGGGTCAAGGGGCTTCTTACTGTACTTAGGCACTGTGCAGCCACAACTGGCTGATGCATTGTTTATTATAAGACTTCCAGTGCCTGTGTTTGTGAAAGTGAACAGATATGCTACTTTTTCTCCCTGTATAATTTCACCAAAATCATGAACCAGGGCATTGAACGATATTTCAGGTACTGCGTCTGAATCTTTCTCTGATTCACCGACAGCATTCTCACCGCCATCATTGCTCCCACACGATGGATTAATTACAACAAGTGCCAGTATCGCCAAAATGCTTAATACCCTCATCATAATGTTTCTGTTTATTATTATCAACATTTTATTCATTTTCTCCAATTAATCCTCTCCCGCTCTTCACGAACATCTCATTTTCCTTCATCTCCTTCACTACCTTGTCAAGTATTCCGTTGATAAAAGTACTGCTTTTTGCCGTGCAGTAATACTTCGCAATTTCAATATATTCATTAAGAGACACCTTAACCGGAATCTCGGGAAAAACCATTATCTCAGTTATTGCAAGCTGCATTACCAGAATATCCATCAAAGCTATACGTTCAATTTCCCAGTTGGTCGTATTCCTTTCAATAAGTTGCCTTGTTTCATTACTCCTCAATAAAGAATTAACAAGCAAGCCCGAGGCGAACTTTTCATCATCTTCATTCTTAAAAAGAGGAAGAAGAAAATATGTTGGCTCCTCATCATCACGAATCCTCTTAAGAGTTTTTTCAATCATAATGACGGCGAACTCAAGATCATCGTTCCAGTATATGCTGGTCTCCTCAAGATGCATGAGAAGGTCTTCAGTCTCCAGCAATAATCCTGTTAGCAGATTGCCAAGGAACTTCCTGTCGCTTACTACAGAGTCTTCCTGAGAGTTGAGATAGGCTGAAAACTCAGGCCACTCATTCATTCTTGAGAACAGAACTCTCGGGATTTCTTCATGACCAGACCATGATATTTTTCTCTCACGCATGACTCTGGCAAGATCCTCACTCTCCCTGAGATATCTTATAACCCTGTTATCTGCAAATTTCCGGTTTGGATTCAGTTCCTCCAGGGTAGGGAAATTCTTCTGCAGACCTGTCTCAATCCGGCTTTCAGCCACATAAGCCATCTCAACATATAACAACAGCAGGTAGATATAGAGGTCATATGCCTTTTCAATACTCAATGCAAGCTCGTTATGGGCAGATGCCATATCATCTCCCTCTTTCCTGTTAAAAGCATACAGCACCTGAAGTGCTTTAACCCTTAGTAATCGTCTGCTTATCATAAAAAACTAAAGAACCGGATATACAGGGTGCAAAAATAACTATTTTAATCAGAACTGGAGGTGCGGCCTGTGCAATATCAACCATTCATCGGGAGCTTTGTTTTGATTTGTATAAATTATTTTTACTTTTGACATACCTAAACCAACAGAAAAGCTACTGATAATGGAAGGATCACAAGGGAAAAAAGTGAATCAGTCAGAGACACGCGACGGAATGAGAAGAGATGAGGTATTCACAAAAATAGTCAGGGCAGGAACAAGAACCTACTATTTTGATGTAAGAACTATCCGCGATAACAGCAGGTACATCACAATTACCGAAAGCAAAAGAAAAATTGACAGTTCTGGGAATCCCTTCTATATGAAGCATAAGATATTCCTGTACCATGAAGATTTTGAAAAATTCAGTGAAGGACTCAAAGAGGCAATACTGAATGCTGAAAATGAAGAGACTGCTCAGGTATCCCCCATTGACCAGAAAAGAGTACCGGTTGAGGAGACGGTGAAACAGGAAGAATCTGAATTCACGAACCTGGATTTCGACGATCTGGAAGATAAATAAGGAGTCTGATATTCATATGACCCTAATATGGCTGACTATCTTCTTCTGGCCGGAGCTGTCTCTCTGTTAATATTAGGAATAATAGGCTGTCTGTTGCCTGTTTTACCTGGGCCTCCGTTAAGTTATGCCGGACTGATACTGCTTCATCTGTCACGGTTTGCATCCTTCAGCAATGAAAAACTGATTATACTGGCCGTAATAGCTGTAGTGGTAACTGTTCTCGACTATATTGTACCCATCTGGGGAACAAGAAAGTTCGGTGGCTCAAAATATGGTATGAGAGGCGCAACTGTAGGCCTCATAATAGGACTTTTTCTGGGCCCGGCAGGAATAATAGCAGGTCCCTTCATAGGGGCTTTTGTCGGTGAACTTATTTATAAGGACGACACAAAGTACGCCCTTAAAGCCGGATTCGGATCACTGCTTGGATTTCTGACAGGTGTCGGCCTCAAACTCGCTGCCTCATTTATAATAACCTTCTACTTCATTAAAGGAATTTTCACCTAAGAAATCTTTACACCCTATACGCCTCCTACGCCATTTATGCCTCTACGCCTTTTACGCCTTTTTTTAGCTCCCCAACGTCGCCACCATCACGGCCTTGATAGTATGCATACGGTTCTCAGACTGATCAAATACTATAGAGTGAGGTGATTCAAACACATCCTCTGTAACCTCCATTCCGTCAAGCCCGAATTTTTGGAATATCTCCTCACCTACCTTCGTCTCACGATTGTGAAATGCGGGAAGACAATGCAGGAATTTAACATCAGGATTACCTGTTTTACTGATTATATCACTGTTAACCTGATATGGTTTCAGAAGATTTATCCTTTCATTCCACACAGAATCAGGTTCACCCATAGACACCCAGACATCAGTGTAAAGAAAATCAACACCTCTGACAGCATCATCAACATTTTCAGTTATCGTTATAGTGGCACCAGTCTGTTCTGCAATCTTTCTGCACCTTGAAACCAGCTCTTCCGACGGCTGACATGCCTTTGGCGCAGCTGCCCTGAAATCCATTCCCATCTTGGCAGCACCAACCATAAGGCTATTGCCCATATTATTTCTGGCATCACCCAGATAACAGAAACTGATCTTATTCAATGGCTTGTCAGAATGCTCCATCATGGTCATGAAATCTGCCAGAATCTGGGTAGGGTGAAACTCATTTGTCAATCCGTTCCAAACAGGAACACCTGCATACTCTGCAAGTTCCTCAACGATATCCTGACCGAATCCCCGGTACTCAATTCCGTCATACATACGGCCCAAAACCCTGGCTGTATCTTTCATTGACTCCTTGTGACCAATCTGTGATCCGCTCGGACCGAGATAAGTGACATGAGCCCCCTGATCGAAGGCGGCAACTTCAAAGGCACACCTGGTACGGGTTGATGTCTTCTCGAAAATCAGGGCAATATTTTTTCCGCTGAGCCTCTGTTGTTCATAACCGGCATATTTAGCCTTCTTAAGATCTATTGAAAGATCAAGCAAAAACTTTATCTCCTCTGGTGTAAAATCCAGAAGCTTAAGAAAATGTCTGTTACGCAAATTGTATCCCATAATGTATCTAGTTTATATTATTTAAATCTTAAATCTGA
>CAZMSH010000021.1:0-8226 GCA_964568875.1 uncultured Rikenellaceae bacterium | reverse complement strand
AATCTTAAATCTGACATCCTCAGTCTTCATACTCCATTGTTATCTTAGACCCATACTTCTTATCTTCGAGCTTGAAGGCTTCGGTAATAACGCTTTTACTTCCTCCGCTTTTGACAAAATTGAGACAAGCCTCTATCTTTGGAGCCATACTTCCCTTTGCAAACTGTCCTTCATTTAAATACTTCAATGCGTCAGCATAATTGAGAAACTCCTTCACCTCCTGGTTTGGCTTCTTATAATTAATATATATATAAGGTACGTCCGTCAGTATATAGAACTCGTCAGCTCCAATGCCGGTAGCAAGCAGCGAAGAGGCCATATCCTTGTCAATCACTGCCTCCGCAGGCCTGACATCTCCCTTTTCATCAATATATACCGGGACACCACCGCCACCGGCTGCAATAACTATATTACCTGAATGTACCAGATCTGATATTATGTTCTTATTCATTATACCCACAGGAACCGGAGAAGGTACTACCCTTCTGTATCCGCCCTCAGCCTTTACCTCTTCCCTGAAAATCCATCCCTTTGCCTCTGCGAGCTGATCGGCTTCTGACTTGTTATAAATCTTGCCTACTCTCTTCTGAGGATCAGAAAACGCCGGATCGTCCTTATCAACAATCACCTGGGTAACCAGACAAACGACATTTTTGTTTATGCCATGCCTGTTGAGGACGTTTCGTAGCATTCTTTCTATCATATAGCCGATACCTCCCTGTGAATCAGCAACGCAGATATCAAGTGGCATCTGGGCAATACCATACATGTGCTCACCTGCATCATTACGCATCAGTATATTTCCCACCTGCGGACCGTTACCATGTGTAATGACTATTTCATAGCCGGCTTTCAGCAGATGCACAAGGTTCTCCAGAGTAGCCGTGGTATTCTCCTCCTGTTCATCGATGGTGCCTACCTGATCGCCCCTGAGCAGGGCATTGCCTCCCAGAGCTATAACAGCTATTTTCTTACTCATATCGTAGTATAATTATATTAAACTCAGAAATTTTTTCAGGTTTAATCTATCGCGACAGCCCTGAAAAATGAAAACTACAAATCTATGAATTTCCGGCAATATTATACAACACAAAGCAACTATGAACAAATAATAATTGTCATCAATAAAACAAATGATGACCATCATAAGGCTCTATATTAAAATATTTCTATTTTTACAATGCACAAAACAAGTTTATAGCGTGAAATTCCCTGTTATAGTAACGAGTATCGTTATAATTCTCACAATCTTAACCTCCTGCAGAGATAACGACTTTATAGGCATAAACGAGGGGGAAATTCACTACGGCATCACTTATGGCGGCCCCCCGGGAATGTTGCCGCGTGAGCTTATGCCTAAGACACTTATTGTGAGTTTCAAAAATGACAAGATTCTCTTTGATATTTTCTCTCCTATCGGCAATACAGGGATAGCCAACCTGGCGAATCATGAGAAGAAATACTATGACACCTACGTAAACATGATCGGAGGAAGATACTACTATGCCGGCAGTCCTGATGAGATACCACCCGGACTGATGCTTATGGAAGAGATGGAGATCAGGAAGACCGGCCAGAAGGGACAAATATTAGGTTTCAACTGCGTACATGCCGAGGTAAGGCTTCCGTCAATGCCCGACTCTGTATTTGAAATATGGTATACCGATGAGATCAATATAAAAAAGCCAAATACGGCAACACCATTCCATGAGATTGACGGAGTCCTGCTAAAGTTCTTCTTCTTCATGGGAGAGAAAGAGTTCATTTTTGAAGCCGAAGGCATTTACCGCAAGGAGATACCGGATAAGGTCTTTCACCGCAGGGAGAGGTACAGAAAGGTTTCAAAAGATATAATCAACGATTATATTATAAGAATGGTTAATCTCTGACATCACAAAACGTCATCAGCGAATTAAATCTCTCTCTCTTTGATTCACCTTTATAATTTGCTAATTTTGAAGTTTCATTTATCGGGGACTGTTAGCAGGTAATGAGCAGAAAACAAGTCAAGTCACGGGGCACCGTAACTAATAAAAAAGCAGGGCAAAGCGATTCATCAGGGAATGAAAGGATCAGATTCGTTCTGGGAGCCCTTTTTACAGGTTTTGCAATATATCTTCTCTTTGCACTTATTGCTTATATTTTTTGGTGGAAGTCTGACCAGAGTATAGGCAATCAAATACTTACAGGAGCTGATATACAGGCGCGCAACTGGTCTGGCAAAAGCGGACACTGGATAGCAGAGCTGCTTATAGGCAAAGGTTTCGGCGTCGCTTCGTTCCTGATACCTGTAATGATAGGTGGAATAGGTCTTTATCTTCTTAATATAAAGCAGATAAAGGTATGGAGTCTTAGTATTAAAATTGCCTTTGCAGTTATCATCCTCTCCCTGAGTCTCAGTTTTATCTTTGGAACCTCCAATGGTGCATTCGGAAGCGGGCCCGGCGGCGCGCATGGCTATTTTCTAATAAACTGGCTAAACGCATTCATGGGCAAGGTAGGCACAGGCGTGCTGATCACAATTCTGGTCCTCTCCTACCTTGTATTCGCTCTTAAAGTCAGCCCTGATGCAATAATAAAACGGATTCCTTCCCTGAAAAGGGCAAAATTCACCGGGGAAGATGATGATGACAGCGAGACCGGTGCAGGCAACTTTATTATTAATCCCAATATAACCGGGGATACTCAGGAACAGGATAACAATAATGTCAACCACCGAACGGGAAGAATTATACACGACCTGGATGAAGAGGAGCCTGAGGAACAGGAGACTCCTGCTGATGATGAAGAAGTATCAATAACAATAACCCGTACAGGTGAAGGAGACCGGCTCTCCGATGATGAGGTACACCGGCTGATGGAAGAATTTGATCCCAGGCTTGATCTTCCGAGATACCAGTTCCCGCCTGTGACCCTGCTTACAGATTACCAGAAGGGAGGGGGATCTGATGATTCGGAAGTTATTGAAAATAAAAACAATATTATTAATGCCCTGGCCGACCACAAAATAAATATCAGGTCAATATCTGCCACTGTAGGTCCTACAGTCACTCTTTATGAAGTTGTTCCTGAACGGGGTATCAGAGTAGCACGTATCAAATCGCTGGAGAACGATATTGCACTTAATCTCTCTGCATTGGGTATCAGGATAATTGCGCCGATACCCGGTCGTGGTACCGTAGGAATCGAGGTTCCCAACAAAAGACCTGAGATAGTTTCAATGAGGTCTCTGATTACCTCGAAGTTATTCCAGGAATCAAAGGCAGAAATAGCACTTGCGCTGGGTAGAACCATAACAAACGAGCCTTTTATTGTTGACCTTACCAGAATGCCTCACCTGTTGGTTGCAGGTGCTACAGGGCAGGGAAAATCGGTAGGTATTAATGCAATCATTACTTCGATACTTTATAAAAAGCACCCGGCAGAGGTGAAATTTGTACTTATCGATCCTAAAAGAGTGGAACTGCCGCTTTATGCAAAGATAGAGAGACATTTTCTTGCCAAGCTGCCGGGCGATGAAGACGCAATTATTACTGACACAAGAAAGGTAATTAACACCCTTAACTCGCTCTGCATCGAAATGGACAGCCGGCTGGAGCTAATGAAAACTGCAGGTGCAAGAAATATAAAGGAGTATAACGAGAAGTTTATTAACAGGCGGCTCAATCCTGAAAAGGGGCACAGGTATATGCCCTATATAGTTCTGATAATAGATGAGTTTGCAGACCTTATAATGACGGCAGGCAGGGAAATCGAAGGACCGATTGGCAGATTGGCACAGTTGGCCAGGGCTATAGGAATTCACCTTATTATCTCGACACAAAGACCCTCAACAAATATTATTACAGGATTTATCAAGGCAAATTTCCCGGTGAGGATTGCTTTCAGGGTATTCTCTTCTGTCGACTCAAGGACTATTCTTGATGCTACCGGTGCTGACAGGCTGGTTGGCAGGGGCGATATGCTGATATCCACAGGAAGTGAACCCGTCAGAGTTCAGTGTGCCTTCATTGACACCCCTGAAATAGAAGAGGTAACTGAATTCATAGGCTCTCAGCAGGGCTACCCTGACGCGATGCTGCTTCCTGAATATATCGATGACAATGAGAACGGCCCCGCCGAAATTGATCTGAAAAAACGTGACGGCATGTTTGATGAAGCTGCAAGAGTGGTAGTGCAACACCAACAGGGTTCAACCTCGCTTATTCAAAGAAAACTGTCAATCGGCTATAACCGCGCAGGGCGTATAATTGACCAGCTTGAGGCTGCAGGGATTGTCGGTCCGTTTGAAGGCAGTAAGGCCAGGGATGTTCTGGTAAGCGACATGATGAGTTTGGAACAGATTTTGAATAATCTTGACTGACAATAAAAGGTATAAAATGTACAGGATTATATTTTTTCACATCGCCGTCTCTGTAAGTATCCTGCTTGGAGGACAGGAGGATCCAGAAGCCTACAAGGCCCTTGACAGATTTGCCTCGGTTGCCAGGGATGCTCCGTCAGTTTCAATCTCATTTATAATGACCACCAGTGATGCTATGGAAAACAGGAATGACACTATAGAAGGAAGTGTTATTATCGCCGGTGACAAATACAAGCTTACACTGCCTGAAAATACAACCTGGTTCAATGGCACAGACAGCTGGAACTATATGCCCTCGGTAAACGAGGTTGTTATAACCAGACCCGGTGAGGAGGATCTATCCTTTTTTTCAAAACCATCACTGCTTTTTGAAATGTACAGGGATGATTACAGGGTGCGACTGGTTGAAGAATCATCTTCGCTGCAGATAATTGACTTGTACCCAAGAGACATCAAATCAGAAATGATCCGTATAAGGCTAACCATTTCAAGGAAGGGATATGAACTTCGCTCGGTCGAATACCGGACCAGGGATGGTATTACTATCACCCTGACCGTAAAGGAGTATAATCTGAGATTCAAACCCGGCAACGACTTTTTCAATTTTAACCCCGCCAGCTACAAGGGTATCGAAATAATCGATATGAGATAGGTCAGGTACCGGGTACCGGGTATCGGGTGCCAAGTGTGCTCCCATTCGGTCGCGAGCTCGCTTCGCTCGGTTCAGGTAACGGGTGCCGGGTACACTATTCGGTCTCAATTACCTCTTGCCGGATATGCAATGCGTGCATGGTAAATGTTTATCAGTCTCTTCTTAAAGACCTCCTTTATTACTGAAATATCCCTGAAAGTAATCGGGGCGTCAGTAAACTGTCCGTCACGTATCTGGTTCTCTATGACAGTGTCAACCATCTTGCTTACCGACTCTTTCGTATAGACTTCAAGACTTCTCGAGGTAGCTTCAACAGCATCCGTCATCATAAGGACTGCTGTTTCACGGCTGAAGGGTTTCGGACCGGGGTAGCTGAACATTGATTCATCAACCACCTCATCAGGATGAGCCTCCTTGTATTTATGAAAGAAATAATAGGCAAGGGTTGTACCCTGATGTGTACGAATAAAATCAATTATCTGAGAAGGAAGGTTGTAACGCCTGGCAAGCTCCACACCCTTCTCTATATGATCTATAATAAGCCTGGCACTATCTTCCGGTGTTAGGGCCTCATGAGGATTAAATCCCTTGGTAATGTTCTCGGCAAAATATTCAGACTTTTCAAGCTTACCTATATCATGGTATAATGCACCTGTCCTCACAAGCAGGTGATTGGCCTCGATTGCCCTGGCGGCCTCCTCTGCAAGATTGGCCACCTGCATGGAATGCTGAAAAGAGCCAGGAGCTTCCTCAGCAAGCCTCCTGAGCAATGGCTGATTGGTGTCAGAGAGTTCAAACAGAGTAGCATCTGATAAAAACCCGAATGTCTTCTCAAAAAGAAATATCATCGGGTAGCTAAGAAGCAGCAATGCCCCGTTACCTGCAAACCAACCATAATTTGACCAGTTGAGACCAGTGAATGATCCCTCCTGAATAATCCCTATACCGAAATAGACAAGTGAATAACTAACGACAACCATTACCGCTGAAAAGAAAAGCCTGCCCCTGCGGTATATATTTGTAAGAGAAAAGATGGCAACAACTCCTGCAATGAAAGTCATAAAAATAAACTCGAATGAATTCGGCACCATGAAGCCGACAAGCATTATTGTCACCAGCAGTATAAAAAGTGCAAGACGGGAATCGTAGAATGTTCTGATTATTATTGGTATAATACCGAATGGTATGAGGTAAATTCCAACATTGGGCATTACCGTGACTACCCTGGTGATAAAAACAAATATCAGGATAAGCAGGATGATAAATACAGTCTTATGTACGGTGCCCAGAACCTCTCTTCTGAAATGATACAGGAAAAGATACAGTATCAGGTAGCATGCGCCTACCAGAATAAACCGTCCGATTACAATGAACCAGGAACCATATCTCCCCAGGCGTTTCTCATATTCGGCACGCAAAGATTCGAGTACCTGAAACTTTTGGTTATCAACGATCTCTCCTCTGTTTATAATCAATTCACGCTCCTGAACGAGTCCGGTTGAAGGACTGACACTTCGGATAAGTCTGTCGCGAAGCGTGTTGGATGTCTCCTCATTATAGGCAAGGTTCGGTCTTATGTAATCATAAATCTGCACGCTTCTGCAAAATTCAGCCTCACTTAATCTGCCATCATCTTCAAGTTCCGATGCAAGGTCGTTTCTCGCAGCGTTAGCCGCCTGGTATGCATCCTTATGGGTAAATACTTTGTCAAGCGGTACCTCAGTAGCTATTCTGCCCCTCACTATTGTTATTCTGCCATTGCTGCTTAAAAGTGCGTCGGTGATATCAGACACCTCAAGAATACCGGCATTATAGATACTGTTTAATATCTCCGTGAGCCTTCCTTTTACCTGTAACAATTGCCTGGCAGTAAGTTCTGGTGACTGATTAAGAGTAGGCGGCTTCTGAGAAAGCTCATCAAGATGGCGTGTGAATTCTGAGATATTATATCGTGTCAAAACAGAATCGAAATCAAAATATGGGGCAAAAGAGGCAAGCAGACTGTCACGTTCTCTCTTTATTTCCGCATCGGCTTTCCTTACAGGAAAATCCCATGGCGCTATCAGTGTTTCATGCAGCCATGGCTTACCCTTTCGGAATTCATACCTGAACTTGCCTTCCATAGGAAATATAAGCACCACTGCCAGAATGCTTACAATAAACAGGATCAGGTGCAGGATGTACTCCTTCTTACCTAAACCTTTATTCTCTCTGCTATTGCTCATTAATTACGGTTTTCGGGGCTAAGAGACAAATTTAGGGTTATTTTTCCTAATAAGAAACCATTAACTCTTTATTGGTCAATCAGGCCTCTTATGCAGGACTTTTATTAATTTTGAAAAAAAACGGAATATGGATCTATATATATGTGGTAATGTATTCATCCCGTTAAGGTCAGCTCCTTCCCATAAATCAGAAATGCTTAGCCAGCTTCTGTTTGGAGAAAAATATGAGATTACGGCAAAAACCGGAAGCTGGCTGAAGGTCAAAACCAGTTTTGACAATTATACAGGATGGATCGACGGAGATCACGTACAGCCAATACCTTTGGTTAACAATGAACCGGCATTTGTAATAAACAGGGCTCTTAGGTGTTACAGACCTGATGACACAAAGATTATACTTGAGGCAGGCTCTGAAATATTTAATCCTGACTTCGCCGGCCTTAGATTTACCCTGGCAGGTGAAACCTTCAGAACTTCAGACAGCTTTTCAGAAAGCTATGTTAAAACAAATGAGTCAATAGCGGATACTGCTATGAGATTCCTTAACAGTCCCTATATCTGGGGAGGCAGGATACCTTCGGGTATGGATTGCTCAGGACTAACCCAGTTGGTGTACAAGATACACGGCATTGCCTTGCCGCGTGACAGTTCTCAGCAGGTGGAAGCAGGTAATCCAATAAGTTTTCTTGAAGAGGCCTTGCCTGGCGACCTGCTGTTCTTTGACAATGAATTAGGAAAAATCTCACATGTCGGGCTTCTGTTGGCCCATGGACTGGTATTACATGCTTCCGGCAGAGTACGGATTGACCGAATAGACCATACAGGTATTTACCGAGACGACCTGAAAAAGTACACCCACAAACTCAGAACAATAATCCGAATTTCCCTATAGCTGAACCGAGTGCAGCGAGCTCGCGACCGAAGGAAGCACACCTGATACCTGATACCTGATACCTGATACCTGATACCTGACACCTGACACCTGA
>CAZMSH010000020.1:60433-67252 GCA_964568875.1 uncultured Rikenellaceae bacterium | reverse complement strand
CCCATAAATCTGGAAACTGAAGGCGATACAATGACAACAAAAAGTTATACAGATGTCAACTGAAAAAAACATCGACAGGAAGAGATTCATAAAGTCAGCAGCCAGATGGGGCCTCCTCGGGATGCTGGCGGCAATATCTCTGTTTCTGGCTGCAAGGACGACAACCTCAAAACGAGATTGCAGCGCATGTCCCTCGGCAGCAGGATGCACATCAAAGGATAACTGTCCGCTCTAAAATCTTAAGACAATGGACGAGAACAGTCTCAATAAATATCAGAGAAGGAGGGAGTTCATAAGGCGCTCAGGGCGCTATGTACTCCTTCTTCCACTGGGGTACTTCGGAGGAGTGCTGGTGCAAAAGACCTCTGCCTCAGAGTACGTATGGCAGATAGACCCTTACAAATGTACACAGTGCGGCAGGTGTGAAACCCACTGCGTACTGACACCTTCGGCGTCGAAATGCTATCACACGTACGAAATGTGCGGCTACTGCGACCTCTGCAGCGGCTACCTCCGCCAGGGAGTAAAAAACCTCGACACGGCAGCCGAAAACCAGCTGTGTCCCACCGGAGCAATAATACGCACCTTCGTTGAAGACCCCTACTTTGAATACCGAATTGACAAGGATCTCTGCATAGGCTGTGCTAAATGCGTCAAGGGATGTGCCGATTTCGGCAACGGCTCTCTGTATATGCAGATCGACCACGACATATGTGTAAACTGTAACGAATGCGCTATCGCCAGGGCCTGTCCTTCGGAAGCTATAAGCAGGGTGCCTGCATCGCAACCTTACATAAGAAAAGACGGATATAACCCCGGATAATAAGAGAAAAACTGCTACAGACAGTGATGAAAAGAATATCGCCAAATAAGTTGATTAAAAGCAAGTTGCCATACATATTGCTGTTCATAATGCTCGGATGGCACACCATTCTGTTGGCACAGCAGCGTTTCCCGAAACCCGATTTCGAATCAGGTTACGACTATCCCGAGCACCAGTACCCTGCCCCACGGGCCGCCGCCTGGGAATATATTGATGTTGCCGTGCTGGTAATAGCCATGGCGCTGGCAGCATACTTAGCCCTTAAAAAACGATCCCGCACGGGCCTTATCTGGCTTACCGTATTTTCACTGGCATATTTCGGCTTCTTCCGCGAGGGATGTATTTGTGCGGTGGGGTCTGTGCAGAACGTTGCCCTCACCCTCTTCAACAGCAGCTACGCAATCCCTCTCTCAGCATTGCTGTTTTTCCTGGTTCCGCTGATCTTTGCTCTCTTCTTCGGCAGGGTGTTCTGCGCCGGCGTCTGTCCTCTCGGGGCCATCCAGGAACTCACAGCTCTCTTTCCGGTGAAGGTTCCGCAGAAGCTCGAAACCGCCCTCTCAATTTTGCCATACCTCTACCTCGGTCTGGCGATTCTGTTTGCTGCCACCGACAGCATGTTCATCATATGCCGCTATGATCCGTTTATTGGCATCTTCCGCCTCGACGCACCATACACCATGATTATCTTCGGGGTGCTGCTGCTGCTGGCGGGCCTCTTCGTCAGCCGGCCATACTGCAGATTCCTCTGTCCGTACGGAGTGGTTCTCAACTGGTTTTCACGCTTCTCAGCAAGACACGTCACCATTACCCCGGCAGAATGCATCAACTGCCGGCTGTGCGAAAACTCATGCCCCTACAACGCCATTTTACCCTCAAACATATCCGACAAGCCCGAACCGCGCAAAAAGGAACGTAGCCGCTTTGCCCTCTACCTGATGATGATACCGCTCTTCATGGTTGCAGGCTGGTTCCTGACAGAAAAAACACATCAGCATCTTGCCTCGGTAAACCCCACCGTCTCTCTCGCGCGTGAAATGAGAACCGAGCAGTTAACCGGGGTTCCTGCAACAACTATGGAGGTGCTGAAATTCAAGGAGACAGGGAAGAACCTCGATGATCTCTTCCAGCAGGAGGTCGTGATAACAGAACGCTTTCGCAGGGGATCACGATGGCTGGGACTCTTCTTCGGAACGGCCCTGGGAGTGGCGCTGTTTGCCTCTACGCGAAGGGAGGAACGGAGCGATTACGTGCCTGACAGGGGCAAGTGCGTGAGCTGTGCGCGCTGCTTCGAGTTCTGCCCGGTGACGAAAAATGAGAACACGACAATATAAATTAATTATATGGAGCTTTCAGAAAAGGATATTAAAACGCTGAAGACGGTGAGCCTGGTGGCAGGGATATTTGCCCTGCTGGTGGCGGTGATGATGCTTTTCGGCTATGTGCAGCTGAAACGCGTCGACCCTCTCGACAATCCCGCCCTGCTGCAGCTAAAGGAACAATTCGACCGCGATCCCGGGAACAGCGACCTGCAGGAACAGATCCGTTCGCTCGACCTTATTGCACGCAAGGCCTTCTTCACGGCTACGTGGCAGGTGAGAGCAGGTTCATACCTGCTGCTGGCAAGTGCAATTATCTTCATAGTGTCGCTCTGGCTGATATCATCGTCAGATAAAACCATACCGGCATTTCCCGGTGATACAACCGACGAAACAGGCATCAGAAAAATAAAACGACAGTGGCTGCTGGCACCGGCAGTGATTATCTTCGCCGCAGCACTGGTAGTTTCGGCCGTGATGCGTAGAAACCTGCCCTCACCGGGCAGAGTGATCACAGCCGAAGAGGTACAGGTGGTAACCCTCGCTGAAAGTGGCGGACAGCCTTCTGCCACCACCACCGGAGAGCAACCCACGCAAACTGAAACCCTTACCACAGAACCCGAAACCCTCAACACGCAACCCGAAACCCTCAACACGCAACCCGAAACACGCAACACGCAACCCGAAACCCTCAACACGCAACCCGAAACCCGTACCTCGCAACCCGCAACCCAAAACCCGCAACCCGAAACCCAAAACCCGAAACCCGAAACCCGCACCCCCGGCACGACCTTCCCCTTCTTCCGTGGCCCCGGAGGCCGCGGCTTCGCTGAAGGCACAAACTACCCTATGGAATGGGACGGCGCAACAGGAAAAAACATAATCTGGAAAGCAGAGACAAAAAAGGAAGGTTTCAACTCTCCGGTAATCTGGGGTAACAGGCTTTTCCTCACCGGCGCTGACAATACCGGAGAGGAGATATACTGCTACAGCGTCAGCGACGGCAAACTGCTCTGGACAGCCCGAGCCACCGGCATACCAGGAGCGCCTGCAACACCTCCTGAGACAACAGATGACACCGGCCTTGCTGCTCCAACAGCCGCCGTCAACAGCGAGGTGGTATGCGCCATCTTCGGAACAGGCAACCTCGTCTGCGCCGACCATAACGGAAAAATAATCTGGGCAAAGAACCTCGGCGTTCCCGATAATCACTACGGACACGCATCATCACTGGTTATTCACAACAACCTGGTTATTGTACAATACGATCATAACGTACGCGCATCGGTTATGGCTTTCAACACCCGCAACGGCGAAAAGGTGTGGGAAACAGTGCGCACAGGAGCCAAAATATCGTGGGCATCGCCGGTGATAGCCCGCTTCGGCGGCAAAGACCAGGTAATACTTAACTCCGATCCCTTTGTGGCCGGCTACGATCTTGCCACCGGTGCCGAGTTATGGAGGGGCAGGGGCGTCAGCGCCGAAATCGGTCCGTCGCCGGGAGTCAACAGCACAATGGTATTTGTCGGTAACGAATTCGCGAAACTGGTAGCCCACAAGCCCGGCACAGGCGAATCTCAGCCACTCTGGGAAGACAACGAGTACACCCCCGAGATATCAAGTCTCGTGGCTACCGACGATCACCTCTTCGTTGCAACCAGCTACGGAGCCATAGCCTGCTATGACGCCCGAAACGGCAGCATCGTCTGGGAGCATTACTTCGATTATGAATTCTACTCCTCACCCATCATCGCAGGTGACAAGGTATACCTCACCGACGTACCCGGCAACACATATATCATCAAAGCCGCCGGCGAATTTGAACTACTGGCCACCGCCTCCCTGGGCGAAAGGGTCTACGCAACCCCGGCCTTCGCCCACGGCAAAGTCTTCATCAGGGGTATAAAACACCTTTACTGCATTGGCACAAACTGAAAATATACAACAAGCGCATAACTGCAATTGCGGGGGAACCGGGGCCAATGATATAAGGCCTGCGGTCGAAGCCATAGTAGCCGCCACAGGCAGGGAGGCCGACAAGGTCATACCGCTGCTGCAGGCAATACAGGATTCCTTCAATTATATACCCTCCGAGGCGCTTAAGCTATTGTACGAACTGACAGAAGTAACACCACAGCAGGTTACCGGTGTGTCAACCTTCTACAACCAGTTCAGGCATATCCCCTACGGGGAGCATGTGATTAAAATATGCACCGGCACCGCCTGCCACGTCAAGGGAGCTGATCTCATAGGAGACGCCTTCCGCAGGGTGCTGAAACTCGAAAAAGGAGAGATAACAACCGGTGACGGCAAATTCTCAATGGAGAATGTCGCATGCCTCGGGTGCTGCACTCTGGCCCCGGTAGTGCAGATAGACAATATAACTTACGGCCACGTGCTTACCTCAAAAGTTAAAGATGTGCTCGACGACTTCCTGAGCAACCCGGGAGCAGATACCGCGGGCATCTTCGACTTTACACCCACAGAGAGCGGAAATGAGATACGCGTGGGTCTGGGCTCCTGCTGTATCGCCGGCGGCAGCAGTGACGTTATTACAGAGGTGCGCAGGGTGATGGACCAGTATCGCCTCGACGCTGCCGTAAAACCGGTGGGGTGCGTGGGTGTTTGTAACCAGACACCACTGCTCGAAATAGCCGTCAACGGCAAGGAACCGAAAAGATATATCAATGTTAATCCCCGCGAGGTACAGGACATCCTGCTGAAGCACCTGCAGCCTCTCACCCCTCTGGCAAAGCTGCGGGGAACATTGGATGAACTGCTTGATACCTTTCGCACCGACGAACTCGACCGCAGCCAGGTGATACATGCCGATGAAGTCCGCGAGAAACACCTCGAAAACTTCCTTGGATATCAGCTGCATATAGCCACCGAACACTACGGTCTGCTATCCCCTCTTTCTCTTGATGAGTACCGTTCAAAAGGCGGCTTCGAGGGTCTCCGCAGGGCGCATGAGAAAATGGAGCCCTCCGAAGTGGTGAATGAGTTACTCGAAAGCGGCCTCCGTGGCAGGGGCGGCGGGGGATTCCCCACAGGGAAAAAGTGGGAGATAGTGGCTGCTTCTGCAGAGCCCCGCAAAGTAATAATATGCAATGGCGACGAGGGCGATCCTGGCGCCTTCATGGACAGAATGCTTCTCGAGTCATACCCATTCAGAGTGATCGAGGGAATGCTCATCGCTGCACGAGCTACAGGGGCAACAGAGGGAATCCTCTACATCAGGGCTGAATATCCCCTCGCCGTCAGCAGAATTAAAGCTGCAATAGAAATATGCGAAAAGGAGGGTATAATCGGCACCCAACCCAGTGGTAACCCCGCTGAAAACGAAAATTCAATTATCCCCGGCGACAACCCGCTAAATTTCACATTACGTGTTTTTGAAGGCGCCGGCGCCTTCGTCTGCGGCGAAGAGACAGCCCTTATAGCATCAATAGAAGGAAACCGCGGAACACCGCATTACCGTCCGCCTTTTCCGGCTGAATCAGGACTTAAGGGTTTGCCCACCCTGGTAAACAACGTCGAAACCTTTTGCATGGTGCCATGGATACTGCGCAACGGTGCCGCCGCCTTCAACGCAATCGGCACGGAAGGCAGCAAAGGCACGAAGGTCTTCTCGCTCGCCGGCAAGGTGGCCCGTGGCGGGCTAATTGAGGTTCCCATGGGCATTACCATAAGGCGAATCGTTGAAGAGATTGGTGAAGGCGTTGCCCCGGGACGAAAATTCAAGGCAGTGCAGATAGGCGGTCCCTCAGGAGGATGCATCCCCGAACGGCTTGCCGACATGCCTGTCGATTTTGAAGAGCTGACTCGTCTCGGAGCAATGATGGGATCAGGGGGACTGGTAGTTCTTGACGATTCCGACTGCATGGTCGATGTGGCAAAGTACTTCCTCACCTTCACCCACGAACAGTCTTGTGGCAAATGCACATTCTGCAGAGTAGGAACCGGTGAAATGCTGCGAATTATTACACGCCTGACAGAAGGAAAAGCATCGCTGGAGGATATTGACGAACTGGAGAGGCTGTGCCACTATGTGAAAGATGGTAGTCTGTGCGGACTGGGACGTACGGCACCCAACCCGGTAATAACCACTCTCCTTTACTTCCGCAACGAGTTTGAAGCCCATACAAGAGGTTTATGTCCCGCCGGCCGCTGCAAGGATCTTATTAAATACACCGTCAACGACAAATGTATCGGATGTACCAAATGCGTACAGGTTTGCCCGGTTGATGCAATACCCTACACCCCGTATGAAAAACATACAATCGACCAGGATCTATGTACAAAATGTGACAGCTGCCGCGAGGTGTGTCCGGTCGACGCTATAGACAAAGGATAAGTAATGGTCAGAATCAAAATAGACGGAATGCCGGTGGAAGCACCGGAACAATCAAGACTCATCGATGTCATCAGAAAAGAGGGCATCAACGTGCCTTCTCTATGCTATAAGCCCGGTATGGAACACTACACCTCATGCATGGTTTGCATGGTCAGGGAAAATAACAGCGGGAAGTATATTCCTTCATGCTCGGCAGTGGTAACCGATGACATGGACATTGATGCTTCAGGACCGGAAGTATTGCGTATGCGGGCCGAAGCAGTCCGTCTGCTGCTGGTGGAACACCGCGCCGAATGCGAAGCGCCCTGCCGTCTGGTATGCCC
>CAZMSH010000020.1:0-60333 GCA_964568875.1 uncultured Rikenellaceae bacterium | reverse complement strand
TCCACCCTCGGTTCCGTCACCGACGAAGAATTCCGCGAATGGCTTAAGGAGGCCGCCACTGAAGCTTCAGCCTACGATAACCCCTCGACAGAAGCTGAGGCCTGCGAAGAGGCATCACGATGCCTACACTGTGACTGCCGTGCTGCCTCCGACTGCCGGCTGAGGGATGCCGCCGGAAACCTGAATGTTAAGAATCCCCGGGGAAAACATACCGCTTACCCCATTGAGAAAAAGATAAATACTGTCAGCGGCCTGATTTTTGAACATGCAAAATGTATCAAGTGCGGATTATGTGTCAGGCTTGGGGCAAAGCTGACCGGACAGCCGTCGTTGTGTTTCAGGGGCAGGGGCTATGAAACCATAATCACTGAACCTCTTTACCATGATTTTGTTGATATTCTTAACGACGCTGCCCGGGAGTTTGCTGAAATATGTCCCACCGGGGCGCTCGCAATGAAAAAATAGAGTTATGAGATTCGTATCAGTCATATCAGTCATTTTTGTTGCTGCTACCCTGCAGGCACAGCCGGGACGTACCGACTGGCCAATCTTCCGGGGCAATCCGTCACTTGACGGCAACGCTGCCACCAACCTGCCGGCAGCACCTAAACTGCTGTGGTCATACTCCGGTGGCGTACGTTCAGTATCATCGCCCGTAACAAACGGTTCAATGATATTCTTCGGCGATAACGACGGCGTACTGCATGCAGTGAATTCTGACGGTAAGGCTGCCTGGAAGTATGAGGCAAATTCCGGAATAGAAGGGGCGCCGCTGATAAATGGCAATATGGTTATCTTCGGTTCCCTCGACGGACACCTCAGGGCCCTCGATGTTAAAACCGGAACTGAAATATGGACCTACCGCACCGAAAACCAGATTACAGGTTCTCCCAACATAGCAGGCACAGCAGCAAGACCAACAATTATAGTGGGGAGTTACGACTATAACCTGCACTCCGTCGACGCCAAAACCGGCAAGGGCCTCTGGCAGTTCGAAACCAACAATTTCATCAACGGTACACCGGCCGTTTCTGAACGAATGACAATTTTCGGAGGATGCGACGGTTTCCTGCGTGTCGTAGATACCGAAAAAGGTACAGAGGTCAGGAACAATATGGTCGATGTGTATATTGCAGCGTCACCGGCATTACGGGGAAATCTGGCTTTCATTGGCGATTATGAAGGTACCCTGCATTGCATTGACATTACTAACGGACAGACCCTCTGGAAAGCTCCCGGGTACGACGAAACCAGTGTGCTGGTAGCTACGCCTGCAATATCAGGAAACAGAGTGGTCATCGGCAGTGAAGATAAGAACATCTGGTGCTTTGATGCTTCCACCGGCAAGGAGGTATGGAGGTTTGCAACCACAGGGCGCATTACTGGCAGCGCAGTAATAGCAGGCGATAAGGTACTCTTCGGATCGCGGGACTCAAAGGTCTATATACTTGACCTGCGTACCGGCCGCGAACTGTGGAAGTTCGACACCGGCAAGCCGGTGGGCAGCTCCCCCGCAGTAGCCGGAAAAGTATTTTACATACTCACAGAAGACGGCAGGCTGCTGGCGTTCGGATAAATATCGGCTCTATGAAAATTGCCTATCTCGTTCCCGGCACCGGTGGTGCCTTTTACTGCGGAAACTGTCACCGCGACCGCATGTTCGTGACAATTATGAAGAACAACCCTGGCACCGACGTAATAGCTATACCGCTATACCTGATGCCCAACCGCGACAACTTCGGCGACGGCTTCGAAGAGGAGGTCTTCTTTGGCGCAATATCGCTATATTTCAAGGAGCATGTTCCAATGCTGCGTAATATGCCATCGTTCCTCGAAAAAATGCTCGACTCAAAGCCGATGCTACGCTTTGCATCACGTATGTCTGGTTCCACCACACCGGAAGGACTCGAAAAAACTACCATCGACATGATTACAGGTGACGGACCGGCACTGCTGAAGGAAACCGTGAAGCTGATGGACTTCCTTTCAAAAGATGGTAAGCCTGATATCATTCACCTGTCTAATGCACTGCTGACAGGCCTGGCATATAATCTGCGCAGGATTAGTGATATCCCCATAGTTTGCTCACTGCAGAATGAAGATGACTGGGTAAACGAAATGAAGGAACCATACCGCAGCGAAGCATGGAGACTGATAGGAAAATCTGCTGAGGTGATAGAAAAATTCGTAAGCTCCTCAGAATACTACAAACAGTTTATCGTCTCAAAAACGGGTATCAATCCTGAGAAGATAGAGGTGGTACATCCTGTAGACAAGCCGGAATTCAGGGTTGCTGGGAGAAGTGAAGATGAAAAGCCCTCAATAGGTTACTTTTCGAGGCTGAGCGTGGCAAACGGACTTGATAAGATGATCGGGGCTTTCCTGGTAATGAAAAATAAGATGCCTGAACTTCAGCTGCACCTCTGTGGGGGCTATACTGCTTCAGACAAGTCTTTCATCAAGAAACAGATTGCCCGTATTCATGATGCCGGCCATGAAAAATCACTCCACCTTCATAACAGCTTTACCGGTACTGAAAAACAAAAGTTCTTCAGCAGCATAGACCTGCTGTCGGTACCGGTACGTAAACCAGACGCATGGGGTCAGTATCTTATTGAAGCTATCAGCGCAGGTGTCCCGGTAGTGCAGCCTGCCACAGGTGCAGCTCCTGAGATTATAGCAATGACCGGCGGCGGTATCACCTACAGCGATGACACAGAAACCGGACTGGCCGAAGCCATGATGCAACTTCTTGCCGACAAACCTGCAAGACAGGCAATGAGAAACTCGGGAATAAGTTCACTCGACAGCGAACTGTCATCCGACAAAATGAAAGAAAGGATTAAAGCACTTTACCAGACCGTTATAGCAAAATAAAATATCTTACCAGCAATGATTGAACTAAAGGATATTTGCAAAGCTTTTATATTAAGAGGGGTAGTGCTGGACGGACTCTCACTGACTGCCCCGGAGGGCAGTTCCGTTGCCATCACCGGTCCCTCGGGTTCAGGCAAAACGACATTGCTTAATATTATAGGCCTCCTCGAGAAACCTGACAGTGGCTCCCTCCATTTCAATGGAAATGAAATAACCGCACTGACTGGTGACGATGCCGCCGCCTTTCGCCACCGCCATGTTGGATTCATCTTCCAGGAACACCTGCTGCTGCCACACCTGACAATCAGGGAAAATATATGGCTGCCTTTTCTGGCCGGAGGCAATAAACACTCCGTTTCAGCCGAAACAGAGGCTCATATTACTGCTATGGCTGAAAGAACAGGCATTACCGGCATACTCGACAAATATCCCTTTACCGTATCCGGAGGGGAAGCACAGCGGGCAGCATTCGTACGCGCACTGGCAAACAAGCCTGCCCTGTTGCTTGCCGATGAGCCCACCGGCTCGCTCGACAGAAAAAATTCGCAGCTGCTGGGAGAACTGCTGGCTGAACTGAACCGCGAATCGGGCTCCACACTGATAGTGGTAACTCACTCCGAACGTCTGGCTGCAGCCATGGAAACACAATACGAACTTACTGACGGAAAACTTATTCCGGTACAACGATGAGGCTTACGCGTATCAGTATAATTGCCAAAGCCGTTGCATGGCACCGTAACAGCTACATCACCCTGTCTCTGGTGGTGGCACTGATTGCTGCCGTAATCACGGCATCACTGCTGGCAGGTCATTCGGTACGCGAAACCCTGAAAAAGAACACCCTGGAAAGACTTAACGGTTCAGGATTGATGGTCAGCGCAGGCCTCCGTTATTCCGACCGTGATGTGGCAGTAGCGCTGTACGAAAAGCTGGGTGTAACGATCGCCCCGTTGATGGAAGTTAATGGCCGCGTAAGCGGGTTCGGAGGCGACCTGACGGTGAACGGAGCAAAAATATGGGGAGTCGACAGTTCTTTCTTTCTGTTGGGAGGTTATGATCCGGCAGGGGAAACACCCGTAAGGGGCGAGGCCGTTCTGAACGGCAGACTGGCAGATGCACTGCAGGTGAAAGAGGGCGAGTTCGTAATTGTACGCTTCGACCCTCCTTCTGATATTCCAAACCACACTCCCTTTGCTCCATCAAAAGATGAGGAAGGCTCGCTGTTCCTTACCGTAAAAAAAATAGTGCGCGATGAAAGCTATGCCCTCTTCAATCCCTCAATTAGCCAGATAATACCATATAATATATTCGTCAACATAGACGAATTCAACCAGTTCCTGCAGAGCCGACGCAAGGCCAACAGGTTTATGATAGCCTTTGGCGAAGGCCAGGACAGCAGGCCCGCACTCTCCGAAGTGGAAGAGGCTCTGGCAGATGTGGCATTTCCCGGCGGACAGTCACTGCGGTTCAGAACGGTAAAGGCTACCGGTGATACGGAAATCATCTCCGATCGCATTTTTATCGACGAATTCATCGTATCAGAACTTACAGCCGCTATCCCTGACGCTCATCCAATCATTACCTATCTTGCCAACAACATAGTTTCTGAATCAGGAGCAACGCCATACTCATTTATAGCAGCCGTTCCTGACAATAATGTCCCTATGCTGACCTCCCCTTACGATATTGCGGTAAACAGCTGGCTTGCATCCGACCTTGGATGTAAGCCCGGCGACACACTGATGGTCACATACTACGTCACCGGCAACGATAATCGCCTCTATGAAGATACTGCCCGCTTCAGGGTAGCACAAATCGTTCCCCTCAGCGGTGTCTGGCGTGACTCAATGTTGATGCCTGAGTTCCCGGGAATAACCGGAGCCAGTACCTGTACCGAATGGGATACAGGTATACCCCTCGATATGAAGAGTATACGTGACAAGGACGAAGATTATTGGTTCGATCATGCCGGAACCCCGAAGGCATTCATAAGATACAAAACAGGAGCCGCCCTCTGGGGTAACCAGTTCGGCCCGGCAACCTCAATAAGATTTAAACATCACCTTTCAACCCCAGCGGGGTACAATCCAACCCCGGAAGGGTACAATCCAACCCAAGAGGGGTACAATCCAACCCCGGCAGGAAACCTTACAACCCCAGCGGGGTTGAATATTCATAGCTCCACAGACGCCCCACCCCCCATTGTCGCCGCCGGCGACATCAATCCAGCCGCTCTGGAGGATATCAACCTCGGAACCTTCGGATTTACCATAAACGACCTGCGGGCCGAAGGACTGAAGGCCGCTACCTCAGGGGTTGATTTCAGCACCCTCTTCCTGGCCCTCAGCTTCTTCATAGTAGGCTCGGCGCTTGTGCTGCTGATAATGATCACCGACAACCACCTCAGGAGCCGTGAAGGCGAAATGGCAGCCTATACCGCCCTGGGATTCACAAAGAGAAAGATAAGGCTCCTCTTCGTGGGCGAGGCCTCCCTGCCGGTAATAGTCGGCGCCGCTGCCGGCACCGCTGCCGGAATCCTTTTTAACGGCATCATCATCAAAGCCCTTAATTCAGTGTGGATAGGTGCTGTACAGACTGACACACTGAGTGCTTTCACCGGTGCCGGTCCGCTGTTAACCGGATTCATCACCACTAGTACAGTTACCATTGCTGCTGCTGCACTGCAGATTAACTCTTTCCTGAAAAGATCGGGTGAATCAGTGCGTGACAGAGAGGTTCCTGATGGAAAACTGACAACACTTATTTTAAGTGCCGTACTGCTATCGACAACCGTGACATTCCTGCTCATTGCCTTTACATCTGTAAATCCGGTTATGCTCTGGTTTATCGCCGGAACACTTCTATTCATTGCCCTCATTCTTGCAGTGCGCTGGCTGGTTACCCGCCGCTTCAGAAAACACCTCCTCTCCCTCCGATATTACGCCTTCTGGCCCGCCAGGGCTGTAACACCTGTTCTGTTCATAGCAGCCGGTCTCTTCATTGTGATATCTACAGGTGCCAACCGCCAGGATTTCGGCCGGGAGGCAATGAACCGAACCAGTGGAACAGGTGGGTTTACACACTGGATAGAAACATCAATACCTGTCGGACCATCTGTTGACCTGACCGGATCCGGGACTATAATGAGATGTCTCCGTGTCGACGGTGATGATGCCAGCTGCCTCAACCTCAATTTTATAACTTCACCTCACCTCCTTGGTGTCGATGCTGCTATTATGGCTGAAAGAGGATCTTTTTCATTTGCCACAACCCTGAAAAATATTACCGGCGACTCACCATGGGAAGCTCTCCTGAATCCCGCAGGCAAAGATGCAATATATGGCTTCCTCGACCAGACAGTAATGCAGTGGGGTATGAAGGTCACAGCAGGGGATACTGTTACCATAAGATCAGAATCGGGCCGTCCACTGCATGTGATAATTGCCGGCGGATTCAAAACATCAATCTTCCAGGGCCACCTGGTAATTGATAAATCCCACTTCTTCGAATGGTTCCCGTCAGTTTCAGGAAGTACCATACTCCTGGCCGACACCGCTTACTCAACAGCTCTGAACCGGACCGGGCTCACGACCAGTGGGAGCGATCAGACATCTGATGTCCCTACCCTTGCCTCTTACGGAGCCATATTCGAAACAACGACTGCTCGCCTGCAGTCATTCTACCGTGTCACCAACACCTACTTGTCAGTATTCACGGTGCTGGGGGCAATAGGAATGATACTGGGTGTTACCGGCATGGGCCTCAACCTGCTGCGGAATATCCGTTCACGCCGCCGAGAACTGGCATTGATGACGGCAACCGGATTCACAACAAAGGCCATAAGGCGAATGCTTCTCAAAGAGAATCTGGCCATACTCACTGCCGGAGTACTGGCCGGAACACTGCCCGCAGTAATCGCCACCTGGCCATCACTGAGCACCGGCAACAGCCTGCCATGGACAAGCATTTTCCTGCTGGCTCTGTTACTACTTGTTGTGGGAACGGTGGCAACCGCCCTCGCAATAAAAAAACTCACCCGCGAAAAGATAGTTAGTAAACTTAAAGAAGGTAAATAAGGATATCTGATTTCTGATGTTCGATATCTGATTTCTGATTTTAAATAGTAGTCGTTTGAAGGTTTCAGGAGTAATTCATTCTGCTGAGTGTCTATAGCTTGCCCTGTAGGCTCTTTAACTGAGTAGTTTTTATTGTTGATACAAAAATTGAAATCAGCTCATTACACTCATTTAATCCTCTATCCAGAATAGGATCATTAGAAAGTAGCTTTGCCTTACTTATGATTTTCATGCAAATTAAACTTTCTCTCAGCTCTTTAAGAACAATGTTCAGTTTATGAACAAAATCCTTTCTGGATTCAGCACTCTGAGATTCACCATAGTTTAATGCAGGTGATGAAGACGCCCTCATAAGTTGACTTCCAAGATATCTTCCAATATCATTGGATGGAAGAGTTTTGCCAATATTGATCCCTAACACAGCAAAATCTATCAACCTTTCTTCAAGTTGTAATCTGTTCATGGCACAAGTATTTATTTCACAGCGAATAACTGCAATAAATATACAACTAAAATTAAATCTGAACTCAGATATCGCAAATCAAATCGCAAATCAGATATCTGAAATCAGATATCTGAAATCATCTGCCTACGGCTATTAACCTATCCACCGTTCTGAAGAATATCATGCCATTGGTTATGGCAGGAACCGTCATCGAAACCCCTCCGAGTTCGCTTGATGCCATGAGTTCCGGCTCGCGGCCTGCCTTCACCACGTAAACGGTTCCCATATCGTCAACAGCCCATATGTTGCCGTCACTGGCAACCGGCGATGCCGTAAAGCTGCGGGTGTCTCCCAGCTTGATGCGTCCGGCTTCCTCTCCTGTCAAAGCATCAAAAACATTCATTACCCCATTCCAGCCTAGATTGTATAGCAATCCGTCATATAGCAAAAGCGTCTGCATGTATGATCCCCCTCTCAGAATTGCCCACTTGACAAATTCATTTGAGGTCTCTCCGGTCTCCAGTGTTATGTCACCCTGCGCCGCCTTGCTAACAGCATATATTGGAGACACCCTGCCATGAGCACTGTTAAAGTAGATCAGTTCATCACCCAGCACTGGTGTCGGTATAGGCAAGTCGCCGCCACCCGACATCCGCCATATCTCTTCTCCTGTTTTAAAATCATAGGCCGCCCTGAGTTTGTAGCCATTGAGTACCACAATGTCTCTTCCGCCATGGTTGTAGATATTCGGGGTCGACCATCCGGGCCACTCATCCCTTTCGGTACGCCACAACTCCCTTCCGGTTTTGACGTCAAAAGAAGCCACAAAGGAACCGTTCATAACATCTACCTGTATAATCACAGATCCATTATGAATAATGGGAGAACTGGCAAACTCCCACTCTGCACTTGTCGCAGAGAAAAATACCGACTCAAGCCTTCCGAAATCCTTCTTCCATAGCAGCTCACCATCAACATCATAGCAGTATAGGCCCTCCGACCCGAAAAATGCCACCACATGCTTTCCATCAGTTGCGGCACTGCTGCTGGCATGCGATGATTTTGCATGCCGCTTCATTGCCGGAACCCCGGTATGAGCCAGCCTCTCCCAGATAATGCGACCGCTGTTTTTATCAATGCAATAAACCATCCATTCATGAACCGATTCATCATCAACTGATGATATATCTCCGAATATCCCGGGCTTGAGTCCGGTATCGTCAGCCTGGCTTATGGCCGTCGTTATGAAGAGTCTGTCGCCCCATATAACCGGACTCGAAAGGCCCAGAGCAGGTAGTTCGATGTTCCACTTAACATTTTCTCCTGAGGAAATGTCAAAGTTTAGTGGAAGATTGGCGCCGTCGAGTACACCAGACGCTGATTGTCCTCTGTACATCGGCCAGTTCGTGCTATTGCTGTCCTGCTGACATGAAGCGGCAACCACTGCTGTTGCCAGAATAAAGAAAGATAGAAGTTTGCGCATGATTGTAAGTCTTTATCAGCCCTCAAGATAGGAAAAAAGTCGATCTTACACCTGTTTTCATTGCCATTACAACAATGTAACAGCCGGCATTTTTACAATAAAAAAATCAAAAAACCCGGATGATAGAGGATTCATCCGGGTAATGGCCTGGCGGCCGACTTGTTCAAACCTGTTTAGTTTGAGGAGCTATTTCTGATATTATCGCAACAAAAAAGGCAATATCACGATCATCTTTTAATTCACAATTTGTCGTTGCCAAGGTCCGTTTTCATAAAAAAGGTTAAATTGCAAGGGTTTAAAAAATACGAAGCAAGCCAGTAATAAAGGCAGTCTGATTATGGGCTGTCTGATAATGACAAAGACCCCCGGCTTTGGATAAAAAAGAGCTGATAGAGAGATTAAGGAGAAATGATCAGAGTGCTTTTAAAGAGCTATTCCGGCTGTATTTTTTTGACCTGAGAGAGTATGCCGGGTTTTATACTGCTGACACTCAGGCTGCCGAGGATCTTGTCCAAGATGTGTTTTTCAGGATTTGGGAGAGACGGGGGGAACTTACCATCCATACTTCCATTAAGTCCTATCTCGTCAGGGCTGTCCACAACAGTTCAATTCAATACCTGCGACATAGGAGTGTGGTGCATCAGCATAATAAAATGATTAAGGATAGACTTGAAGAATCCATGATCATTAATAAACTCTGTTTTGAAGAAGGCATATGCAAACTGTTTGAGAATGAGATCAAAGAAATTGTTGACAGTAGTCTTCCCAGATTACCTGAAAGGACACGGAATATTTATTTAATGAGCCGTAAAAAAAATATGAAGAATGAAGAGATTGCAAAAGAACTTAATGTCACGGTAAAGACAATTGAGTATCATATGACGAAGGCTCTCTCTCTTCTTCGGGAAGAGCTTAGAGAGTACTTATAGGTAACTCTTCCTGAACAAAAAGAACGCTCCTTCAATTTTTCTTCCCTCAACATTAGGGATAACCGGCAGTTATACGTCATTACTTTGATAACTTCTCATATGAAAGAAAAAGAAAACATTGATACGATAATATACAACTATCTATCTGGAAGTGCCGACGATAAAGAGACTGATCATCTTTTAGAATGGTTAGAAGAGAAACGTCAGAACCGCTTACATTACTTTGCACTGAAAAGAATATGGCTTGAGGATCGTGACCACCCGGACAAGGATAAGATCATTGACGAATCCTGGGACAGGTTTGTACTTAGAACATCCCTGGCATCAGCGGAAATAGACAGGAAAAGTAATAAGAGACTTTTAAGCTTTACAAAAATAACTGTTGCAGCAACAGTGTTATTCCTGGCCGGGCTATCTGCATTACTTTGTCTCAGAATCATTAACTATGAGAAACTGGATACCACTGTTCATCAGGTCTCGGTACCGAAGGGATCCAGAACCAACGTTACTTTACCAGACGGGTCGCAGGTATGGGTAAATGCCGGCAGTACTATGACCTATTGTTCAGATTTCGCAAAGGGGAACCGGGCAGTAACTATCGCAGGTGAAGCCTACTTCAAGGTTGTACCAATGAATAACTCCATCTTCACTGTCAACACCAGAGACATTATCATAAAAGTTCACGGTACAGAGTTTAATGTTAAATCATACCCTGAAGAGGCAACAAGTGAGGCAACTCTTATTAGCGGCAAGGTTGAAATACTTCTGGTTGATGATAACGGACTTCAATCAAAACCTGTAAGACTATCACTCAATCAGAAACTAACATATTCGAGGGAGAACCAGGGCATGGAGATCATTTCTCTAAGCGAGCAGATTTTCGAAAAAACTAAGGTAGACTCCACCTTTGAGAGACTGTCAGCAAAACCGAATATTGTCATTTCCCGTATTGTCAATAGTGAAACCCTGACTTCCTGGAAGGATGGCAGACTGACGTTTTCCGGAGAAACCCTTGAGGATCTGGCTCCAAAGCTTGAAAGGTTCTACAATATTGAAATTACCTTCCAGGACAAATCTGTCAAGTCAATAAGATTTACCGGAACTCTTGAAAATGTGACAGTAGAAGAGGCCTTGAAAGCGATTGCGAGTGCATCGGGAATAAACTACCAGATAAACAAAAATCAGGTAATGATATATAAATAAATTATACAACAATAACGGATGTCTAACCAATAAAACAATTGCCTATGATAAATCAAAAGCCGGAAAATGCTGCAACATCTTCCGGCAAAAATTGCTTAACTGAAACCCCCTGTTTAACAGTGGATTCTTCGTTTAACAAAAAACTGATCAAAGTTATGAAAAACAAACCTAAACCAGACATTCTCCTTATCCGAAATGTCAAAAAGATTTTCCTGGCCATGAAATTTACCGTCCTACTGTTTCTGGTCTCCGTGTTCACTGCTTATGCGACAGATATGTTTTCGCAGAACGCATTGATATCTTTGGAGATGAGAAACGTTAAAGTAAGGGAAGTTGTCAATGAGATCGAGAAGATCGGAGGAATAAACTTTCTCTATAACGATGACCTTCCGGGGCTCGACAAGTATATCAGCCTGTCTTTTGTTGACAAGCCAATAAAGGATGTGCTGCATAACGCCCTGAACCAGGCTGATATGTCCTTTCTGGAGATAAAAGATAATTTCGTTGTACTGCTTGATAAAGAAGATATCACCAGACAGCAGCAGATAACAATTACAGGCCGCGTTACCGATGACCATACCGGTGAGAGTCTTCCGGGTGTCACTATAGTCATTCAGGGAACAACATCTGGTGTAACAACCGATACTGAAGGTAACTACACAATAAACGTCCCCAACAGACAGGTTATATTGAAATTCTCATTCGTGGGGTACAAGGAAAAACTTGTACCAGTGGGGCAAAATACGGTAATTGATGTTACCTTGGCTGTTGAGATGAAAGCTCTCGACGAGGTAGTGGTAACCGGCTACACAACACAACGAAGAAGAGATATTACCGGGTCAATTTCATCTGTGCGGGCAACCGATCTTGAAGGCATGCCGGTACTTTCGCTTCAGAGGGCTATGCAGGGACGCGCCGCAGGTGTCCAGATAACTGCATCAGATGGTGTTCCGGGTGGAAGCGTCTCGGTAATCGTAAGGGGAATAGGCTCATTTGCAAGTAACACACCACTATACATTGTTGATGGTGTGGAGGTTCACTCAGGCAGCATCGGTGGCAGGACTCCTTCAGAAAGTGTTCTTTCTGCAATCGATTTCAATGATATCGAATCCATGGACATTCTCAAGGATGCTTCCGCTTCCGCTATCTATGGAGCCAGAGGTGCTGCAGGTGTCATTCTTATTACCACGAAAAGAGGAAAGGCTTCTGATAAAACAGACTTTTCCTTTGAACTCTCCAGAGGCATCACCTCACCTGTCCGCAAAGCGGATGTAATGACAGGGCCCCAATGGGCACAGTGGGATGCCGAACGATTTGCAAACCGCTATGGTTTGACTGCATCTCAATATCTTAACCGTATACAGTTGGGCGTGACCAGGGGGTGGTACCAACTTGGAACTGACGGGCAGCCTGATTACAGTACCTCTCCAAATTACAACTGGCAGGATGAGGCTTTCAGACAGGGCAATATCGTAGAGGCCCGTGTTACAGCCAGGGGTGGCAGTGAATCAACAAGGTTCTATACTGCCATATCACACAACAGTACGGAAGGCCATGTGATTAAATATGACTTTTCAAGGACAAGTTTCAGGCTCAACCTCGATCATGATGCTTCAAACAAGCTCAAATTCGACACTCAGATAAATGCCAATCTGACAAAACAAAATACGACCAGGCTGGAAGGTGCTTGGTCAAGCCCGGTCCGTGCCGGTGCAGGTATACCACCGGTTGAACCTATTTATGATGATGAAGGCAACTTCTTCGGAGCACCCCGAAGCGTCTTTGGTGCTTATCCTTCTCATTTCCTCAACAGTGCTTTTTACGACTTCAATACAGCAATGAACGTGAAGGGTATCATTAATACGGGAGCAACATATAATATTACAAAAGACCTGGCCTTCAGATCAGCTTTTGGTGTTGACTACAACCACAGTGACGAGGAACAGTGGTACGACCCGAGAGCCAGCGATGGACTCGCTGCCAATGGTGCACTCAGAAATTACGAAACATCTATTTACTCTGTACAGACAACACAAACACTGAACTACAATCACCTCTTCCCCGGCAATCATAGCATTAGCGGAGTAATCGGATGGGAAACCTATGAAAGGATATACAGGAGAACAGCTGTAACTGGTGAAAACTTCCCCAATCCTAACATTAATGTTATTAATGCGGCAGCCCTGGCTACATATTGGGGGGGTAATGAAACAGCAAGAGCTAGTATGGGAGCTTTTGGTCGCCTTCACTATACGTATGATGACAGGTACATCCTTACTCTTACTTCAAGGTATGATGGCAGTTCACGATTCGGGGCCGAGACAAAATGGGGATTATTTCCAGCCATAGCAGCCGGGTGGAGAATGTCATCAGAGTCATTCATGTCATCAATCGATAAACTGGACAATCTGATGCTTAAACTAAGCTACGGAACTTCAGGTACTGATGCATCAGGAACATATGCTGCACTGGGACTCTGGAGCGGCGGAACCCAATATATGGGTGACGTGGGCCTTTATCCTACTCAACTTCCAAACGAGAGCCTTACCTGGGAAGAAAGCACTACATTGAACCTGGCTGTAAGTGCAGCAATGTTCAGGGGCAAACTGAGTGTTGACTTCGATATTTTCAGACGTTGGTCTGAGCAACTCTTGCTTAGCAGGCCATTACCACCATCCACCGGATGGACGAGCATTACAGAAAATATTGGAAGGACCCTTAATGAGGGATTTGAATTAACGGTTAACACAACAAACTTTCAAAGAGGAAGTTTTACCTGGAGAACGAACCTTAACTTCACCTTTGTCAGAAATGAAATACTTGAGTTATTGCCAGGACAGGATTTCTTCAGCGACCGCAGAGCTGTAGGACAGTCAATAGATGACTACTATATTAACATCTGGGCAGGTGTAAATCCTGCCGACGGCAGACCTATGTATTATGATAAGGACTGGAATATTACTTATCAGCCTACAGCTGATGACAGACACTGGGTCGGGCCGATACAACCAAGAAGGTTCGGAGGCTTAACAAACGAATTCAGCTATGGTGGGTTAAGAGCATCGTTCTTCTTCCAATATTCAGGCGGAAGCTACAGGTACCTTTCCGATGCAAGATATTGGTTCTTAGGCACAGGCGATAGAAACCAATACTCGAAGGTTTATACAAACAGATGGCTTACCCCCGGACAGATCACTGATGTTCCGAAGCCCGTTTACGGTAATAGATATGAGGGAAGTGTCAGGGGGCCTAATGTCATGTCTTCTCATATGCTCGAAAGGGTTGATTATATCAGGTTAAAGGATGTTAGCATCCAATACACTATACCCAAAAGGTACACAGAGCGTTACGGTGTAACAGGATTTACTCTGTTCGCCAGAGGTACAAACCTGGTTACATGGACAGATTACTCAGGAACTGATCCTGAGTTTACCGGTTCTGATTTTGGCACTTATCCACAAGGTAAATCCTTTACAGTAGGCCTGAAAACAAATTTCTAACACCCTAAAAAAGAATTGTTATGCAAAAACATAATTATATACTGTCGATTCTTTTCATGGTAAGTATATTGCTCTGTACATCATGCGAAGATTTCCTTGAAAGATTCCCTAGGGATGCGATGGCATCTGAAACAGCTCTCTCTGACATTGAAGGTATAGAGGCTACCCTGGCAGGCCTGTATAACCGCATGCAGGCAGGAACATATAACCATCGCGAAATGAACCTTGCCGGAGAATTGCTGGCCGACCAGATGGATATTGCACAAACAAATGCCGGCCGTATGGTTAATCACCCCACCAATATGGAGGGGGCAGGATTCGGTGTCTGGACACGTTTGTATAATGACATTAACAGGCTCAACTCTATTCTCTACTACATAGAAAATGTAGATGCCACCGAGGCAAGAATAAACAAGGCCAAAGGTGAATCACATGCCATGAGAGCGTACCTCTATTTTGACCTGCTCAGAATATATGCACGTCCATACATGTACCAACAACCACTTGTTGAAGGTCAACCTCTCGGAGTTATAATCAAAACAACACCCTTCCTGGGAGTTGATGAAACTACCTTCCCTGAACGAGGAACAATCCAGCAGGGTTATCAGCTTGTACTCGATGATCTGACAACAGCAGAGGGCCTTCTGGGACAGGACAAATACCCCTACAGGTTTACCAAAATAGCCGTTAAGGCAATGCTTGCACGCGTAAACCTTTACATGGGTAACTGGGGGCAGGCTCTAAGTTATGCCAACGATGTAATTAGTGAAGCTCCCAACGGTCTGGTAAATGCAACTGATAAGGACTCATATCTTGCAGTATTTGCCAATGCTCCGGGCGCAGAATCAATTTTCGAACTTGGTTTCACAGAAGCTGACAGACCCTCTATGAATGAAAGCGTTGCCGGTATGGCTTCTTACTTCCCTGAAACAGGAGAAGGTTATGGTGATGTAATCCTTAGACAAGATCTTTTAAATCTACTCGATGCATACGGACTTGAAGGCCATCCTGCAGGTCAGATGTACTATCAGAAAATCAAAGGCGGACAACTTTGCAGTTATCAGGATAAATACTCAAGTTACCGTGGTGAACGTTACTGGGACGATATCAAGGTGATCAGAATGGCGGAGATGTACTTCATTGCAGCTGAAGCATCAGCTGAACTCGATGAACTTGACGATGCAAAGTATTATCTGCAAGAGCTCCGTAACAACCGTAATATAGGACATCTAACAATTGATGCAGCTACCAAAGAAGCGTTTATCGATCTGCTGCTTACAGAGAAAAGAGTAGAGTTCTTCAGTGAAATGTCGCACCGTTGGTTCGACCTCAGACGCAGAGGAATGGGTATACGTAAAGGAATTGACGGCGTTGATGCCGGAACCCCTCTTGATTTCGAAAATTACCGGGTCGTGGAAAGGATCCCTGAAAGCGAGATCTCTTCAAATCCAAACTGCAAGCAGAATCCCGGTTATTAATAATTTGTTAAAACATGATAATTATGAAAAAGTTAATAATCTTGACTACCATCGTGGGATTGGCCATGCTGAACCAGTCATGTTTTGAAAACCTGAATGATATGAGATATGACGGTCCTCCTGTCGTTGAATTCTCAAATCTGTCAGGAAGCCCTTCGGTAAATTATTCATGGTCTAGTACCGGTAGTTTTTGGAACACAACTATAAATGGTGCTCATGCAGATACCGCTCTACAGGTTTCCCTTGTTGGCGCTCATCAAAAACAAAACATGGAAATAGGATACTATGTGGCTGATAAGGTTTACAGAGATATCAACTCCAATAAGCTGGTGCTGGAACAACCTGGTCATGACCAATGGGTCCTACTCGAAACTACTGCAGTGGCTGATGTTGATTATACTCTTCTCGATAATGGTATAACAACTATAACTGCTAACAGCAGCTTCGGCAAACTAAGATTCTCAACCTCTCCAACAGCCGACCATTATATGTATATTGTGCTAACAAAGAGAGATCTGGCGCCTAGTGAAAATTATAAAATTTTCAGGCTGAGAATCAGACCCTGACCGATTTCTGCCGGATGAATATTTTAACTCCGGCTATGACTATACTTAAGAGACTCCATCTGTATCTACCGATGGAGTCTCATTTCATTAACGTGTTATGATAAATCAAAAAACCCGGATGATAGAGGATTCATCCGGGTAAATGGCCTGGCGGCCCACATGTTCAAACCAAACTAAGGTTAGTTTAGACAGAAGAATTATCATTGTTATTGTCTGCAATAGCCAGAAAAAGAGATAAATACGTTTCCGGGTGTTGAAAAAATGTAATGATCGCTCTCTCAGATTAATGCAAACTCAACTACAAATATAGTTAAATGACTGAAACGACAAAATATTTTTTGACTTTTTTGACCGGATTTTCGAATTTTTTATCTGATTTATTTGCTGAGACAATATTTGTTCAGGATTATCAATGTGTTTTATAAAATAAATATCGTTAATCAGTGAAGAATAAAAATCCTGCAAATACTGCAATTTTTCAAAACTGATCAATAAATTTGTTGGTTCCATCCCTGCTGACCATGAAAAAGAATGCATTAATACTGTTGCTCCTGCCGGCAGTCTGCCTGTTGTCATTCATTAGCTCCAATAGAAACCTGCATATCGCCGGCGAGAGTTATCCGTTACAGGAAACTCCCACCTACGATTATATTATTGAAAATGGAAGGGTAATTGACGGAACCGGAAACCCATGGTTCAGAGCTGATATCGGGATAATCGGCGACAAGATACATACTATAGGAGCCCTTGGTTCCGCCAAAGCAAAACGCAGAGTCGACGCTTCAGGAATGTTTGTGACACCCGGATTCATAGATATTCATACTCATTCAAATACGGGTATTCTGAGTATGCCGCAGGCTGAAAATTCTTTACGGCAAGGTCTTACGACCATTGTGGCGGGCAATTGTGGCGGTGCGCCTCTGCCTGTGGGGGAGTTTCTCGACCGGGTAACGGAGAAGGGTGTCAGCATCAACTATGCAACTCTGACAGGACATAATACTATAAGGCGAGAGGTGATGGGTAGCGAAAACCGGCCTCCGACCGATGCCGAGCTTTCAGAAATGAAGCAACTGGTCGCACTGTCAATGCAGGAGGGTGCTTTCGGTTTATCAACAGGACTCTACTACACGCCGGGCAATTATGCTGAAACCACTGAGATTATTGAACTGGCAAGGGTTGCAGCTAAATATAATGGCCTTTATGTGAGCCACCTGCGCGATGAAAGTGATTACAATATTGGACTGTTAGAGGCTGTAAAGGAAGCTATACTTATAGGTGAAGAGGCAGGAATAAGGGTACAGATATCACATTTGAAATGCCTGGGGAAACCGGTCTGGAATAAATCGGAAGAGGTGCTGGGCATAATTGAAGAGGCCAGAGAAAGGGGTCTGGACATCAGATTCGACCAATACCCGTATACTGCTTCAAGCACCAACCTGTGGAGCGCCATATTTCCGGCTTGGGCAAGGGAGGGAGGCAATGCGGCTTCCTATGAGAGACTGGACAATCCCGATCTGAGCATTCGTTTGAGATCTGAAATGCGCGACAATATCGAGCGCAGGGGAGGAGCCAATACACTGTATGTAGTTCGGGAAAAGGCGTTCCTCTCTGACCTGGCTGAAAAGTGGAACTGTGATCCTGTTGAAGCAGCCATCAGAATCCAGAAAAACGGAAGTTCGAGTGTCATCTCATATAATATGACCGACCATGATCTTGAAACATTCCTTAAAAGTCCGTATGGAATGATAGGCTCTGATGGCAGCATAGGAAGGCAGGATAATTCAGGTCACCCTCGATCATTTGGCACCTTCCCAAGGGTACTGAGACTATACGCCAGAGAAAAGCAACTTCTTACCTGGGAAGAAGCTGTGAGAAAAATGACATCGGCACCGGCAGAGAGGCTTGGTCTCTGGGACAGAGGAATAATAAGGAACGGGGCTTTTGCCGATATTGTGATTTTTGATCCGCTTACCGTTTCCGATAAAGCGACGTATGAGAGTCCGACAGAATATCCTGAAGGGATTTTCTATGTAATGGTTAATGGCAAAATGGTAATTGACAATCAGATTCACACAGGCTTAACACCGGGGAAGGTACTGACTAACAGCTGGTAAAATTATCATTGGAACCGTTTGCCTGAGACTGGCACCTGTAACGCACAATAAGATGACTTCTGCCATCTGCCATCTGCAGCGATAATCAGCTTCGGCACCTGCCCGGCACTGCAGCGCACTGCATCAAAAAGATACCTCTTTTTAATTTTGATTAATTACTTTTGTGACATACAACATTTTTGAAATGGAACATACACTACAGCTGTACAACAGCATGAGCCGCAGCAAGGAGCAGTTTACACCTCTTAACCCTCCATTCACCGGCATGTACGTCTGCGGCCCCACCGTTTACAGCGACGCCCACCTCGGCCACGCCCGTCCCGCAATCACCTTCGACATACTGTACCGCTGGCTGATGCACCTCGGCTACCGCGTCCGCTACATCCGCAACATAACCGACGTCGGCCACCTCGAAAACGAAGAGACCGACAGCGGCGAGGACAAGATAGTACGCAAGGCACGCCAGGAACAGATCGAACCTATGGAGGTGGTACAGAAATACATGAACACCTTCCACCGCAACATGGCACAGCTTAACACCCTTCCTCCTTCGGTGGAACCAAGGGCTACAGGCCATATTATCGAGCAGCAGGAGCTGATCAGAAAACTGATTCAGAAAGGTTACGCCTACGAGGTGAATGGCTCCGTTTACTTCGACGTGCTGAAATACAACGAAAAATACAAATATGGCAAGCTCTCAGGCCGCGTGCTGGAAGAACTGATGTCAGTCAGTCGTGACGACCTTGAGGGCAGCGCCGATAAGCACAGTCCGTACGACTTTGCACTATGGAAAAAGGCCTCTCCCGATCACCTCATGAACTGGCCCTCCGAGTGGTCGACGGGTTACCCAGGTTGGCATCTCGAGTGTTCCGCCATGAGCATCAAATACCTGGGCGAGGAGTTTGACATCCACGGCGGGGGCATGGACCTTAAATTTCCGCATCATGACTGTGAGATTGCCCAGTCGGCTGCCGCATTAGGACATGAATCGGTACGGTACTGGGTACATAACAACATGATAACCATCAACGGGCAGAAGATGGCACGTTCACTGGGTAACTTCATTACCCTTGATCAGCTGTTTTCGGGAGACCACCCGCTGCTGTCACAGCCCTTCAGTCCGATGACAATACGCTTCTTCATCCTGCAGGCCCACTACCGCAGCACCCTCGATTTCTCTGACGAAGCGCTGCAGGCAGCATCGACAGGACTCAAGAAACTGTTCGCCGCTTACGAAAGGGCAGCAACACTGAAACCATCAGCCGAATCTACCATCGAGGTGGAATCGCTGCGCAAGAAGTGCTACGACGCCATGAACGACGACCTGAGCACACCGCTAGTGATAGCCGCCCTCTTCGACGCAGCCCGAATTGTAAATCTCATTTCCGGTGGAAAAGAGACCCTGAATAGCTGCGACCTGGAAATTCTCGTATCGCTTTTCAACACCTTCCTCGTGGAAATCTTAGGCCTGGTTCCTGAAGAAAAAACAGAAAAAGAGGATTCTATAGAGGCAGGCCTTGTAGATATGATACTGAAAATGAGACAGGAAGCCCGTGAGCAGAAAGACTGGGCAAGGTCTGACGCCATTCGCGACGGGCTTGCAGATCTGGGCATTGTAATCAAGGACCGCAAGGACGGGACGGATTGGGAGAGGGATTAGTTTTGATTAAAAATAACTATAAATCGGTTGAAGTGCGGATCGGTGATCTGATGCTGGGTGGAGATAACCCGGTTCGGCTGCAGTCAATGACCAACACCGATACCAACGATACTGCAGCATCGGTGGCGCAGTGCATACGAATTATTGAGGCAGGTGCCGATATGGTTCGCCTGACAGCCCAGGGGGTGCGGGAAGCCGAGAGCCTGGCTGTGATAAAGCGCGAGCTGCGCAGGGCCGGATTCAGCACTCCTCTGATTGCTGATATACATTTCAATCCCGCCGCAGCAGAGACAGCCGCACGAATTGTCGAGAAAGTACGTATCAACCCTGGTAACTACGCCGATAAAAGAGCCTCTTTCGTTAAAGCAGAATTCACCGATGCAGAGTATGCCGCTGAACTGGAGCGTATACATGAGCGCCTGCGGCCACTGCTGACAATATGCCACGAGTACGGTACAGCCATACGCATAGGTGTTAACCACGGCAGCCTCAGCGACCGTATTATGACCCGCCACGGCAACACTCCGCTGGGTATGGCCGTCTCTGCAATCGAGTTCATTCGTATATGCGCCGCTGAAGGTTTTAACAACCTGGTGCTGTCGATGAAGTCGTCCAATATTCTGGTGATGACTGAGTCTGTGCGGCTGCTGGTACAGATGATGAAACAGGAAGGATTTGCCTGTCCGTTGCACCTTGGAGTAACCGAGGCGGGTGAGGGTGAGGATGGCCGTATACGCTCGGCACTGGGTATCGGAGCGTTGCTGACAGAGGGAATAGGCGACACTATACGGGTGTCGTTGTCTGAACCTCCTGAAAATGAAATACCTGTGGCACGGCTGATAGTTGAGAGCTCATTGCGTCATACGCTGCGCTCTCCGGGAAGAGGACCGGCCCCGGGTAATGCCCATATCAAAATCCATTCAGGAGAACCGACCCTTTTCCTTAAATATGAGATTGCCGATGCCCATGAACTGGCCGTGATCTCCTCTGTCGATGCCGCTCCGGCACTGCTGCCCCGCAAGGCTACAGCCCTGAAGATTGACACCGGCTCTCTGCTTCCCTCTGCCATGATTAGTTCTGTCGAAGACGGTATTCTGCAGGCAGCACGTATTAAAATTACCCGCAATGACTATATCTCATGTCCTACATGCGGCCGCACCAAGTTCGATCTTCCAGCTGCTGTAGCAGCTGTCAAGAAGGCCACGGCTCATCTGTCAGGACTAAAAATTGCTGTCATGGGATGCGTGGTGAACGGTCCCGGTGAAATGGCCGACGCTGATTATGGCTACGTAGGAGCCGCTGAGGGTAAGGTGCATATTTACCGCGGAACCGAAGCTGTTTACCGAAACGTGCCGGTAGGTGAAGCTATAGGCAGACTCCTCGAACTGATTGAGAGTGATCAGGCCAGACGGTAATCGAGCCGTTTCTTCTCAAGATCGGCCTTTACTACCTCAACCACTACCCTGTCTCCTAACGTATATTCTTTACCGGAGTGCCTTCCGCGTACACAGTAGTTTTCCTCATCATACTCGTAATAATCATCGCCAAGTTCGCGGATATGTATCATCCCCTCGCACTGGTTTTCGATAATTTCAACATAGACACCCCAGTCGGTAACCCCCGAGATAACTCCTTCGAAGGCCTGTCCTACCTTGTCACTCATAAACTCTACCTGCTTGTACTTTATGGAAGCACGCTCTGCATCAGTGGCCAGGCGTTCCATCTTTGACGAATGGACACAGTACTTCTCGAACAACTCCTTGTTCTCAGAACCCTTGCCGTCAAGGTAAGCTGTCAGAAGCCTGTGTACCATCATATCGGGAAACCGCCTTATGGGAGACGTAAAGTGTGTGTAATGCTTGAAGCCTAATCCGTAATGACCAATGTTGTCGGTAGAGTATATCGCCTTAGCCATTGAGCGAAGGGCCAGGGTCTCAATTATATTCTGCTCCTTCTTGCCCGCAACGGCGCGCAGCAGCTTATTCATCGCCTTGGGCAATGTTGTAATGTCGCTGGTCTCGAGATCATAGCCGAATCTTTTGATGAAATGGCTGAAGCTGCTTACCTTTTCAGGATCGGGATCGTCATGGATACGATAAACAAAAGTCCTGCCCCTGTACTGTTTTGCTATGAATTCAGCCACTTTGCGGTTGGCAAGCAGCATGAACTCCTCTATAAGCTGGTTGGCTGTTCCCATGTCGCGGAACTTTATGCCCAGTGGCTTTCCCTTTTCGTCAAGTTCAAAAGCCACCTCTATGCGCTCAAATGAAAAAGCACCGGCTTTCATTCGTCTGTCACGCAATTTTACTGCCATCTGATGCAGGGGCAGTATCTGCTCCTTCATGTCTCCCTCCTGGGTGTCAATCACGACCTGGGCCTCGGCATATGAAAAGCGACGATCAGAGTTTATTATGGTACGGCCGAACCATTCCGAAAGGACCTCAGCCTTGTCGTCCATCTCAAATACCGCCGAATAGGTAAGCTTGTCCTCCCGAGGGTTGAGAGAGCAGGCTTCATTGCTCAGTTTCTCCGGTAACATAGGGACTACCCTGTCGACCAGGTATATTGATGTTGCGCGTTGTGTTGCCTCATCATCGAGGATGGTTCCAGACTTAACGTAGTGAGTCACATCGGCTATATGTACTCCCACCTCCCAGTTGCCGTTTTTCATTTTCCTTAGTGACAGGGCGTCGTCAAAGTCCTTCGCATCTGCCGGGTCAATGGTAAAGGTGGGGACTTTGCGGAAGTCACGCCTTTTTGCTATCTCTTCCTTTGTTATAGCCACCGGTATGCCTTCGGCCGCCTGCTCCACCTCTTCGGGGAACTCCATAGGCAGTCCGAATTCCGCCATTATGGCGTTTATCTCGGTTTCATTTTCTCCGGGGTAGCCGAGGACTTTAATAACTTCTGCGACCGGATTGCGTGAGCGTGGATCGTGACTCACTATCCTTGCCAGTGCCTTCTGCCCCTGCTTTGCGCCGTTAAGACTCTGTAAAGGTATGAACAGATCAAACGGCATGTTTTTATTGTCGGGTATAAGGAAGGCAAATGATGGCATTACCTCTATGGTTCCCACAAATGAATCGCGTGCACGTTCAATTATTTCGACGACCTCACCCTGAGGCCGTGATCCCTTACGTGTCACCAGCAGCCGAACCCTGACAGTATCGCCGTGGAGGGCCGTTTTGAGGCTTCTGGCTGATATGAAGATATCATCATCACGCTCATCGGTTAACAGGAAGGCGTACCCCTGTCTGGTCATATCTATCGTGCCGGTAATGGTTCCGGGGCTGCCGCCTCCGGGTTTTATTATGAACGACCCGCGGCGGGACTCTCTGAGAAGGCCTTTGCCCGTCAGACGTGTAAGGGCATTACGCACCTGCATGCGACGCGAGTTTTTGTCTATACCAAGAGCATGAGCTATCTGCTTGTAGTTCATCTCATGATTCGGATTCTTGCTCAAAAGATCGAGAATCTCACTCTCAAGACGGTCGGTACCGCCTTTTCTCTTCTTACTCTTATTGTTTGTCATGCAGCAAAGTACGTCATAATTAATCGAATCACAAAAAAGGAGGTGGGGATGAAGGCACCCCTACTATCGCACCCCTATATTTGTGCCATTTGGCAATATCAGCGGGGTGCAACAAAAATAGAATAACGGATCCACCCCCCTTCTTGTGGCGGCGGTTATTAAAGATGGTATTGTCGTCTTGTATTTTGCGCCTGACGGCGCCGCGAGGGCATGAGCAACGGAAGGGGGAGCAATTTTACCGATGATAATTCAGCGAGACACAAAAAACCACCGGCGGCCTCGACAATTGCAGGGGGCGATTAGCACTTACACTGCTCCCCCTTCCGGCTCAAAAAACTAAAAACAACCTGTATCTTCAATAAGTCAATGAAACTATATCAACCCGCAAAACTCATAATGTGCAAACATGACACGAAATATTAAATTTTCGTTCTATAAAATTAAACAATTCAATGGATTAACACCTAAAAATCATTTTCAAAAGGTAAAAACTTTCTTGCAAAAGGTAAAAAAATGCATGTTTTTGCGATTTTTTTGGCATTTTTTTCCAGAAAACACATTGATCTTTCCATATTGATAATAAAACCTGGTCTTGACCACCTATTCTTTCTGTTATCTTTTAGCCTCCGTTATGATTCTCTCTATGATCTGAATAAACAAATTAAATAACTGTACAAGTATCTAATAAGTATAATTTCAGGTCAGTATACCAATTGCGGAAAGTATTCCAGCTACCGCTAAACGAAAAGGCATCATCACAAAAGGCAGACCGAGCACCCATGCTGCTATGCCCAGGAAGAAACCTATCTGTGTCCATCGGCCTGCCTCCCTTGAAGCCTGAGTAGCGCCGTCATAGTCTCCCTTGCCATATTTGGAATCGACCCGTGAAGCATAAACGACCCCAACTATTCCAAAAGGCAGGCAACAAAAGAGAGTTACCAGTATTGATTCAACAAGCCATGATTTTGGCATTGCTGGTTTTGATCCGGCAAATGTTGAATGGCCCTGACTACCTGCCCCGGATTTGAAATCGGGAGGAATCATGCTGAACATCTCCTCCAGCTCAGGCAATTCCCCTGCAGGCTTCCAGTCCGGCATGGGATGGCACCACACCAGCGTTTCACGTTTAAGGTTTCTTTTCTTGAGTTCATCAAGTGAAAGCGGCCCGATTTTCTGGGCTTTGTCAATGTAAAAGTATTTCTGCATCGGTCTATTTTTTTCAGCTTTTCTCTTAACAGAATATCAATATTATTATTTCATACTTTGTTCAGATGCATTTTATTAACTGACTAACTCACAATAGGTTTCTTATTATCCAGAATAATATTATGGCTGCCAGTGCTGCTATTGCTGCCTTTGATCCGTAGTATTTTGATCTGATTCTCTGAGCCTTGACAGACCTGGTTCCAAAAAAATCAATTGCGAAACCAGTCACAACGTATGGAATCGACACTACCATAAGGAAGTTTTCTTTCATCGCTGCCCAGGGATTGAGATGCAGCAACTGGTGGATTGCCCGCTGTGACCCACAGCCCGGACACTCAAGTCCTGTCAGCATCATAAACGGGCATTTGGGAAAAGCCAGGCCGTTGGCAGGATCAAATATGTAATAAATCCCTGCCAGAATAAGCAATGCCAGGAGAAGCAACATTAGCCTGGTTCTCCTAGAAAACCGATGCGAATATACCAGCAGTGACACCAATTAGTGTAAGAAATAGTACTATTATATAGAAAATGATTGCCAGCCAGAATCCTATTTTTGTCCATCTGCCAGCCTCTCTTGAGGCCTGTTCAGCACCGGCATAATCACCCTGATAGAACTTTGAGTCAACCCGGGAAGCAAATACCAGTCCGGCTATTCCGAAAGGAAGGCAGCAGAACAACATTACCAGAATGGATTCAACCAGCCAGGTTTTTGGCATTACAGGAGTTGGACCAGCAGGTTGTTGCCTGCCTTTGCTCTCAGCTCCCGGTTTCACATCAGGGGGTATCATACTGAAGAGTTCATCAAGTTCAGGCAGTTCCCCCGCCGGCTTCCAGTCAGGCATTGGATGGCACCACACCAGGGTGCTTCGCTTAAGGTTTTTCTTCTTGAGCTCCTCAAGTGTGAATGGCCCCTGTTTAATACTTCCTTCGAGGTAAAAGTATTGTTTCATAAAGCACTATGGATTAAATTTATAAATCTCATGATAAGTGATCCCGTTGATGCCATCCTTGCCAGATTCAAGGTTATATATTTTGAATAAGCCATGCAATTTTCTAGATTTTGAACTGGGAGCTGTCCTGCATGACAAGTTCCCAGTTCAAAAACCATATGTCGCAATTTACCAGCCAGTTGCCTATATAATCTTACGCATTATTAACAGTATTATTATTACTATTGTCATAAACAATACTGCAAAATTAAATGTCCTGAATGCCCTGCGATCAAGTTTGCCTGCTTTAACTTTTGGATGGACTACAAACATTATAAAACCTGCGGCTACTACTCCAAAGAAGTATGCAGGGATTATTGAATATGGAAATCCAGGTTCATTATTAATGAAGTAGTATACCATAAGAAGAATTGCTAAAAATCCATTAGGAACAATAAATAGCAGATTCTTTGTTTTTTCATTTAATTCTTTCATTCTTGGATATCTTTACATGGTATAACTTGTTGATATAGAAAAGGCATTTATCTTAGAGATGTTTTAATCATATGAAACTCTCAAGTTTTCATTAAACCACTAATTAACAAGCTATTGTACTTATTGCTGCACCAACAACTAAACCAACAGCTACTGTAATTCCACCTGAAGCAATAGCTGATGCTCCAAAAACCGCCGCTGCAATACCCCCGGCCCAAGCACCATAGATAGAGCCTATACCACCAGATGTTAAATTACATAAAAACTTGCCATCCTTTTTTGAGTCACCAAAAGATTCTATGGCAGTATGATCTATTAGCATCTCGAAATCCTTAGCTGCATTACATGCCCCTTTTATAAGCTCAACCATAACGAGTAATTCAATCTGCTCACTAATTGGCAGATTTGTGATAGATTCTTCAATTGATTCAATATTAGTATGGAAATTCTCAAATGAGCTTACTCTTGCAATATTTAGAATATCATCGATAACCTCTCTTTGCCTCTGATTAAAACCTATGTAGAAAATATCAGATAGGTCATCCTTTGCAGAGCTTGCTTCAATTACAGAATTAAAGTATCGTCTTCCACTTTTGTAATAATTATTGACTGTAAGCCATTCATGAATTCCATCTTCGACAATTGATATCTGATCATCAGTATCAATTACCGTTAAATCAACTTCACTTAGTTTTATTAAGCTATATGACATCATGCTGCTAAATTCCGTACCTGCTTTCTTTGCTAGTAGGGTCAATTCATAGTGCTGCTTTTCGTCTTGGACTTTGTTGCAACAAACCAACATCATTAGGATAAATACAACAATGTATTTACTGACTTGTCTAATATAAAGTTTCATAATCATAGCGAGACATATTTATTTATTAATAGGTTAAGTGTATTATTAATAATAGATTAGGTTTTTTATTTCGCTCCCGGAGGGGAGCTAGGTGAATGGACCGGGTGCGGGGTAAAACATGTCATTCACCTTATCCTTTAGCAACATACAATATCGTTTGTCAACAGTCTTCATATGTCATAATCCGTTCATCATCGGTAATAACAACATCTTGAAGTTAAAACTCCATACCCAATCTGTCGAACTTTTGTGCAATGCGCGAGACGAAAATCTCTTTCCGCTGTATAAAAATAAGAAATGATCTGGATTAACAATCAATTTTCATTTTCAAAAGGTAAAAACTTTCTTGCAAAAGGTAAAAAAATGCATCTTTTATCACCTAAAACACCAATATTACATTTAAATGATAAAAAAGGCCGCGTTTTGTGGCACCCCGATAAAAAAGAAGGGGGCCATCGATGCTATGCATATTGCACCCCGCTGGGGTGCGATTGTTTTATTTCTTTTTGCGCATCAACCCGGTTAAAACCCAGAAAAGAAGTGTTGAAATAAAAGACGATACTGCTGCGGTTAAAAACAGTCTCAATGAGAATCCCTCACCATAAATAATCATGTGGGTCACCAACATAACCATTAAGAATATCAGGAAGAAGATAATGTAGTTTTTCATAGTAACCTGTATATTTTAGTTGTACATCCATTTAATAACACCATGTTTATCCGAAAACCCGAATCTCCATTGACAAATGTAATGGCTCTAAGTCGGATCATGAAACAAGTATTTTTCATTGTAATCCACCCCATATTGATTCAGTAGTTCAAGATACTCATTTCTGAATGATTCTCTGGTGTGGTGATCTTCCTAATTCCTGATATAAGTTATAACTTCATCTATCCGGCTTCTGCTACAAGAAAATGCACCAAACCCTGCCTGCCATTCAAATTTACCAATAGAATAACGGTTTTTGTTAATCCATGCCGATGAGCTTTTCTTGACATTCATCATCAGATCAGAGGGTGATTGTCGTGGATTCATGCTTGCCAGAATGTGAATATGGTCAGGCATACCATTTATTATATATGCCTTGTGGCCCTGTTCATTTATAATGCCTGAAATGTATTTGTATAATTCATTCCTCCATCTTTTACCTATGAGGGAATACCTGCCATATACCGCAAATACAAAATGTATATACAACTGCGTGTAAGTGTTAGCCATAATGAATATTTTAAAATGCAAGGGACAAATGCATTACAATATATGAATTCCCGCGACAATATCCAATATCCAAAAATGCCGGCGAAGCAACAAAAGAGGGGGGCGCACCGTCGGCGCTATGAATATTGTACCCCGCTGGGGTGCGATTGTATGGGGTGCGATTGTATGGGGTGGGATTATATCCTGACGTTGAAATTGTAACCTAACGGGGTTATCCAGAATTTTATAATATACGTTAATGCCGGGGCCGCGACAAGGTAGGGGGGTGCCGTCGATGCTATGAATATTGCTCCCCGCTGGAGGTGCGATTGTACGGGGTGCTATTAATAACCCTAGCCTTTTACCTGAAGCGAGTACATCTCGTAATAGAGGCCCTTAAGGTTCATCAGGGTTTCGTGATTACCGCTCTCAACGACAATACCCTTGTCCAGCACGATGATCCTGTCTGCAACAGTTATGTTAGGAAAACGATGACTTATTAGCAGACAGGTACTCCTGCCCCTGATGCCCGAAAAATTTCTGTATATCTCATTCTCGGTAATAGAGTCAAGAGCACTCACAGGCTCGTCGAGAATCAGAAACGGAGCCTGCCTGAAAACAGCCCTCGCCAGTGCTATCTTCTGCCACTCACCCCAACTCAGCTCACGGCTGTCATCAAATAAACGCCCTATAACCGTATCATAACCTTTCGGCAGCGACGACAGCAATCCGTGTACCCCGGCCTTGCGTGCCGACTCCACAACACGCGCATCAGCACCACGTTCATCAACCTGACCAATCCGGATATTCTCCCCGGCAGCCATATTATATAGCATAAAATCCTGGAACACAACAGAAAACAGCTTGCGATAAGCCACCGGATCCATATGCCTGATATCATGCCCGTCCAGAAAAACAGATCCCTTATCAGGATCATACAACCGGCATAAAAGTTTTACCAGGGTGCTTTTTCCGGAACCGTTTGGTCCCACCAGGGCGACAGTCTCCCCCTTGCCAATGTCAAATGATATATCAGTGAGAGCGTTCCTGTCACTTCCCGGATATGCAAAGGACAGGTCCCTGATTCTTATTCCTTCGCGAGGCTTCGGGGTAAGTACAACCGGAGGAACAGGCTTGACACGCTCCTCCAGCGATAAGAATTTGAAGAGATCGCTGATGAACAGATTATCCTCATACAATCCTGCCACAGCAGTGAGTATATCCCTCACATATACCAGAACCTGCCTGAAGGCTACAAGGTACATAGCCATATCGCCGGCAGTGATGCGTGCTGAAGTCACCTCACGGGTAAGGTAATAGAGGGCTGCAAACACCGTCGCCGCCTTGAATAGTCCCGATACAATCTCCAGTATCGCTCTCTTCCGTAATATCGCATTCTCCTCACCTTTCCGGCTCCTGTAACTCTTGTTGAACAAATCCCTGAAATAACCACCCAGTCCGAACAGCCTCACCTCCCTCGATGGCCTGTCGCCGGTCAGCAGCCAGCTATAGTACTGTGACTTGCGAGCCTCAGGGGTCTGATCACGGCGGGTGCGGTAAATGATGCCGGCATATTTTATCTTAAGCCACACCCCCGGAAAATTAATTACCAGCACCAGCAGTATAAGAAGAGGATGCAGTCTGGCCAACAGGGCCGTCATCAGTATCAGCGCCACACTGCCCCGCAGCAGCGATACCAGGTTGGCAATTATGGTGTTGGGTCTGTACGGCGCTTCGCGTGATGCCCTGGCCAGGTAATCATAGTAATCGGGATTCTCGAAGTGCATCAGGTCGAGTTCCATCGACTTGCGATGCAGCATGTCATGTACGTCGGTTTCGAAATAGAAGGCATGCCTGCTGCGGACATAAACGCTCAGCTCACCGGCTACCTCATCGGCAAAGAAGACGGCCACCAGGGCCAGAACTGGCCATAAAATATCGACGGCAATGCCAACCGACCCCGAGGCACCAGCCGAGCCCGCAACTCCGGCAGACAAAGAGGCATCTCCTCCTGAGATATAAATAGCGATAATATCTCCCAGAATCTTCACCAGCCACACCAGCGCCAGTGGCAGGAAACTGCGCAAGAGCGAAAGCAACACCCCGGCCGTAGCCCAGAAAGGGGAACTGGCCCAGACCATCTTAATGGAGCTGCGTAAATAAGTCAACCGTCGCATGGAATTGTAAATATAATAATTAATGGCGTAGAAGGCCTTTTATGCCCATTACACCCTTTACCATCAATCTGTTCCACCTGTAGAAAACATTGGTCAATGGCCGCAACTTCCGCACCTCGCCGTTGCCCCTGGTCACCGCCACCACCCTGCCGGCCACAGCCTCTGCAGGTACCGGCTCATCAGCCCTCAGCACACTGTCGCCACGGGTAAAGACCCAGCGCCGGCCACCACGTTCAAAATATCCGATAAACCTGTGCACCACCATATCATCGTCTCTGTTCAGCGCTATCACCTCTCCCGGTTTTATCAGGTCCCCGGTTCCCCCGACAGGCACAATATCAATAATGTCACCCGGACGGATGGCAGGGTACATGCTGGTGCCGCTGGCGATGATTCGTACGGTGAAGCCTTCGTTGAGGAATTCGCTAATCAGGCGGTGGAGGCCGGGTTTCAGGATGGCGGTGTCACGACTCATGTGTCAGCGCGTATTCGACGGCCGAAGAGTCGGGCACGAACCAGTAGCCGCAGACGGGTGTCGTCTGGATGAGCAGGTACAGTGAGCCGGTGAGCTGACCGATAATTTCGGTGCTCCAGTTGTGTTGTATGCAGTTCGACATGACGCGCGAGAGGGCGTTGGCACCGCGCATGGGAATTATCTCGTTGTGCATGCCGTGGGCAATAAGGAAAATGCGGCTCAGCGGTGCGCTGCGAGGTTCGTCGTCATTGTACACAGGCGTATTGTGCAGTTCGAAGCCTTCATGCACACGCCTGATTATGATGCGGTCGTCGTGTATCACACGGGCGCCCTCCTTCTCCCAGATACGGGCCATAGTGGTTTTGCCGGAACCGGAAATCCCTGTGAAAAGATAGCCTTTCCCCTTATGCTCTACCGCCGATCCGTGGATGAAAATGTCACCGTTCATCACGGTCAGGTAGTAGAGTATCAGACCGTCAAGGGGATATTCAAACGGGTCAAACGGGCCTTTAGCTCCTTCAACGTACAGATCCCACTCGGGAATCTCGAGAGAGTAGCGGAGTGATCCGCGCAGATCAGGACTGTTAAGCGGGAAGACCGTACTAAGCATAAGGCCCGACTTATGCTTGTAAACGCTCCAGAAATTTTCGAGGCGGCGTATCGGAACCCTGGCTCCCAGATCCTCCATAAGCGGGGCATGAAAGACACGCTTCATATTCTCAGGAGCAGGGAAAACACCCGTATGTACCCTGACAAACAGATCATAGCTGCCGTCACTCTTAACGACATTGCGTTGAAAGCGGGGACCCGGAGCGAGGTCAGGGCCGCCGATCATAGAGCCGAACCGTATCCGGTAGCCGGCAACATTCAGGGTATACTCTTTCATCGCTTCGTTATGAGGTACTTTTCAAGATCTTCGATACAGGCGACAACATCACGGCGTGTCGTCTCTATATCCTCACCATACTCATCGGCCAGTGCTGTCGCTATCTCTTCAACAGTGGCGGAACCGTCAATCCTGTCCCACACAAAGGCGGCCGTTTCATTGAGGGTGTACATGCTGGTCATGTCTGCAATATTGTCTGTAACCGGAACCAGAACATATTCATCTCCCGTGCGGCGGGCGATTATTCCCGGAGATCTTTGCGGTATGTGGTTCAGGTTAAGCATCGTATTGCTGGCAAAGGGATTACAAAGATAGTAAAACTGAAGAAACCAACAAGTGGATGTAAGATTTACGATTTACGATTTGTGATTGCGATTTGCGATTTGCGATTGACGATTTATGAGTTGGGGTGTGGCATGTGAGGTATCGGCTTTCTATCGCAGCCCCACAGGGGTCGCATAGTTATATCCAGGGCAGCTACATCCTAACGATCTGCAATATTCAGCAGCTCTTCAACATACTCAGCAATAGCAAGACATGCCGTCAGTCCGGGTGACTCAATGCCAACAAGGTTTATCAGTCCCGGTAAACCGGCATCGGTCTCATCCTTAATGACAAAATCGTGAAATGGCTCTCCCGGCTTCTGAAGCTTTGGCCTCACCCCGGCCTGATCGGGATGCAGATCGTCGGGCTCAATGAATGGAAGAAACTTTCTGGCAGACTCGTAAAAGGCATCACGGTGGCCCGCATCGACAGAATAATCAAGTACGCCATCCTCAAGGTATATTGCATTCGGACCGAGCTTAGCCCCGCCGTCAAGATCAATGGTAACGTGCACCCCGAGGCTTGTAACATATTTATCAGGAACCGGATAAATCAGTCCGTTTACAAGCCTGTTCTTGCCATTGCCTATCCTGAAATACTCGCCCTTGAGAAAGTGCAGCTTATACCCCGGTCTTGTCGGCCCGGTCGGCCCGGTCTGCCTGGCTATTCCCGTCGTCCCGGCCATCCCGGTCATCCCTGCCATACCTCCATCCGGAGCCTTCCCGGCCATTGCAGCATCTGCATTATTTCCAGCATCCGCAGCCATCGCAGCCACCCTGTCAGAATAGAGTCCTGCCGCATTGATTACTATCCTGCTGGTAAAGCTGAAGGCCTCATCATCTGCCGTCTTCGTATCCAGTTCGTAAGCACCATCTTTATCTCCACCGACAATCCTTCGCATTGCCGTCAGCTCGTTGCCATAAGCAAAAGTCACACCGCAGGTGACAGCCTCTGTCTCCAGGCTCTTCATCAACCCATGACTATCGACAATCCCCGATGAAGGAAAATGTATCGCTCGCCGTACACTTATATTGGGTTCCATCCTGGCTATCTCATCAGCCTCAATGATTCTGCCATCATCCACCCCGTTGCTCTTAGCATTTTCAAGTATCGCCGCCAGGTCATCCTCTTCCTCCCTCGTTGTTGCGACAACCAGCTTCCCGCACCTGTTAAACCGCACCTCATGTTGTTTGCAATACTCATACAACATCTCACGGCCCTTAACACATAGTATTGCTTTGAGGGAACCGGGGGGATAATATATGCCTGAGTGTATCACCTCGCTGTTGCGTGATGAGGTCTCCTGTCCGAACCTGTTATGCTTCTCGAGCACCACTATACTTTCACCCCGTCGTGAAAGACGTGCGGCTATGGCCAGACCAACCACCCCGGCACCTACAATCGTTATGTCAAAATCTGTGTTCATAGATATCCCTGCCGGCGCTATTTTACAACTCTGTGTATCCTTAACGGCTGTCCGGCCTTTGACTCGGTAACCTCGTAGTTGACAAAGCCGTTTTCTGACTCAGGTTCAAGAAGGACTACCGCATATCTGGAATTCTCCTGGGCCAGATCGATGTAGTAATCACCCTTGCCAAAACGTTTACGGCTTCTTACAAGATCGGTCTTTACAGTTACCCTGGTAATCCCCTCCCAGACTGTTCTGGCATTTGTCTGCTCAACTATCATATAACTCTCTGCCAGATACCTCTTGCTTCGCTTAAGTGGCACCACCTCCAGACCCAGAATCCTAAGTATGGAAAGTTCCCTTTCAGTGGCAGCCTCAATGATATAGCCTTTCGGACGGCTTCTTACGAGTACGGGTGTCAGGACAGATTCATCCCTGGTCTTTAAACGTTTAACAATGTGCTCTGCCGTCTCAAGGTCAATGAAGGTTACATCGTAGTACTCTTCAGCCGGTTCTGCCACAACCACTATATCATCTGAACCATTTATCGCCTCCATCTTTGCCGTCTCCACGATCTCCCTTATCTCTTCCTCATGCCTTACACTGCTTTCAAGCATCGACAGCGCCGTGAGGAAAACTCCATGAGCCCTGCGTGCCAGCGAAGTACGGCCCAGCCCGATGCCCCTTGTTTCGACAAAAAATGAAACTGCATTCGACAGGGCATACGATGTTGCACTGGAATGGGGACTGTTAGCTCCCGAGCTCAGTACCATCTCTCCGTCAACCATGCTTGAGGTGAAATAGAAGAAATGTGTGTACCCGTATTCATCAAGAACCTTCTCTGCCTCCTTCTGAAGGATATAATATGAAGCCCTTCGTTGTCCCTCTGTCAGAATCAGCGATCCCGGCGCGACAAATTTTACATCATATGAGATTGTGGCCCCCTTGTTGCCAAATACGGAATAATCCCTCCTTGCAGGGGTGTATTCGTGAAAATCGGCAGCCACATCAGGATTCCACTCCATAAAAGCCCTCTTGATAATCACGCTCACAGGATCGGCAAACTTTGTCTGATCGCGGTTAAGATCAAGTCCACGGGCTGAAGCGCGGGTGTTGGCGACATAACCGTCAATGTTGGCTATTGGAAGTATGGCAATTGACAGATGATCAAGCAACATTGAGGTCTCCTTATCGTTAAGAAGCTGCATGGCCAGATGCAGCAGTCCCTCTACTCCAGAAGGCTCATTGCCGTGCAACACCCCCTGCATCCATATCCTCAGCTTCGGATCCTGACCCGGACGCTGGAGATAGATGACTGGTATGTCAAGACCCCTCTCACTCTGACCGATTATCCTTACCTCAGCCCCCGGCTTACCTGATATATTGCGCGATATCCAAGTCATAACCTCGTCATAGGTGGCAAGCCTGTCTTCATCAATCGAAAGACTAGGCGTGGCGAAACTTACCGGGGGATCACTGAAATACTTTTCTGTGATAACGCTGCTCTGCTGACCCGCTGCAACGAAGCAGTAAAGAACCGCTGACAGGATAATTAAAAATCTATTCCTCATGTCGATAAGTTTATATTTTCCTCCCCGGAACCCGGGCTACACCCTATGAAAAAACCATCAAGCCCGGAATATAGGTTACCGGTATACGGCGCTATAAATGGCAAAAAAGGTTTCCGGTGGCAATAATGGTTAAATCAGCCACGAATATAAGAAATGCAGAGGAATATATGACAAAATCCTCACTGCTGCGATTGCAGATAAAAATAATGGAAATCAAAGAAATTAGCGGCCGGCGACAAAGGTGGGGGGGCGCTGACGTTGCTATGAATATTGATCCCCTCCGGGGATCGGCAAAAGATAGTACCGCAAAGGTGGGGACCGGCAAAGAATCGTGGCGCAAAATGGGAGGGAGTCACGACAATAAAGTAACAACCCCCCAGATTACCGGTATCGCTATAAGGTTGAGATATATGCCGGTGCGGACCATGGTCTTCATTGTCACCTCATTTGTGCTGAAAGCCAGCGCATTGGGAGGGGTAGCTACCGGCAGCATAAACGCACAGTTGGCGGAAATGCCAATGCCCATTACCATGGGAAGAGTGAAAGCTTCATTGTGCTGCAACGCCACAGCCATAATTATTGGTACCAGTATGGCTGCCGCACCGGTGTTACTCGATATCTCTGTAAGGAACACCATAAATGTAACAGCAATCAAAACCAGTATCCAGCCGCTGTCACCACCATAGCCCTCCAGAATGGCTTCAGCTATCATACCCGATGTTCCCGTAACTGATAAAACGCCGCTAAGACACAAACCACCCCCGAAGAGGAGCAGTACACCCCAGTTTATCTCCTTCTCAAGGCGTCCCCAACTTGTTAGTCCAAGTACAGGAGCCATAACCGTCGCAGCGATCGCCACCAGGGAGTCGAAGTTGTCCACCCCAAGTGCCCTGCTAATCGGTTGGGATAGTATCCAAAGTGTGACAACAAACAGGAAGAAGATAAGAACAGCTGTCTTGCCCCTGCTCCATTCTGAAGCATGAGCATTATCCTCGCAATTGAGCCTGAAGTCAGGCTCCGGCCTCAAGGCCATCTTTAGCACCAGCATCAACAAAGGAAACAATATAATTGTCACCGGCAAACCGAAACCAATCCATGTGGCAAAATCTATATCCAGCGCAGCTGCAGCAATAAGGTTTGGCGGACTGCCAATTACAGTTGCAATACCTCCGATATTTGCGGAATAGGCTGTACCCAGAACCGCAAGAGTCCTAGCCCTGGGATACTCACGACTAATCAGCGACATACCTATGGGAAGCATCATGGCTGTTGTAGCCGTATTGCTCATCCACATCGACAGGAACGACACCGACCCGAACATGGTTACCAGAGAAAGCCAGCGGTTACCACGGGCAAGCCTGACAACCTTTCCGGCAAGCCACTTATCGATACCATGCTCACCCAAAACCGCTGCCAGGGTAAATCCACCAATAAAGACATAGATAATGGGATTGGCAAAGTGAGACAACGCCTCCCCTGTATCGAAAATTCCGGTAAGAGATGCCAGCACCGGCACCAGCAATGCCGTAACAGGCAGGGGTGCAGCTTCGGTAATCCAGAGTCCGGCAATCAGAATAAGTATTGCTATTCCTGCTTTCTGGGTAAATCCTTCACCGATCAGGCCTCCCATTATGGTGCTGACAATGACGAATCCGATTATGATTGTCCACCTGTATCCTTTCAAAAGGTTATCGTTTTATTTCCTTCCGCCATACAAATGATCGGCAGCGGCCGGCGACATTAGGGTGTGATCATGACCAACATCCTGCACATGCTGAACCTGCCATCGGAACAGATACCCGCTGCTGACTGCCCACTGCTGATTTGTGTTGAAAAAGTTATTCCCTCTTTCAAACCTGTCCAGGCCCTGTGCATCAGCTTCGGGAGTGGTCCTAAGCGAACTGGTACGCAGAGTGTCTGCAGTACCCAGAAGTATCGTCAGCTTCTTTCCGTAAAAACGTGACCTGAAATTGCTTATATCACCGCAATAGTTATTCACCCCGTACGGAAAGTCATTCTCCAAAGTGGGGAATGTATACCATCCCGAATTGGCAGCTACCGCTTTATCAACATACGGACTGCTATAAAACATCAGAAACCGGTGAACGAACTGGGCGCCGGCAGAGTGCCCGAAAATGTTGTAGTTGTCAAATTCCAGTTCAAGCTCTTCAAGAACAAACTCAAAAATTTTGTCAATCAGGTAAAAGGTTGTCTTTTCGGGCGGATTTAAACTTCCGCCACTGTCAATTATGTTGCCCTCATTGTACTTGCGGGTGTCAAAATAATCGCTGCGAAACTCAGGAGCTATAGTTACAATTCCGTACTGCCTTGCCTTTGCGGCCCACGGACCAAGGTATTCATAGGCATTTCGGTCCATCCCATGCAGCACAACCTGGAAATCCATCACGGCAGGATCACCCGGCGGCACATAATACCAGACATCTATCAACTCATTGTCGAAATTTGCACCGGCGTTGAAAACCAGTTTTCCGCTCTTGCCCTGAGGCTGATCGTCATCTCCCGACTCACACGAAGTCACCGTGACGGTCAGCATTGCCAGCAGAAGGGTCAATATCTTTTTCATATCGTCGACTAAAGTATTCATTTATGATCACTTTGCAGTCATCAAATAACTCTTTTCCCACGAGTTATAACACCGTTTACCTGTAATTGTTCATCAAGTAACACAAAATCAGCGTCATAACCCGGCTCTATACGGCCCTTGTTACGTATTTTCAAATTCTTTGCCACATTTACCGTCAGTAGCCTGAGGGCATCCTCCAGCGGCAGTATCCCTTTTTCAACCAGCATTACCATCTCCTTGTGGTTTAGGTCAAGCGGAGCCGGTTTATAGGTCACCTCACCGGTAACGGGGTCGACCCTTTTTACCCCACCCCGGCCATCAGTTGAAAAAGTAAGGTTCCCGAGAGGCGCTCCTTTCTCGAGCGCAACGGCAACAGCCTCATGTGGACGAATGTATGTGGTTCCCCCGGTGGAAATATCAACCATGCCGCCCATTTTCGCAAATTCAATGCAGTCGAAAAACAACTCCTGCGTACGTGAGCAGTGCGTTGGCGAGATGTAGGAAATCAGCGTCGGAAACTCTCTTGCTATCGACATAAGGTCGTCGATGCGGCTCTCAAGCGCCCCGAGGTGTATGTGCAAAATGCCTCCCTTGCCCGAACTGAAACCGCCCAGCCGCACCTTGTTGATGAGCCTGAGAATCTCATGGCGCGTGGGAAAGGAACTGCGGTCATCGCTGATAGCCAGCTTGCAGCCTATAACCTTGTCTATGAAAATCATATCGTCAGCCACAGAGCCACACAGTGTTTTCTCGGGCAGACCGTAATAGCTTGTCAGAATATACGATGAAACCCCGGTCTCCTCCAGTGCTTTTGCCTTGGCATAGAGGGTAGTAAGTTCCTTCACAAAGCCGTCGGTTCCAAGCAAACCCATTACCGTTGTGGTTCCGACAGAAAGAAGATCACCGGCGAACAGCTCGGGTATGAACGATGCAAACCCGAACTGCCCTCCGCCGCCGGTAATATGAACGTGCTGGTCGATGAAGCCGGGACAGACATGCAGCCCCGCAGCGTCAATCACCTCAGGCTTCAGCTCGGTTACCTGCAGTGAGTCCGCGATGGCAATTATGCGCCCTCCGGCAATCAGAATATCCTTTTTTCCAAGCTTTTCGGGAGCGTAAACCATACCCGACTTCAACAACATAACCATAAGCATCTATTTTAAAACAGAAAATGAAATATTTGAAGGAACACGAGGCCACCTGCAAGCGGAAGCAGGTTCCTCTTCGCAACATCAACAGGCGAAACACCGGCAACGCCGGCTATGGCCACAATGACACCGGCTATCGGTGAGGTCGCCCTGCCCATGCTGGCTGCAAGCTGCATAGGAAGTATCATCTCCCACGATTTGAGTCCCAGCTTAACAGCCACATCGGGAATAAGGGGACCGAAAGAGAAAAACGCTGCATTACCGCTTCCGGTAAGCATCGCTGCAAGAAATATCAGTATCGACATCACAATGGTGATCATCACTCCCGACAACCCGATGTGTGTCGATCCCGAAACCAGCGAATCAATGAAACCCAGGCTGTTTAGACCCTTTGCGAATATTTCGGCAGCCACTATCAGGGTTATCACTGTAGTAAATACCGAGCCCATACCCTTCCAGAAACCCTCAAGCAGACCCATAACCTTTTTGAAATTCCTCTTATAGATCGCTATAAGCAGAACCGACACAACGAGAGAAAACAGCATAGCCGCTGTCGTGCTTAGGTGGATGTCGAACAAGCCGACATACTGCGAAAAAACCACCAGAAGCACAAGCGGGAGCATAGGCAGAACAGAGAAGAGAAGAGGCACGTCGGGCTTGCCATTTGTTGCCGCCGGCTGTGCAAATATCTCTTTGCCCGCCTCAATGTCCTTCCTGTCAAAATACCTGTTGCTGAAAAAGTATAAAACCATTACCACAGCGGTGGTTGGGATCACTACCGGCAACTGGCTGGTAATGAAATACTCTACGTTGGTTGTGCCGATCAGACCGGCAGCCATGGCCGTATTGGCCGAACTCGGACCCTGGTCAAAAATAGTGGCGGCGGCTATGACTGAAAGCGCCGTCAGCCTGCTGACACCCAGGTTGACAAGCACCGGGTAGAACGATGCTACCAGAAGCAGGCCCAGCCCCGCAGCCGAAGGTACCGTCATAAAAAGCACCTGTCCTATGGGAATCGTAATCACCGCTGCCAGCATCGGATACTTCCTGAAACTTGAGAGCGGTTTCATTGCCAGGTAAACCAGGGCATCGGTGGCCTTTATCGAGTTCATAAAAGCTACATAACCGCCTATTGTCATAATCATAACCCCGATACGCGAAAGATTCGTAATGAATCCTTCATCAATTATCTGAACCATGTCAAAAATGATGGTTCCTGAGGGCTTTGCGACCACCACGTCACCTAATCCAATGGCCGCCGCAATGCCCATCATTAAAAGGCCGGAGGTAATAAGCACCCCCTGCGGATTGTAATTCCGGTACAGAAGCCGGGCAGTGAAGATGATCCCGATAATGCAAATCGCAAATCCAGTTATCGCCATCATCTGCTAGTATCCCGGATTTTGTTCTATTAACCTGCCTGAGTTTGAATCAATAAAAGTTTTAGGTATCGGAAACAGCACAGGTGTTACATCGTCATGCATGCCCCGTACTTCACGGCCCGAAACCTCATTGTGGAGTCTTGTACGGGTCTTGAAAAAATTGGAAGCAAGTCTTTCGTCACCGCCATCCTCCTGGCTCAGCCTGATAAGCGTATGCCTCCTGTGTTCCTCGGTGATAAGCTCACGGGTGCGCTCGTCAAGTATCATGTCAATACTCATCTCACCGCCGTCAATAAGCTCGACACCGGCACGCTCCCTTATCTTGTTGACCCACAACTCACCGCCCTGACCCAGTTTGTAAAGTGCCTCGGCATAAAGCAGGTAAGTTTCGGCCAGCCTCAGGTATACCATATCATTGTACTGCTGGTCAATAGATGCCTGCTCGAAGAAGGGATGGGTATAATCCCATTTCCTTGTCGATGGCAGATTGTACTGCTTGATGGTGGGGTCGGTGTCATCACTCATCTTGGCACTTTGATTAAGATTAATCATGCTGGACCCTCCCGAAGTCTGCACCTCATATACCTCATTGGCAGGATTCAGGAAATACAGATGCCAGACCATCGAATGCTCGTCATACCTTATGTCATCATCCTCCTGATCCTTGAAAGTATATAGGGCATGTGTCCCGAGGGAAATGGCACAGCGGCCGGCTCCCTTACCACCGTTAAGCGACCAGAAAAGCTGAAGGGTCTGCCCCGGATACTGAGGGTGTGAAAGGCTTCTGATTGTAGAAAGATCGGAGTAATAGTTCTTCCACATGTTCCTCATGAATACATTCGGTCCAACCCCATAGGCAGCATTTTCGGGTTCGGTGTTAAGGAATGCCCAGAGTACCTCCTGGTTGCCCTGGCTGTACAGCGGAGACCGGAAGACATCAATAAACGGGTTACCGGGATTGGAAGCATTTGCTCCGAAGCGTGTGGTCATAAGTGTGTAATCAGCGCCCTCTACAAGAGGCTGAAGGATATTCTTCGCATCAAGGTCGCGTGACATGGCCAGGTATAACTCGCCCAGGTAATGCCTGGCAATAGCCTGTGAAGGCACAGTATTGTTAGCAGTACGCATGGGAAGCTTTTCAACGGCATAAAGCAGATCCTGCTCCATAGCCTCACGTATAACCAATACGGGTGTTCTTTCCCAGTCAGTACGGTAGTTGCTGCCTGTAACCTCCTCAAGACTAAGCGGAACCGCACCAAATGAATAGGTCAGGTGCCTGTATGCCCATGCCCGTATTAGCCTTGCATTGGCAACTGTCCTCTCCTTATTTGCCTGATCGGCGGCTGTAGAGCCTCCCTGCCAGTCAATGTCAGGATTCTCGGCCCTGGTAATAATCATGTTGGCCGTGTTCACCACCTTGTAAAGCCACTCAAACATTGCCAGAAAGGCTTCGAAATCTGCCATATAGGTAATATTCTTCGGAAAACTCAGGTGGGCAAACTGGCTATGCCTGTTGTTCCCCCATGAATTGTCGGCTCCAACAGAGAAAAGTGTATGCTTGGCAAAAGGAAGGCTGCGGAATGATGTTCCGCCATAGTTTCTGTCAACCCTGTCATACTCATCCCTGACAAGAGCAAACAATCCGTTCTGCATATTCTGAAATCCGGTATAGTTTACAAGCAGGTTATCTGCAAAAATGTCATCAGTAGGCATCTCCTTCAGAAAATCATCCGAACATGAAAGGAAAGCGAAGACTGAGATAATCGTTAATGTATATAGTATCTTTTTCATCTCTCTTTGTTTTTACGATTTCTAAAAGCTTGTCCTGACCCCGAAAACAAACTGGCGGGTTTGCGGTATAGCCCTTTGCCTTGTGCCTGAAGTAACAAACTCCGGGTCAAGACCCGTCCAGTTTGTAAACGTCAGAAGGTTCTTGACATTTACATACATATCAAACCTGTCGAGCCCGAAACGATTTATAAAATCTTTCGGCACTCTGTATGAAAGGTTGATATCCTGCACCCTCAGAAAATCAGTTCTCTGATAGAAATCCATTCTGGCCGGATTGACCGAGCCGTCGGGAACGTTAGCCGGATAGGTATTGATAGGATTATCGGCTGACCAGAAATCCTTGTCAAACTGGTTTCTCCTGAATGATAGAGAGTGTGTCGCCAACATCCAGTTCGACCTTGTCTCGCCAACCTTGCCTGTAAGGAAAACTGACATTGTCAGGTTTCCAAAGGTGAAGGTGTTGTTCATCCCCGCTGTGAAGGCAGGTATCTGAGATCCTATTATTTCCTTATCATCCTCAGGTGTTATAGAACCATCTGTATTGAGATCCTTGTATCTGATATATCCGGGCTGTGAGTTAAAAGGCGCATCGGGCGGCACTTCACCCTGCTGGTATATTCCATCAAAAACATAGTCGTAGTTAACGTTAACCGGGTACCCTATAAACCATAGTGAAGCTATATCGTCAATCGGTTTTCCGTCTTCACCATAAAGGCCAACATCAACAAGTGTGTTATTGTAACTTACTATGTTGAAATCGGTTGACCACCTGAATTTTGAGCCTGTTATATTGTTTGAGGAGATCTGGAACTCAATTCCGTTACCTTTGGTCTCACCTATGTTCTCAAGAATAGTACTTGTACCATTGATGGAAGGAATGGTTCTGCTCAGCAAAAGGTCAAATGTCCTTGATGTGTAATACTCTACCGAGCCTCTTATCCTGTTCCTCAAAAACCCGAAATCAAGACCGATATTTGTCGATGTGGTCGTCTCCCATCCAAGAGCAGGAGAACCGAGCTGAGAAGGGTAGAAGCCAAAAGCAGGAGTATGATCATCTGTCAGGTAATCAATATTCCTCAACACGGGTAAAGTGGAATAAGGGGTTATCGCCTCATTTCCGTTCTTGCCCCACGAGAGTCTCAGTTTGAGATTGTTGATCAACTGGTCCAGTCCGGCATTCGCGAAAAAGGACTCATTCATTATGTTCCAGCCAACAGCCAGTGATGGGAAAATTCCATACTTCGTGTCATCACCAAAAGCAGAAAAACCGTCTCTCCTTACCGTGGCTGTAAGCAGGTATCTCGAATCATAACCATAATTTATCCTTCCCATCTGTGAGACATGCGATGACTGGCGCTGCGAGGCTGTTGCCTGAAGCAGACTACCCTTATTGGGCTGGTAAAAGGTCATTACATCGTTCGGGAAGTCACTGGCGGTTATCGAACTGCTCTCCGACCTTGTCCTCTGGGCTGAGTAGAGTCCTGTCAGGAAGATATTATGAGGCCCGAAGGTTTTATTATAGGAGAGTATGTTCTCAACTATCCAGTCAATGTCAAACCTGTTGTTAATATCGAGTATGCCATTGGCCTGGGCTCCTTCATAGGTGTTCCTTCCCTGGTAATTCTGAAACTGGTAGGTGTCATATGTGTAACCTGTATTCAACTTGAATGACAACCCCTCTATGGGGAAGTTTACAATAAGATAGTTGTTGGTTATCAGCGAGTTCTTGTAGTCGTTGTTAATCTCGTTCAGCGAGCTGAGCGGATTCCTTGCATAGTTGTTGTCCTCCCATGTCTGAAGCCGTATCTCACCTGTCTCTGTATAGGCCTTGCCAAGCGGATTCAGCTGGTAGGCATCGCTGAAGTCCGCCTCTTTACCGCTACGATCGAAATAACCATATGAAGTGTTCGTTCCGAATACCAGGTATTTACCTGCATCCTGCTCAAAATTGATTCTGAGTGATGTCCTGGTGAAATTATCGTTTAACGCTATCCCCTGGTTTCCGGCATAACTGCCAGAAATAAAATACCTCGAATTGTTGCCTGCCCCTCTTATTGAAAGATTGTGCTGGTGGTTAAGGCCGTTTCTCAGGGCAACTTTTACCCAGTCTGTCCATTCACCTGCATCATAGCTTTCCTGCTCGGTCAGCGAAAAGCCTATCCCAGCTTCAGCCTTTCTGGCATAGAAGGTTGGGCCATCCATCATCTTTGGAATATTGATAGCCTTGTAAGAAGTAACGCTGGCGTCATATGAAACGGTGATCTTCTCACCGGCCCTAGCCATTCTTGTCTGTATCAGTATAACCCCGTTAGCGCCTCTGGCACCATAAATTGCGGACGAGGAAGCATCTTTAAGTATTTCTATTGACTCTATGTCATTCGGATTGATCTCTGCCCAGTTGCCACTATAGGGTATTCCGTCGAGAATTACCAGGGGAAAGTTTGAAGCTGTAATTGAGTTGCTCCCTCTGATCCTGGTTACTGTGCTGGAACCCTCGGCATCCGATCCGATAACACTTACAGACAGACCTGCAATAGCCCCCTGAAGCGACTTGATCAGGTTGGGTTCTGCCCTCTCCTCTAGGGTTTTCGAATTTATTGACGCTACAGCTCCCGTAACGTCGCTCCTCTTCTGTACTCCGTATCCGACAACAACCACCTCATCAAGAATGGTTTCGTCAGGATAAAGGGTAATGAGTATCTCGCCCGGACCTGTAACCGTATGCTCAACGGTCTTGTAGCCCAGGAATGAGAAGGATAGTATCTCCCCCTGTGCAGCATCTATTCTGAATGCTCCGGTAGCATCGGTAGAGGTACCCCTCAGGGTTCCCTTTACCTGAACAGCGACACCATAGAAAGCTGTGTTACTCTCGCCGTCCATAACTTTTCCCGTAACCTGTCCGTTCACAATTGTGAAGGAGATAATCAGGAAAAACAGTACGATGGTTCTTTTCATCATCATTTGGTTTAAGGTTTAATTATTATGTTCATGGTTTGATTGCTCTCTCCGGCTACATTTATTTAATAACCCTGTGTATTTTCAGCTCCTGACCGGGGCTGGTCTCCGTTACCCTGAACGACACAAATCCGTTTGCCGACTCGGGTTCCAGCAGGCTGACAGCATAATTTGCATTCCTCTGGGCAAGGTCAAGGTACCAGGCGCCTTGCGGAAACCTTCTTTTGTGCTCCGCAATATCTGTTTTGGCTTTTGCCCGCCTTATTCCCTCCCAAACCGACGTCTCTTCCTCCAGGTCTGTTACAATATAACTTTCTACCCTGTACCTCTTGCGTGGATTAACCTGTTCTATCTTCAACCCGAGTAGGGTAAGTATTTCAACTTCACGCTCGGCACCTGCTTCAATTATATATCCTGCCGGCCGGCTGCGAACCAGTACCGGACTCAGGTCTAGAGCGTCCCTGGCCTTTATTCTTTTAACAATAATATCTGTTGTTTGCAGGTCGATGAACCGAACATCATAATACTTCTCTGCAGGTTCATTCAGCACTGCAACGTCGTTTTTGCGATTTATGGTCTCTTTCCTGGCTCTGTCAAGAATTCCCCGTATTTCTTCTCTGTGAGCAAGAGCACTCTTAAGACATGACTCAGCAACAATATATACCGAATGTGTGCGGCGTGCCAGTGAAGTTCGCCCCAAACCTATGCCCCTGGTCTCAACCAGCATCGAAATAGCATTTGAAAGCGCATAAGAGGTGGAACTCGACTGAGGACTCTGAGCCCCCTTGTTAAGAACCATTTCATCACCGCTTACATCGGCCGTGAAATAAAAGTTATGGGTATGGCCATGCTCCTCAAGGGCCTTTTCTGCCTCTGCCTGGAATATTTCAACGCTCGCCCTGCGAAGTCCCTCAGGTACGTTAAGAAATCCCGACGGCAGAAACTTTACATCATAAGAGATAGAGGCCCCCTTCGCGCCAATACCTGCATACTCCTTTCTTGTGGGCTGATACTCATGTATATCATAAGCGATGTCAGGCGCCCATTCTATAAATGCCTTCCTTAATATTTTGCTGACAGGATCAGCATACTTCGTCTGATCGCGATTCAGATCAAACCCGCCGGCAGACCTCCGTTCCATTGCCACGTAGCCGTCCATATTTGCTATGGGAAGTATTGCAACTGAGAGATGATCAAGCATGGCAGAGGTTGCCGGGTCGTTAAGGAGCTGGGTTGCAAGGTAGAGCAAACCCTCGGCTCCTGCAGGCTCATTACCGTGCAGGAGGCCCTGGAACCATATCTTTAACTTCGGGCCAGGACCCGGTCGATGAAGGTAAATCACAGGTATCGCAAGTCCATTCGCACTCTCTCCTATGATTTTAACTTCAGCGCCGGGTCTTCCCTCAACATTGCGTGATATCCAGTCCATCACCTCCGTATGGGAGGCAAATCGATCCTCATCGATTGAAAGGGTTGGTGTATTGAACCTGATGTCAGGATCGCCAAAATACCTCTCCGTAATGGCAATGCTCTGCTGCCCGTAACTAACACTGGAAAAAACAAAAAACGATACCAGAAGTAACTTCCTCATATGCTGGTCTGATTAATTAGTTATAATTATCTGCTCCTACCTGACTACCACTTTAGAGGTATAGGTTAAACCTGCCCCGTGAACCTTTACGTAAAACAACCCGCTGCTAAGACTGCTTAAGTCAATTACATCTTCTCCTGTTTTCAATTCAAGAACTTTAATACCTGCCATATTGTATATTTCCACATTCTTCTCAACACCGCTCAGACCCGGAAGATTGATTATTCCATCAGTTGCCGGATTAGGATAAACCAACATCTGGGGTGTTTCAGAAACCTTCCTGTCTGAAGTGGTACCGGTAGCGACACTCCATTCCCTGGCAACTCTTATTCCATCGACGGTAATGCGCTGATCTGCATGGAACTGACGAAGAGCTACACCGGTAGGTGCAATATCAGTCTGTGTACCAGTAGCATATACAGGACCGAGCGTCGGATTCTGAGGTTCGGTTACATAATCTGTCCCTGCAGGAAATACGTAGAGACTAACATGATCATTGTTGGTTCCGTCAATGATGGTATACTTAAGTACAAAAAGGTAGGTTTCATTGAAATTCAGGTCTGTAGCCATCTTAACCTGGGCAGCATTGCCATTGAATGATAAACCGACATTCATCTTGCCTGTCTGGGTTCCGGGCGCAATAAATACCCTACCACGATGAGCTGTATTATTCTCGGGATCATAGAAATGGAAGAAATAAGGTCTTGGTGCATCACCGTCTGCACCAGGTTCAATGCTCGCTGAGGCACTCACAAGAAAGGACCCGTAAACCGGACCTTCGCTGGTCTGGACATCAAATCTTTTATTAAGATCTTCTCCGTCATTGTCTAATCCTGCAGCCAGCCCAACACCAGATCCGATATATCCGGTAAAAGTCAATCCGTATGAAGTCACCAAAATAGGGTTTGTCCCTCCTGAAGAATGAGCAAGCCATCCCTGTGTTGTAAGCAGAGTACCCTGAGGATACTCGAAGTTTTCTACCAGAAGGGGCGTTTGTCCTGAGGCAGTTCCCCCAAAAAGCAGAATCGTCATCAAAATATATATTGTTCTTTTCATAATTATTACCTGTTCGTTTGTATTATTATGTTTAAAAGCCTGGCAGGTTTATTTAAAACCCATTTTGTTAAAATGCTGTTGAGTAGATGTTTTCCATAGGCTATCATTCTTTTCATTAGTATTATTCTATAAAAAGACATATGATGCTAATACCAAAAAGATCGCAATAATCAGAAATGGAACTATGTTCCTCCTGGCAACTTCAAAGGGAGACACCCCGGCTATTTCCGAAATAGCTATTATTATTGCAGAAATAGGTGAGGCAGCCCTTCCCAGTCCCGCTGCAAGCTGTACAGGTATCATAAGTTTTATGGAGGGAATGCCAAACTTCAATGCCATTTCAGGAACGTACTGTCCTATAGTGGTGAAACTTGCGACCCCGCTTCCTGTTACAAGTGATCCGGCAAACACAAGAAGGGTAAGCAGGAATATGACAAAAATGAAGTTCAAACCCAGAAACTGCATTATGCCGGCCATCATATCTATCAGTCCAAGACTTAACAGTCCCTGGGCAAATATCTCAGCACATACAATCAACACAATCACCGAAGCAAATATCCTGCCCATACCTGCCCAGAAAGGAGTTATGGTGGCAAACAGATCCCTGAGGGATCTCCTGCGGACAAATGCAGCCAGAACCGATATTATCATCGACAGTAGAATTATCGGAGTCAAATCAAGGTATATCCCCAGACCCAGAAGATTTACAGATTTTGAGAACAATATGGTGAAAACCAGAGGCAACGTTGGCAAAAACGCAAACCATAGCGGTGCGGCACTCCTGAGTTCCTCCATCTTCATAGCCCTGACCGGTCCCCGGCTGGTATTTCCGTCTTTTCTGTCATAGTACCTGTTGGAGAAATATAAAAGAATCATCATCATTACAGTTAAGGGTAGTGTTACCCTCAACTGCATGGTAAAATAGGCCATGCTGTCTAAGCCTATAGTTGTGTGGGCCAAAAGAGTGTTTGCCGAAGTTGGCCCCATGTCAAAGACTGTACAGGCTGCAATAACCGATACTGCAGTCAGACGGCTTACCCCAAGCCCTATTAAGACAGGATAAATGGTTGTAATAAGCAACAACCCGAGAGCAACGGCCGATGATGTGGTTATAAACAGAATCTGGCCTATCGGTATTATCATTATTGCTGCCAGGTACGGATTCTGCCTAAGTATCGACAATGGTTGCATTGACACATATATCAGTGCATCATTTGCCCTGATCTTCTTCATATATTCAACATACCCTCCAATAAGCATGATCTGGAGACCAGTGCTCCCAAACCTTGAAATGAATCTGTCAGTTATGTGCTTCAGAAAATCAAACAACAAAAAGCCACTCTTTTCACTCACCTCAACAGGATCTGCAAGACCAAGGAGATTCGCCAGAAAGTACATCACCATCCCAACCAGCAACAAGGTTACTGAGGCATTGAATCTCTTGGTTATCAGATAGAGAGTCAACGCAAGAAAATGAATGGCAAGAAATCCGCCCAGATATACCATAGAGCTGCCTCTAATTTTCACTAAAGGTAAACAGCCATTATAAACAGATTTATTAGTATCGGGATTAATATTTTATTAATATTGTATATTATTAATAATTTTATTAATAGTGAGCAAGGGATATCTGAGTAAGCGTGTTCTTCTGCTGGTCAGGCACTTAATCATGTCTGTAATGCTATTAATCTTGACAGGTACCGAGGGCAAAACAACCCCTCTACTCTCATCAGAACCTTACATAGTGACTCTTACCGAAACTGTTTCTGTATCATTTAATTTAACCATTCCTGACTCTTCTGCATCATTCAGCACCCTCCTTATGAGTATCAAAAGGGGGAAAACCAGTCTGCTCACCCTGATTTTCGATCACAGGCCGGGAGACCTTAATTCCTTGACATTTGTAGGTAACAACGCTGTCAATACTATCAAGTCAGATAAGATACTGAAGAGCCTCCCGACCACTGCGGTTACAGCCCTGTTAAGATCATCTGACGACAGCTTTATTCTTGACATGGCCGATACCGTGCTGGTTATTACCGGCTTTGATTTTATTATGGGTGGAAAGTATAAGATTACCATACTCCCTGAAATAACTTCCAATTATGATGCCTTGGGAAATCCTCAAATAGTTGCTGAAAATGTTGAAATCAGAGGAGATATAAGCGACAAGGTAAGCTATACGGAAATATTCCTGCTTCTGCTTCTGGTGTTGGCAGATATACTTCTTTTTATCTATTTACATTTTCGTAAAAAGGCTCGTAAAAGAAGAGAGAACCGTGAAAAGCCCGGACAGATAACCATAAGTAACGTGGAGCTGGCCAGGCAGGAAGTATTCCATACAAGTACGGTAAAACTTTTTGGCGGATTCAGCATCTACTCAGCCGACGGAGAAGAACTGTCAAAACTATTTTCACCATTACTTAAGGAGCTTTTTCTTCTCCTCCTTTGTAAACAATCGGATGCAGGCATCTCATCATCAAAGCTGAAAGAGATGCTTTGGTTTGACAAAAGTGATGAGAGTGCCCGCAATAACCGTTCTGTTTATATCACCAAACTTCGCCAGATACTAGACAGGGTAGGTCCCCACGAAATTTCCAGCGCATCAGGAAGCTGGAAAATAGATATGAAGGAGATAACCGTTGATTTCATCATCTTCAATGAAATTGTATGCAAAAGCACTATTACCGAAAATGATGTTGCCGATCTCATTTCAATTGTCAGGCCGGGAACACTGCTTCCCGAATGCGACTATCAATGGCTCGATGAAATAAAGGCCCGCACTGCTGATTGCGCCATTTCAATACTATCCAATTATGCCGAACACCTTGAAGTGAGGGAAAGACCTGAACTTGTCTCCTCCATTGCAGACACACTGTTTGTTCTCGATCCGGTAAGCGACATCGCGCTCTCATATAAATGCAAATACTTTAATCATACCGGTAAGGGCTACCTGGCAAAACAGCTCTACACAAACTTCCTAAAGGACTACAAGAACATTTACGGCGAGGACTACACCAAAACCTATTCCGACATTATCATTGAAAAACCTCTATAACCGAAGGTCCTGAATTAATTATTTTAAGTTTTTTGATCTTTTTTTTGAACATTATTAATTCTATGTTGTTCTACGTATTAAATCATTTATTTTTTCTAACTAAACTCAAAAAACTATGAAAAGGACTTCACTAATTCTGGCATTAATGATGCTGGTTGGAATTACCTATTCCCAGCAAGACACAAGAACGCCTGTAATAGGCGAGAAGGCTCCTTCTTTCAAGGTCCAGACTACGAACGGAATCATCAATTTCCCCAAAGATTTCGGTAGTAGCTGGAAAATCCTGTTCAGCCATCCGGCTGATTTTACCCCTGTTTGTTCATCTGAGATACTTGAACTTGCACATATGGAAGAGGAATTTAATAAGTTAGATGCAAAATTCCTTATAATGTCGGTTGACTCGATTGACAGCCACCGTGACTGGATAAGGGCAATGGAGCAGGTAGATTACCTGGGAAAAGGACCTGTTAAGATTAACCTGCCTATGGCAACTGACAGACATTATCGCATTTCACGTCAGTATGGTATGATCCATAATGCAAGCAGCGATAAGAGAACCGTGAGGGGCGTATTTATTATAGACCCTGACAATGTAATTCAGTCAATATCTTATTACCCCATGACTGTCGGAAGAAATATGGAAGAGATCAAAAGATCGCTGATAGCTCTTCAGACTGTTGCAGGCAGGCATATAAGCACACCTGCTGATTGGGAACCGGGGAATGACGTATTCATTCACTTCAAGCCTTCTCATGAGGAAAATAAGAATGCTGAGCAGGGTATATATGAACTGGCATGGTTCATGGTGTACCAGAACCTGAGAAATTTAAAATAATAATTTCAGGGCCGGGGGTTGTACCCCCTAAAAATAAAAACCGGCTGCATTGTGGCCGGTTTTTTTATTTTAAAAGGTACGGACTGCGCAGCGCGTCGTGTCAGTACATAAACCCAAACAGCCAGAGAGGTACTATATTCCTGTATCCTGTTACAGTATCATCGGCCGCGATAAATGCATGGCCCGAATGCTTTACCTGTTTTGTTGTTTTGTTTTTTCCTCCGATTTCAAACAGAATTTCATTGTTCACGAAAAAGTCACCTTCCTCTGGAATGGTAACATTATGGTTGGCTGTAAGCTGACTGGCAAAGAATGTTTCCCGCAAGGTTCCTTTTTCAGGAACCTTCCCGGGAGAAAGTGCATATAAAAGAGCTGTGTTGTCCAGGTATATTTTTTCAGGCTTTGTCAAATAGCCTGTGTGTGATGAATCCTGCCGAAGAAGCCTGAGTATGCCGGACCGCTCCAGAAGGCTTATCAACCTCAGAAGGACATCCCTTGAAACACCCGCTTTACGGCTTAATTCTGAAATGTTTGGTTTATATGGCACGCTTTCGGCAATAAATGCAAGTATCCTTTTCAGGCTGACAATGCTGGAATAGGTAATCTTCTCAACGGCAGGGATATCGGTTTCAAGGATAACGTGAACGGTACTGAGAAGCCTTTCCGGAAATTTTGCTTGTGATTCAATGAAAAAGGGATAGGTACCCCCTTGCAGGTATTTACTGAACATGGGTAAAGGCTGGAATTTTCTTGCCAGTTCTGAGGCAATTTCCTGATGGTTTTGTAAAATATCATTCAATTTATAAGTCGGAAAAACCAATCCTTCCGACAAAGCCAGGTATTCTCTGAACGACATTACCTGCAGGTTGTAAATGGCCGTCCTCCTGCTCAGGTCGGCTTCGGCTTTATGTATCTGCAAAGCAGATGACCCGGAGAACACAATATTGAGGTCCCTGAAGGTGTCATAGATGTTTTTGATTTCTATAGACCAGGAAGGATAGCGGTGTACCTCATCAAGAAAGAGGAAACGCCCGCCGTTATTGTAAAAATCTTCGGCTATGTCTACTAGATTAGTCTTCAGGAAATATATATTATCCAGTGAAAGGTATAATGCTGATTCACTAACGCCAAAGTTTTTTTTCAAGTGCTGCAGCATCAGCGTAGTCTTACCGGTGCCACGTGAACCAGTAATGCCGATCAACCTGTGGCTCCAGTCAATTTCCTTCATCATCGACCTTGAAAAATCAAGGCTGGTATCGGTGATCCGGGAATGGGAATATCGAATAAACTCAATCATAGATGTTGTTTTAACACAACAAATATAGGAATATTATGTTGTATATGCACAACATTTATGCTAATATTCATCTGTTCATCTTAAACTCTTTAGCAACCAAACAAAATCATACGGATTTTTTGTCGCAGCGCGTCGCAAGATTTTCAAGTTTTTTTACGGCGCAAAGGATTGGGGGATCTCCCGGTGCTATGAATATCGATCCCCGCCGGGGATCGAAAAAAGACTATCCTTATCCAAGCCCAGACTGTTATCTTTACCAAGGAGAAAATCATCTGAAACCTGACGAACAAGCAATGTAATAGCCTCAATATTAACTGGTTCAGTAATCCATCTGACATTTGAAAATAACTCTGTTGAAAAGTCATGTAATCTTTGAATTACATCTATCTCATTAATAACAGCCTTTTGCCTGGTGTGCGAGAATATCTCCCGCCAGTTAAATGAATAATTCAGGGCTAAATGAACAATGTCAAACACATCCTTCGGTTCATCACGGCCGCAAATCGCTGAAAGCTTGTTCGCCAATATATTCGAAGGGGTATCAATAAGCCCGTACCTGTACTTCAAAGGCTCTCCGCAACGATAATGAACATCATTTACCATTTCAACCTTAAGTGATATATCATCCATTACTACAAAGAACCTGGTAAAGTCCTCAGCAATAAGAGTCTGCTCTTTATCTATTCTAAATACTGTGTCGATCCTCTTATATAGATCTTTAACATGCCTGCCAAATTCCGGATCAGCATTTGTAAAAAAATCAAGATCATCACTTGACCTGTGATGCAGATAGAACCTTCCCAAGGCTGTACCTCCTGTAAGATAAAGCGGTAAATTCTGTTCCTTCCACCAGGAAAGAAAATTATCCTGCAACTGGTATAACTTTCTGTAATCGTTGCCTGATGAATTCATATTTCTTTCTTAAAGCGGGTGAGCGCATTTTTTTCAACAGATCGTCTGTAAGAAGATCTTTGATCTCCTCGGGTGAAAAAAGTTTTAAGACTGTGAACCATGGATAAGTCTCAAGTATCTTAAGAAACAACATACTCCTTGTATAGTGTCCTGCCTTCTCAGCCCGTCCTTTGAGTACAGCCTCAATATCTTTTTCCGAGATATTGTAATCCCAAACTATTCTTTTGAGTAAACTCTCTCTTTTCACCTTATTATGTTAAAACAACCTGAAAAACAAAGATATAAAAAATGCAATTATACTGACACATATTTTTGGCGGCGATAAAAGTAGTGGGGTTATGCCGGTCCTATGAATATCGATCCCCCCTGGGGATCATAAAAAAGACCGTAGGCATAGCGTCATAGTGACATAGTGACATAGCGGGGCATATGGTGGTGTCTTCATTTCTGTTGGAGAATTAATAGTATTCTCCGATTGGTAGAGCATGTTTCAGGAATATTCAATAATTTTACCATTGTGGGAATATGTAATATTATCAAAATAGCTGCAAAATGGGAGATTACAACAAACTCATCGTTTGGCAAAATGCCAAAAAAATCGCTGTGAATATTTACAAACTAACCGCTGAAAAGCCATTTAGTAAAGATTTTGGTTTCAGAGACCAGATTCAAAGAGCAGCAGTAAGTATTCCGGTTAATATAGCCGAGGGAGAACAACTTGGCTCTGACAAGCAATCTGTAAGGCATTTCTATATTGCCCGGGGTTCTTCGGCAGAACTGATGACACTCCTTTCCATAGGAGAAGAAATAGGATACATCTCGGCCGAATCAGCTCAATCACTTGTGAGCGATTGCCGATATCTGTCAATAGCCCTTACTAAACTCATTAAAACAAGACTTAAACCATCCTGCCTATAAACTATCTCTATGTCTAGGCCACTAAGCCACAAGGCCAATAAAAAAACCCTGCTCTTACAAGCAGGGCTTTTCTTCTATCTATGGTCTAACCCATAAAGGTCATTATGCCATTACGTCACTATGTCATTACGCCTTCCTAATGCAACACCGTCACATCCCCTGACATCCTGAACGGCTTACCGTTGGAATACTTGCCTTCCACAAGCCATACATAGACACCCTGTTTCACCAGCTTGCCCTTGTAGTAGCCATCCCATCCCTTCATGATGTCATCGCTCTGGAAGATCAGCACACCCCACCTGTTGAATATCTGCAGCTTGTACTTGTCAACCTGCTCTGTTACCGGCGGGAAGAAGAACTGGTCTATCGTTGACGGTGTCGGAATGGCATCGGGCTGCGGACCGGTCTTGTTCGGTATGAACGCCGTGGCAAACCTTATCACTCCGGCAGGCTCAACAAGTACACCCGGTGAGGCTGTATAACTGCCCACACACGCCTTCACTGCTCCCGACTGGGTTGTGTAGAACTTGTAAGCATGCAGGGTAACGTCGAAGAGACCCTTCACCAGGTACTTGTGGAACGGATCCTTCGCATGCGATGTGTCACCGTCACCAAAGTGCCAGATATAGCTTTCGGCATACTGGCTCAGGTTGAAGAATCTGACCCTCTCGTCGTTAACATATACCTTCTCAGGAGTAAACTGGAAGTAAGCCACAGGTGTCTGGTATACCTCTATTATCTGGTCGTATACTGACTGTCCGCCGGGGCCGTAAGCTATCAGCGTCACCCTGTACGTACCTGCTACCGTCCAGGTATAGGTAGGATTGGCTGCCGTAGAAGCCCCGCCATCACCGAAGTCCCACAAATACGTCGTGGCATACTGCGAGGTGTTGCTCAGTGTCACTGTCAACGGACCGCAATCAGATTCAATATAATCAAACGACGCTATCGGCGGTGTCGGAAGTATCTGTACAGGATGCGAGACACTGTCGATACAACGGTCGTTCGATACTATCAGCGTTACCATATAGTTGCCCGGAGCACCATAGGTATGCGAAGGTTCGTACGCCGTTGAGGTGTTGCCGTCACCAAACCTCCAGAGGTAACTCCATGTGCCTGAATTCGTCAGGTTGGTAAAGTTCACCAAAGCTGCAGGCCACGTCTGCAATGGAGGCGATGCCGTAAACTCAGCCTTCGGTGTCGGGTAAACAACTATATCATGGGTTGTCGTCGACTCACATCCGAACATTGATGTCGTCGTCAGCGAAATGGTATAGGGAACCGGATTCTCGGTAAGGTTGAGGAACAGGTGCTGGTCAAAATTCAGTCCGTACTTGTTTTCACCATCACCATATACCCACCAGTATTGCAGCGCACCCGGATCAGCAAGGAGAGTAACTGTCTCACCAGAACAGATAGTATCGGCACTAAGGGTGAACTCAGAATCCATCTGTGGGTAAACCGTAATCCCTATCCTCATCGAATCCTGGCAACCGCTGGCCGAGGTTATCCTCATCAGCACATCATAGTACTGCAGTGCGGTAGTTCCATTCACAAAGGTGTGGGTCGGATTATCAGATATCGAAGTATTACCATCACCAAAGTCCCAGAATATGGAAGTGTAACCCGTCGACATACTATTGTCGAAGGTCACTTCAAGGTCAGTACAACCTGATACCACACTCGGAACAAACATCGCAAACGGCTCTTCAACCCTTACGGTTAGTGTATCAGATCCCTGGCATCCGTTACTGTCGGTTACAGTGTAAGCCAGCACGTAATCTCCTCCCAACGTCGTGTAGAAGCTCGGATTCTGTACGGTAAACGAGCTTAGCGGACCTATATCGCCCATCCATCGGTGCTGGTTGTAAACGCCTGATCCACCGGTAGGATTACCGTTAAGGACCCTCGGAACACCGGCGCATACATTGACCGGATCAATAGCCGTGAAGTCAACAACCGGCAGCGGATTAACGGTTAGCGTAGCTGCACTGGTATATGTTGTAGTACAGAATGCCTTCAGCGCAAGCCTGTACTGATACCCATCATAGCCTGCCGGCACACCCACCAGCGCAAGTTGCTGTGAAGTGGTTCCGCTGTAAATCTCGTTGTCATAGATATCGTTCCAGACAACCCCGTCAGCCGATACCTGCCATCTTATCGAGTCAATCACTCCCGTGCCGTTAGCCACGAAGTAAACCGGACCGCCATCGGCACATACAGACCTGTTAAGAGGATTCAGTGACGGAACCGGAGGCAGTTGTACCCTCAGGAACGCGAAGTTCGAAAATACCGGAGCTCCGCAATCGCCGCTAATCTTAACCCTGAATATGTAGTTGTTGTATGCTCCGGGAACAGTCGCTATGCTCAGTGTCGAGGTAGCAGAGCCGGTGATATTGCCATCGTCAATAACAGGAACAAAATTGGCCGCTCCTATCTTCACCTGCCACTCATATACAAGTCCTGTGCCCGTGGCATCAACAGTAAACGATACCGGATCGTCCATACATATCGTTGAATCTTTCGGCTGTGCAAGTATCTCCGGCACCTGGTTGACCGTCAGCGTTACCTCGGCAGATGTCTCAGTAGCTCCGCAGCCGTAAACCTCAGCGTAGAAGGTGTAACCGTTCATCAGCCTTGTCGGTCCGAACAGCATCAGTGACGATGTCTGTGCTCCAAAGTAAACGCCGCCATCAGTAATGGCAACAGGACCGGTACCGTCATTTACAAACCACTGATAGGTAAGGTCATCGCCGGTGGCTATCACGCTGAAGGTCACTATGCCATACTCACATATGGTGGCATCTGATGGTTCATCGGTAATAACCGGAAGGTCACGCACATATACCGTAGCCGTTCCCATCAGGTTCGATGACGGATCAAGCACTTCGCAACCATAGACATCGGTTACCCTAAGTAGTTTATAGGTTGTCGTAGAAAGCGGATTGACAATAATGTCATCGTCGCTGTAGTAATCACTTACAATTCCGTGGTTCTCGATCTCAAGCTCAAACGGAGCCTGTCCGACAGGCAGGTTGACATTCAGTACAGCCGTCTCTCCCGGACATATGGTTGCAAGTCCGGAAAGAATAGCTATCGGCAGCGGATTGATTGATATGGTTATCACATTACTCTCGGCGGTGCAGGTAATACCGTTCTGCACACTTACAAGTACCCTCTTGTAATATGTCTCGGCCATAAGTGCGCCCGGAGTGTAAGTTGGTCCGGTCTCGCCAGGAATAGTATTGAATATCACGTTGTTATTGCTCCTCAGCCACTGGTATGTCACCACACCTGTACCGCTTCCGTCATCAGTGCTGGTAATAGGATCAGGTATTGTACCGTAGCATATTGTCTGATCGGAAGCTATAACACCCCCGTAAACCTCATTCACGGTAACCTGCACCACGTTGCTGATTGCTGAACATGTAACGCCGTCAAGCAGCGATGAGGTAACACGCCTGAACCAGGTATCCTCCGTCAGCGGCGGCGAAGCATAAACAATGGCATTGGCTCCGGAAATATCAGTAAAGTCCACACCATTGATGCTCGACTGCCACTGGTAGGTGATCGTGCCGTCACCCATGCCGTGAACCACACTCTGGAACGGTACCGGCGTCGAACCATTGCAAATGGTCTGGTCGGCTATAATGGTTCCGGGTGTTACATTGTTGACGGTAATCTTAACGGCATTGGTAAGCTTGCTGCACGGAACACCGTTGAAGGTCGATATAACCTCACGCATGTACCAGGTATCCTGCGTCAGTGAACCGGGTGCATAAGTCTCTGAATTCGCTCCGGCGATATTCAGGTAGTTGACACCGTCGGTACTGCTCTTCCACTGGTATGTGACCGTGCCGTCAGCAACAGGCGCCACGCTGGTAAGCGCCGGAGGCGTATCTCCCTCACATATGGTGATCTCACCTGCGATCGACCCTGCATCAAGATTGTTGACGGCTATCCATACCACATTGGTCTCAGCACTACAGGTGAACCCATTCACCATAGAAGTCACCTCGCGGTAGTACCACCTGTCGTCAGTCAGGGTACCCGGACTGAAAGTCTCACTTATCGCGCCTGGTATCTCGGCGAAGTTTACTCCGTCAGTACTTACAAACCATTTGTAGCTGAACGATCCGTCTCCCGTCGGTGTTACACTTGTAAGCGGAACCGGAGCCGTGTTCTCGCAGATCGTCTGGTCAGAAGCAATAGAACCAGGTACAAAATTGTTAACGGTAACCCTTACAATGTTGGTCTCCTTCACGCAATCGGTTAAATTGAGTGTCGCCGTAACAATGCGCTTGTACCACCTGTCCTGAGTAAGTAACGGCGCAGCAAATGTCTCACCGGTAGCTCCGATAATATCACTGAAGTTGATTCCGTCAGCACTCTCCTGCCACTGATAGGCATAGGTGCCGTCACCAAACGGCGCAACGCTCGTAAACGGTGCCGGTGCCGTGTTCTCACATATTGTCTGGTCGGAACCAATGGTACCCGGATTGAAATTCACTACCGTTATTGCAACGATATTGGTAAGCTCAGAACACTGGTTGCCATTCAACATTGACGTTACCGAGAGCCTGTACCAGGTGTCGGCAACAAGAGCCGGCGGATTGTAGGTGTCAGATGTCGCTCCGGTAATATTTGAGAAGTTGATACCGTCAATACTGCTCTGCCACTGGTAGGTAAGCACGCCTGTACCCGTGGGTGGTGTGCTTGTCAGCGGAGCCGGAACATCGCCTTCGCAAATCGTCTGGTCTGCAGTGCTGATACCTGCCGTGAGGCTGTTGATGGTAACCTTAACTGCATTTGTTATCTGCGAACATCCTGTTGCATTCAGCGTGGCCGTAACCACTCTCCTGAACCAGGTGTCTGCTGTCAGCGCTCCTGATGTATAGGAAGCCAGGTTAGCCCCTAAGATGTCAGTAAAGTTGACACCGTCACTGCTCTCCTGCCACTGGAAGGTAAAGGTTCCGTCTCCGACAGGTGCCACACTGGTGAAGGTGGCAGGTGCCGTGCCTTCACATATTGTCTGGTCGCTGCCTACCGAGCCGGGTGAGAAGTTAATAACCGTTACCCTTATGATGTTGGTCTCCTTAATACACTCATTAAGGCCTATTGTCGACTTCACGATCCTCTTGTACCAGGTGTCTGCCGTAAGCGGTCCCGGTGCGTAGATTTCGTTGGTGGCTCCTATAATATCGGTAAATACGGTGCCGTTGACACTTTCCTGCCACTGGTAGGTGAACACTCCGTCGCCGGTCGGAGTGACGCTGGTGAACGCCACCGGGGTGTCGCCCTCGCAGATCGTCTGCTCTCCGTCTATCGAACCGGGCACGAAGTTGTTGACCTGTATGTAAACTACGTTGGTAAGCTCTGTGCAGAGATGACCGTTAAGTGTCGAAGTTACCTCCC